>JASGGK010000004.1:0-243236 GCA_047605125.1 Luteolibacter sp.
CGAAAAACACCGCCATTCTCTGGGAAGGCTACACCATCAACATCGTGGACACTCCAGGCCACGCCGACTTCGGTGCCGAGGTGGAGCGCGTGATGAAAATGGTGGACGGCGTTCTGCTCGTCGTGGACGCATCCGGCGGCCCGCAAGCCCAGACGCGCTTCGTGCTGCGTAAGGCGATGCAAGAAGGTCTCAAGCCGATCGTCGTCGTAAACAAGATCGACCGCCCTCTCGCGACTCCTGAAAAAGTCCGCGACCAAGTTCTCGAACTCTTCCTCGATCTCGATGCTGACGAAGAACAGTTCAACGCTCCTTTCTGTTACGGCTCCGCCCGCGACGGCTACTTCATGGATGAGCCAGGTGACGAGCGCGTTGACTGCATTCCGCTCCTCAAAAAAATCGTCGAGCACATCCCGGCTCCAAAGGCAGATCCAAATGCGGATTTCCTCATGCTCGTTTCCAACATCGAGTGGGATGACTACGTCGGCCGCGTCGCCATCGGTAAAGTTCTCGGCGGCAGCGTGAAGAAGGGTGACACCGTTTACCTCCTCCGCGAAGACGGTACCAAGGTGCAGTCGAAGGTGATGAAAACCTTCACCTACTCCGGTCTGGCCACCGCTGACTCCGAAGGTTGCGGCGCAGGCGGCATCGTCGGCATCGCCGCCGGTATCGAAAACGTCGCCATCGGTGAAACCCTCGCCGGCAACCCGGACCAAGAGCCGCTTCCATTCGTCGCCATCGATCCTCCGACTGTTTCGATGCAGTTCTCCATTAACGACGGCCCGCTCGCTGGTAAAGAAGGCAAGCACGTCACTTCCCGCGCTATCCGTGACCGCCTGATGCGCGAGCTGAAAACGAACATCTCGATTCAAGTCGAGGACACGGACACTTCCGGTGTGTTCAACGTTTCCGCCCGTGGCTCCATGCAAATCGCCGTTCTCGTCGAGCAAATGCGCCGCGAAGGCTTCGAAGTGCTCGTTTCCCGTCCGGTCGTGATTTTCCGCCGCGATGACGCTGGCAAGCTGCTCGAACCGTTCGAAACCCTCTACGTCGAGGCTCCGGGCGAATACACCCAGGGTATCCTCAAGATCCTCATGAACCGCAAGGGCCTCATGGAGCACATGGACACCGAGGCTTCCGGCCGCGTGTTCATCCAGGCGACCATCCCTACCCGTGGTCTGATCGGCTTCGAAACCGAGCTCGTCAACCTGACCTCCGGTCACGGCATCATGTCCCACCTTTTCAAGGAATACGCCCCGCACGCTGGCGAAATCCAAAACCGCAGCACCGGAACCCTCGTTTCCATGGACTCCGGTGCAGCCACTCCGTTCTCCCTGCAAACGCTGGAAGATCGTGGCGTCCTGTTCGTCGCTCCTGGCGATGCGGTTTACGGCGGCATGCTCGTCGGTGAAAACCCACGTCTCGGCGATCTTGCGGTGAACCCAGTGAAAGAGAAGCACCTCGACAACATGCGTTCCTCCGGCAAGGACAAGACTTCGAAGCTCACGCCTCCAGTCCGTTTCTCGCTTGAGCGCGCCATCGAATACATCGATGCCGACGAACTCGTGGAAGCTACTCCGCTTAACATCCGTCTCCGCAAGCGCATCCTCGATGCCAACGCCCGCAAGCGTGCGCAAAAAGTAGGCGCCGGTGCAGAAGACCGCAGCAACCGCGGTTGAGCATTCTGTTTTTCAAAAGGCCTCTCACTTCACGGTGAGAGGCCTTTTTGTGTCGAGTTGGAGCGCTGGTGTTCACACCGGCTCGCGAAGATATGTGGATCGCAGAGATATTTCCTCTGCTCGCCGGTGTGAACACCAGCGCTCCATTTTACTTCTTCCTCGGCCCTTGCCATTCCCAGAGTTCGTTTAGGAGCAGGCGTTCGATTTGTTGAATGGCGGCGGCGGCGGCGCTGGCGCATTTCGCTTGCTCGATTTTCGGGCGCAGGCGGATGAGTTCCTCGACGAGTTGGTTGTAGAGGCTGGCGCGACGTTTGAACTCGAAAACGGAAATCATCGCGAGACTCCAGGCGGCGATACCGGGAAGCACGGCGGGAAGGAAACCGATGGCCCAACGTTGCCAGATTTCGCCGACGCGGTAATCGAACGAACTCACGAACAACGCCATGCCGGCGAAGAAAATCGCGCCGTAAGAGGTGATTTTAAAGAGAGTGCCGAAGAGCCGCATGCGTTGTTTCGCCTTCGCACCTTTGGACATCAAATAGTGGATTTGACCGTTGAGGCGTTCGGAGAGGTAGCGTTTCGCGGCGGATTGCCAATCGATGCGTTCTGGGATCAGACGGACGGCAGCACTGCGGATGAACGGCATTTCCGTAGGGAAAAGATCAAGCGCGGGCGGGTGCAACGGGCTGCTGGGAACGTGGGAGGCGAGGAGAGAGCGCAGGAGCTCGGCGCGGACGCGGTCGGAAACCCAGCGTTCCTGCAGGCGCATGCGGGAGCCGACCCACGGCAGACAGGCGGCGATAATGGCGAGCGTGAATTTGATCAGGCCGCCCATTTCCTTCGAGAGACTGAGCGCTAGCAAGCTGGCCTGGACGAAGGTGGCGACGTGGTTGACGGACATCGACCCTGCGGCGAACCAGCGGGAACGTGGCGCGCTCTGGGTGGCGCGGGTGTCGAGTTTTTCGAAAAGCTCCTGCACGCAGGTGGCGGGCGGGAGATCGGAGAACCGGGGATCGGTGGAAATGAGCGGTGGCTCGCCGGTCTGCCAATCGACCGAGAAATCATCGGCGTGGATGATGCGGGCGGGGATTTTTCGTTCGTGGCATTCCATCACGGTTTCCGCCGTGCCGCCGAGGCCGCGTGCGGGCAGGCCGTCCCAGAGGAAGATCATGCGGTCCGCGATATCGAGCATTTCGCGGTTCACGACGTGATAGGCGGCGGGGGCGACTTCATTTCCGCCGACGGTTTCGCACCAGATGGCTGCGTCCATGCAGGAGACCGCGCGGTCCCAATCGGCGGGGTTTTCGAAATCCTGGGAGAAGCGTTCGCGATCAAACGGCAGCAGAACGATGGTGCGGATGCCGAGTTCCGTGCAGGCTTCGAGAAACAACGTGTCCGCTCCAGAGGCGGCGCTGGAAAGCCCGATGAGCTCGCCGTTTAGCGAAGAAACGAGCGCGCGGAGTTCCTGGCGAATGACCGCGCGGGCTTCTTCCGGGCGCTCCAACTTCCGATGGCCGGAAAAACCAACGAACCAGAGACGTTGAAACAAAGGGGAAGGTGCAGGCTGCGTCATTGGATCGGGTGGCAGAGCTTTATCGGGAAATGACAGGCTCTGCAACTTCGCCGCGCTAGGTAGGTCACTTCACCTTGGGTTTTTCAGGGAAATCGTAGGGTTTGATTTCACCTTTCGGGAAAAGCTCGGCGACGGCTTTTTCCTGATTGCCGAAAACGACGACCACGCGCCGCCATTTCTTGTCTCCGGCAGTGTACGCCTTCGGCACCGCGAAGTAGACGGAGTATTTTTTTCCGGCTTCCAACGTCGGCGGGACGAACACGTTTACATCACCGTATTCGTAGATACGCGAAGGTTGCTTTGCGGAAAAGAGCAGCTTGTCGTCCTTATCGTAGAAATAAGCTTTGTAATAAACCTGCTTCGGCTCCTGCTTTTCACTGGCGGAAACTTTGAGTTCCACGCATTCAGCACCTTCGTTCCACGCGTCATCGACCCACGCCCACTGCTTGCCGCGGCTGACATGTTCGATTTTGTAATCCACCGCGGAGGCGAGAGATGTCAGACCCATGAAGACAACGGAAAAATAGGGAATGAATTTCATGCTCTATCATCCAACAGAAGATCGGGTAGAGATGGCAAGCGAAAGTGATCTCCAAAGTTTTCGTGATGGCTTCGTTTTTTGAAAAATCGACATGTTCATTTTTCGTGGGTACCTGATGAGGAAGGATTGCCGAGATCAGGAATGGCGGTGTTTTTGTCTTCGATGGTCTTTTAGGAGATAAAAAATGAAATTTTTATAAGGTTTTGCAAACCACCTTCCGGGGCCTTGGCGCATCAGGGAAAACCCAGATTTCCCTAGGCGGAAAATTTTACAAATTTCTGGCGATTTGGAACTGGATTGGCTTTTTCAGTTTGCCGAAAAGGCCATTTTCGGGTAGTAAACGGACGAGTCACAAAAAAATGCATCCGCACAAGCGACCTACTACTCAAATACTGCATGACTTTCAGATCCCTTTCCCTCGCCACGATCGCAATTTCCACCGCCGCTTTTCTGACAAGCTGCGGCACTAATTCCTCCCTCACCGTTCTCGATAAATCCGCCATCCGTAGTGGCGGCGGCAGCGCTTCCCTCGCGAAGTCCCAGTCGTTTTCGACCGCTGCTCCTTCTGCTTCCGCCGTTGCCGCTGCTGCCGGGAAGCCTCGGGACAAGCACTCGATGCCTGTGTATGCTTTCAGCGACCGCAGCCGCATCGTCCGCACCACTGCCTACACCTGCAGTGAGTCCGATCACTTGATTTACGGCAGCCAGAATGCCACCGGCACTCAGCTCCGCTACACGGACCGCGTGCGCAGCGCTGCGGCTGACTGGTCTTTCTACCCTGTCGGCACCACGTTCCGCATCAAGGGGTTGCCTTATCTCTACGTCGTGGATGATTACGGTTCCGCGCTTACTGGCACCGGCACGATCGACATTTACAAGCCATCGAAGGACATCATGAACCAGTGGGGCCGCCGCAATGTGGAGATCACTATTGTTCAATGGGGTTCCTTTACCCGCAGTGCGGAAATCCTGGCAAAACGCACCAGCTACGGTCATTGCCGCAGCATGTTGGCGAATATCGTGCGCCAGCGCCCGGATCTGGGTGCGACCGCGATGCGCTAAGTTGAATTTCTCAATAGGACCTGTAAGACCGATACGTCTTACAGGTCCTATTTTATTGTACTGGAGCCAGTAATCGTGCTGCGCGGCAAGCGGCGCGGAAGAGAAATGGCTTTTGGGTGAACTCGCCCAAGGTGGCTTTCGAGCAGTGGTTGAAATCTTCCTCGAGCATTTCCCGAACTTCCCGGATGAACTGCGAATCGGGTGAAAGCGCGGTGATTTCGAAATTCAGGCGGATCGAACGGTTGTCGAGATTCGCGGTGCTGACCATGGCGAGGTCCTCGTCCACGAGGATAACTTTCTGGTGAAGAAATCCGCGATGGTAACGGTAAAGCTTCACGCCGAAGGGGATGGCGTTTTCGTAATATGAGAACGCGGAAAGCCAGACGAGCAGGTGATCCGCGCGCTCGGGCAGCATGATGCGGACGTCCACTCCGCGCAGCGCGGCGGTTTGCAAGGCGGTGAGCACGCCTTCGTCCGGGACGAAATATGGAGAGGTGATCCACAGGCGGTGTTTCGAGCTGTTGGCGGCTTGGGCGACGACGAGCTGCCAAGTGTCCGCCGGATCGGCGGGGCCGGTCGGGATGATGGCGGCGATTTGGTTTTCCGGTTCCGGCTCGGTTTCCCAAGAAAGTTCCGGTACGCTGCTGGTGGCCCAGAACCAATCTTCGAGGAAAACCATCTGCACGGCATGCACGGCGGGGCCAGTCACTTTCAGGTGGGTGTCCCGCCATTTTCCGTAGCGCTGGTCGCGGCCGAGGTATTCGTCTCCGACGTTCAGGCCACCGAGGAAGGCGGTGCGGCCATCAATGACGACGATTTTCCGGTGATTGCGGAAATTGAGTTGGAGACGCGAAAGCCAGAGGCGGTTTGCTCCGAAGGCGCAGCAGATGACCCCTGCATCACGGAGCGGTTTCAGGTAGCAGTGGGGGAGTTTGTGGGAGCCGATTTCATCGAACAGGAAATAGACTTTCACTCCGGCCCGGGAGCGTTCGATGAGCGCCTGCTGGAAGCGTTTTCCGATGCGGTCGTTTTTGACGATATAGAAATTCACGCACAGGTAGTGCTGTGCTTTGGCGATTTCCTCGAAGAGGCTGTGGAAGGTTTCCTCGCCGTCGATAAGCAGATCGAGGGAGTTTCCTTTCATAAATGGCAGCCCGCCGAGAATCAGCGCGGCTTTGGAAAACGCAGCTTCGTCAGGCACTTCAGCTTCATAGGCGAGCAGCCGTTGGTGCATGGATTCCGCAAGGCGGCGTAGCCGGTGGTCTTCTGCCCGGCGGGCGCGGACGTATCCTGAAAACCTCGAGCGTCCGAGCAGCCAATACAGCGGAATGGCGACAAACGGCACCGCCAATAGAGCGATGACCCAAGCGATAGTGCCTTGCGACGTCCGCACCGTCATGAGCGCGTGCAAGACGTGCAACAAGCCGACCGCGTAAAACAAGACCACCATCCCGAAGCCCAGCCAAGTGGTGTGGTCGAATGCGGGGAACAGCATGGCTTACCCTAATACGAGTTCAGGACTCTACAAGTATCTGAAAACGTGGATTTTGAAGCCTTAGTTCGCTTGGCTGGTGGCGAGGACGGGCTGGATGTGGGATTCGGAGACGAGGGCGATCATCAGGTTGTTGACCATGATGGATTTGTTTTTCTCGTCGAGTTGGACGATTTTGTCGTCTTCGAGTTTTTTGAGCGCCATTTCCACCATGCTGACAGCGCCTTCGACAATCATTTGGCGTGCGCCGATGACGGCGGCTGCTTGTTGGCGGCGGAGCATCGCTTGGGCGATTTCCGGGCTGTAGGCGAGGTGGGAAAGCTGGGCTTCAATAATCTCGATGCCGGCGATTTGGACGCGGCTCTGGACTTCGGTTTGCAAAGTTTCGGCGACTTTTTCCGGGGAACCGCGGAGAGAAAGTTCACCGGTGTCATGCGGCTCGTAAGGGTAATGATTCGCGAGATGGCGCAGGGCGGTTTCGCACTGAATCTGGACGAATGCGTGGTGGTCCTGAACGTCGAAGGCGGCTTTTGCGGTGTCGATTACCCGCCATACGATAACGCAGGCGATTTCGATCGGATTGCCGTGGGCGTCGTTGACTTTGAGCTGAGGGCTTTGGAAATTGCTGACCTTGAGGGAAATGCGGGATTTGTTCGCGAATGGATTGGCGAACCAGAAACCGGGCGAGCGGACGGTGCCGGTGTAGTTTCCGAAGAAAGTCAGGATTTTCCCTTCGTTCGGAGAAACGATGAATAGTCCCTTCAGCCAGAGCATGACGATGGGAACGATGAGGATGAAGAGATACGGAGCGTTTTCCAGAATCCACCAGAGTTTCCCGGTGAAAACGGCGGCACCGCCGAGGGCGATGAGGAGGAAAAAGGGAATGAGTCCCTGCACGCAGATGGCTTTTTTCTCAGTCATGATGATATTCGCTGTAAAGAGGCTGTCTAAAAAATCTCTCTAACCACAGATAAACAGGATGGACGCAGATAAAAGAGATCTTCTGATCTCGTAAAATCCCTTTTTCCATCTGCGTTCATTTTCGTTCATCTGCGGTTTAAATTTCTTCATCGCTCCATCATGCGACGGAGCATTGGGAATTTTAAGACAGCTTCTAAAAAAGATAGCGGATAGAGCTGAGGTGGCAACTCAGTACGCAGTTCGACTGTTGTAAGACGCCCTGAAGGGCTGGACTACATACGAATCAAAGGCGGGCGGAGCCGCTATCGAGGCTGGCCAGGAAATCCTGATAGGCGGCGGCGAGGCCGGTTTCGAGCTCGATGGTCGGTTTCCAGCCGCTTTCACGCAGGAGGGTGTTGTCCATGAGCTTGCGCGGAGTGCCGTCCGGTTTGGTCGGATCAGTGACGATCTGTCCTTCGAATCCGACGGTTTTCGCCACTTTGGTAGCAAGGTCGAAAATGGTGACATCATCACCGAAGCCGACGTTCACCCAGTCCGGCGGATTTTCCAGGCCGAGCAGATGGAGGCAGGCGGAGGCGAGGTCATCGACGTGGAGGAATTCGCGGCGCGGGGTGCCGGTACCCCAGATGGCGACGGATTCATCACCGCGGACTTTCGCTTCGTGGAAGCGGCGGAGCATCGCGGGGATAACGTGGGAGTTTTCCGGATGATAGTTATCGCCGGGGCCGTAGAGATTGGTCGGCATGGCGGAGTGGTAGGTGACTCCGTGCTGGGCGCGGTAATATTGGCAGAGCTTGAGGCCGGCGATTTTCGCAATGGCGTAAGCTTCATTGGTTGGCTCCAGCGGGCTGGTGAGCAGGCAGCTTTCCGGCATCGGTTGGGGTGCGTGCTTCGGGTAGATGCAGGAGGAACCGAGGAAAAGCACGCGCGGGACACCGGCGCGGCGGCAACCTTCGATGAGGTTCACCGCGATGATGAGGTTGTCGTAAATGAAATCCGCCGGGTAGGTGGAGTTCGCATGGATGCCGCCGACTTTGGCCGCGCCGACGACGACGATGTCTGGTTTTTCCTGAGCGAGGTAATCGTAGGTCTGAAGCTGGTTTGCGAGGTCGAGGCGATCGCGGTTTGCGGTGATGACGTCGAAATTTCCGCGGCGGTTTGCTTCACGAACGAGGGCGGAACCTACCATTCCGCGGTGGCCGGTGATCAGAAGGCGTGACATGGCTGTGGGTGAATCTGGGGGGAGGTGATGGAGAAATGGGACGAGTCAGGACTGGTTTAGGGCGAATTTCCTGAGAAATCCAGCAAAGGATTGCGGATGGGCCTTAAGAAGGATGAATGCCAAGGTGCGGGACTTTTTCCGGAGTGCGGGCTTGTCACCGTTCGGAATTTCCTGACAGTTTGGGCGGGTGAACCTTTTCCGTAGGTGGCTTTTTTTCCTGTTTTTGCTGATTCCCGGGTTGGCTGCGGCGCAGCAGCTTCCGGCTTGGCTGAAGGATGCGAACATTCCGCCGCCCCCGCCGGAAATGGTGACGGATGAGAGCGGGCTGTTTGAAAGCAATCCGCAGGCATTACAGCGTATGCGGCAGGCGTTGCAAAAGCTGGCGCAGGAGCGTGGGTTTAAAATCTACGTGGTCATTCGCGCGGTGATGATCGGCAGTAATTCCACCCAACTCGCCGGACAGCTTCAGCAGGCATGGGTGCCGCAGGGGGATGGGCTGGTGCTGGTTTATGAATCGAACAGCAAATCGCTGGGGCTAGGACGCGGCTACGATGAGGATGTGACAACTCCGGACCAGAAGTGGCTGATTCCTTCGCATGAGATCATGGGGATTTTCGCCGGATCGATGAAATCGGTGGAAGGAAGCCTTCCGCCTGCTGAGTTCATGGAGCGCCTGACACTGCGATTGGCGGCGGAGTGCTCTGACTATTTTGCGAAAATGGAAGCGCCTGCTCCGAGCGGGCGGATCGGGCGATTGGCGGCGCTGGCTTTCGGAGCCTTTGCGTTGCTGGTGCTGGTCGGCTTCGGGCTGACTATGCTGCTTCGCCGACTTGGCCACGGTCGCGCGCCGAAGTATCAGTTTCCGAAAACCGATTTACCCCAGCGCCTGAAAGCTCCCTTCGGAGGCGGGAAAGTCATTGTTCGGCGTTTCGGCGCAGCGGAGTGAGCGGCGGGCCTTTTTTCTTCTTCGCCGGTAAATGATGCGGCTGAAGTGCGGAAAATAGGTGCACGATCGGGAACGCGGCGAGTGCGAGGATGACACCCGTTGCAATGCAGCCGAGGGTGAAACTGCCGACATCCACCACGCCCACGCCGGGGATTTTCATGCTGGCTTTGAGAAACATCTGCGGGATCGGGATGCCGATTTCATGCAGCCAAACTCCGAGTTTCGCCTGAATCAGCCAGATCGGGCCGTTGGTGAAAATATTGCTGATGAAACAAGCGGCGATGGCGAAAGGGACGTTACCTTTGAACCGCATCGCAAGAATCGCGGCGCAGATCGATTGCGGGATGGCCGGGATCATTGAGAAAAACAGGCCGATCGAGAGGCCGATGGCCACGCTATCGCGGCACGGCACCCACAGACTCCGTGCGAAAAGCGGGCGCGTCAGAGATTGCCACCATGACCGATGGCGCAGGCGGCGATGCCGGAGCGTCCGGAAGGTCTTACGGACAAGTCTGAGGTAACGCTGTTTCATGAAGGACGGGTGAGATTCGCAACACCGGCAAGCTCAGTGCTGAGAGGCCATCGTGCAACCGTAAATCCCTTGCCGGATCGGAATGGAATCTGCAAGGTCCGCGCATTCATGAATGCATTGCAAGCGCTGATCTTAGGGGTGATCGAAGGAATCACGGAATATCTCCCAGTCAGCTCGACGGGGCATTTGATTGTCGCTCAGCGGTTGATGGGGATTGGTTTGGGAAGCCAGACGGCGAAGGAAGCGGCGGATGCGTTTGCGGTGTGCATTCAGGGCGGCGCGATTTTGGCGGTGCTCGGGCTTTATTCGAAGCGCGTGTTACAAATGATTCACGGTGTGCTGGGGAAAAACCCGGAAGGTCTGCGGCTGGCGATTGCGATGATCGCGGGATTTTTACCGGCGGCGATTGCGGGTCTGGTGCTGAATCACTGGATCAAGGACCACCTTTTCGGCATTTGGCCGGTGATCGTGGCATGGATTATCGGTGGCGTGGCGATTTTGCTGACAGCTTATTGGAATAAGCGGAAAACACTGACCGGCGGGCTGGAACTCGGCCAGCTCACTTGGCAGATGGCGTTGATCATCGGGCTACTGCAATGCGTGGCGATGTGCCCGGGCACGAGCCGCAGTTTGATGACGATTTGCGGTGGTCTGCTCGTCGGCCTCTCGGTGCGGGCGGCGGTAGAATACTCATTTTTGCTCGGCGTGATCACGCTGACAGCAGCAACGGCAAAAGACGCGATCGATAAAGTCGAAGGGCTCGATCCGGCTTACGATACCTTGTTTGGCGGAACGAAGCTCATGTATCACGAATACGGCGCGATGCCGATGATCGTGGGCATCGTGGCCGCGGCCATTTCAGCCGCACTGGCCGTGAAATGGTTGGTTTCCTACCTGCAAAGCCACGGACTTTCCGTGTTCGGCTGGTATCGCATCGCCATCGGTGTCATCATCGGCTCGCTGGTGGCGACCGGTGTGTTTCACGTTTGAGAAAAGCGGATCGGGTCCGGCTTCGGCGTAGGCTTCCCGGCGAGCACCCATTGGTAAATTTCCAGAAGCTGGCTCGCCTTGGCGTCCCACGTATAATTCTCGCGGACATGGCGTTGGGCACGGAGGCCAGTTTCGTAAACTTCGCCGGGTTTTTCCGCGAGTTCGCCGAGCACTTTGCGGAAGGATTCAATCACCTGCTCGCGCGGGCCGATGGGCACTACTTGGCCGCAGCCATCCGGGATCAATTCCGCCGGGCCGCCGTAATCGAGCACCACGGGCATTAGGCCGAGTGCCATAGCTTCCAGCACTACGCCGCCGCCGAATTCCCGCACGCTGGGGAAGGCAAACACGCGGGCTTTCGATAAATGGCCGCGCACTTTTTCATGCGCTACCCAACCGGCGAATTCGACGGAGTTTCCAAGTTGTTCGCGCTCTACAATCGCGCGGAGTTCGGGCATTTGCGGGCCATCGCCGATGATTTCCAATTTCACTTTTCCTGCTTTCAGCAAAGGCGCGGCAGCTTCCAGCAACATGTCCGCGCCCTTGTAAGGCACAAGGCGGCCGAGAAACGCGAGGCGCAATGGCTCGCCCGCAACTGGTGGAGATGGCTCGACGTGAATCTCCGGGAAACGCGCCGGATCGATGGCATTTTCCGGCAGCCACACAGCTTTAGATTCCAGCTCGGATTTGGATTCGGTCACTTCGCCGTAAGTGTGGCGTGAGGCCAGAACCAGCGCGGAGGCGAGGCGGCGTGTCGATTTTAACCCTGGCAGGATTCGATAAATATCGCGGAAATAGCCGAGCCATTCGCGTTCCGCCATGCGCACCTGATGGAAGCCAGCGGGCCACGGAATGCCGCCGTTGAGCGGGCCAAGTACCAGCGGCACGCCGATTTTCGCGAGTTTTTTGGAAAGATAGCTCGGCGTCGTCGGGCTCAGCGGCGTGATGCGGTGAACGAGATCGTATTCGCCCGCTTTGAGTTGTTTGGAAAATTGTTTCCAGACACGCAGCTCGAACCATGGATAAGCCAACGTCGCGAGCGCGGAATGGATCGTCCATCCGAGGCTGTTGCCACCGCGCAAAACCGAAGCGATGTGAAACGCCACACTTTGCGCGGGATTGGAAATGGCGGTGAAAAACGACGGGTCCACACCCGCGTTGAGCAGCGATTGGCGATTGCGGTCTTCGGTGACGAGGTGTGCATCGCACACACCGCCGATGGCCTGGCTCAGCGAGTGGCCGATCAGCGCCACACTGGTGAGATCCGGGTTTGCCGCTTCGGCGATGACCAATACGCGTAGATTCGATTTCATGAAAGTAGACTCTATCAGGCGCTTGGATTGGAGATTTCCTTCATCACTCTTCTTCCCAAAAACAGGAAAGGCAGCATGCAGACGGCTCCACGCCATGCGAGATCAAGGAAGCCGATTGTTCCGGAACCCGGCACGAAAACGGCGATCAGCGTGAGAATGACGGCAAACGCGGCCAAAGGAAGCAGGGTGCCGCGAATATGATAGAAGAGGTAATCTTTGAACGAAAGATGCAGCTTCCGGATCGTCAGCGGTATTACCCAAAACCAGCCGACAAGAACCGTGGGAATCATCGTTCCGATCGCCACGCCCAGCACGCCCATTCGATATGCGAGAATGGTGCTGAGCACGATGTTCGCAAATGCATCCGAGAGCGAAATGACAAGCAGCCGCCGCTCTTCACCACACATCATGAGCACGCGTTTCGAGCAGCCATTGGTGAGTTGGGAACTGAAAATCGCGAACAGCAAAGCCTGCCCCACCCACCAGGTTTCGGTCGGCACGGTTTTTAAACCGGTGAGCACGCGGATCAGCGGGTCAAGATACACCGCAGAAAGAAGATAACAGGGAGTAACCAGGAAAAACGTGAGTCGCGAACTTCCCAGAAGCAGGTGGCGCAGGCCGCTTTCGTCGCCTTTTGCATGCAGGGATGCTGCAGCGGGTGACAGCACTTGCTGGAGCTGGCCGCTGAATAGGCCGAGCATTTCCCCCATTTTATATCCAGCCTGATAAATGGCGACCATTGCCACGCCGATGGTGAGGGAGATGATAAGCTGATCGCTCTTCGACATCAGCATGTTGCTAAAGGTGACGAGATACGCGACGAGCGAGAATCCCATCTGGCTGCGCACGGCGCGCCATTCAAACCAGCGAGGTGAAAAGGAAATGCCGGGAATGTGGCGGATCGCGTAAGCGGCGGCGATCAGGTTTGGCAAGATGCTGGAGCTGACACTGATGGCCATCAGCACGGCGAGATCCCATTTTTGATGAAGTCCCCAATAGAGAACGCAAAAGTTCATCACGGTGGAAAGCGTGCCCACCCAGTTCGCGACATCGATGCGTTGAAGGCCGCGCATGATTTCCGGAAACAGGCCCAGAGGGAACATTATCGCCAGACCGATGAAGAACACGACGTAAGCACGTTGGAATTCATCACGCCCTTCCAGAGGCACGGCCATTCGTGTGAGGAATGGATCGCGGATTAAGAGAAATACAATCAGCAGAACCGTAGACATGCCGATGAATGTCCAGAAAATCGTGGATAACAGCCGGTTAAGCCCGGTGATATCACCGATGGCGGTTTTTTCCGCGACGGCTTTTTGAGCGGTGAAACCGAACCCGAAATCGAGCAAAATACCGTAGCCGAAGAGCGACCATAACAAGGACCAAAAGCCGAATTCAGCCTCGGTAAATTGCTGGAACATCTGCCGGAACAGTAGCAGTCCAAGTAACATGCGAATCACCACCCCGGCATAGCCGCTGGCGGTCGTTCTCCAAAATCTGCGCTGCCATTCAGCCATATAGGATCAAGTCGTGGGATTAAGTGTATTGCGGTAAATCGCCGCTGCATCGCGGGCGTGGGCGGACCAGGTGAAACGTCCGGCCCAGGCGATGCCTTCGGTTTCGCGTTGCTTGCGCTCCGCTTCGTCCATCGTCGCAAGCTCGCGCATGGCGGAAGCGATGGATGTTTCATCCAGCCCATCGAACAAAATTCCGGCAGGGCCGGCGACTTCGGGAAGGCTGGTGGAATTGGCGCAAGCGATGCGTGTGCCGCATGCCTGAGATTCTAACAAAGGCAATCCAAAGCCTTCCATGAGCGATGGAAAAACCAGTGCATCCGCTGCGGCATACCAAAGCGGTAGATCATCGTTGGAAACAAATCCCGCGAGGCGAATGCGATCTTTGTAAGGACTTTCAGCCACCGCTTGCTCGATGATTTCGGAGCCATGCCACGGAGCGCCGGGAAGGATGAGATCACCTTGGAAGGAACCGTCCGCAGCGACTTGCTCGAATGCACGGATCAGACGGAGATGGTTTTTCGCCGGATGCTCGAGGCGCGCGACGTAGAGGAAAAACGGCTTGTCCAGCTTCATGCGTTGGCGGAACGCATCGATGGCCGCCGGATCTTGCGGGCGGAACATCTCGTGGTCGATCCCGTTTGGAATCACGGTCACGCGTTGCTGCGGCACCTTCATCCAGCGCACGATATCGTGGCCTGTCGTTTCGCTCACGGCGATGACGTGTTGCACGCGTCGGGCGATGATCGGCACGATGGTTCTGCCGAAAAATCCACGAGCGAAATCGTATTTCTCACGGAGAATGAAAGGGGCGCAATCATGGATCGTCGCCACTTGCGGCACCACACAACTCCACAGCATGCGGCGATAACTTGGAATGTGAACCAACTCGATGCCGATGCGTGAAACTTCGGCATTCAACCGCAGTTGATGCCATAGCAAATTCTTCGCACCACCGGCCGCATCTGCGGGAATGGAGACCCAGCGTGCATCGTTGATCCACGGGAATAGATGCCGATCGGCATCAAGTCCGGCAACGTAAAGATCGACGTCTTTCTGCTCCCGCACCATCGCTTCGGCGAGCGAGATGACGTATCGTCCGACACCGGATTTTCCGCCCTGGATCATTCCGGCGGAGATGAGAACTTTCATGAGGGAATGTCTCCTTCCCATTCCGGCAGAAGCTTGTCGAGGCGCAGCAGGGAAATGATTTCATGCACGGATGTATTGGCCCTCGCGAGATACATCGAGCCGCCTTTCGCACGCATCTGCTTCATTGTACGGATCAATCCGCCGACTGCGCGGCTATCGATGAAGTTTACTTCGGCAAGATCGATAACAAGTGTGCTGCCAGCTTCTGCTTCCTCGCTCGCGGCATCGAGCGTGCGGGTCATTTCATCGTAGTAAATCGCATCCAGCGGGCATTTGAAGGAAACCCAAACGACGCCATCGTTTGTGTTGCGGAATTCGCCCTGACCGCTGGCTTTTTGATTTTCTAGCAGTTTTTCCGCTTGCTCTTCATTTTCAACCATCGTGCAGAGCGAATCCATCTGCATGTCGGAAAGTGCGCCACGGAATGGCTTGGAAGGATTGATGATCACCAGCGGTTGTCCCGCCGCGCGACAACGCCTCAGCAGCAATGCGAGTTGGCCAAGTCCCGAGCTGTCGGTGAATGAAATGCGTGATGCATCCAGCCACACCGGAGCGGAAATGTGATCGGGAACCGGCGCGCCGTTCAGAGACGACCATTGCAAATTTCCGGACCACGCCAATCGCGTCACGTTCGCTGAGGCAGTTTCCTTTTCAGAGGTCTGCGGCACGGCGCCTGCGATTTCTTCGCGGCGGCGTTGTGATTTCGCTTGGCGCAGCGAAGCTTTTGAAAGGAAGACGAAGTCTTTTCCATAGCGCGCCATCAAGCGTGACGGGCTGCTGGACATGCGCCAGAACCATTCCATTCCGGTCTTCTGCATCCATCGCGGTGCGCGCTTTTGTTTTCCGGTGATGAAATCCAAGCTCGCACCCACGCCGATGCTCAAAGGAATGCCACTCTCGCGATGATGGGCGAAAATCCAGCGTTCTTGTTTCGGACAGCCGAGACAAGCGAGCAGAAGCTTCGCGCCACTGGCACGCATACGTTCGCACAAGGCTTCGTTGTCCCACTCGATCACCGCGCCGAAGGGCGGGGAATCGACGCCTACGACCCGTAGGCCGGGATAGCGTTCTTCGACCAAGACTTTGGCTTCTTCCAAGGTATTCAGATCGCTGCCGAAGAAATACACTCCGTATTTTTCGCGTCCGCAGATTTCCAGCAATCGCGGCACCATGTCCGAGCCAGCCACGCGTTCGCGCAGCGGATAGCCGAAGATGCGGGAAAGCCAAACCAGCGGCATGCCATCACAAACGACGCGATCCGCATAGAAGACGATCTTTTTCAAATCCGCGTCTTCGTAGGCTTGAGTGGTGAAATCCACATTCGCCGTGACGAGATAGCTCGGCTTCTCGTTACGCATCGTGTCCTCACAATAATCGAGCGTTTCCTCCAGCGTGATGTCATGAAACGGAAGTCCCAGCAGGACCGTCATCGGTGGCTCTTGCGTGTTCTTCATGAGGCGGAAGAGGTGAGAGAATCGAGACGTCGGGCGAGGCGTTCACCAAGTGCACCCCACGTGTATTGATCGAGAATTTGTGCGCGCCCTGCGGCTCCCTGATGTTGGCGCAGATCCGGGTTTTCCGTATAGCGCAGCATCGCGTCCGCGAAATCCTGAGGAGTATCCGCTAATAGCAAATGTTCGTCGTGATTAAGCTCCAACCCTTGTGCGCCGAGCGTAGTGGAAACGACGGGATTTGCCATCGCGAGGCCTTCTGCGATTTTCAGGCGCGTGCCGCCGCCGATGCGAAGCGGTACCATTTGCATCCACGCTTTCTGATAGTAAGGCCGGACGTCCGGAACTTCTCCTACGAAATCCACCGATTCCAGCTCTGCGAATGCGCGCATTTGCGGCGTGGGATTTTTACCGACGAGGATGATTTTGAAATCCGGCCGACGTTTAATCACCAGCGGATGGATGTTTTCAAAATACCACGTGAGGCCATCGGTATTCGGTGTGTAATCCAATGCTCCGCAGAACAATGCGGAAGGATACGGCGTCGGCTTCGGCTGCCATTCGTCGGCATTGAAAAACCCGACATTCGCGCCATTCGGCAAAACGAAAACCTGATCGGTCGGCCCCATCTTCGATTCGAGGAACGTTCGGTCATCCAAACCACAGACGACCGTCAGTGCGAGTTCTTTGCGCACTTCGCGTTCGAGTTTCGTGATTTTGTAAAGATTCTCAGCCGCCATCAACTTTGCGAACGGCCCTTGTTTGAGCGTTTGCAAAACTTCCGTCTGATACAGCCAATCGACGCGGCTGCGATCCATGACGCGCACCGGATGATCCGGGAACAGCTCTTTGATATAGGGCCAGAGCACGAGGTCGCAGAAATCGATGATTTCATATTCCTGACCTGCGGTGAATTTCCGCAAAGATTCCAAAACCTGCGGCGACCACCAATGCCTCACGCTGACAGGCAAAGGATGCCAGATGCGGTCCGTCAAAAATGCTGGCCACGGGACATTTTGAAATGGCTCGAAATGAACGCGCCGACAAAAATTCCCGAACCTTCCGAGATGTTCATGATCGCCGGGCTCCGATGAAAGGCAGAATAGATCGACTTCAAAATGGCGCGCCAGCTCCTCAGTGAGATGGTAAACGCGCTGGTATGCCCCGCGCATTAAAGGAAAGGGAACGTAGGGAAGAAAAATGAGGAGCCTTTTCATCGGTTATGCATAGTAGGTCCACCATTTGGTGTAGGTGGCTTCCCAGTCGCGAGGTGAATTGATCCCGCTGGCCGGTGGCGGAAGGAATCGCCGGGCTTCGGCAACGCCGCCCGGCGTGAGGTCTAACAAGCATGGCAATGCCCGCATCAATGCTGCGCGGGGATAATCGCCGAGAGGTTTCAACCAAGCACCGCGCTTCAGTTTGTCACGTAGGGCGAGCGCCATATTCTTCAGCGTGCCGTCGCCTTTTAAAATTTGGCGGCAAGCGAAATACGAGCTGAAGTTTTCAAAGGTCCGCCCGAGACGTTTGCCTTCAGCCGCAAGAAAAACCCGGCCCCAGGCGGCGGTAAGTTCCTTCGCTTCCTTTTCCAGCTCTTCCCATGTCGGCCCGCTTGCAAACGGGTTGAATTTGAAATCCACGCCTTCGGCATGCCATGCGCGGAGTTGTCCGAGCGCTTCCGGTAAATCCACCATTGCCAGCGCTGCGGCGCGTTCTCGACAACGCGATGTGTATTTTCCGTGAAGACAAAGCCAAGCATCGCCGAGCGCGAGTTTCACCTTGGCGTGATTGCGGATCACGAACCCCATTTGATCATTCTTGCCCATCCGGCAACGCGAGAAAAACAAGCCGCTGCCGCGATTCCACAGAAGCCGCGTCGCTTCTTCCGGTTCGATGCGTGAGAAATCCAGTGATTCTTTCTGCTGTTTCAAAAAGCCGACATCACCGACCACCACAACATGCCCGGCAACAAGGTCGGCAAACATCATTGAGCGGCTGGCATCTCCGATGGAGCTCGGTTGCAAGGATTTGATTTCGACATCAATGCCTAACACTTCGGTTTCATCGCGTTCGATCTGGCGGCACCAGCCGTGGAGGCGCGCGTCATCAGGCGATTCGTGAAACAGGAAGTAATCCAAGTCGTTTGAAAACTCCGGGCCCGCATCCGTCATCATCACGCCGCCTTCGCCCCGGCCATAGCCGCCGCCGAGAACCAGTGAACCTTCGAAGCCGTGCGATTCAAACGATGCCCGCACGCGGCGAAAGTGATTCTCCAGCCTGTCCACCAGTGCCGGATGATCCCCTTCGAAATATCGACCTGTCAGCACTGTCGGATCTTCTATTAATTTCCCGCTTCGATTTCGAAGCTTCGGTGAACGTGCATCAATTCCAGCAAGGTGATCACCTTCGGTTGCACTCCCGTGAGTTTCACCGGACGGCGTTCCGCGGAAAGCAGCTTGTTGATGTGGAGAAGTGCGCCAACTCCCGAGCTATCGATGAAATTCAGCTTCGAGCAGTCCAGCTCAACCGGGCCGGTAGAATCCGCCACGGAAGCATTACACTCTTCTCTGAATGCAGTCTCGTTAGAAATATCGAGCGTATCCGTGAGGATAGCGAGTTTCAGAGTGCCATCGGATTCCGTAGCGGCTTGGAGGATCATTGAGTGCTAACGTTGGACGTAATGTAAATTTTGCAGGGTTGATTCATCTATCACATATCATTGTGGCCGATTTTGGGCCCTATTCGTAGAATGAGTGAACTTGTGCAGATCCCTGATTTTCATCGAAAACACGGACTTTTCGCTCCAAACTCTTGTATTTGAAACGCTTGCCGGATTGACGTTAAGAATTCTGCAATGTTTTCTTTGCTAAGACAACCAAATAGTTTACAAAAACTTATCATGAACGTTGACCCGGCGGAGTATTGGAGTCAAATCAGCCACGATGGCAGCATCGAACGATGGAGTCGCAAGGCGCGTCGCAAGATGGCGTTGTGGCGTGCTACGATTATTGCTGCGCGCGGATTAAAGCGCGGACTGGATATTGTGGGCGCTCTTGGTGCGCTCGTTGCTTTCTCTCCGATCTTTGGGGTGACTGCATTATTGATTAAGCTTGAAGATCGAGGGCCGGTATTTTTCTGCCAGAAGCGGGTGGGTGTTGGTGGACGTTTGTTCGGCATGTGGAAATTCCGCTCCATGGTGATCAATGCGGATAAGCTCAAGGATCATCTGTTGACTGATAACCAGCACGGCCAAGCGGGAGTGACGTTTAAAATGAAAAACGATCCGAGAATCACCAAAGTGGGTAAATGGATCCGTAAACTTTCCGTCGATGAATTTCCCCAATTCTACAACGTACTGCGCGGCGATATGTCGCTGGTGGGGCCGCGGCCTCCGGTGCCGCGCGAAGTTGCCGAATACAAGGCATCGCACTTGCGTCGCCTCCGCGTGAAGCCGGGCATTACCTGCCTCTGGCAAATCGGCGGGCGTTCCGAAATCGACTTCGAAGGCCAAGTGCGGCTCGATCTCCAATACATTCGTTCTTCGAGCGCTTTCTTCGACATCGCCATTCTCCTTAAGACTCTTCCTGCCGTGTTGTTCGGCAAGGGTGCCTATTGAACTGACTACATGAGCACTGAAACTCTCGACCTGGTCCTGCCTGATTGGTCCCTTCTGGATACGGAACTCCGCTCGCCTTTGCCTTTTGCCCTCTGGACGATCGGCGATCAATGCCTGCTGCATCACTGGCTCGATCATGCGGTCAATGAAGGCTATACGAAAGTAAGGGTTTTTGCTGCGGATCGTCCCGCTTCTATCAGAAAAGTTCTCGAAGAGTCTTTGCTTTGGCCCATCACTGCGGAGTTCACCGCGATTTCGAATTTATCTGCGGCTCCTGCCGATGCCATTCTTGCGGATTGGCTTCCCGGAAGTGAATCACCGCCGCCTCCGGCCAATGGCTGGGATCTTTTGGAAAGAGCCGCAGCGATGGAAAAAGCGTGGCTCGACCGCTTGGCCGAGAGCCCGGATTTTTCGCTGCTCAGCATCGGGTTTTCCTGCCGCATTCATCCGGAAGCGAAACTCATTCCTCCATATTTTATTGGTGACCATGTGTTCATCGGTCCCGGTTGTGAAGTGGGGCCTTATGCCGTGGTTGGCGAAGGATCGGTGATCGCGGGTGCGAATCACGTAAAGGACGCGCATGTTTCGCATCATTCGTTTCTCGGCCCGGTAACGGCGTTGACGAATTGTCGACTGGAACATGGCGTGGTGCTGAATCTTACGCACAAGGCCAGACTCGATAATATTGAAACGCATCTCGTTTCATCACTGGAAAAACCGGATGTCAGCGTGCCGTTGCGCGATCGTATCCTCGCATGCCGAATTTACATGCGTCTATCAGGAATTGAAGCGCCAGAGGGCGAATTCACCACATTCGATGGGCGTGCTCTACCGGGAGATCCAGCAGGTGGTTTGGCAAACCGCAAGGCTTGGTTGCCTTTGGTGTGGCAGGGGAAGCTCCCGTTGTTCGGCGTGATGCCAAGAACGCAGGCGCAATTCGAATCTCTTCATCCTGATTGGCAAAACACCATCCGCCACGCGCCGATTGGTGTGTTTTCCTACGCGGACACGCAAGGTTGCCACAGCCCGGAAGATTCGGAAGAAGCGCTGCACGCGGTTTACCAAGCTTCGCTTCCTTCGGAAACCGTCCTCGAACCGATCCGGCGTTTTGCTAAAAACTTCAAGTCATCCACCGCGACGCCACTCGCGCAGCACACATGAGCCAACCGGGAATAGCGCCCACGCCTTCGGGTGTGGTGAGATTTGAAATTCCGGCGGACATTTCATTGGTCGGCCCGCTTCGCCAGCGTTTCATGGATGCGATCACCTATGGTGATATTTCCGAAGGAGAGCTTTACAAATGGGAGCTGGTTTTTCAGGAAATGTTAGTAAATGCCATCTGCCATGGCGCCAAGCAGGATAAAGAAAAGTCCGTCACCGTAGAGTGGAGCATCACGCAGGATTCCATCGTGCTGGCTGCATGTGATCCGGGCGCAGGACCTCCCGATTCACGATTGGAAAAACCCGAACTGCCCGATCCTGAATCGCTTTCCGGTCGGGGCTTGTTCATCATCGCCAGCTTTGCGGATCGTTTGAACTACTGGCGTGGTCCTTCCGGTTTCCGTCTGGAACTCATCAAATTCTACCCGGCGCAAGGCCTGCCTTTGGCGGGAAATCCGGAGCTGGACAGTGTGCTGGAAGAGCTTTCTTCCTCTTATGAAAGCCTTTCGGTTTTCCATCGCCTCGCTCAAAATCTTATCGAGAGTGGAGACCTCCGCGACTTCATCAGTGGTTCGCTGGACGAATATCTAACGCTGCATCCGACGGATCGCCTGTTCATGCAAGGCTCCGCCACGATTCCGGAAAACATCCGCAGCGTGCTGAATCCGGCGCCATGGTTTCTTGATCCGAACGATGCGGACCGCACCATGAAAGTGATCGGTTCCTTGCCTCGTGAAACGGTTTGGGAAAATGGCGATGACTTGCTCCGCCAATATCCGAGTGATGAAAAAATGAGCAGCGTCGGCCCCGGCTGCATGTTTCCTATCGTCGCAGGTGATACTCACTTCGGCGCGCTCATCGTGATGCACCGCAAGGCTTCCGCATATTCACGCACGCGTTCGCTCGGTATCTTGCGCACGCTTTCCGATCTCTGCGGGATTGCTTGTGCGAACGCCCATCTTTCATTAGTTAGAGACGCATCCCAGCGCGAACTGCGTGAGTTTGAAATCGCGGTGGAAATCCAGCGCGCGCTGCTTCCGATCCTGCCGGTGCCGGTATCCAAGCAATGGAAAGTTTCCATTTGCCAGGAAAGCGCGCTGACGATTGCTGGTGATTATGCCATCGCCCGCACCGATGCATCCGGCAATCTGGTCCTTGCGATGATCGATGTGATGGGCAAGGGTGTTTCCGCGGCATTGCTCGCGAGTATTTTTCGCACGGCCTTTGAAATGTCCCTGAA
Organism: Luteolibacter sp.; assembly: GCA_047605125.1. Taxonomy (GTDB): domain Bacteria; phylum Verrucomicrobiota; class Verrucomicrobiia; order Verrucomicrobiales; family Akkermansiaceae; genus Luteolibacter. The sequence goes on from JASGGK010000004.1 coordinate 22,400, forward strand.
CATTTCTTCCGCAGCTTCCATCCTGGAAACCATCAACAGCACGCTTTGCTCGCAGCTCGGTGAGCTTACCATGTTCATCACCTGCGCGGTCGCGCGCTTGAGCAAAGACGGTAGATCGTTCGAACATGCGAGCGCGGGCCATTGCCCGACATTCATTTACGATGCCGATGGTAAACGAACTTTTCTCAAGCCATCGGGGCCGCCGCTCGGAGTTGTCGAGGCCAGTCAATACCGCTCGGACAAGCTCACATTCCACGGCGGCGAGCGCATCGTTTTCGTGACGGATGGTTGCTACGAATGGGGCCGTAATGATCAGCACTCCGGCTGGGAACCGTTCGTCGATTTCATCGATTCAAACCGCCTCACCGCTCCCGAAGTGATGTGGAACCAATTACGGGAAAACATTCGCGAAAAAAACGAACACAGTCTCGAAGACGACTGCACCCTCATCACTCTCGATATTCTTTCATGAAACGCGTCATTGTCGCAGAAGACGACTTCGTCATTTCGAAGCTGTATCAGATCCACTTCAAGCGGAACGGAATCCATGGTACTTTTTTCAATACCGGTTCCGGCGTGATCCAGTGCGCGCGGCATGCCCGTCCGGATTTGATCATTCTCGACTTTGAACTTCCGGATCTCCAGGGATCGGATGTTTTGAAAGAATTGCGCCAAATCAATGGCTGCGAGGATGTGCCGGTGGTATTCGTCACAGGTCGTGCCACTCCCGAGGTAGAGGAAAATCTCCGCCGTGAAGGAGCAAGCGGTGTTTTCGGGAAACCCTTCTCGCCATTGCATTTGATCCATCTGATCAATGAACTCACGGGAGGTGCGGCGGCATGAAGGACCGCATCGATGTTTTTATTTTCGCGGATGCGCTGGGCTGGGCTATTGCAGAGAAAAGAGATTTTGTTAGTAATCTTCTGCCAGTTCGTAATCGCTGCGAAACATTACTCGGTTATTCCTCGACGTGCGATCCGACGATTCTCACCGGCGCGCTTCCTTACCAGCACGGGCATTTTTCGTTTTTTGTAAAAGCGAAAGAACAATCACCGTTCACGGGGCTGCGGCCACTCGGTGTTTTACCGGAAATCGTCGCCGGGCATCATCGCGTCCGGAACAAGGTTTCCAAATTCGTAGCGCGGCATCACGGCTACACCGGATATTTCCAGCTCTACAGCGTGCCGTTTTCAAAGTTGCCGTATCTCGATTACACCGAGAAACGCGACATCTACGAACCGGGTGGCATCACCGGTGGCCAGAAAACGATTTTCGAACACTGGCAGGAATCGGGAAAACCGTGGGTGCGCTCGGATTGGCGGCGCTCCGATCCGGAAAACATCGCGCATGCCCGCAGGGAAATCGAGAAAGGCGAAGTCGAACTCGTCTATCTTTTCACCGCACGGCTGGACGCGGTCATGCACAAATATGGCGTGAATCATCCGGAAGTGGATGCCGCATTTGATGAGTTCGCGCGCAATCTCCAATCGCTCGCCGATCTCGCCGCGAAGCATTACCGCGAGGTAAGGCTGCATTTGTTCAGCGATCACGGTATGGCGGATGTGCATGTTTGCTCCGACCTGCTGCCGCGCTGGAACAAGCTCGGGCTGCGTTACGGGCGCGACTACACCGCCGTGTGGGATTCCACCATGGCGAGGTTTTGGTTTCATGATGAAACCGTGCGCCGCAATGCAACCGCTTGGCTCAAGGAGCAAAAAGACGGAACCGTGCTTAGCGATGAGCAGCTCGAAGGTTACGGCTGTTTGTTTCCGGACCGGAAATACGGCGAGCTGTTTTACCTGCTGCCATCGGGCTCGTTGTTCGTGCCGTCGTTTCTCAACCAGCGAAAAGTCACGGCCATGCATGGATACGCGCCGGAGCATCCGGATAGCGCGGCGGCATGGCTCTCGAATGTCGAGACGTCTCCTGTTAATGGGTTGCCGGATATTTTTCCGGTCATGAAATCTGCCGCCGAATTCTGAATCATGTCCCGCATTCTTCATGTTCCGAGACGATTTGCCACCGATGAATGGGGTGGCACGGAGAGCGTTATCTACAACCTTTGCCGACAACAACAGTCGCAAGGATTACAGCCGGAGATTCATACTTCGCGGGCACTTGCGCCGCAGCCGAAAGAAGATTGGCGCGGTATTCCGATCCGCCGTTATCGCTACAGCTATCCATTTTTAGGACTCACCGAAGCGGACAAGCATGCGCTTGATAAAAAAGGCGGAAACCTGCTTTCGCTCGATCTTTTCTATCATCTGCTCGCAGCGAAGGATGTGAGAATTTACCACGCGCATGTGCTCAAGCGCATGGGCGGCGCGGTGATGACCGCCGCGCGAATCCGCAAGAAGCCTTTCGTCGCGACCTTGCATGGAAACATCTTCGACGTTCCCGCTGCGGAAGCGGCCTCCATCGTGGAAGCGCAACAAGGGCACTTCGAATGGGGAAAACCTTTCGGTGCATTGTTCCGCTCGCGCCATCTTCTTCATGATGCGGATGCGGTGTTGTGTGTCGGTTATTCTGAGTATGAAAAAGCCCGTACCGCACTGGGGCATGACCGCGTGTTTCACCTTTCGAATGGTGTGAATCCGGATTCTTTCGCAAACGGAAATCGTGAAGCTGGACGAACTCATCTCGGTTGGCCTGACGATGCGATTGGCTTTGGTTGCCTCAGCCGGATCGATCCCCAGAAAAACCAGTTGCTGCTGGTCGAAGCCTTCGCTCGTTTGGTTGCAGAGCGTCCACAGGCAAAGTTTCGTTTGTTGCTCGGAGGTCCGGTGACTGCTTCGGATTATTATGATCGGATTCTTGCTGAAATCAGCGCCGCAGGGTTGGAATCGATGGTCACTTTGCATCCTTCCGTCGAAGCGGAATCCCAGCAGCATGCGGATTTGCTTTCCGCGCTCGATTGCTTTGTTCTTCCTTCCCGCCATGAACCATTCGGAATTGTCGTGCTGGAAGCCTGGGCCGCTCATCGACCGGTGATCGCGTCTTTTGTCGGAGGTTTGGAAAAACTTGTTTCACACGAAGTCGATGGGCTGCATTTCCCGAGTGGTGATGCACAGGCTTTGTGCGCGGCGATGGTAAAAATCGCGGATGATCCTTCCGCCGCCCGATCGTTTGCCGAGACAGGATTTAAGAAAATGACCGGGCAATACACTTGGAAAGCCGTCAGCGCACGATTGGAAGAAATCTATCAATTCGCAGAAAATCGCCGCCGATGAATCCTCTTCCTAAAGCAGTTTCCGTCATCATGCGCAGCTTCAATGAAGCGTGGGCGATTGGTGAAACGATCCGCCAAGTTTACGCACAGGATTTTGAAGGCGACATCGAATTGATCGTGATCGATTCCGGATCGAGCGACGGCTCGATTGAAATCATCAAACAATCCGGTTGCGCGAAGCTTCTCCAAATCCCGCTCGGCACTTACGTGCCCGGCGTGGTGCTCAACCAAGGCGCGCGTGAAGCATCGCATGACTGGCTCGTATATCTCAATGCCGATGCAACACCGGTGGGTAAAGATTGGCTCACGAAGTTGCTGCGGCCGTGCGTGGATCATCCGAAGTTCGGAGCTGGGTTTTCCCGGCAAATTCCACGCCCGGATTGCAAGGCGGTGTTTGCCCACGATTATGACCGTTGTTTCGGGCCCAAGCGCGAATCGAAAAACTGGGAGCACTTTTTCAGTATGGTCAGCTCGGTGACGCACAAGTCAGTGCTCGCACACACGCCGATCCGCGAAGACCTGCAATACGCGGAAGACGATGAATGGACGCGCCGCGTTGCAAAGGCGGGCTACGATGTCATCTACGTGCTCGATTCCGTGGTGATGCATTCGCACAACTACACGCTGAAACAATCTTACAAGCGTTCCTTTGGTGATGCGAAAGCATTGGCAGCCACTAGCGCGGCCAAGTTGAGCACGATGATCGTCTGTCTGGGATTTTTGAAAGATTCTTTCCGCGATGTGAAGTGGTGTCTCTTCAATGGAAAACTGACAGGGATTCCTTACAGTATCGCGACTCGTTTCGCTCAGCGACTAGGGTTGCGTGACGGTCATCACGAGGGATGGAAACACTATGGACGTGACTCGAAATGAAAATTCTCGTTATTAACAATCTTTATCCTCCGCATGAAATCGGCGGCTATGAAATCCGTTGCCGGGACATTTGTGAACGGCTCAAACAAAGCGGGCATGAAATTCACATTCTGACATCCGATCATCACGTGCCGGGCAGACCAGATGACACGCAATCGAATGTTTATCGCGAATTGAGAATCCATGGCATGTATGGACACCCGTGGTTGCCGATTCACCGGTTGTTGGCTCTGGAAAAACACAATCATCGTGTGCTCGCTGAAAAAATCAAAGCCATCCAGCCGGATTTGATTCACGTGTGGAATATGGGAGGTCTGTCGAAATCGCTCCTTGGCCGTGTGGAACGTGGGAAAATTCCTGCCGTATATGATATTTCCGACCATTGGATCGCCCGCAGTTTGTTGGCGGACGTGTGGCTTTCATGGTGGAATGAAGCGGGCTCAAAAGGCCGTGTGCTTGCCCAGAGTTTTCTATCGATATCAGGATTCCGATCCTTGCTTGAGCACTCGGTTTCCACGGCTCCATCTTCCCGGTTGAAGTTTAAAAACATTTACTTCTGCAGTGCCTTCATGCGGGATTTCACTGCTGCAAAAGGCTGGCCTGTCAGTCATGCGGCAGTCATCCACTGCGGAATTGATACTGCGGGATTTCAGGTGAAAACCAACCATGAGGATTTTGGGAAACTTCTGTGGGTAGGCCGGTTGTCTGAAGACAAAGATCCTCTCACGGCGGTTCGTGCTCTCGCCGCAGCTCATGCGAAAGGCATGACTCATTTGAAACTCGATCTTTATGGCCATGGCGACGCCGACTACGTGGCAAAGCTCGATGAGCAAATCCAAACGCTCGGTCTCGGGCAGCATGTTGCGCGGAAGCACGCAAGCGCGGCGGAAATGCGCCGTTTGTATTCTCAATATGATGCGCTGATTTTCACCTCGAATTGGGGCGAGCCGTTCGCGTTGACTCCGCTGGAGGCGATGGCTTCCGGCTTGCCCGTGATCACATCGCTGGATGGTGGTCAGCAAGAACTTGCGCGGCATGGAGTGAATAGCCTCGTCGCTGCGGCAGCGGATCCGGATTTGTATGCGGAGCGAATCGAGGAATTGGGCAACTCCGCTTCCTTGCGGACCTCGATTGCGAATACTGCGCTGGATGAAGCGAGAGCGCGTTTCGATATCGGTGTGATTGCGCGGCAGATTGAAAATTTCCTTCAGAAGTCACTTCACGCATGAGTGTCCTTTTCTACGACGATAGCCCGGTTTTCGGTGGTCACGAGGTGATGACCTTGCTGGGATTACGTGCTTTGCTGGCTCGCTATGATGGTCCGGTGAGGTTTGTTTTTTCGACGGAAAATTCGAAACTTCAGGAAAAACTCGCGGAAATCGCGGCTGAATTCCCGAAGCTCACTCTCGAAGCCCAGGAGGAATGTTCCTCAAAGCTTGAAGCACTGCGGAACCGGCTCAAGCCATCGCGCGCGCGGCGGCTTGCTGCGCGTTTCAAGGAGATCAACCCATCGTTGGTGGTGGCGGTGCAGGGGAATATCGAGCATTCATCACTGGCATTGATCGCCGCACTCCAAGCCGGAGTAAAATCATGCAGTTACATTCCGGTGCCTCATTCGAATGCGGAAATGGGCGCGAAGCTCGGCGCGCTGAGGGATTGTTTTTGCAAGCCGCTCTTCAAGTTGCCGGATTCTTTCATCACCATTACCGATGAAATGGCGCGCATGCTTAAGGCGGGGGGGGCGGTTGCGCCGATCCGGATTGTTTACAATGGCGTCGATATCCAGCGCTTCCAGCCGGGAGATCGCACGCAAGCGAGGGAAGCTCTCGGTTTGCCTCAAGACAAAGTTTTGGCCGGAGTGATTGGTCGCATCGAGTTCCGCAAGAAACAGCAGCACCTTCTTGTCCAAGCTGTGGCAAGCAACCCGGATTTAGTGTCGAAATGTCATCTCGTTTTTGCAGGTGATGGACCGGATGCAGATCATCTGAAGGAAGAGCTTCGGAAAAACGGCGTCGCTGGCACGGTGCTTTCGTGGTGCGATCCTGCGCCTCTTTATCGAGCGCTCGATGTTTTGCTGGTTCCTTCCCGTTACGAAGGTTTGCCGTTGGCGATGCTGGAGGCGCTGGCTTCCGGAACTCCTGTGCTAGCAAGTGATCGTGATGGAATGCGCGATCTCTTGCCTCCGGATTTGCGTTTTGTGCCCAACGATGTTTCCGCGATTGGAAAAGCGCTTTCCTCATTCGTTCAAAGCGGCTGTCCACGGGCGAATCCTGCGTTGGTTGAGCGGGTTCGTGCGGAGATGTCGCTGGAATCATTCGCGGACAGCTTTTCATCAACTCTTATTCATCTCGTTTGAAGGCTGAAACGGCCATTCACGCTTGCATCTTAGGGTATAACTCGCACATATTTAACTTATCCAAACTAAGAGCAGTCATTCCTTAACTGATTCACCCACGGGCTGGAATCCGATGCCCGTGGAGTCTTCGTCGTCGGACAATGCGAATGGTGCTGCGAGTTCCCGGAAATTCCGGTTTCCCATACCGGTGGATCCCGGACGTTTGCTAGCGGGCGCCTTGTCCCGTTGGCCGTGGATTTTTGTCGGTGCTGCTCTGTTCGCTTCGTTCGGAATCATTGCCGGCATCAAGATGACGCATCCGACGTATGCGATTTCCGTCGCGCTCATCAAACGCCGCGTCCCGCAAACCGTGCAAACATCCGAGGTCGGGCAATCGTTCCGGCCGGTTGATCTCAACGATGCGACCTTGCAGGCGACCTTGCAGGCCAATGAGCCGCTCGATATGGCGCTGAAGCGCGTCAACAACGGGATCGATGGAGGAAGAGTTCGCAGCTTGACCGAAGCAAAACAGCTCGAAGGCACCGATATTTTCTACATCACTTATCATTCGCCCATCAATGCGAACGATGCGCTGTTGTTCAGCGCGGTTTGGGCGGAAGAGATCGGAATATACACGCAGCGTCTTCAACAAACCGAAGCTCGGCAAGTGCGAGCCATTCTCCAGAAAGAAGTCAACGAACTGCAGACGCAGATCGATGATCTCAATCAGGAGCTGCTCAATTTTTCCAAGCGATATGATTATCTTGGCGGGGAAGCCCAAGTCTCGGCGGCTCTTGCCAAATTATCACAAATCGAACTCGAAATGGACGGAGCGGTCACTACTGCTGCGGCCAAGGAAGGTCAGTTGAAAAAACTCGAAGAGCAACTCCGCCGGCAAAGCCCTATCGAGCTTCAGCTTAAAACCGCGAATGAGGAGCTTGCCACGCTCCGGGCAACCTACACAGATGTGAATCCTCTGGTGCAGGCCAAGCTGCAGAGCATCGCCTACCTCGAGGCGGAAATTGCAAAGCTAGGAAGCCAAAAAGATGGCGATCTGGAATCCTACACCGGCACGCCTTTGGGCAACCAATTATATCTTTCCATCATCACTCTGCGTAATGATTTGTTCGAAGCACAAAGCCGCATCGGTAATCTCAAAAAGATGCGCGAGGCAACGGCCAGTCGTTTGGGGGAATTCCCGGCGATCGTCAGCAGCTATGATGCGCTGGTAAAAAAGCGGGAACCTCTCCTCCAAGGCTTGGCTTTGATGAGCAACCGTCTGAAGGAAACCGAAATCTTTGCTTCGGGAGCTCCGGGTTACTGGCAAATTTTCCAAGCGCCTGATCCGCGCAGTGTTACCCGATCGTCTTTGATCGCAAAACCTGTGATTTTGGGAATCGCTGCCGGAGGGATCGGCGCGGGTCTCGCTCTGGCGCTTACTTTGCTTTTCACCCAGCGCACTTCCCGTCGCTCGATTCTTGAATGCTGTGTTGCGACACGAATGCCGCTCATTGCCCAGCTTCCCGCATCTTACGATCAAGACGCGCGGCAAACGGTCTCACACCTTTGGATCACGCGCCTGGCACCGGAGCTGACCAAATCGATGTGCCTGCTTTTCTGGACCTCGGCTTCTTCACCGGAAGAAGAACGGCGTTTCTGGACCATGCTTTCCGAGGCTGCCGCTGCGGATACTGGGAAATCTTTGGTCGTGCGGGATCTTACGCCAGACACGCTGTGGGAAGGTTCCGGGATACCGGCAAACCTCATGTGGTCGGAGCATCATCAATATCTTTGGGGCTATCAGATTTTCCGTGCCTCCTCGTTGCCGTCCAATGCCGCACGTGGGGCGTTAGCAGAAGTTGATCACTGGTATGCGTTGGTATCCGGTCAAAAAGAATCTTTGGCTGCAGCCGTGGATGATCGGGATTTGACGGAAGTTTATCTCAATGCCTGTGGTGGAACGATCGCGTGGATCGAGCGTCCCATCGGTCCGGTCCGCCAGCTTGCGGATTTGATCTCGTCCTTCATCACTCGCAAGTTTTCATAACGGATGGTCGATATGAAAAGTCTTCTCATTTCCATCATCGGTTTTGCTGCGGCAGGCTTGGCCTGTGCCGGAGAGCCGCGCGCCGTCCCGGTGACGCCAACCGTGGAACCGATGGTAAAAACGACGGACACCGTGCCGGGAAACAGCGCTCCCGCTTCACCGACTTCCTGGCGCAGCCGCTACGAACTCGGCCCCGGTGATGTGATCAATCTCTCGTTGTTTGGCCGGCCCGAGCTGGATCGTCCAGGCTTCCGCATCGCGCCGGACGGCACGATCAGTTACTTGCAGGCCCAAAACATCAAAGTCGCAGGCCTTTCCCTCGATGAAGCGCGGCTCGCGATCGAGAAGAGCTTGGCGTCGAACTTTCGTTCACCGCGTGTGATCATCACTCCGCAGGAAGTTGCCTCAAAACGATTCACCATTCTCGGCAAGGTGACCAACCGAGGCGTTGTCACTCTGGAGCGGCCCATTACGTTGGTCGAAGCCATTGCCAATGCCGGAGGAATTGAAACAGGATTGGTGGAGCAAAACACGGCGGAGCTTGCGGATCTAGATCGTTCGTTCATCACGCGGAACGGTCAGCGTTTGCCGGTGGATTTCCGCAAGCTGTTGCAGGAAGGCGACATGAAGCGGAATATTGAAATCGAGCCGAATGATTTCATCTACATCGCCTCCGCCATTTCCAATGATTACTATGTGCTGGGTGCTGTGATGAATCCGGGTGTGCAAACATTGACGTCGGATGCCTCGGTCATTGCTGCCATCACCCGTCGTGGCGGGATGACACCGCGTGCGTGGCAGGACCGGGTGCTGATTATTCGTGGCAGTTTGGATAAACCGCAGACCTTCGCCGTCAATGTGCGCGATATTCTTGCCGCAAAACAAACGGATTTCAAAATCGAGCCGAAAGATATCATTTACGTTGCGGATCGTCCGTGGGCGGATGCCGAAGATATCGTGAAGCTCGCGCTTTCCGCCTTTGTTACCAGTGCTACCGCAAACTGGATCAACCTCAATGTGGACCCCATTATCAGTCGCTGATGAGATCTTTTGTTTCTTTCCTCGTTCTGCTTTTCCCAATTTTGTTTGTCGGTTGCGCCCAGACGATTCCAAAATCTGAATTTGATGCCCGCAAGACGAATGGAAATGCCAGGGATCTGACGTTCACCAATGTCAAAGTGCAGCGTTCGTTGGATCGGAAATTGCTGGTTCCACCGAATGAAGCCTATCTTCTCGGGCCGGGTGATGTTCTGGAAATCGAGATCGCCGGAGTGCCGGGCACACTTTCCCGCACTTTCGTGATGCCGGATGGCATGGTGTATTATAATCTCGCAGGCGGCGTGCATGCCGAAGGTCTCACTCAAGAGCAGTTTTCCAAAAACCTCATCACGGCTCTCAAGCGCGACTATACGAATCCCCAAGTGAATGTGAGTTTGGCCGAGGTGCGTTCGCGCCGCTACTGGATTCTGGGGCGTGTTTTCAAACCCGGGCTATATCCGTTGCGCCAGCCGACTACCTTGCTCGAGGCTGTTTCACAAGCCGGTGGCCTTTTCACTTCGCGATTGTCCGGGACGACTCAGGAGCTTGCGGATCTATCAAAAAGCGTCGTGATTCGTAACGGAGAAATCCTGCCGATTGATTTCGATAAGCTCATTCGTAATGGCGATACCTCGCAAAACATCTATCTCCGGCACAACGATTACATTTATCTTCCTTCCTCCACATCTTCCTCCGTGCTGCTGCTCGGAGCGGTGATGGCGCCTCAGGCGGTGCCTCATCGGGACTCACTCACCTTGGTCGATTGTCTCGCTCAGGCCCGAGGCCCAGCCAAGGATGCCTATCTCGATCAAGTTGTAATTGTCCGGGGATCATTAAGCCAACCGAGCGCGTCTCTCGTGAATCTCAATGCGATTCTCACCGGTAAGGAAACCAACGTGCGCCTCCAGCCCGGAGATGTTGTGTGGGTTCCAAAGCGTCCGCTTGGCCCGATTGAATCCACGGTGAAAATGGTTTTCCAAGATGCCGCCCGTACGGTTGCCGCAAGTGAAGGCGCGAGATTCGCAGGCAGCAATGACAAGCCGGATGTCAGTATTCCGCTCTCTGTGCCATCGGCATCCGGTGGAAATTGATTCTCGCTACTTGCCCTTGAGTGCTGCTTTTGCCTGACGCCGCCACCATTCGCCGCGGGCTGCGATGCTGCAGAAAATGATCCATGTGGTGAGATTCTTGGTTTGCGTGAGCACGCGTTCGACTTGTCCGTGGACGTAGCCGATCGCAAGAGCCACAAAAATCCCGAAGAAAAACAGGCCCATCGGAGTTTTCCAGAAATGGAAAGTCGCACGCAGTCCGTGCCAGAGGGTTACGAGAGCGACGAGCATTAATGCGGTAAAGCCAGCGATACCGTTTTCCGCCAGCACTAACCAGTAAAGACTCTCGGTAAGAGGATTGGCTCGGTACATTTCAGGATAAATCGTGCGGCCACGATTTTCCTCCCAGCGTTCAAGAACTCGTGAATAGCGGGTGCCAAGCGGGCGGCTGTTGGCCAAGCCGAAATTGTTCCAGCCGATTCCCACGACCGGATGATCGCGGCACATTGCGGCGGATTGCAGATTCATTGCATAGCGAAGGTCGTTTTTCGGTGAATCATCGCCGCCCATTCGGGCCATGAAGGTGTCCGCCGCCATGCCCATCACGACCAGTCCGCCGATCCCGCCCAAGGCGAGCAGCGCAAAACGCCGAACGGTAAAACCTTCCACCAGAGCGGCCATCATCATCAGAGCGGAGCCGACGCCGAATGCGGCCAACGAGGCACGGGAAACGGTCAGAACAACGGCCAGGCCTGCGGCCGCATAGGCGGAAAAGAACAGCGCCATGTCGCGGGGTTTCGTTTGCTTGGAAAGAGCCAGCCCAAGGATTGGCATGCCGAGAGTGTAGCACCACATCGACATCGGATTCTGGTGTTCAAACCAACCGGTCACGCGGAAGCCGCCTTGGACATAACGTCCCCATAAGCAGATGATGATTTGTAAAATGAGCGCGATCGAAAAGCCACGCATCAGTGCTTTGACGTCGCGTTCATCATGCAGTGCCGCGAACACGCCGATCCAGATGAATGCCATTTTCGCATACTTGAATGCGGGCATCAGCGCGTAAATTGTGTCGATCGCATTCACGATCGAAAACAGCCCGATAAGAACCCACAGCATCCACACCCACAGCCCCGGAGGGAACCAGCGGAAATCTTTCCGCTTTTCCAGAATCGCCACCAAGGCGAGGCCGATGGCGATGGCCTCCATGTAGTTGAACTGAAAGCCCCGGCAATGGCCGCGGTATCTTTCAATGGAATACAGCATCAGGGTGAAATCAGATGGCGGGCGGACCAGCCACCATCCGAGAAAGCCCAGCGTCACGCGCCGCGCCGTTTCCTTGCCACGCAGATAGAATCCGAGCATGGGGCCGATGCCGAGATAGACAAATGCTATCACCAGAATCTTGAGCAGCGTCTTGACGATATCCATGGAGACACCCGAATCCACCACTTGGCAGCACCGCTGGCGAGACCATTCAGCGGGCAATTTTCATATATCAGGGTGAACTCGATCTTGAGTGCCCTTATGGAACCGTGACATGGTTACGCCATGACAGGAGAGATGCCCGCTGCTTGCCGTTTCATCGCTGTGGTCGGAGGCAGCGGATCCGGGAAAAGCTGGCTCGCTCGGCGTTTGCATGCAGCCTTGGGTGAAAAGGCGGCGCATTTATACCTCGATGATTTCTACCGGGATCTCGGGCATTTGCCGGAAGCGGATCGAGGGAAAGTGAATTTCGATGATCCTGCTGCGATCGATTGGGATTCATTGAGACAAGTCATTGAAACTTTGCAACGAGATGAAAACGCGAGCATCCCGAGTTATGATTTCGCGACTCACCTGAGAAATGGAACCCGCGAGCTTCCCGCACCGCGGATTCTGGTGATGGAAGGCCTCTGGCTGCTTCATCCCGAGTGGTTGAGAGATGTTTTTTCAGTAAGCGTGTTTGTGGAATGCAGTGCGGAAGAACGATTGCGGCGGCGGGTGGAGCGCGATGTATTGGAACGCGGGCGCTCGAGGGAATCGATCATGCAGCAATTTTCAGAGCACGTGCAGCCGATGCATTTGCAGTTTGTGGAACCTCAACGCGTGTTGGCAGATCGTGTGGTGAACTCGCCGGTGACGGACGAAGAGTTTGCAGCGCTTGTGGAAGTATGTAGTCCAGCGCTTTAGCGCGTCTTCGATGTTTTAAGAACGCCCTAAAGGGCTGGACTACGTACTAAAACCGGATGCGGATTCCTTTGGCGCGGAAACGCAGGGAAACATCGGCTTCGAGCTGCTCCCAAGTGCGGCCCGCGAGAAGGATCGCACGTGCGGCGGGAGCGTCTTTGCCTTCCTGAAGCGCGCGGATGCAGTCTTTGAAGCGGGCCGAGTCATTGTTTCCATCCAGATAGATGAAGTAGTAAACGAGCAGCAGTCCGTAGCCGTAGTTGGCGTTCGGATTTTGATAAAACTCCGCCTGCGTCATACTCATCAATGTTTCGAGGCGGGGCATTTGGATTTCTTTCCCCAGAGCGCGTCCACCGTGGTTGCCTTTGCCGTATGCGGTCGCGTATTCGAGCGCGAAACTCGGTTGCTGGGTGAGCGAAAATCGACCGTTACGATATGGTGCGGTACTCATGAATTCCGCAAAACCTTCCGCCATCCATGTCCCGGCGTATTCGTTGAGATCCGCCCAAAGCTGATGGGTGATCTCGTGAAACATGACCTGATTGTCCCCTTTGAAATCGAACATGTAGCCGCTGCCGACTTTTTGCACGCCGAGGCTGGTAAGCGGAACGATGAACTCATCCGTGCGGCCGAAGTAATAACCACTGGTTCCGGGTGCTCCACCTGCTGCGTGATATTCCTCCAGCGTTTCGAAGAGCTTGGCTTTGAATTTCCCCGCTTCCGGCGAACGGGTGCGGCGGTTGTTGAACGGGACTTTCCGATGAAGTTCGTAACAAGCTTCAAACATCGTCGCGACTTTTGAAATCAGGCTGGGCCGCAGCACGACGTTGCTTTGGAAACGGAAATGCGGGCTTTCGTAAATGAAGCGTTTTTCAGCAGAAATTTCCTCGATCACGGTGATCGGCGCATCACCTTCATAGCTCACACTCTCCGGCCATGGATCGTTGAAATTCGTGGACGTATCGTCGTATCCCGCGAGCATCGGATCGCTGGATTTCTTCCGCACTGGAGCTTTCGTGCGGGTTTCCTCGATGTAGCGATTGTCCTCCGCGCTGAGCGTCGCCCGCTGGATGGTGAAGGATTTTCCATCGGCCCGGCGGATTTCCACGGTCGCATCCGATGCGGAAAGATAGGTGCCGGTGAGTTTGCGGCCTTTGTCATCCGTCCAGTTGCGCGGTTCCGGCTGCGCTTGTAGCGATGCGCAAGCGAGGATGATCCAGCAACCGAGATGACGGGGAAATCTCATGGTCGGATAAGTTAGGAATCGCGGCCTTCTTCTTTCACGCGGATGAAGCGTTGCATCGCAAGCAAGGCGACGGGCGCGACGAGGACCATCAGGCCGACGATCAACCACATCGTCGGCGAATCGCGTGGTCCGGTTTCCGGGCAGTATTTTGTCAGAAGTCCCGCGAACATCGCGCCGACGGAGAGTTTTCCGACGAGCAAGGGAACGTAGGAAAGCGAGGAATAAGATGCTTCCTGGCCGGGAGGGGAAATCGATGCGGCGTATTCGTAAACGCGCGGAGAGTAGAACGCTTCGCCGACGGAAAACGCGATCTGCCAGAGGAAAATCATGATGTAATACGGGTGAACATCGCCGATGATGCCGAGGTAATCGTGGCCGATGATTTTTCCGAGCCAGCCGTCTGCGAGGCCTTGGAATGTGGACGTCGGCATTGCCATGAAAACGAAGGAAAGCGCGGTGATGAATCCACCGACGATGACCATCGAATAAGAGGAAAATTTCCGCGTCATCATGCCCACTGCGGGAGCGAGCACGAGAATCATGATGCTGTTCGTCGCATTGAGTCGGCCCACGCGTGCTGCGGCTTCCGGGCCGATTTCGCGATTGGCGAATGGCGTGAGAACGTAGTCCATAATGTTGAAGACGAGTTTCAGCAAACCGATCATCAGCAGGAAAATGATGAGCTTGGTGAATCCGTCCGAGCGCACGAGTTTTCCGAGGCTGTTTCCGGTATCGACGAAGGCGTCTTTCACGGTGAGCGCGAGGCGTTGGGCGAGAGTTCCTTCTTTATGTTCGTGACCTTCTTGCAGCGTGGTGAAGCCGGTTTCCGTCATCTGGACGCCGGATTTCAAAAAGGAAATCAGCGGGATCATCAGCAGATCAAAAATCAGGCTGACGAAGATCAGCAACGAATGCTGGGAGAGGGCGATGTTGAGAACAGGCAAGGAGTAGGTGGCATTCTCCGTTACGCTGCTTTTCACCGCATCCGAGATGAAATAGCCGAACATGAAACCGAAGTTCATGAGCGCGTAGAACAGCGAGAAGGCGACGGTACGTTGGCTGGGCTTCGAGTAACGGCGGATGGCGGCGACGAGCACCGGCGTGCAAAGCGCTTCACCGATGGCCAACGGCATGAGACCGGCGGCGAGTGCGATCCATTTTACGCCGCAGAAAACCATCACCAAGCGGGTGAGAACGCACAGCGTGACGCCGATGAATAAAGTGCGGCGCAGGCCGAGCGCGTCCGTGAGCGGCCCGGCGACGATGGTGGCGCAAGTCATGAAAAGCGACCAGCCGACGATGAGTGAAGACGCCCCGGTTTCCGCGTAGCCGAGATCCTTCAGCAGCCACATGACGAGCGTGAAGTTCAGAATCTTGTAAGCGGTGACGCTGAGAAATTTCAGGCCGAAGGTGATTCCCATCTCGCGGGGAGCGCCGCGCAGTTTCATCAGCGAGAAAATGCCGACACCGGCGAGAGACAGCGAGATCACGCCGCCCGCGACGTTTCCGAGTTCGAGCTTCTTCGCCGCGAGAAATCCCGCGCCCGTACAGAACAGCAGGAGACAGAGACATTTCAGCAGAAAAGACGGCGTGAAGATCGGCCCGGAATCGGTGGCTGAAGGTTCATTCGTTGTCATGTATCGCAAATATGGGGAGTGGGTGTGGATGCGCCAAGCTTCATTGCTTACGGGTTTGTAAGTCTCATTCTTCCATCAGCCCCAGATCGCGGCGCATGATTTCATCGAGACTGCGGTGGGCTTCGCGGGCGGCGCTGTGGAGTTGCTCGGAGTTATGGCGATGGCGCGCCATTTCGCGGACCATGAGTTCGTCGCGGTCGCGGTAAAGTTTGGCGGCACGGTCGGCGGATTCCGGCGTTTCACCGAGGAATTGCAAAACATCGCTGCCGAGGCGCAGGGAAGAATCAAGGGTATCGCGGTAAATCTGTTCTTCGCCGGAATCCAGATACTCGTAGGCCTCCACGCGGCTGTAGGCGCGGATGAAAATCTTGAGATGCGGGTGATGGCGGCGGGCGTTTTCGATGATTTTGAGCGTCGTTTCCGGATTCTTTAACGTGATGACCAAGATCTTCGCGCGGTCGGCGCCAGCGATGCCGAGCATTTCCGGACGGCTGGCATCTCCGTAGAAAATCGGGATGCCGACATTGCGCAGCAGCTCGACTTGATCGCTGTCATGATCGAGCACGGTGCAGCCGAACCCGCGCGAACGCAGCAAGCGCCCGATGGCATGGCCGAAGCGCCCGAAGCCGCAGATGATCACCGGATGGCCTTCGTCCGTCGCGTCGCTTTCGCGTTCGGTTTTTCCGGAAGAATCCACGCAGGACGTGATGAATCGCTGGGCGGCGAGAATCAGTAACGGCGTGGTCGCCATGGAAAGCGCGACGATGGCCACGGCGGCCCGCCCGATTTCTTCGCTGAAAACACCGGAGCCGAGAGCGAGAGTGATGAGCACGAAGGCAAATTCACCGCCCGTCGCCAGCGCGGCGGAAAATAACAGCGCCGCACCGCATTCGCGCGCCTTGATCCGTGAGAGTCCGTAAAGGAGCAATCCTTTCACGGCGATGAGTCCTAGAGCGCCGCCGATGACGAGTAACAGATGCTCGCTGATGTAACCGAAATCGATGGCAGCGCCTACGCCGAGGAAGAAGATTCCGAGCAGGATGCCTTTGAATGGATCGAGGTCACTTTCCAGTTCGTGGCGGTATTCACTGCCAGCCAGCACTACTCCGGCGACGAATGCGCCGAGCGCGGGAGACATGCCGACTTTGGTCATGAGCAAGGCCACGCCGATGACGAGCAGCAGCGCAGCGCCGGTGAAGGCTTCGCGCTGGCGCGTGCGGGCGATGGCGCGGAACACATGCCGCATGCCGATCCGGCCGAAACCGATAATGAGCGCGACGGCACCGAGCGTGGCGAGCGCCTGCGCATAGAGCGGCCAACCGGAAATCCACGTTTCGGAATGTCCGTGCGAAGCGGTTGCGCCATTTCCGAGCAAGGGCAGCAGCGCGATGATTGGAATCACGGCGATGTCTTGAAACAGTAGAACGGCGAAGGAATTTTGTCCGGCCTCGGTGCGCAGGAGGTTTTTTTCCGCAAGCGTTTGAAGGACGATCGCGGTGCTGGAGAGGGTGAAAATCGCGCCGAGCGCTAGGGCGGGTTTCCACGAAAGGCCGCAGGCGATGATCACTCCGGCGATGGCGAGCGTGCTGCCGACGACTTGGAACGAGCCGAGACCGACGAGCTTTTTCCGCATTTTCCAAAGCATCGCGGGCTCCAGTTCGAGACCGATGAGGAACAGCATGACGACCACGCCGAACTCGGCGAAATGCGTGACCTGTTCGCCGTCATCGCCCGTGAAGTGGAACCCCCAAGGCCCGATGGCCGCACCGATGATCAGGTAGCCGAGCACGGCTCCGAGTTTCAACTGCTTGCCGAGAAGTGCGGCGAGGATCGCAGCGGAGAGATAAATGAAGGCTTGCTGGAAAGCGTTCTCAAAGGCCATGCGGCGATGCTAGAGGGAGGAGCGGCGGATGTAAAATAAAGGCAGGGATGTTTTTCCAAAACGTCCGTAATGGCTTGGGGGATGCCAGCAGGCTAGCATCGGAAAGCGGCAGCAGGCTGCCGGCAGTCCAAGGCCTACTTGCAGAGCTTTTGCCATTGGGCGGCGGAGGCCCAGCCGGTGGTTTCCATTCTCAGCTCGGGGATGCCGAGGGAGTTGTAAATGGTGAGACGGGTGGTTTTTTCGGCATCGATGATGCGGCGGTCGATGTGCAGCGAATGGCAGAGGCCGGGATCGATTTCCAGCATGCTGCGGTGGTCATCGCCGGTGATGCTGATGTTTTTATCCGAAAGCAGGATGTGGCCGGGGGTGATGGTTTGGGTGAACTTGAAGGCATTTGCATTGAGCGTGCAATGCAGTGCCTGGCGGTGATCGATGGCGTGGCAGAGGATGCGCGTGATCGGGTTGTTCTCGGGATTTTTCCGGCGTTCGTCCGCAGCTTCCTGGCAGCACGGGCAGGCGGTGGGGCGGATGAGGTGGTTTTTCCGCCATGTTTCGTAATCGTCCGGGCTGAGCGCGGTCTGCGGGTGGACGGCGAGTTTTTCCGAAAAGGAATCCAGATCGCTGACGGTGGGAATGGCGGCGATGGAAATGCTGCGCGGCTCGCCACGGGTGGCGATTTCCAAAGCGAGGGAAGTGCGGCAGCGGTGCTCGATGGCAATGGCGTGCAGACAGCGCACGGCGGCAAGTGCAAGAGTCAATCCTTGCTCCGGGTAGCTGAGCCAGCATTGTTCTTCATCGAGAATCGGCTCGGTGAGCGGCCGGATGGATGCCATTTCCGCCATCCAGTTCCGAGCATGCAGATAGAGAGGAGCCTCGCTGGTAAGATCGAGCAGAACATTTTCCGCAGTGGTGTCGAGAAGGTGATGGCGGTGGGTGGTGGATGGCTGGGCGCTCATGAAAAATCAGACGTGGGTAAGGAAAAGCTCGCGGGAGCCGAGGCTGCTGAGGGAGAAGTCCTCCGCGCTGACATCGGCGTAGACGATGTTCGAGCGCTGTTTGTCCGCGATGCGCAGGACGGTGCCTTCGGAATCGATGAAAGAGGGGCGGAAGTGCATCGTATTCCGGTGGGTGTCCGTGCGAATGGCGACGTGCAGGGACTGGCAGCGCTGGAGGTTCGAGCGGGCGTCTTCGATGCAATCGAGCGGGATTTTCGCGGGCAGAGGACGCGCTTGTTCCCACTCGTCCAGCCAGGCACCGGCACCGAGGCGGTGGCTTTCCACGCAATCGAGCGAGATGCCGTCGAAGCGCTGGATCATCTGCTGGATCGCGGGAGATTGCCAGGTGTGGCCTTCGAGGCGGATGGAAAGCTCGACCGGTTTCCCCGGCGGGCCCATGGCGAAAACCGGGCGCGGATCGGAGATTTCGCGGAGCAGGTAGACTTTCTGGTCGCGGTCCAGATCGGTCTCCAAGCCGCTGATGGAATCTCGCAGCAATTTCCACTCGCTCGCGCGATCCGTGATGTGCAGGCCGAAGGGGGTGGATTTGGCGAAACTGATGCCCGGACGGCGCAGGACGAGCGTGCCTTTGCCGAGGCAGCACAGGTGGTTCAGCAGCTCATGGACGGGGCTACGCAGTTCGTAAGCGCAACTGCACGGAGCATCAGGCCGGGATTTCCAGGAGCAGAACATGCCCGGACGGTAGCGGCACCCGCCGTTTCCCGCTCGCGGGGTGTTGCTGAAGATGAGCGCTGGATTGCGGGGGCTTCCTTGGCCGACGGGGCGGACTTGGTTGGTGCCGTTGTTGCGGGTGATGGTGTAATTCGTCGTGCCGGTGGATTTTTCGCCATCGGGGAATTGGCGGAGCAGATCGAGCGGGACAAGCTCCGATTTTTATCATGAGTTAAGATATCATTCAGCAAGCGTCCCGAGGATTTGCGAGATCCGACGGGCGTTCTAAATCGAGATCGTGAATGGTTTTTTCAAAATCGAGATCCTTGGCGAGAGTGGTTTTCTCCACTTGGCGCGAACCGGGCAATGCGACCACCGGAAAATGGCCAATCGCTCGATGAGTGAAGATTGCAGAAAGCGATGGAGCATTAGCCTTAAAATACGGAATCAATTCCAAATTTTCAGGGTGATAATGGGCGTCCGGTTGATTCCCGAAAGGTGTCGAAATTTCAGTTTTCTATCTATATATATGAGCCGAGGCGCTCCTCGGCGCTTCAAGGAATCAGCCATCTTCTCCAATCCAGCATGCGGGTTGCCCAGGTTGGTTTGGGGGCTCGCTCAAACTGGATCGTTTGATCGACCGGATGGGTTTTGATTTTCCGGCGCGGCTCCAAGGCACGATAGCGTTCTCCGATTTCCCGCAAGCTGACGTTGGTCAAAGTGATGGGGAAGACGTGGGGCGGATCCGCTGTCCATGTGCCGGTGATGTCTTTGAGTTGCGCTCCATCTGCCAAAGCCTTTCTCATACGGAAAGTGCCATCGAGGGTGATTTTCCGGATCTTTGCGTCGAAAAGATCGGCCACTGCTTGATTCTCGGGATCGACACCCGGCAAAGCATCGAACTTGATGAGCAAGCGCGTTTGGTGCGGCCGATAGCGGATTTTCAACGAAACCGCATTGGCGAGAGGCGCTTCGAATTTTGAAATCGGAATCAGTTCATCCATGAAGCGCCCATTGTTTTTCAATTCTTTTCCGGAGACATCTACCGCATCCAGTGACAACGAGTATACCATGGAAGGCGGGTTGATTTGATAGACGATGGAAAATCCTTGGTCGTATTTTGAAACCACACCTTTATCGCCATATCTCATGATCGTGGTGTTGCCATCCCGCTTGGTCTGGGTGCCACTGATTCGATAATCCACCACATCGACGACTTCCAAGGTGAAATCGGGATGTTTGACGACCGCGCCGACTTCGACAGGCAGCACCTTTTCCTGTGCTGGCCCGTGCGCGAGATCGATGACCGCAACCAACGGAGCCGCATGAAGCAATGCCAACGGCGTGTTGAAAACCGCTCCGCCCTTCACGAAACGAAGATGGGTGCCACGGTGAACGGCGACATGGGTATTCGCATCGAACACGCCTTGGAATTTTCCTTGGAGATTCTCGAAATTTTCCAATGCGAGGAAACTTTTGAAGCCGGTGCCGACTTCTCCCTGAGGTTCCAATCCCCACGCATCCAAGTCTTTCGCCGACAAACCAAGACTCGAGAGTTCCTCACGCGATATGGATTTCCCATCCGGGAAAAACGGCTGAAGTGGCGGTGGCGTTTCACCGCCTTTTACTCTGCTGTTAGGAAGCGTGCCAACCCAACGCGCGGCACCACTCCCCGCTTTCGCCTGGAATTTCTCTTTCGCGTTGAACTCGATGACTTCGAAATCCGGTACGTATCTTTCAGCGGGATCGGTGATACGGATCGCGGTTTTGTAGTGGGAATATTCGGGCAGAGTCGAAGCGCCCGCGCTTCCATGCGATGCCTGATAGCGCGGATCGGTGGGTTTTCCCGCTGAGGGCACCGGACGTGTCAGACGAAGAAACTCCTCTTCTGCCCATGGCCGGACGGCGGTGGGTGAGCTCACCAATTTCGGTTCTTTGGAAGAAATGACGATTGCGGCAACAACACCTCCGGCAAGAAACAGACCGGGAACGAAGACTTTCCAAGGTTTCCAAAAAGTGGGGACATCCGCGTGGGTTTGCATGGCAAACGGCTAGTTTTGCTGGGGATTTTTGAAATGCCAGAGAATTCGATGAATCAGCCTCGGCGCTCCCGGAGATTCGAATTTGTGAATCGGGCGATTGTCGGTTTGATTGGCGGCAGATGATTTCACCGCTTGATCGGAAACTGCTGCGTGATTTGTCCCGGATGAAGGGGCAGGTGGTGGCGGTTTCGCTCGTGATGGCGTGCGGGCTGGCGATGATGATCATGACGCGCAGCCTGATCCTGACTCTGGAATCGACGCGGTCCGCTTATTATCAGGAATATGCGATGGCGGATGTATTCGCGAACTTGAAACGCGCGCCGCTTTCCGCTGCGGAACAATTGAAAACCCTGCCCGGCGTGGCGACGGTGGAGCCGCGCGTGGCGGTGGATGTGACGCTGGATTTACCGGGGCTTTCGGAACCGGCCACCGGCCATATCATTTCCCTGCCGGAAGATGGCGGACCGCAAAAACTCAACCGTATTTTCCTGAGAACGGGACGGTTTCCCCGCCCGGACGATCGCCGGGAAGTGATCGTGGGCGAATCGTTCGCGGTGGAAAATCACCTGAAACCCGGCGACACGCTGGTGGCGATCATCAACGGCCATCGGGAAACGCTGAGCATCTGCGGCATCGGGCTTTCGCCGGAGTATGTGTTCGAGGCTCGGGCGGGCGAAACGCTGCCGGACCACAAACGTTTCAGCGTGATCTGGATGAACTACCGTGCGCTGGCGGTGGCTTATAATCTGGACGGCGCGTTCAATGACATCGTGATGGATCTCGCTCCGGGAGCGCCCGCAGAGCCGGTGATCGCGGAAATGGATCGGCTACTCGCTCCTTACGGCGCGGGCGGCGCGTTCACGCGGAAAGATCAGGCATCGGCGCAGCGCTTGGACGATGAACTGCGCGTGCTGCACTCGCTGGCGGTGGCCTATCCGCTGGTTTTCCTGAGCGTGGCGGCCTTCATGGTGAATGCGGTGCTCTCGCGGATCGTGCGGTTGCAACGCGAACAGATCGCCCAGATGAAAGCGCTGGGCTATTCCTCGTGGCAAGTCGGCGGGCACTATCTGAAATACGTGCTGGTGATCGGCGTGCTCGGAACGCTGATCGGCGGCTTGGGCGGAAGATATATGGGCGGAGGGCTGGTGCAGCTTTACACCGAGTTTTTCCGCTTCCCGGAACTGCATTTCCACATGGACTACGGCGCGCTGGGATTGGCGCTGGCGATCAGCCTGGGAGCCTCGACATTGGGCGTGCTGACGGTGGTTTGGCAGGCGGTGAAACTGCCACCTGCCGAGGCGATGCGGCCGGAGCCGCCTGCGGATTTCAAACCATCGCTGTTCGAGCGGATCGGGCTCACCCGGTTTTTCAGCCCGACGTTCCGGATGGCGCTGAGAAACATCGAGCGCCGCCCGTGGCAGGCGGTGTTCACGATGTGCGGGCTTTCGCTGGCGACCGGCCTGATGGTTCTCCCCGGAGCGCTGAGCGATAGCATCGACTACCTGCTGACCTTCCAGTGGAATGGCTCGCAGCGGCAGGATGTTTCCGTGATTCTCACCGAACCCAGCTCGGCGGGTGCGTTTCATGATTTGCAGCACTTGCCCGGCGTGACTCGGGCGGAACCGATCCGCAGCGTGCCGGTGCGGCTGAGATTCGGCCATCGCTATCGAAAACTATCCGTCACCGGAGTGACGCGCGGCGCGAATCTGAGCCGCTTGCTTGATGGCGACAGCGAACCGATCGAGATGCCGGAGGAAGGTCTCTTAATGTCGAAGAAACTCGCGGAAGTCATCGGCGCGCGGGTCGGTGATGAAGTTCGGCTCGAAGTGCTCGATGGGCGTCGCCCCACCTTGCGGGTGCCGATCCGGGGTTTGATCACGGATTTCGCCGGAGTGGGCGCTTACATGGATATTTCCGCACTGCGCAGGCTCTTGAAAGAGGGGGATACGGTGAACGGCGCCTCTCTTGCGCTCGATCACGCGCATTGGGATGAGTTCATGCGAGTGGTCAAGGACACGCCGCGTGTGGCGGTGGTGATGGTAAAACGCGACCAGCTTTCCTCTTTCCGGCAAACGACGGGGAAAAGCATCGGGATCATCCGCACGCTGTATTTCATCCTCGCGGTGATCGTGGCGTTCGGCGTGGTTTATAACAGCGCGCGGATCGCGCTTTCCGAGCGGAGCCGCGAATTGGCGACGCTTCGGGTGGTGGGGTTTCGTTTAACGGAAGTCCGAACGGTGTTGATCGGCGAGCTGGCGATTCTGGTGCTCTGCGCCTTGCCTCTCGGGTTGCTCTTCGGGCGGGGACTGGCGCTTTTCATCATGTCCTCCTTCAGTACGGAAACCGTGCGCCTGCCGATCGTGATCAGCCCGACGACGTATTCGATTGCGATCATCGTTGTGCTTACTGCGTCCGTGATTTCCTTCACGCTTGTGAGCCGGATGCTGGCCAAGCTGGATATGGTGGGCGTGCTGAAAGCGCGGGATTGAGCTTCGGACTGCGGCAATCCAAAAAAATCCCTCATCGGCCTGCCGATGAGGGATTTGGGAAACGGAGATCGTGAAAGATCAGAAGTGGATCGCGTGACCTTCGGCCGCGAGGGTGGCCTCGTGGATGACTTCGCTCATGGTCGGGTGGGCGTGGATGGTCGCGTGGATTTCTTCGGCGGTGAGTTCCTGGTCGAGCGCGAGGCCCATTTCGGCGATGAGCTCGGTGGCATTGTCACCGATGATGTGCGCGCCGAGAAGCTCGCCGTGTTTCTTGCCGTAGAGGAGTTTTGCGAAACCGTCCGGCTCGCCCGCGGCGATGGCCTTGCCGATGGCAACGAAAGGAATCTTGCCGACGGTGTATTCGACGCCTTCTTCCTTGAGCGCCCGCTCGGTCTTGCCGACGGAAGCGATTTGCGGATGGCAGTAGGTGCAGCCGGGGAAGTTGGTGACTTTGCGTGGCTTATGACCTTCGACGTAGAGACCTTCCACCGCTTGGATGGCTTCGAAGGAGGCGGTGTGGGCGAGAAGCGGCGGGCCGGAAACGTCGCCGATGGCGTAAACGCCGGGGATGGAAGTTTCGTAGCGGTCGCCGGTCTGGATGAAACCGCGATCGGTGAGGGCGGGCTGGACGCCGCCGGGAAGCACCGGCTGGACGCCGATGGCGACGAGCACGACATCGGCGGTGAGCACGCCGTTTTCCTTCGCTCCTTCCACGGTGACTTCGACGTGGGTGCCCTTGTCGACGGTGGCGCTGATCTTGTGGTTGGAAAGGCAGCGGATGCCTTGCTTGGTGAAGGATTTTTCGAGGGCATCGCCGATCTCGGTGTCTTCGACCGGGACGAGGTTCGGAGCCATTTCAACGATGGTCACCTTGGTGCCGAAGGCGTTGTAAACGTAGGCGAATTCGACGCCGATGGCACCCGCGCCGATGACGATCATGCTCTTCGGCTGATTCGGCAGAATCATCGCTTCTTTCGAGGAAATGACGGTGGAGCCGTTGAACGGAAGGGGTGGCAAAGGGCGGGATTTCGCGCCGGTGGCGATGATGACATGCTTGGTATCAAGCACTTGGGTGCTGCCGTCCTGGGCGGCCACGCTGACTTTACCTTCGCCTTCGATGGAGGCGAAACCGCGGACGTAATCGACTTTGTTTTTCTTGAAGAGGAACTCGATGCCGCCGGCCAGACGGTCCGAAACCTTGCGGGAACGGCCGATCACGGCGGACCAATCGTAGCGGAGATTGTCAAAGCTGAAGCCGAATTCCACAGCGCGGTGGCTGAGGGTGTGGAAGAGTTCGGCGTTTTTCAGAAGCGCCTTCGTCGGGATACAGCCCCAGTTCAGGCAGGTGCCGCCAGCACGATCTGCTTCGACGCAGGCGACTTTTTTTCCGAGTTGAGCTGCGCGGATGGCGGCGACATAGCCGGCCGGGCCGCCACCGATGACAATGAGATCGTAGGCCATAATTTCTGAAGAATGCGGGATTGCGGCGGGAGACTGCCGCCCGGACGCGGGATTGTCAAAGGAGGAAAGCCCGAAAAGTGCGCAGTTTGCCCGGATTTTCTTTCGCTCGCCGCTGTGGACACCAGCGCTCCGGGTTACTGCGTGCTCGATTGGAAATCGCCGTCCGTGAGCAGCGCCCGCGCTTCGCCGACGAGAAACAACGAGCCAGCGATCAAAATCGGGGCGTTTCGGGAGATTGCGGCGGCGAATGTAGCGGAAAATGTCGGGAAAAGCTCATGCGGCGGCGCGTTTTCCGGGAGTTGCGCTGCGAGTTCTCCGGGCGTGACGGCTCGCGGGGTATCGACCGGGCAGATGAGAATCCGCTCTGCCAAGGGAGCGATGAGTTTCAGAATCCCCGAAATATCCTTCGCGGCGACGGCGCTGAAGACGAGCGTCGGTTTCTTGTCCGGATATTCGCTTTGCCAGGTTTTTGCCAGGACTTCAGCTCCTTGAGGATTGTGCGCTCCATCGAGGATGACGTCGTGGTTTTTGTAGGAAAACCGTTCAAATCGACCGGGCCAGCGGACGTTTTTCAGGCCGTAATGAACACTGTCATAGGAAACTGGAATGCCTGAAGCATCCACGGCGGCGACGGCGAGCGCGGCGTTCCACGCCTGATGTTCCCCGGCAAGATTGATCGCGTAGCCGCCGAGAGGCTCGGTGATGAAGGTGAGCGGGCTGCGGGATTCGTTCGCTTCCATTTCCAGCACGCGCCGGGCAGAGGGATCTTGCGGTGCGGAAATGACGGGCTTTCCGGGGACAATGATTCCGGCTTTTTCCGCGGCGATTTTCTCCAGCGTATCGCCGAGCCACTGCGTGTGGTCGAGGCCGATGGGAGTGATCACGCACACATCGGCGGGCACGGCGGTGGTGGCATCCAACCGGCCTCCCATGCCGGTTTCCAGCACGATCATCTCACACTCGCATTCGCGGAACCACTTCATGGCCACGGCGAGCGTGATTTCAAAAAACGTCGGATGATGCTCCAGGGATTCGCAGAGTCCGCGCAGCTCGGTGAGCATTTCCGCGCAGCGGTCTTCCGGGATTTGCTGGCCGGAAACCTGGATGCGCTCGCGGTAATCGATGAGATGCGGCGAGGTGAAAAGCCCGGTGCGCCGGCCGCACGCGCGGGAAATGCTGTCGATCATGGCGCAGGTGCTGCCTTTTCCGTTCGTCCCGGCGACGTGGATGACTTTCACTCCATGCGATGGGTAGGCGAGGTATTGTTTCAGCAAATGGCGCGGCCCTTCCAGACCGAGCTTGATGCCGAAGGTTTGGGTGGAAAACAACCAGTCGATGGCCTCTGGATACGTCATGGCGGTGCGCATCCATCACCCGGTTTCCCGCCGCTGCCAAGTGAAGAAGCGGGAAATCACCAATCCGAATATTGCTGCGGCGCATGCATCGCCGAATCCGCCAGCGAGCAGTTCATGAACAGCGTGCCGATCTGGGGGAAGCGGTCCGTGATGGAGCAGCCGCATGTGCCATTTCCGGGACATGGATTTTCGCCTGTCGCGATGTGGTAAAGCGAATCGCTGAGGTAGCCCTCGTCATTGATGATCTCGAGCAGGCTTTTTCCGGCATCATTGCCTGACAGGGTTTCGCCAACCCCATACTCCTTGACATTCTGATAGCCCCGCACCGCATGCTGGATATTGCGGATGTTCATCACGCAGCCCGCTCGATCCGAGCCTTTTTTCCAAGACTTCGCTCCGATGAATAAAATGGAAACAAGAGCGAGCATGACCGAGATCACCACCGTCAGTTCGAGCAACGTCATGGCCGGTGCGTGAAGGGGGGGGCGCATGGCGCGGGATGTCGGGGGGAGGTGCATTCGGGAACCATCCATACACTGCTTTGGCCGGGAAAACGATTCCGTGATGGCGTAAGGCCGAATGCAAAACGCCCGCACGGCGTAAATGCATGCGGACGTTCTCGTGATGGGAAAATAACAAACGGTTCAGCGCCCCGCCGCCAGCGCGTCCATCAGATAGCGGCTGGGACGGAAATTTTCGATCAGGATTTCGCGTTGTTTGCCGCGAATCATCCGCACTTGGCTGATATTGAAATTCGGCGTTTTGTGCGGAGCGAAGAGAATATCGTCGTGGGTCGAGTTCTCGTGCTTTTTGAACATGGCCGGCAAAATATCGCCGCCGAGATGGTCGTCGCGGCCGGTGGCGAGGTGGCAGGTGCCGAGGACTTTTTCATCCTGAATATCCGCGCCGGAAACGGGCAGAACCTGTGTGCCGAAGCCGAGTTCGCCGAGCGTGCCGGTCATCGGATCGTCCTTCAGACGCGCGTTGTGGGCGTCGATGGTCGCTTGGTTTCCGGCGATGAGCGTGGATTGGTAAATGCAGCGGTCTTTCACATCGAGCACCCCGAGCGTGCCGTCTTCGTATTTCATCGGGAACTGGCCGTTCGCATCGGCGGGAACGAAATACACTTCTCCGGCGGGAAGGTTGGCGATGTCCGGCGTTTTTCCACGACAAAGTCCGTGGGACTTTTGCGCTTCCTGACGGTCCAGCCCGAGCCACGCGGTGAGCACGCGGCCGTCTTCCAGGGCAAAGTCGATCTCGATGGAATCCGCTTTTGTCAGCGCGAGCCGGAGGCGTTCCGCATCGGCGGAAACGTCGTCGTAATTCACGGCGAGGCCGGAGTTTAAAATCACGTCGTTCAGGCCGTGCATGGTCGCGCCACGGAAACCGAATTCCTTGCACTTCGCGGTGAGCGGCGCGGTGGCGGAGAAGGTGGAAATGCAGAGAATGATGTCATAATTCGGGTAAATATCGCGGTCGAGCGACAGGTGATTGCCCTTCGTGTCCCAAACATCGTCTTCCAGATCGAGGTTCGAGCCATAGGTGCATTTGTAGGCGAACATTTCCCCGCCGGTCATGCCGAGTGCCGCGAGTCCGCCGTTTTTCAGTCCTTGGTAGAAATGCTTGTAGGCGTTTTTCTGCACCGGGAAGCCTTTTTCTTTGAGAAACGCGAAGTCTTTGATGGGGTCCGCGGGTTCGTCGAAATCGATCAAAATACAGACCCGGCAGCCTTCGGTGGGCGTGAAAACGCCGCTCAACAGTTTTACCAAATCGAAGGGCGGGAATTTCCGGTTTTCCGGGTGAAGCAGGATTTCCTCGTGGAAGTATTCCGGCAGGGAAGGGGCAGTCATGGAGGACATGGTGAATTGAAGCTAAAGCGGCTCAAGAACGCCGCAAGCCGAGATTGTTGGTTCAGCTTTTAAGGGAACGGACGTCTCGTCCGTTCAGGCTGGATGGATTGAAAAAAGAGAAAAGAGCCGGCGTGAACGTCAGCACTCCATCAACTCTCTTCGATTCGCCGCGTGCCATTCGGTTCGATGCGGATTTTGCCTTTTTTTAACAAGGCGCCGAGCGCTTGCTTGAAGGTGCGTTTGCTGACGCCGAGTTCGTCCTGGATTTCCTCCGCCGGGCTGGAGTCGCTGAGGTTCCAGAAACCGCCGCGGGCTTCGAGCTCGGCGAGGATTTGGGATTCCAGATCGTCCACGCGGGCGCGGCCGGGAGCATGCAGGGAAAGGTCGATTTTTCCGTCCTCGCGCAACGCGGTGATGTAGCCTTTGAATTGCTCGCCGGGCTGGAGTTTTTGATACACTTCGTTCGCGTAAAGCAGGCCGCTGTGGGTGTGATCGATGATGGCTTTGTAGCCGAGCTCGGTTTTCGCGAAGGCGATGAGATCGACTTGCTGGCCGACTTGGTAATTTTGCGGCTCAAGATCGAGATGCCGCGTGATCCGGCTGGTGGCGATGATCCGCTGCGTTTCCTGATCGACCATGACGAAGACGAGATAGGAATGTCCGGCCTGCATGCGGATTTTCTGCTCGCGGAACGGCACGAACAAATCCTTCGGCAGCCCCCAATCGAGGAATGCGCCGAAGTTGCTCACGGAGATGCATTTCAAGCGCGCGAATTTCCCCGGCATCACCTTCGGCACGGCAAGCGTGGCGACGGGGCGGTCTTCGGAATCGGTGTAGAGGAAAACGTCGAGGAAATCGCCGGATTGCCAATTCGCCGGTACTTCGCGGTGGGGCAGGAGCACTTCGCCCAGCGCGCCGCCATCGAGATAAAGCCCGAAGGTTTTTTCCCGGAGGATTTCCAGAGGTGTGCGCTCGCCGATGACTGCCATGGAAAAAGCGTCGGGCTTCGGCGCGGAAGAAGCAAGGCGGGAAAGGATTGGATGCTTGCGGGATTCCGGCGCGGAGCTGATCGAAACTTTGAGCCGATCCCGCCTTTGACTTTCCCCACCGGACCCGGCTTAGTCTCGGGCATGGTAACGATTGAGCCGATTGGAACGACGCGCAGCAAGTGGGGCGAAGGCCCGATCTGGTGGCAGGGCGCACTTTATTATGTGGATGTCGAAGGCCACAGCGTCATTCGTTTCGATCCGGCGACGGGTAGCGAGCGTTCCTGGAACGTCGGCCAACGCGTCGGCACGGTCGTTCCGCGTGAAAGCGGCGGGCTGGTGATCGCGGGAGACCACGGCCTGTATTTTCTCGACGAGGAATCCGGCGAGCTCACCGCCATCGCCGATCCGGAACCGGACAAGCCGGACAACCGTTTCAACGACGGAAAATGCTCGCCCGACGGCCGGTTTTTCGCCGGAACCATCAGCCTCGTGAAAAAAACCGGCGACGCCCGGCTTTACCGCCTCGATCCGGATCTCACGCTGCACGAAGCTTTCGGCCCGGTGACGAACTCGAACGGCATCATTTGGAGCGCCGATGGAAAGACGGTCTACTACATCGATACCCCGCGCAAGGAAGTGCTCGCTTTTGACTACGAGGACGGCCACCTGCGGAACATGCGTGGCGTCGTTTCCACCGCAGCCCACGAGTGGTCGCCGGATGGCATGACCATCGATGCGGACGGAAACCTGTGGGTCGCGTTCTGCCACGGAGCCTGCGTCATCAACTACAGCCCGGTGACCGGCGAAGAACTGCGCCGCGTGGAAATCCCTTGCCTGGAAACCACCGCCTGCGCATTCGGCGGGCCGGATCTGGCGGATCTCTACATCACCACCGGCGTCCATAAATCCGTGGAAGAAGAGCACGCCGGACGGCTGTTCGTCGTGCGCGGCCTCGGGGTGAAAGGCCAGCCGGCCCAGGCATTCGCGGGGTAAATTTACGGGATTTTTCCGCCGCGTTGACATCCGCGCGTCCGCCAGACAGCTTTTGCGCCCATGGATACGATGAAACTTTTGCTTGGGGCGACCGTCGCCGTGCTTTTCGGCGCGTTGTGCTGGTCGTTCGTCGACATGAAACACAAGGAAAAGGAAGCATCTCCGGACGAGCTTTCCCGCTTGAAAAAACAAATCGACGAATTTCGAGTGGAGCAGGAGCGCATCCAGTTCGAGAAGCAGCTCCAGCAAGTGCGTTCCGCCGCACCGGTCCAGACAGCACCCGCCGCCTCCGATGCGGAATTGGAAGCCATGAAGGCGGAACTCGCTGAAAAAGAAGCGGATTTAAAAAAACTCGCTGACGAAAAATCCAAGGTAGAGCGCGATGCCAGCACCTATCGCGACGAAGCCGGCCTCGTCGGCCAACGCGCCCTCGAAAGCAGCGATACCAGCCTGCGCCGTGGCCGCTTGATTCACGATGCCCTGCTCATCGCCCGTGTCCGTGAGTATGCCGAGGATCCCGCCGTCGGCAGTTTCGTGACGCTGGAAATCATCATGCCGGAAAACGTCCAGGTCGGCACCATCCTCGCCATCCGCCGCAACAACGGCATCCTCGGCCAGCTCAAAGTCTCCGACGTCACCCCGGAAGGCGCCATCGCCAACCTGCTCCCCGGTTTCGGCCAAGTGAAACCGCAAGCCGGTGACGAGCTGATCCTGCCGCCGCAGATTTGATTCAAATCTCGGATTTGAGCCGGTGAGGACACTGGCGCTCCATGTCCTTGCAAGCGGAGAAATGGCGTCCTAGTTTCCCGCATGGCTATCGAACCCATCGCGGGATATACTCCGCAGATCCATGAAAGCGCGTTCGTCGCCGGCAGCGCGGATGTGATCGGGCGGGTGACGCTGCATGAGGAATCCAGCGTCTGGTATCACGCGACCTTGCGCGGCGATATCAATGAAATCGTCATCGGCCCGCGTTCAAATGTTCAGGACAATGTCGTAATCCATCTGGCCGATGATTTCGGCTGCTATGTCGGCGAGCTTGTCACCGTCGGCCATTCGGCGATCTTGCATGCCTGCACGGTGAAAGACGAAGTGCTCGTGGGCATGGGCGCGATCATTCTCGACGGCGCGGTGATCGGCGAGCGTTCGATCATCGGTGCGGGCGCACTGGTCACCGGCGGCACCGTGATTCCGCCGGGTTCGCTGGTGCTGGGTTCCCCGGCCAAAGTCGTCCGCACGCTTTCTCCCGACGAACAAGCGAAGGTGAAACATTGGGCGGAAAAATACGTTCGCGGCTCCCGCCAATACCTTGCCCGCTGAAATCCCGTTTCCCATTTCCCATGCCAAATCTCGTCCAAGTCGAACCCGTCGCGCTACTTCCCACCCAGGCGGGCTGCGCTGTTTTCCTGGGCGACGGCCACAAATCGATCGTGTTCTACATCGACCCCGGCGTAGGCGCATCGATCAATGCCGCGCTTGCGGGGCAACTTCCGGCGCGCCCCTTGACGCACGATCTCATGCTGATGTCGCTGGAAACCTTCGGCGCGAAAATTTCCCGCTCGATCATCGTGAGCATGGAAAACGAGGTCTATTACGCCCGGCTGATCATCGAGGCGAAAAACGAAATCATGGAGCGCAAGATCGTGGAGCTCGATGCCCGTCCGTCCGATTGCGTCGCCCTATCCGTGCGTTGCCGCGCGCCGCTCTACGTCGTCCGCGATCTGTGGGACCGCCTGCCGGACATGTCCGAGACGCTGGAAGAAATGCAGCGGAACGCGGAGCCTGAGGAATAGAGCATTTCAAGTAAAAGTATAGTCGCTCATGAGATCAGCTGCGAGTGTTCATCCATGGCCACACTTTCCATGGATCTTCGCCAGCGCATCCTCAACGCCTATGATCGAGGCGATGTCACACGCGATGAAGTCGCCCGGCGGTTTGAAGTCTCACTTGGCATGGTCAAAAAGCTTCTCCGCCAGTGCAGCCAGCTTGGCTCCATCGAGCCTCTTCATCATCGGAGTGGCCGCAAGCCTGCCATGAAATGACCTTTCAGATGCTGCCACAGCCTTTCGATCGGATTGAAGTCTGGGCTGTAGGGTGATAGATCGAACGGCTGGATGTGGTGCCGGTTGAGATTCATGCTCTTGTGCCAGCCAGCGTTGTCCAACACCAGATGAACGCTTTTGCCTTCATTTCTTCAGCCATGGTGTTGAGGAAGGCTTGGAATACTTCGGTGTTGCGATGAGCCACGATCAGGCTGACGAGCCGGCCGCAGAGTTTGACGGCAGTCCAATGAGGAGGAGGTGGACGGCGGTAAGCCGCCGGTAGGACTTGCCATCAGGATTGCACCCCATGAAGTTGAGCGGCTTTTTGCTCATCGTCGGTTTAACGAGGTTGATGGGTTTTTTTGATTTGGCTTACGGCACGCGCGGGAATTTCGAGAAATCGGGCTTCCGTTTTTCGATGAAGGCTTGTTTTCCTTCGCGGCCTTCCTCGCTCATGTAGTAGAGCAGGGTCGCGTTTCCGGCGAGATCGAGCAGGCCCATCTGGCCGTCGCAATCGGCGTTGAGCGCGGACTTGAGGCAGCGCAGGGCGAGAGGCGAATGGGCGAGCATTTCGCGGCACCATTGCAGGGTTTCTTTTTCAAGATCGGCAAGTGGAACGACGGTGTTGACGAGGCCCATTTCGAGCGCTTGTTGTGCGTCGTATTGGCGGCAGAGGTACCAGATTTCCCGGGCTTTTTTCTGGCCGACGATGCGGGCGAGGTAGCTGGAGCCTAGGCCGCCGTCGAAGGAGCCGACTTTCGGGCCGGTCTGGCCGAAACGCGCGTTGTCCGCGGCGATGGTGAGGTCGCAGACGATGTGCAGCACGTGGCCGCCGCCGATGGCGAATCCGGCGACCATGGCGACGACGGGTTTCGGCAGGCTGCGGATTTTCTTTTGCAGATCGAGCACGTTCAGGCGGGGCACGCCGTCCTCGCCGATGTAGCCGGCGTGGCCGCGCACTTTTTGGTCGCCGCCGGAACAGAACGCCATGTCACCCGCGCCGGTGAGGATGATTACGCCGACCTTTGGATCTTCGTGGGCGAGATCGAAGGCGAGGAGCAGCTCATGCACCGTCTTCGGGCGGAAGGCGTTCCGGACTTCCGGGCGGTTGATGGTGATTTTGGCAATGCTGCCCTCATCGGTCGTTTCGTAACGGATGTCTTCAAATTCGCGTTGGCTCGTCCACATAGGCGGGCAGCTTGGCGCATCCTTTCGAGTGCGGCAATCCTAACGGAGGAAACTTGCGACGGTTTCGTGAAACCACGCGGGGTTTTCCCAAGGCACGCGGTGTCCGGAATCCGGAGCGATGGCGAGATGGCCATTGGGTAAAAGCGCGGAGGCTTTTTCCGCGATGACGCGGAATTTTTCGTCATTTTCTCCGGCGATCCACAGCACGGGAATATCGATTTCCGACAGGCGGCTCCACAGGGATTCCTGCGCGCCGAGCGACCAATCGACGAAGCTGCGGGCGATTTCCCGGCGGCGCAGGAGAAATTGACCGATCGCTTGGGGTTCGCGGATCATCGTGTTTTTCAGCACGGGCTGGGCATTCCATTCGGCCTGGAATTCCTGCCACGGGCTGGTGAGCGCCTTGCTGGCCCACCCGGCATCGTGTGTGCGGCGGGCGGCTTGTTCATCCACGGAATCCAGCCCCGGATGGGCGGAAACGATGACCGCCGCGGCCCACGGGTGATTTTTCTCAAGCAGCGCATGCATGGCGAGACGGCCACCGAGCGAATAGCCGAGCAGCGAGCGCCCGGTGCCGCGCGCCGCACGGCCTTGGGCATCGGCATTCAGAGCCTTGCCGAAGTCCGGCATCGGCAGCGGGCAGCATTCGAGGAAACGCCACAAATCCACGGCACGGGTGCCGATTTTTTCCGCTGCGAGAGCTTTCGACGTAGCCCGCCAATCGAGCGCCAGACCCACCGCGCCATGCAGGCACCAGCATTCGTGGGTGCCCGCGCTGCGGGTTTCGTCGGTTTCTTTCGAGTAATTGATCACGGAGCGGCGTGTCTGGCGGCTTCGGCCTGGGCGCGGGCTTGTTCCAGGATTTCACGGAATTGCTGCTGCATTTCAGGGGTGCCGATCTTGCCCAGAGCGAAAGCGATGAAGGCGGCGAGGAGCAAAAGCGTGACCGCAATGATCAGCCAGTAAATGATGGCGAGGAAGATGCCCGCTCCGTCCATTTTCTTGTGAAAGGCGTAGCCTGCCGGGCATGAGAAGCAACGGTAGCCGACCCAGAAGTTTAAAAATGGCACGAAATTCGCGAGATACCACCAGCGGCTCATGCCAAGGTTCACGAGGCGTTGCAGTCCGAAATAGATGCTGATGATGCCGATCAGGATGCCGGGGGCGAGCCCCAGCCACTGGAGCTGCTCGGGCGGGAGTTTCAAAAACGGCGTCGCGACGCCGATGCCAAACTGAATGAGGAACGGCAGCACGAGAGTGACGAAAAGAAACGAACGCCGCCGGGCGCCGGGCCATTGGGCGGGATTGGCCGCGCGGAGGAAATCGTCCGCGACGGGGGGCTGATAGGGATCGGCGATCGGGGCCGGGGAGGCGGAGAAACCGGGAAGGGAGGCGCTGGCGGTGGAGGCGGGCGCGCGTTCGAACAAATCCCCGATGTCGCCGGCCTTGAGCCACTCGGTCATGCCTTTGGTCCAGACGAGATCGGTGCGCGGATTCAATGCGCCGCTTTTCGCTTTTTCCTGGAGCTCGGAATAAGGGACCGGCCCTTGGCGCTGTCCCGCCTGGGTGTAGTACCATGGCGCGCTGTCCCGGCTGCTTTTCCCCGCTGGCACGAGGCCAAAGTCTTCACTCGGTGGGTAGAAATCCGGCTTTTCGTCCATGGCTGATGATATAGAGCGGACGGGAAATGCTGTCAAAATCTACCGGAAAGGGGACGTCAGGTTATTGCCAACGACCGGCTTCGTTTTTGGAAAGATGTGGGGGAAACGTGGTGAAGTTTGATGAAGTCCCGCCGGAAGTTGTGGAAGGAATTGAAACCCAGCAAGGTGGCCACGGTGCCGGGTTTTTTTCCGGAAGACAACATTCTCCGTGCGACGACCGCCCGCTGTTGGCGCATCCACTCTTTCGGGCTCAGTCCGATATCTCGCCGGAAAACATCCAGTAAACGGCGTTCGCTGCAACCCAGATAAGAGCAGAGGACTCCGATGCGGTAACCGTTTTGAAATGCGATCAAAGACAAGTCGAGACCTTCGGATCGTGAACTTTTAAAGAACAGCCAACCGTTTTTGGATCTTACGATCTTCATGGTCGGTTAGCTAACTGTTACATCTCCTGAAATAAAGTGATTTGTTGAAATTGCGGAAAAAGCCCAGCTTTTCCCTCGGGAGACGGTGGTTTTTCCGGGTGCTTGGGGCGGCGCTTTTCAGGGCTTGCGGGCCGGGCGGGAATGGTTATGCTGCCG
This sequence comes from Luteolibacter sp., assembly GCA_047605125.1. GTDB lineage: Bacteria > Verrucomicrobiota > Verrucomicrobiia > Verrucomicrobiales > Akkermansiaceae > Luteolibacter. Next base: position 58,223 of record JASGGK010000004.1, read on the forward strand.
GAATCGGAAAAACACAGCACGGCCATGGATTTGAAAGACGTCAGAGAGAGCGATAATGTGGAAGATTCCCGCGGGAGAACGGGAGGGGGATTTGGAGGCGGGCTGGGAGGAGGCGGCTTTGGATTGCTGACGATGATCGGGCGGGTGTTCGGCCTGAAAGGGATTTTGATTGCGATCGTCGGAGCATTGTTTTTGTGGAAACTCGGTATTGTGGATCCGGGGATGCTGTTGGGTGGCGGTCCGGTGACGGGCGGCCAGGAGCAGGTGAGTCCTGAAGATGAAGAGCGATTCCGGTTCGTGAGCAAGGTTCTGACGTCCACGGAAGATGTCTGGACGGAAGAGTTCTCAAAGCGCGGAGCGCGCTATGTTAAGCCAAAATTGGAGGTTTATCGCGGCCAAGTGCGCACGGGCTGTGGAGCGGGAAGCGCCGCGCAGGGCCCGTTTTACTGCCCGGCGGATCAGAAGGTTTATATTGATCTGAGTTTCTATGATGAATTGGCGAAAACGTTCCGTTCTCCGGGAGATTTCGCCCAAGCTTACGTGATCGCCCACGAAGTGGGGCATCACGTGCAAAAGCTGTTGGGCGTGTCCGATAAAGTCGCGTCAATGCAGGGGCGGCCGGATTATAACGAATATTCCGTTCGGCTGGAGTTGCAGGCGGATTTTTACGCCGGCGTGTGGGCGCATCACGCGCAAGCGGTGGTGCATATGGATGAGGATGACATCAAGGAGGCGATGACGGCGGCGAATGCGATCGGTGATGATGCCATTCAAAAACAAATGCAAGGCCGCGTGGTGCCGCACTCGTTCACTCATGGTTCGTCCGCCCAGCGCATGCGCTGGTTCAAAAAAGGTTTGGAAAGCGGACGGATGGAAGACGGCGATACGTTTTCCATGGCTTATCAGGATTTGTGAAACAGCGGAGTTTTTGGCATTCTCTTCTTCCGTCCGGGGGGCGGGAGGAAGAAGTAAGCAGGTTACTTTTTCTTGCGGGAGGCTTCGAGGGCTTCGATGACTTTTTCTTCGATCTCTCCGTAAAGGGCGGGATCGTTTTTCAAGAGTTCTTTCGCGGCGTCCCGACCTTGGGCGAGTTGGTTGCCGTTGTGGCTGAACCACGATCCACGTTTCTGGACGATTTCCATTTCCAGAGCGAGATCGAGGAGTGATCCGGTGGAGGAAATGCCTTCGTTGTACATGATGTCGAACTCGGCTTCGGTGAACGGCGGCGCGACTTTGTTTTTGACGACCTTGATCTTGGTGCGGCTGCCGGTGACGACGCCATCCGTTGCCTTGATCTGGCCGGTGCGGCGGATGTCGACCCGGACGGAAGCGAAGAATTTGAGCGCGCGGCCGCCGGGTGTGGTTTCCGGGTTGCCGAACATGACGCCGATTTTTTCCCGGATCTGGTTGGTGAAAATACAAACGGTGCGGGCCTTGGAAATCAGGGCGGTCAGTTTCCGCATCGCGGCGCTCATCAGGCGGGCTTGCGCTCCCACGGTGGAATCGCCGATTTCGCCGTCGAGTTCCTGCTTGGTCACCAACGCGGCGACGGAATCGAGGACGATCACGTCGATGGCATTCGAGCGGACAAGCGCTTCACAAATTTGCAGCGCTTCTTCACCGGAAGATGGCTGGGAAACGAGGAGGTCGTCCATGTTCACGCCCAGTTTTTTGGCGTATTGGGGATCGAGGGCGTGCTCGACGTCGATGAAGGCTGCAAGGCCACCTTTTTTCTGTGCTTGGGCGATGGCGGTGAGAGTGAGGGTGGTTTTGCCGGAAGATTCCGGGCCGAAGATTTCGATGATCCGGCCGCGTGGGAAACCGCCGACGCCGAGCGCGCGGTCGATGAGAAGATTTCCGGTCGGGATGACGTCCACATCGACGCGGTGGCCGTCGCCCATGCGCATGATGGCTGCTTCTCCGAACTCTTTTTGGATGTTGGAAATGGCGAGATCGAGGTTGCGCTTGCGGGCTTCGGCGAGTTTTTCGGAAGCGGCGTCTTCGGAGCTTTGTTTGGCGGCCATGGGTGTTGGTTAAGTTGCTTGAACCATTTCATGGCATTGGGTTGAATACAAGAAAAAGATGTTCGATCGAACAAAAAAGAGAGTTTTTTGAGATGCCGGGTTCTGATTCGCTGTGAGAGGATCATTCGGGGATCGGGCTCGGAATTCCCGGTGCAAACAAAAAAGGCAGTCCGAGGGACCGGACTGCCTTTCGAAGGTTGGGAGGGGATCAATCAGTGTTCGTAGCCTTGTTCGCCGTGTTCGGCGAGGTCCAGGCCAAGTTCCTCGATTTCTTCCGACGGGCGGAGGCCGATGACCGCTTTCACGATCAGCGTGATGATCACGGTGGCGACCACGCTCCAGACGATGGTCAGGGCGCATGCCTTGAGCTGCTCGACAACCAGACCGTCCTTGAGCGGACCGACGACCGCGTTGGCTTTCTCGCTGGCGAAAACACCGGTGAGGATCGCGCCGAGGGTGCCGCCCACACCGTGCACGCCGAAGGTGTCCAGCGCGTCGTCATAGCCGAGCTTGCCCTTGAGGTAAGCCACGGCGAGGAAGGGAACGATGCCGCCGATGGCGCCCATGATCACCGCGGATGTCGGGGTGACGAAGCCTGCGGCCGGGGTGATGACCACCAGACCGGCGACGATGCCGGAGCAGAAGCCGAGCACGCTTGGCTTGCCCTTGAAGAGCCATTCGATGGCGGCCCAGAAGAGGCCGGCGGTGGCGGCGGCGAGGGTGGTGGTGGTGAAGGCGTTGGAAGCAATCGCGTCAGCACCCAGGGCGGAGCCGGCGTTGAAGCCATACCAGCCGACCCAGAGCATGCCGGTGCCGACCATGCAGAGCACCATGCTGTGGGGGGCCATGGATTCCTTTCCAAGACCACGGCGCTTGCCGAGGAGGATGCAGAGCACCAGAGCGGACCAGCCCGAGGTCATGTGAACCACGGTGCCGCCCGCGAAGTCGATGGCCTTGATGGCGGCGGAGGTGTTGAGCGGACCGCACATGAGGCCGGTGCCGGACCAGACCATGTGGGCGAACGGGAAGTAGACGGCGAACATCCAGAGGACGACGAAGGCGAGGATGGCGGCGAATTTCATGCGCTCGGCGATCGCGCCGATGATGAGGGCCGGGGTGATGATGGCGAAAGTAAGCTGGAACATGGCCCAGATGCTGTCGGAAATCCAGGCGAAGCCGGCTCCGGTAGCCTCAGGCTTGACACCTTCGAGCAGCTTCATGCTGAAGTCACCGACGAAGGCATTTCCGGGGCCGAAGGCGAGGCTGTAGCCGCAAAGCCACCAGAGCGGGGTGATGACGCAGGCGATGCCAAGGCACTGGGCGAGGACGGAGAGAACGTTTTTACGACGAACCAGACCACCGTAGAAGAGAGCCAGACCCGGCAGGGTCATGAACAGCACGAGGGCGGTGCTGGTCATTTGCCAGGCGTTGGCACCCGGGCCAGGGCCGGAAACGAGGGAGGAGGCGCCACCGGCTTTTTCCGGGCGGGGCACGTTATTCATGTAAGCCTCGATGTCGGCGAGACGCTCTTCGATGCTCGGAGTGGCGGCTGCCGGAGCAGCCGGTGCCTCCGCGGCGGGAGCGGGCGCGGCGGGAGCGGGCGCGGTTTCCTGGGCGTGAACGCGAGGCATGGCGGACCCGAAGGCCAGCGCAAGCGCCATCGCGGGAATCATTCCTCGTTTGGCGAGTTGTTTCAGAATCATGGCGGATGGATTGGTTGGTGTTTCGTGAGCGCGCCCCGATCACGGGGCGCATTCATGTAGTGCCACTGCTGAGCAACAATCGGGCCAGATTTTGGATTATTTTATCATAACTCGCTGAGGATGAGTTATTTTTGCTAGAAAAAGAAAAATCAAACCGCTACGTCATAGCGGCAAATGCCGGAGATTCAAGGAGTTTTTGATATGGTCCGCGGAGGCGGGTGTCCCGCTTTTGGAGGTGCTTTCAGGATTCCGATGGTGCGGCGATAATCCCGTGAACCAGAAATTCGATCACGGGGAGATAGCCGGTTTCCGTATCGAGAATCGAGAGGCCTGAGGCGCGGCGGAGAAAGCTGCCCATCAGGGAAGAGGTGAAAATTTCGGCGAAAGCGAGCGTGTTCAGTCCGGAGCGGACCGCGCCTGCCAGGATGCGGTCTTCGAGGTAATTGCTGATGCTCCGATGAAACGGCAGGAGCACGTCTCCGATCAATTCCTTGCAGAGAGTGGGTTTGCGGGAGCTTTCACCGATGAGCATGCGGACCATGCCTTCACATTGGGCGAGAGAGCCATTGTAGGCTTTGCCGAAGAGGAGGAGGTCTTCGAAGGGGTCTCCGCTCATTTTTCCCGAGCAGCAGCAGAAATTGCGGAATTCTTCCGATGTTTCCTGAACAACGGCGGAGAGCAGCTTTTGCTTGTTTTCGAAATGGCGGAAAAGCGTGACTTCATTGCACCCCGCGCGCTCGGCGATGCTGCGGGTGGTGGCGCATTCCAGCCCTTTTTCGCTGAATTCCGCGCGGGCGGCTTCCAGCAGGCGGGCTCGGGTCTTGGTCGGCTTGGGTTGGGCCGGGGAATCGGTGTTCATGGTGATATTTTTTGCAAGCATCCACTTGCATGCAAGCAAGAATGTGATTGATTCGTCGCGCATGAAGACGAGCTTCCCCATTCAACGATTGATTCCTCTGTCCGCCGTGCTTGTGCTGACAGCCTGTAAAGTGGGGCCGAATCACCAAACGCCGGACATGAATTTGCCAGCTTCCTTTTCCCAAGGGGGCGTGAAATGGAAACGTCATTCTCCGGAGGATCAGCCGAAGCCACAGAGCTGGTGGAGGCTATATCAAGACGGTACGCTGACGTCGCTCATCGAGCGGGCGTTGCAACAAAACCAGAACATCGCCGCAGCGTCAGCCCGTCTGCGGGAGGCCCGCGAGCTGAGCAGGGCCGTTCGTTCGGAATATCTTCCTTCGATCAATCTGGGGGCGTCCGGCGTGCGTTCGAAAAGCTATGCTTCCGTGAGTTCCTCAAGCAATATCAGCAACACGGTTTCATTGCCGGTGGATTTGAGCTATGAGTTCGATGTTTGGGGCAAGTTGGCCCGGCGGTTGGAGGCCTCGGAGGCGACGGAAGCCGCGCAAGCGGAAACCCTGAACGCCCTGCGGCTTTCCGTGGCGAGCGAAGTGGCGCAGACCTATTGGGCGTTGCGCGCCGTCGACGCGGATCGTGCTTTGCTGTCCGAGACCGTGACATTACGGAAAAAAGCGCTCGATTTGTTCGGAAAACAACGCGATGCCGGATCGATCAGCAGTCTGGATTATTCGCGTGCCGAAACCGAAGTCGCCACCGCCGAATCCGAGCGGATCGCGTTGGATCGCAGCCGTTCCGAACTGGTCAATGCTCTCGCCGTATTGGCAGGCGGAGTGGCCACCGGTTCACAAGTGCCCGAGCGCACCGATTTGCCGAAGCCACCTTCGGTTCCGGGCTCCGTGCCATCCGAGTTGCTGCGCCAGCGGCCGGATATCCGGGCCGCCGAGCATCGTGTCGCCGCCGCAAACGCGAACGTCGGCGTGGCGACCGCCGCGTTTTACCCGTCGTTCTCCATCGGTGCTTCCAGTGGTTTCTCCGCCTCATCGTTGGGAAATCTGTTCAAGTCTTCCTCTCTGGTCTGGTCCATCGGGCCGAACGTCACGTTGCCGATCACCTCGCAACCTTACCTGAGAAAGCAACGAGACGCCGCTGTCGCCGAGCATGAAGCAGTCACGGCGGAATATCGCCAGACGGTGCTGGAAGCGATCCGTGACGTGGAAAACGCGCTGCAGGCGACATCGATTTTGGCCCGCCGCGAAGAGGCGCAAAACCGGGCGACCGCCGCAGCCGGGAAAACCTACAATCTTTCCGAAAAACGTTTCTCCGCAGGCTATGTCAGCTTCCTTGACGTGGTGGATGCCGAGCGCACGCGCCTGGATGCCCAGCGCGCCGCGAATGCCGTGAAAGCGGATCGGTTGGCCGTTTCCGTCGCACTGATCAAATCGATCGGCGGCGAGTGGTGATTTCATCGGATCTATCGACTTTAAGCCGCGGCCCTGGAAATCGGGTTGCGGTTTTTTGTTCATTTTCGGAAATGTTATCAATCTGTTTGTAATCCGGTGGGGTCGTCACGTTTGATCGGGCTTTCTCCCCATGAAACGAATTATTCTCATCATCTTCGCCTCGGCTTTGGCCGCCCTTCATTCCCGCGCGGCGGTATTGGTCCAATGGACGTTTGAAAACTCCCGGCCGGCGGCCTCCGGATTTCATGATGCTGAAACAGGCGGCGGGCAGGCGAGCGGAAGCCACGCATCCGCTGCCACCAGCTACACGAGTCCTATCGGAAACGGCTCGGGTTATTCCTTTGCTTCCAATCATTGGGAGGCCGGGGATTTCTATCAATTCACGTTTTCCACGCTGGGCGCTTCCGGCATCACGCTCGGTTTTGACCAGGGAAGCAGCCTGACCGGGCCGGGAAACTTCGAAATCCTCTACAGCACGGGTGGCGCTTTCATCAGCACGGGAAAAACCTATTCGGTCTATGAATACACCTCCCCCGTCACGGCTTACAGTTTCGGAGCCTGGTCCGCTACGGCGGCAAAAAGCGAATACAGCTACATATTTGATCTGAGCGATCTCCAGGCGCTCGATAACCAAGCTTCCGTCACGATCCGCCTGCAAATGATCGGTGCAAGCACCCCGAGCGGCGGCACCGTGGCGACGGCGGGAGTGTCCCGCCTCGACAATTTCACCGTCAGCTACGCCACCACCGTGCCGGAGCCGGGAAGCGCCGCGCTGTTTTCGTTGATGGCGCTTGGAATTTCAGCGAAACGCCGGCGCCTGTTCCGGGAATGAATCCCGTCATCCCATTCCGCCCGCTTCCATGAAAACCGGCCATGGCATCGCGGCAAAAACGGCATTGTCACTTCTGCCGGAAATCGTCATACACTCGCGCCATGGTTCGCTACCGCCCGAACGTCGCCGCGCTGATGATCAATCCTCGCGGATCGCTGCTGATTTGCGAACGGTGGACCGTGCCCGGAGCATGGCAATTTCCGCAAGGTGGTGTGGATCCGGGGGAAACTCTGGAGCAAGCACTTTACCGGGAAGTGATGGAGGAAATCGGAATCGGCTCCCAATATTACACGATCACCTCGCAACGAGGCGGTTACCGCTATCTTTACCCGGAAGCGGTTCGCGAGAAGAAGATGAAAAAGCACGGGTATCAGGGGCAGGAGCAAACGTATTACCTTTGTCATCTGAGCGAACACGCGCCGGTGGTGAATGTGAACCAAAGGCCACGGGAGTTCCGCGCTTATCGCTGGATCGATCCGGATGAGTTCGATCTCGATTGGTTGCCTTCCTTTAAGCGCGAGGTTTACCGCGAAGTCATGCGGGATTTCTTCGGGATGGAGCTGTAAGGGTGGGGTGCCGATGTTCACATCGGCTCAGTCTACCATCCATTCAGCAAGCGGAACATCTGCCAAGCGAAGTCGAGTCGGCTTTTCCACGGACGAGAGGGTTTCACGACCCGCCAGTCCGGCTGTTGGTGGGCGCGGAGTTTTTTCGTCGGATTCACGACGGTGATTTGGTCGCACAGCTCCAGCATCGGCAGATCCGCGTGGCTATCGGTGTAGCCGTGGCAGTTTATCAGCTTCCCGCGTGCGTTGAAAAATTCCGGCGGCAGGACGTTGTGCAGCCGATCCACTTTGGCGGAGCCTTTGTGGTTTTCCAGCGATGGGAAAAACGGGCAATGTTTCCCGATTTCCACCGGCGTTCCGAGCGTGAGGTTAAAACCCAGCTCTTGGCCGATGTGTTTCACGTAAAACTCCGGGCTGGCGGAGGCGAGAATCAGGAAATCTCCGTTTCGACGGTGTTCTTCCAGAAATACACGGACTTCTTCGTAGATTTTCGGCAGGATCGAGCGGGCGAATTCCTGCGAGTATGGGTCCAGTTGCTCCGGCGTCATCCGCCAGAGATAGCTGAGGAAAACCTGCTTCATGCCGCCTGCGCCGAGCAGCTTGGCCAGTGGCAGGAAGGCGATGAAAACAGGCAAAAAAATCCTCCGCCACGGTTCATGGCGAAGGATGAAATGACGGAACAGGACCTGGCAGTCCCACGCGATCAGGGTGCCGTCGAGGTCGAACAGCGCGATGCCTTTGGGTGGGGGCGTTGGCAAGTCCGGCACCGAAGTTTGCTTACACGTAGTGAAGTTCGACGGCCTTTTTGGCGATCGCGGCTTCGTTATCGAGCAGTTCCTGGATCGGATCCCAGCGGCCGGAAACAAGGGCTTCGCGGGCGGAATCGGGCATGGTGACGGGAACACTGAGGCCGCCGGAACTGCGGACGGTCATGGTTTCCAGGTCAATGGTGATTTCCGCTTGTGGATTGGCTTCCACTTCCGCGCTGAGAGCGGAGATTCCGGCGGCATCGGCGATCACGCAGGGCATGGCGAGGCCGGTGGAGTTTCCGAAGAAAATCTCGGCGAAGGATTGGGCGACAATGCCGGTGAAGCCGTATTTGCGGAGTGATTGCGGCGCGTGCTCGCGGGAGGAGCCGCAGCCGAAGTTTACGCCGGCGAGAAGGATCGAAGCTCCCTCGAAACGAGGGTCGTTGAGCGGGTGGTCGGTTTTGTTGCCAGTTTCGGAATCATAGCGGACGTCGTAAAACGCGAATTCGCCGAGACCGTCGAAGGTGACGCATTTCATGAAACGGGCCGGAATGATGCGGTCCGTATCGATGTCCGCGCCGGGGATGAAAACCGCGCGACCGGTGACTTGTTTGACAGGTTCAAGAGCCATTGGAGGAAGGGAAGGTGAAGATTAGTCTTCGATGCGATTGAGGTGATACCAAGGACGGCTGACGTTCTCGGGAAATGGATTGGTTTGATAAAACGAGGCGAGCGGTGCGGCGTAGCCGATCGAGTCCAGACGGACGATGGTGGCGAACTGGGTGTATAAATTCGGTTTCCAACGCTCGGAGCGGCGGAAGACGACGATTTCCGGCCATTCTTGTTCGATGAGCACGATTTCCTCGACGGAGGGAATGCGTTTGTAATTCGTCAGCTTGTCCGTGCGGTCGATGCGTGAGGTGGATTCGGAAAGCACCTCGATGATGAGCTTGGGATTGCGGACCACGTGGGAGTCATCGTCGCCGGGTTCGCAGGCGACGAAAACGTCCGGGTAGTAGTAAGCTTCCCCGGAATCGTCCGCGATTTGCACTTTCACCGCCTCGATGTAGGTGCGGCAGGGGCCGCCCCGGAGGTGGTTTTTCAAATCGCTGTAGAGGTCGCCACAAATTTCATTATGCCGGCGGCTTGCTCCGGACATGGCATACACGCGTCCGTCCACAAACTCATGCCGGGCCTCCGCGGAGCGTTCTCCTTCGAGATACTCGGCGGCGGTGATCGGCAGTTTGTAGGCGGAGCTGCTGTTCATGGCGGTTAGCTTATACTCAGGCGAGAGCGGCTTCCAGTTGGAAAAGCTCGCGGGCGTCCGAGATGTGGCCGTTGATGGCGGCGGCGGCGACCATGACCGGGGACATCAGAACGGTGCGTCCGGTCGGGGAGCCTTGGCGGCCTTTGAAGTTGCGGTTCGAGGAGGAGGCGCAAAGTTGATCGCCGACCAGTTTGTCCGGGTTCATCGCGAGGCACATGGAGCAGCCCGCGCCGCGCCATTCGAAGCCCGCTGCGCGGAAAATTTCCGGCAGGCCTTCTTTTTCCGCCTGGATGGCGACGACTTGCGAGCCGGGAACGACGATGGCTTGCACGCCGGGAGCGACTTTGTGGCCCTGGATGTATTTCGCGACTTCGCGGAAGTCGGAGATCCGGCCGTTGGTGCAGGAGCCGATGAAGGCGACGTCGATTTTCACGCCCTTGATCGGGGTGCCGGCGTTGAGTTTCATGTAGGCGAGGGCTTCCTGAATGGTTGCTTTTTCACCTTCGCTTTGAGCGTCGGCCGGGTTTGGGATGCTTTCGGTGATGGCGATGCCGTGGTCCGGGGAAATACCCCAGGTGACGGTCGGTGCGATTTCCGAGGCGTCGATTTTCACGACATCGTCGAAAACGGCATCCGCATCGGAAGCGAAGGACAGCCAGCGGGCGGCGGTCGCTTCGAAATCGCTCATGTCCACATAAGGGCGGCCGTGGAGGTAGGCGACGGTCTTGGCGTCCGGGTTGACGTAACCGCAACGCGCGCCACCTTCGATGGACATGTTGCAGACGGTCATGCGCTCTTCCATGGACATGCGTTCGAAAACATCTCCCGCATATTCGTAGGCGTAGCCGATGCCGCCTTTCGCGCCGAGCAGACGGATGATGTGCAGGATCACGTCTTTCGCATACACGCCGGGGCGGAGGTCGCCGTTGACTTCGATGCGGCGGACTTTCAGCGCTTCCAGAGCAAGGGTCTGGGTGGCGAGAACGTCGCGCACCTGGGTGGTGCCGATGCCGAAAGCGATGGCTCCGAAGGCTCCGTGGGTGGCGGTGTGGGAATCGCCGCAAGCGATGGTGGTGCCGGGTTGGGTGATGCCTTGTTCCGGCCCGACGACGTGCACGACGCCTTGTTTGCCGGAAGCGAGGTCGAAGTAGGTAACGCCGAAGTCGTCGCAGTTTTTGCGGATCGCATCGATCATTTCAGCCGCGAGGGGGTCGGCAGGCTGGTCTTGATTGATGGTCGGAACGATGTGGTCGATCGTTGCGAAAGTACGCTGGGGGAATTTCACGGTCAGGCCGAGATCCCGGAGCATGCCGAAGGCTTGGGGAGAAGTGACCTCGTGGATGAGGTGAGTGCCGATGAAGAGCTGCGTGCGGCCATCGGCCAGAGTGCCGACGGTGTGAGCGTCCCAGACTTTTTGGAAGAGGCTTTTACCCATGGTTGCTTGCCGCCGTGGTTCGCGGCGGGGCGCGAAGCTGGCGCTGACTTGCGAAAATGTCAAAGCCACAAGCCGAATCTGTAAAAAATCCCGTCGCCTGAGCGCGAAAAAGCGCCCGACCGCTGGTGAGGAAGGGCGCTTTGTCGTAAAAATTTGAAATTACTTCGTCGCTTCGATCTCCGCTGGCGCGGGAGCCGTCTCGACTTCCTGGAACTTTGGCAGCGGGCGGAGACTCGGTGGTTTAGGTTCGCCGGTGCAGCAGCAGGAAGCGGAGAGTAGGGCAATTGCGGAGGCGATTACGGCAGAGAGAATACGGATCATACTATCTGAAGCAGGAGGTTTTTTGAATGCGAAGCAACCGGGGTATTGAGGTTTTTTTTGAAAATGACAAGAAAAGATGACGCCAAAAAGAAAGCCCTGCCGCTTTGAAGGGCGGCAGGGCTTTAAAAACTTACTTCGAAGGCGCTTGGTAAGTTGGCTTGGTTGGAGCCGGAGCGCTTGGGCAGCAGGATGCGGCGAGAAGGATACCGGCGGCTGCGGCGGCGAGGGAGGCGGCTTTGATCAGTTTCATGTGGTTGTAGGGTTGATTTGGTTGGTTAGCTATTGGCTGTCATGGTCAAACGACAGTTGGGGCGAAGTTACCGAGCAAAGCGCCCCCTGCAAGGTAAAAGACGATTAGCTCCGTTGTTTATAGCTGAAGATGAATGCTTTTTGGAACGGCGTTGACGCTACTGGATTTTCCGCTATTGCTTCCCTCCTATCCGCTTCCGGGAATCCCAACCTTAATTCCAATGACTCTGATTCGTCGTTTCCTTGCCGTGGCATTAGCCGCTTCATTCATCACCGTGGCCGCCGCTCAGGACGGCAAGCTCAAGATCGCCACCGTGGACATGCAGGAGCTGTTCAAGCAGTTCTATAAAACCAACGAGGCCCAGAAGCAGATCAATGTGGAACGCGCCCGCATTCAAAAGGAAAACAACGAGCGTCTTTCCCGCATCCGTGAGCTGGAAGATAATCTCGGCAAGCTCCGCAAGCAGCTCGAAGATCCGGCTCTGAACGATTCCAAAAAGCAATCTCTCTTCAAGGAATGGCAAGCTCAGCAGCAGGAAGGAATCGCTCTCGACCGTGAGCGCCGCGAGTTCCTCCAGCGCCGCAACCAGGCCCTCAACGAAAAGATGGTGCAGCGCATGAAGGGTATCCTCGAAGAAATCCGCAAAGTCGTGGAAACCCAAGCGAAGTCCGACAGCTTCGATTACGTTTTCGATAAATCCGGCCTCAGCACTTCGCAGGTTCCTTTCCTTCTCTATACCAAGGACGCGACGGACATCACCGCCGGTATCCTCAAGAATCTGAACAAGGACGCGCCTGCGGAATCCGTCCCGGCTCCTGGCGATCCCGCGCCCGAACTGCCATCCGCTGCTCCGGCCGGCGAGTAAGCTTCAACCTGTTTTCCTGAGTTTGGCTTTCGTCCTCACACTTTCCGAACTGGCTCGCTGGGTCGATGGTGACATTGTCCGTGGCGAGCCGGATCTCGTGTTGACCGGAATGGCCGCGCTGGATGGTGCGGCTGCCGGTGATGTGAGTTTTCTTGGAAACGAAAAATATCGCGGCCAGTTTCTCGAATCGAAAGCGGGCGCGGTCATCGTGCCGTGCGGAGAAAACGGCGGCGATCCTGCCGTCGCGTTGATCGCGGTGGAGAATCCGACGTTGGCCTTTGGCATCGTCGTCCGCCATTTCGCGGAAAAAACGCAAAGTTTCAGCCCCGGAATCCATCCGGGAGCGCACGTCGACGAGTCCGCCCAGCTCGATGTTTCGCGAGTGAAAATCCATGCCGGGGCGGTGATTCTCGCGAATGCGAAAATCGGCAACGGCACGGAAATCGGTCCGAATTGCGTGATCGGTGAGTTTGTCGTGATCGGCGAAGATTGCCGCCTGATGGCAAATACGACGGTGCGCGAGCGCTGCGTGCTCGGTGATCGTGTGATTCTCCAGCCGGGAGCGGTGATCGGTTCCGATGGCTATGGCTACGAACTTTCGAGCGGACGCCACGTGAAGATCGATCAGGTCGGCATCGTGGTGATCGGTGACGATGTTGAAATCGGTGCGAATTCGACGATTGATCGCGCGCGTTTCGGCAAGACCGAGATCGGTGAAGGGACGAAAATCGACAACCTCGTCCAGATCGGCCACAATGTGGTGATCGGGAAGCATTGTTTGATCGTCGCCCAATCCGGCATCGCCGGCAGCAGCAGGATCGGAAATTACGTCACCGTCGCGGCACAAGTCGGCGTGGCCGGGCACCTCACGGTGGGTGATCAGGCGGTGCTGGCAGCCCGCGCGGGAGTCGCCGGAAGCTTGCCGGGCGGACAGATTTATTCCGGGAAACCCGCTCAGCCGATGCGCGAGGAATTGAAGCAGCAGGCGCATCTTCGTCGCTTGCCGAAGCTGATCGACCGCGTGAAAACGTTGGAAGACCGGCTGAAGCAGGGAGGCTGAGGAGCCGGCCAAGGTGGCGGCGGTATGAGCAGCGCTACCTTTTCTAAATTACGTCGGCTGTTCGCCGCGGGCCATGACGACCTTGCCGGTGCGCACGGTTTCGATGATCTCGAATTGGGAGAACATGGTGATGGCGGCGTCGATTTTGGAGGAATTTCCGGCAACCAGAGCGATCAGGGAATTCGGGGTGAGATCCACGGTTTTTCCTCCGAAGTGCTCGATGATCTGAAGGGCTTGGGTGCGTTTGGAGTTATCGGCGAGGATTTTCACCATCACCATTTCCTTCACCACGGATTCTTCGTCGTCGTGCTCGGAGCAATGGATCACGTCGATGAGCTTGTTCACCTGCATGATGATCTGGCCGAGGCCTTCCGGGTCTCCGGAAATGCCGATGGTCATGCGGGAGAAATTCGCGTTGCGGCCTTCGGAGACGACGAGGGAATCAATGTTGAAGGCGCGGCGGGAAAACACCTGGCAGATGCGCATGAGGACGCCCGGCTGGTTGTTCACCAGAATGGAAAGCGTGTGGGAGGCACCGCGGGTGGATGGAACCACGGGGGTGTCGGTGGTAATGATCGTTTGGGGCATGTTTCTAAGAGTTGAAAGTGATCAGTGATCGGTGATCAGTGGAAGAGCGCTGCTCACTGATCACCTTCCACATGACATCACGTGGAACCGACGGGCTTCGCCATTTTGGTTTTCGGCGCTTCGGTGATCATGTCTTCGAGGGCGGCACCGGCGGGGATCATCGGGAAAACGTTGTCGGTTTTCACGCACTCGGCGTGGATGAGGATCGGTCCGTCGTTATAGGAGAGCGCTTTTTTCAGCATGCGTGTCACATCGGCGGGGCGCTTGATGTGGACGGACGGGATGCCGTAGGCGGCGGCGAGTTTGCAGAAATCCGGATTCCCGACGAGGTCCACACCGGACGTGCGGTCTTCGTAGAAGAGCTCCTGCCACTGGCGAACCATGCCGAGGTAGTGGTTGTTGAGAACCACGATCTTGATCGGCAGTTTGTGAATCTGCGCGGTGGCAAGCTCGAACAAGGTCATTTGGAAACCGCCGTCACCGGAGATGGAGATCACGGTTTTTCCCGGATGGGCGAGTTGCGCGCCGATGGCGGCCGGGAAACCGAAGCCCATCGTGCCCGCGCCGCCGGAGGACAGCCAGTGGAAGGACTCGTGGTTCTTGTAGAACTGCGCGGCCCACATCTGGTGCTGGCCCACGTCGGTGGAAACGATGGCTTTGCCTTCGGTGAGATCGTTGAGGGTCTCGATCACCTGCTGCATGCGCAGGCCGCCTTGTTTCTTGTAGCCGAGAGGGAATTTTTTCTTGTAGCCGTCGAGCCTGGAAATCCAGTCGGCGGTTTCAAGCGGTCTGATCTTTTTGTTGATCTCGGTCAATGCGGCCTTGGCATCGGCGACGATCATCACGTCCGGCACGATCATTTTCCCGGCTTCGGCGGGATCGATGTCGATGTGGATGATTTTCGCGTCCTGGCAGAACTTCGAAGGCTGGCCGATGATGCGGTCGTCGAAGCGCGAGCCGATGTTGATCAGGAGATCGCACTCGATCATCGCCTTGTTCGCGTAGGCGGTGCCGTGCATGCCGAGCATGCCGAGGGAAAGCGGATGGGTTTCCGGAAACACGCCCTTGCCGAGCAGGGTGGTGGTCACCGGGGCGTTCAACGTTTCCGCGAGGTGGCGCAGTTCCTTGTCCGCACGGGCGATCATGCAGCCTTGGCCGGCGAGGATCACCGGGCGCTTGGCCTTGGCGATCAGGGCCGCGGCTTGGGAGACTTGCTTCGGATCGATCTGGAACGCCACTTCCGGGCGATAGCCGGGAAGATCGAAGGTCGCGTTCAGATCGCCGTTGAATTTCCCTTGGGAAATGTTTTTCGGCACGTCGATCAGCACCGGGCCGGGGCGGCCGGTGGTGGCGATGTGATAGGCCTCGCGGGTGATGCGCGGCAGATCGTCGGTGTTTTTCACCAGATAGTTGTGCTTCACCACCGGAATGGTGATGCCGAAAATGTCGGCTTCCTGGAAGGCGTCCTTGCCAAGCATCCACGTCACTGTCTGGCCGGAGATGAGAATCATCGGCACGGAATCCATCATCGCGGTCATCAGGCCGGTCACGGTGTTTCCAGCACCCGGACCGGAAGTCACGAGAACGGCGGCGGGCTTGCCGGTGGCGCGGGCGTAGCCGTCCGCCATGTGAACCGCGCCTTGCTCGTGGCGGACGAGAATGAACTTCATCTTCGTTTTGACGGTTTCCAACGCGTCAAAAATCGGAATCGCGGCCCCACCGGAGTAGCCGAAGATGTATTCGATGCCGAGGTCATCGAGTGTTTTGATGAGCGCCTGTGCGCCGTCGAGTGATTCGTTGCCCATAAGAAATGCGGGTTGAGGAAATCGACATGATCTGGATTTGCCCGATAATCAAATCGAAAATTGGGAATTTTCAGGCATTTTACCACCCATCTCTGAAGCTTCTCTTCAAAGTTTGCGAATTTTTGCGCATTTTCGACCTTTTTAACAAAGATTCAGCCGAAACATTGGGTGTTTTTGGGAGAACGACGCGTTTTAAGAGATAACAATCCAAAGGTTGCGATTCCGGAGGACGAGAAGGAATTTTGGCGAAAGCGGATGGAAATTCATGAAATATTTCCATCGGGATCTGTAAGGTTTTTATATTCAGTGATTTGTTTGTTTTTTGGTAATGCCGGGATTTTCGCAATCTTCTTGCGGCTCACACCACGGTTCTTCAGTCTGCAAGCGTGTTAAATGCGTGGTGGAATTCGCTGAATCTGGAATTGCAGGTGTTTTACGGCATCGGCCTGATCGCCCTGATGGTGTTGCTGCTCCAGCTCCTTTTTTCCGTTTTTGGAGGGATGGATGATTCCTATGATTTCGATGGCGACCATGCTTCCGGCCTGAGTTTTTTCTCGATTCGCGGCGTCACCGCGTTTTTCGTCGGTTTCGGTTGGTGCGGTGCGATCATGTTGAAAGAAGGCCACGGCATGTTCGCCGCCATTACCTCGGGGAGCGCTCTGGGTTTCAGCCTGATGCTCGCCATTTTTTTGCTCATGCGCAGCATGCTGCGGTTCCAATCGAGCGGAACGCTGGATTACCGGAATGCGATTGGTGAAATCGGCACCGTTTATGTCACCATTCCTCCCGGCCAACAGAGCGGCGGCCAGATTGAAGTGCTTTTCCAAGGACGTCTGACCATCGCGGACGCCCTGACGCAACATCCCGAGCCCTTGAGGCCGGGCACTAAAATCAAGGTGGTGGATAAAATCGGTCATTCCACCCTGCTCGTCGCTCCTCTTTCCTAACCCCACTCCTCATGCCTTACCTCATCCTTGCCGCCGCCATTGTGGTGGTGTTGTTCACCGCCCTCGCCGCCATTGCCGCCCGTTACAAAAAGTGCCCGTCCGACCGGATTCTGGTCAAATACGGTAAAGTCGGTTCCGGGAAATCCGCCGAATGTTATCACGGTGGAGCCGCTTTCATCTGGCCCATCATCCAGGATTACCAATATCTGACGCTCACGCCGTTGCCGATCGACATCCGGCTGGAAGGCGCGCTTTCCAAGCAGAACATCCGGGTGAACACGCCCTCCACGTTCACGGTGGGTGTTTCCACCGAGCCCGGCGTCATGGAAAATGCAGCGGAGCGCCTGCTCGGCCTCACAATGCCCCAGATCAGCGAATTGGCGAAGGACATCATTTTCGGCCAAATGCGCGTCGTCATCGCCACGATGGACATCGAGGAAATCAACTCGGACCGCGACAAGCTGATCGCGAACATTTCGCAAGGCGTCGAGGTGGAGCTGAAAAAAGTCGGACTGCGCCTGATCAACGTGAACGTGCAGGACATCACGGACGCATCCGGCTACATCGATGCCCTCGGTCAGGAAGCCGCTTCAAAGGCCATCGCCGAAGCGAAAGTGAAGGTCGCCCAAGCGGACCGTGACGGCGAGATCGGCGCCGCCGCCGCCCAGCGGGACAAACGGATCAGCGTCTCCTCCGCCAACGCGGAAGCCACCCAAGGTGAAAACGCCGCCGAAGTCGAAATCGCGAATTCGAATGCCCGGCGCCGGAGCGCGCAGGCGGAAGCGGAACGTCTCGCCCAAGCGGCGGAAAAAGTCGCGCAAGCCAAGGTGCTCGAAGAAGCCTACGTTTCCGAACAAGCGGCGGAACAACAACGCGCGGAGCGGGACAAAGCGACGCAATTCGCCAATATCGTCGTCCCTGCGGAAGTCGCCAAACAGCGCCAGATCGTGGAAGCCGATGCGGAAGCCGAGCGGGTGCGCCGTATTCAACAAGGCAAGGCGGATGCGGTGCGCGCCGAGAAACAGGCGGAAGCCGATGGTATCATTTTCGTCAAAGAAGCGGAAGCGGGCGGTCTGAAAGCACGCTTGCTCGCCGAAGCGGAAGGTGCGCAGGCCGTGCTTGTCGGCAAGGCGCGGGGTTTCCAGGATCTTGTGCGATCCTGCGAAAGCCCGCTGGGTGCCCAGCAGCTCCTCGTCACCGAGTTGCTTCCGCTGCTTGTCGAGGCGCAGGTCAAAGCCATTTCCAACCTCAAGATCGACAAACTCACGGTCTGGGACAGTGGAAAAGGAGCGGACGGCAAGGGCAGTACGGCGGGTTTTCTCTCCGGCCTCGCAGGTTCGATTCCGCCACTCCACGAGCTGGCGAAAAATGTCGGGGTCGAGCTTCCCTCCTATCTAGGGAAGTCCGATGACGCTCCCGCACCGCCCGCTCCATCGGTCACCGTGGTGACACCTCCGGATAACACGACGCTCTGATTTCCCAAGAAACCGTTTCGGAGAAAAAACGTCAAATCCCCTGTCCCGGAGGCGGCTTGATGCCGAGAATTTTCCACACTTCCTTTATGAGGTGAGTGGAAATTTCGCCGAGGAGCTGGCGTTCCTTGCGGATGCCGGTGACACCGACATTGGCGGAAGGAGCCGTGGTGCCGTTGAGGGCGACTTCGCCGATTTCCACGAAAAGACGTTTTTTCACTTCGGCCTTGGCGGCATCGGTGGAGGAAAGTTTCCATTTGTCCGCCAGCGAAAGATCGGTGCAGACGCGGGTGAGGATTTCGTCGGACTCCAGTTTGGTTTTCAATTCCGCCGCTGCCTTGGCGCGTTGGTCTTCACCCAGAGCAGGATTGAGTGGAAGCGGCACCCACACTTTGTCCGGACGATGCTGGCGATAGCTCCAGTAGCCGAATGCGCCACCGCCAAAGGCGAGAGCGAGCGCGATGATGCCGATGACGATCCAACGTTGCATACCCTTTGGTTATGCGTCATTCCTCCCTCGATCCAAGCCGGAAATTCATGGAATACCCCCTCACCCAAGCGACTGTAGAAACTTTGCCGAACGGCCTGACCCTGATCCTCGATCCGGACCGCGCCGCGCCCGTCGTGAGCGCGCAAATCTGGGTGGGAACCGGCAGCGTGCATGAAGACCGGCACCTTGGCGCGGGACTCTCGCACTTTCTGGAGCACATGGTTTTCAAAGGCACCCGGGATTTCGACGCGGAGGAATTGGCCAGCGCGGTGCAAGGTGCGGGAGGACACTGGAATGCCTACACGACCTTTGATCGCACGGTCTATTATATCGACGGCCCGGCGAAATCCTTGCCGGTGTTTCTTAAAGTTCTCACCGGTCTGGTGTTTTACCCGAGCCTTCCCGCAGGCGAATTCGAGCGGGAAAAAGACGTGATCCGGCGGGAAATCGACATGGGTCTGGACGATCCGGACAACGTCGCGATGCGGCTGATGCTTTCCACCGCCTATCAAGCGGACGCGCGGCGCTTCCCGGTGATCGGGCACCGGCATTTGTTCGACCAGCTCCGGCACGAAGACATGCTCGCCTATCACCAATCCCGCTACACGCCCGAGCGTTGCTTCGCGGTGATTTCCGGGGATTTCGATGCGGAGGAAATTCGGAAAACCGTGGGCGAACTCACCGCGGATCTCTCGCCGAAAGGCGGCCGCGAGCCGTTGGTGCCTGCGGATCTGCCGCAGATCGGCCCGCGTGAAGCGCGCTCGACGTTCGCGATTCCGACGAGCCGCATTTCCCTCGCGTGGAAATCGCCCGCGCTCGATCACCCGGATGCTCCGGCCTTCGATGTGCTCGCCGCCGTGCTCGGGCGCGGGCGTTCGTCGCGTCTGCATCACGCCCTGCGCGAATCCCGCGAGTTGGCGTTGGAAATTTCCGCCTACGCCTGGACCGGACCGGGCCGCGAAGGTTTGTTCGGGATCGGAGCGGACGCCTTGCCGGAAAACCGCGACGCGCTCATCACGGCGATCCACGAAGAACTGGCAAACGTCGCGCAGGCCGATCTCTCGGCGGATGTGGAAAAAGCCAAGCGCCAGATTTCCAACAGCCAGTTCCGTTCGCTGCTCACCGCTTCCGGCCGCGCTTCCGATCTCGCCTCGAATTGGCACGAAGCGCGTGATCTGAATTTTACCCGCCGCTATCTCGCCGCCGTGCGAAAAGTGACCGCGCAGGATGTGCAGCGCGCGCTCGCCACGCTGACCGAAGAAAAACTCACGCTGACGTTGCTTGATCCGCTCGACACGCCCGCGCCGCAGCGATCGATCAAACAGGAAAACGGCGTCGCCGCCATCGAGACTTTTACGCTCGCCAATGGCTTGAAAGTCGCCCTGCTGCCGGATCATCGCGTGCCGCTTGTGCACTTGCAGGCGGCGGTCCGTTCCGGGCTTCCATCTGAAACGGCGGAAACCAACGGCATCAACCAACTTCTCGCGGCCACGATTTCCAAAGGCACCGCCACGCGTTCCTCCGAAGCTTTGGCACGCGAGCTCGAATCGCTCGGCGCGTCGCTTTCCGCAAACGTCGGAAACAACGCGCTGCTGGTGCAAGCGGGTGGTTTGGCGGCGGACATTGCGACGATTGCCGATGTGTTTTGCGAAGTGCTGACGGCTCCGGCATTTCCGGAAAATGCGGTGGCTCGGGAAAAAACCAGCCAGCTCGCCGCCTTGGAAGAAGCGCTGGAAGATCCTCTGCACGCCGCATTCCAAGGCTTGCGCCAGCAGGTTTTCGGCGGCACCGGCTACGGGCTTGATCCGCTGGGATCGCTGGAAAGCTTGCCGAAACTGGATCGCGGTTTGCTCGTCGCCCACCACGTCCGCCATTTCACGGCGGCAAATACGGCGCTCGTCGTAGCAGGAGACTTCGATGCGGCGGAAGTGAAGGCGCTTTTTGAAAACAAACTCGCCGCCCTTCCTGCCGGTGAACCGTGGACGCCACCCGCCAGCCAATGGAATTCCTGCGACCTCCACACCGTTCATTTGCCGAAAAAACAAGCGGTCATCACCATCGGCTACCCCGGCGCATCGGCGTTGAATGAGGATCGCTATGCACTGGCGATGATCCAGGAATACGCATCGGACATGGCCGGGCCGTTGTTCGGGCGGATTCGCGAAGATCTCGGATTGGCGTATCGCGTGGGTGCGACGCAGTTTCTCGGCTTCGATGCCGGGTTGTTCACGTTCTATGTCGCGACCTCGCCGGAACAAGCGGAAGAAGCGTCACAGGAATTGCTTTCGGAAATTCAAAAAATCGCCACGCACGGAATCCCCGCCGATGCATTGGAGCGCGTGTGTTCCACCGTGCTCAGCGGGCTGGCGATCCAGCAGCAATCTCCGTCTTCCATTGCGCGGCAGATTGCGATCGATCTGTTGTTTGATCAACCTGCGGATCAATACCGCCGACTGCCGGAAATTTATCAGTCGCTGACGGTGAAAGCCGTGCGGGAAACCGCCGCGAGGGTTTTCGGACAATTGGCCAGCCGCGTGCTGGTTGCGCCGGAAAACTGAAAGTTTGTCGCAAACCGATACGTATTTCTACGGATTTCCCACGGAAATGTGTCGAAGTTGTTTCAAAGATTATTTCATAATCAACTGATTATGAAATATTTGTCTGTGTGATGACTTGCCGGTTGTCCTTCGGGGAAGTTGTGATAACTAGCTTTTTTCTCCATGTCCGGTGCCCCTGAATCTTCCAAACGTCCGTCGTTGCTGAGGATTTTCCTCTGGCTTCTGGTCTTCGGCGGCATTTGCTCCGCCGCCTTTTGGGTGCATCAGAAAACCACGCCGAAGGAAGGTGAAGGAGAGGACGGAGGGAAAGGCGGTCCCGGAGCGAACCAACCGGTGACGATTTCCACGGCTGCGGCTCAGGAAGCGGACTTCGAGGAATGGACCACGGTTTCCGGAACGGTGACACCGCTGGAGCAGGTGACAGTGCGCGCCCGCGTCGATGGCGAGCTGATCAAGGTGCATTTCAACGAAGGCACGTTCGTGAAAGAAGGCGATTTGCTCGCGGAGATCGATCCGCGTCCCTATCAGGTGATTTTCGATCAAGCGAAAGGCCAGCGCGCACGGGACATGGCGCTGCTGGAAAATGCGCGGGCGGATCTCCAACGTTACGAGATTTTGCTGAAGCAGGATTCCATTGCGAAACAACAGGTCGATTCGCAACTCTCGCTCGTTCATCAATACGAAGCGGCGCTTGAATCGGACACGGCGCAAATCGCGGCCGCACAGTTGAATCTGGATTACACGCGCATCGTCGCGCCGCTGGGCGGGCGGGTCGGTTTGCGCCAGGTCGATCCGGGAAATTTGATCCGCGCTTCGGATGCGAATGGCCTCGTCACGCTGACGAAAATGGATCCGATTTCGATTCTCTTCGCGGTGCCGCAGGAATTGATCGGCACGTTGGTGGGTGACTTGCAGGTGAAAAAGGAAGTCCCGGTGGAAGCGGTTTCCGGAGATCAAAGCACGGTGTTGGCGAAAGGAAAATTGCTGACCACGGACAACCAGATCGATGCGGTTTCCGGCACGCTGAAATTGAAAGCGGTGTTTTCAAATCCCGAAGGGAAATTGTTTCCAAATCAATTCGTCAACGTTCGCATCCTCCTCCGGGTTTCGCCGAAATCCGTGGTCGTTCCGGCGAATGCGGTGCAGGAAAGTTCGAAAGGAAGTTTCGTTTACTTCGTGAAACCCGACAATACCGTGACGATGCGCGACGTGAGCGTTGGCGCGACGTATCGTGAAACGACGCGCGTGCTGAGCGGTTTGCAAACCGGCGATCAAGTGGTGACGGCGGGCGTGGATCGTTTGCGCGAAGGCTCGAAGATCATTCTGGCGAAGCCAGCGGAGGAAAAATCCGAAAAGGTGGAAAAACCGAAGCACGACTCATGAATCCATCCCGGATTTTCATCGCGCGCCCGGTGGCGACCACACTGCTGATGGTGGCGCTGCTGTTGGCGGGCATTTTCGCGTATCGGCTGCTTCCCGTTTCGGCGTTGCCGGAAGTCGATTATCCGACGATCCAAGTGACCACGCTCTATCCGGGCGCGGGGCCGGAAGTGATGGTTTCCTCCGTGACGGCCCCGCTGGAAAGGCAGTTCGGACAAATGCCGGGGCTGGAACAAATGTATTCCGTGAGCAGCGGAGGAGCATCGGTGGTGACGTTGAGATTTTCCCTCGGCATGAGTCTGGATGTCGCCGAGCAACAGGTGCAGGCATCGATCAATGCGGCGTCGAATTTGTTACCGGACGATCTTCCCAGCCCGCCGGTTTATAACAAGGTGAATCCGGCGGATGCGCCGATTCTGACATTCGCTCTATCATCGGAAACCATGCCGCTGACAAAAGTGCAGGACTATGCGGACACGCGCCTGGTGCCGAGATTGTCTCAGCTTTCAGGCGTTGGACTTGTGACTCTGAGCGGCGGTATGCGGCCCGCGGTGAGGATCCGCGCGAATCCGGGAGCACTGGCCGCGCGCGGGCTGACGACGGAAAATTTACGCACCGCGATTACGTCGGCAAACGTCAGCCAGCCGAAAGGCAGTTTCGATGGCGCCACGCGTTCCAGCACGCTGGATGCGAACGACCAGTTGGTTTCCGCTGCGGATTACCAGAACCTCGTCGTTGCTTGGCAAAATGGCGCGGCGGTGCGCGTGCAGGATGTGGCGGAAGTGGTGCCCGGCGCGGAGAATGATCGCCTCGCGGCTTGGGCGGATGATCGCGCGGCGGTGATTTTGCAAATCCAGCGCCAACCCGGTGCGAACGTGATCGAAGTTTCCGATCGGGTGAAGGAGCTGATTCCGCAACTCGGCGAAGGGCTTCCCCAAGGAATCGAAATCACGCCGCTGACGGATCGGACCGTGACCATTCGCGCGTCGGTCAAAGACGTGCAGAAGGAAATGGTCTTCGCGATCGTGCTGGTGATCACGGTGATTTACGTCTTCCTGTGGAACTGGCGCGCCACGTTCATCCCGGCGGTGGCGGTGCCGCTTTCCCTGATCGGCACGTTTGCCGCGATGTATTTCTGCGACTTCAGTTTGAACAACCTCACGCTGATGGCGCTGACGATCGCCACGGGATTCGTGGTCGATGATGCGATCGTGATGATCGAAAACATCGCGCGCTATGTGGAAGACGGCGAGCCGCCGTTGCAAGCGGCGTTGAAGGGATCGAAGCAAATCGGTTTCACGATTATCTCTCTGACGATCTCGCTGATCGCGGTGCTTATTCCGCTGCTTTTCATGGGCGATGTCGTGGGGCGTTTGTTTCGTGAGTTCGCGATCACTCTGGCGATCGCGATTCTGATTTCCGCGGTGATCTCTCTGACGCTCACGCCAATGATGTGCGGGCTGATGTTGAAGCATGATTCACACGCGGAAGAGGGACCGATCGGGCGTGCGGTAAACCGGTCCTTCCAACGGCTCGTCGATCATTACGATCAGGCGCTGGAGTTCGTGCTGAATCATCGTTTCGCGACAATGCTGGTATTTGTCGCCACGCTGATCGCGACGGTGTTTTTCTATCAAACCGCGCGGAAAGGATTCTTTCCGGATCAGGATACCGGCTTGATCCAGGGGATGACGGAAGCGCCGGAGCATGTGTCGTTCGAGGCGATGTCAAAGCTCCAGCAGGAAATGGCGAAGTTGATTTCCGAAGATCCGGATGTGCTCAGCGTTTCCTCGTTCATCGGCGTGGATGGGGCGAATGCGACGCCGAACAACGGGCGCGTGTTGATCAATCTCAAGCCGCATGAGGAACGTGACCAATCGGCGGAGCAAATCGTGCGGCGTTTGCAGGATCTTGCGGAGCGGATTCCTGACATGAAGCTTTATTTGCAAGCCGTGCAGGATCTGGGAATCGATGACCGCATTGCACGCACCCAATATCAGATGACGGTGGATTCGGTGAGTTCCGCAGAGCTTGCGGAATGGGTGCCGAAGATCGTGGAGCGGATGAAGCAGAATCCGCTCATCACCGATGTGGCCGATGATTTGTTGAACAAGGGTCTGCAAGCGCAGGTGGAGATCGATCGCGAAACGGCGGGACGTCTTGGCGTGACGGTGTCGCAGATCGATGCCGCGCTTTATAACGCGTTCGGCCAGCGCCAGGTTTCCACGATCTTCACGCAGAGCGGCCAGTACCGGGTGATTTTGGAAAGCGGATCGGCATTCAAACAAGGGCTGGAGGCGTTCGATCATGTCTATGTCACCAGTAGCAGCGGCACTCCGGTCCCGCTGAAGAGCATGGTGAAAATCGTCGAGAAACCTTCGTTTCTGCTCATCGCGCGGCAAGGTCAGTTTCCGGTGGTCACGATTTCATTCAATTTGAAGCAGGGCGCTTCGCTGGGTGAAGCCGTCGCTTCCGTGCGCGGGCAAGTGGCGGAAATGAAACTTCCGGCCAGCGTGAAAGCGGAGTTCCAAGGCACGGCGGTCGCGTTCGAAAGCGCGCTCACCAACCAGCTCTGGCTCGTACTCGCGGCGGTGGTGGTGATGTATCTGGTGTTGGGAATTCTTTACGAAAGCTTCATCCATCCGGTGACGATTCTTTCCACATTGCCATCGGCGACCGTGGGCGCGTTGCTGGCGTTGAATCTAACCGGAACTCAGCTTGGCGTGATGGCGATCATCGGCATCGTGCTGCTGATCGGTCTGGTGAAGAAAAACGCGATCATGATGATCGACTTCGCACTCGAAGCGGAGCGCGAGAGAGGCGTGGAACCGCGCGCGGCGATTCACGAAGCATGCTTGCTGCGGTTTCGTCCGATTCTGATGACAACTCTCGCGGCCTTGCTGGGCGCGTTGCCGTTGATGCTGGGAACCGGGGTGGGTTCCGAATTGCGCCGTCCGCTGGGCGTCACGATGGTCGGCGGTTTGTTAGTGAGTCAGGTGCTCACGCTTTTCACCACGCCGGTGATTTACCTCGCGTTCGATGCGATTTCGCGCCGCATCCGCAGGAAGAGTGAAGTGGAAACCGTGAATGTGGTGACCGCATCATGAGCTTCACCGGAACATTCATTGCGAGACCGGTCGCGACCACGCTGGCTGCGCTGGCGGTCGCGCTGGCGGGGATTCTCGCGTATTTCGAGTTGCCGGTCGCGCCCTTGCCGCAGGTGGATTTCCCCAC
The DNA here is from genome assembly GCA_047605125.1 of Luteolibacter sp. Lineage (GTDB taxonomy): Bacteria > Verrucomicrobiota > Verrucomicrobiia > Verrucomicrobiales > Akkermansiaceae > Luteolibacter. Next base: position 84,090 of record JASGGK010000004.1, read on the forward strand.
GGTTTCCGTGAGCGCGAGTCTTCCGGGAGCAAGTCCTGAAACCATGGCGGCAACGGTGGCGACACCGCTGGAACGCACGCTCGGGCGAATTCCGGGTGTGAATGAAATGACGTCCAACAGCTCGCTGGGTAGCACGAACATTTCGCTCCAGTTCGATCTGGATCGCGATATCGATGCGGCGTGCAATGACGTGCAGGCGGCGATCAACGCGGCGCGCGGACTCTTGCCGTCCGGCATGCCTTCGATGCCGCGTTATCGCAAACGCAATCCGGCGGATGCGCCGATCATGATTCTCACGTTGACCTCGAACATCGCGACGCCGGGGCGGATGTACGATCTCGCATCCACGGTGCTGGCGCAGAAGATCTCCCAGTTGCCCGGTATTGGACAAGTGGTGGTCGGAGGTAGTTCCTTGCCGGCGGTGCGGGTGGATTTGAATCTTCCGGCGATCGAGCGCTCGGGTTTTTCGCTTGATGAAATCCGGCAAACGATCGCGGACAACAACGCGAGCAGCCCGAAGGGCGATGTGCAGTCCGGGGAGCGGCGCTGGCAAATCACCGCGACGGACCAACTCAGCAAGGCGAGCGAATACCTGCCGATGATCATCGGTTACAAGCAAGGCGCCGCGGTGCGCTTGCAGGATGTGGCGAAGGTGACGGATGCGACGGAAGATGTGATGAACTACGGCACGAGCGGTGGATTGCCGTCGGTTTCGCTGGTGTTATTCCGCCAACCCGGCGCGAACATTCTGGAAACGACGGCGGCGGTGCGCGAACTGATGCCCCGATTGGAAGCTTCTTTGCCCGCGTCGATTTCGTTGCAAGTCGTGATGGAGCGCACCACGACGATCAAGGCGTCGCTTTACGAAGTGCAGCACGCGATGGGGCTTTCGATCATTCTGGTGGTGTTAGTGGTTTGGTTGTTCCTGCGTCGCGCGCGTGCGGCGCTGGTGCCGGGGGTGGCGGTGCCGGTTTCATTGATCGGAACATTTGCGGTGATGTATGTTTGCGGCTACAGCATCAACAACCTTTCGCTGATGGCGCTGACGATTGCGACCGGCTTTGTGGTGGATGACGCGGTGGTGGTTTTGGAAAACATCGCGCGTCATATCGAGGACGGCATGGGAGCGAAAGAAGCGGCGCTGAAGGGAGCGAAGGAAGTGACTTCCACGGTGGTTTCCATGAGTCTTTCTCTGGTGGCGGTTTTCATTCCGATCCTTTTCATGGGCGGATTGGTGGGGCGGTTGTTCCGTGAATTTGCGGTCGTGCTTTCCGTTTCCATCGCGGTGTCGCTGGTGGTTTCTCTCACCGTGACGCCGACGATGTGCGCGCGGCTGTTGCATCGTGAAAAAGACGAGAAACCTCCCGGCCGGTTTTCACGATGGTTGGATCGTTTTTTTCAATCGATCCAGGACAGCTATGCGGATACGCTGGCCGTCGCGCTGCGCCATCGCTGGGTCACGCTGATCGCATTGTTCATCACGATTGGTTTGGCGGCATGGCAGTATGTGGTGATTCCCAAAGGATTTTTCCCGAATCAGGACACAGGCCAGATCCGCGGCAATATCGTGGGGGATCAGAGCATTTCCTTCCAGGCGATGCGCGGCAAGCTGGTGGAAATCGCGGATATCATCCGCAAAGACCCGGCGGTGGATTCGGTCAATGCGAGTGTGGGCAGCTGGGGCGGCGCGAGGAACAATGGCAATGTATTCATTTCCCTGAAACCGAAAGGGCAGCGTGCCGGCAAGGAGGATGGTAAACAAAACCCCGGCGAGAAAGGTCCGGTGCCGGATGACGATGCGACGGTGATCATCGGACGCTTGCGCCGGAAAACTTCGCACATTCCGGGAGCGACCCTGTATTTGCAGGCATCGCAGGATATCCGCATGGGCGGCCGTTCCAGCGCGGCGGCCTATCAATATACGCTGCAATCAAGTGATCTTGCGGAACTGCGGGCATGGGAAGGCAAGGTTCGAGGAGCTTTGTTAGGTTTGAAGTCGATCACGGATGTGAACAGCGATTTCCAGGACAAGGGCGGGCTCACCCGCGTAGTGGTGGACCGTGATGCCGCTTCTCGCTTGGGCGTCTCCATGTCGGACATCGACGCCGCGTTGAACAATGCTTTCGGGCAACGGCAGATTTCTTCGATTTACGCGGAGCTGAACCAATATCGTGTCGTGATGGAAGCGGATGCTCCGTTCACGCAAGATCCGGACGCGCTCCAGCACATCCGGGTGAAATCTTCAGAAGGCGGGCTTTTGCCTCTTACCGCTTTTGCACGATGGGAATCCGCGCCCGCGCCGCTCTCGGTGAATCATCAGGGGCAATTCGCGGCGATCACGTTTTCTTTCAACATTGCTCCGGGTTCCACGTTCGGTGAAGTGACAAAGCAGATTACGGAAACGCTGGACCGCTTGCAGATGCCGGGTTCGATCCAGCGAAACTTCGCGGGGACGGCGAGTGTGTTCCAGAAATCCCTATCAAACCAGCCGGTTCTCGTGCTGGTGGCGATTCTGGTGATTTATCTGACGCTCGGGATTCTTTATGAAAGCTTCCTGCATCCGTTGACGATTCTTTCCACGCTGCCCTCTGCGGGGGTCGGCGCGTTGTTGGCCTTGCAGTTGTGCCACATGGAATTCGACATCATGGGATTCATCGGGATTTTCCTGCTGCTCGGCATCGTGAAAAAGAACGCGATCATGATGATCGACTTCGCGCTGGAAGCGGAGCGTTCGCAGGGACTGTCTCCGCATGAAGCGATTTTCGAAGCGTGCAAGCTGCGGCTGCGCCCGATTTTGATGACGACTTTCGCCGCGATGTTCGGCGCTTTGCCGTTGGCGATCGGCGGCGGGGAAGGTTCCGAACTGCGCCAGCCGCTGGGTGTTTCGATCGTCGGCGGGCTTTTGATCAGCCAGTTGCTCACGCTTTATACCACGCCTGTCGTGTATCTTGTCCTCGATAGCATGCGGCAGCGTTTTCTTTCCAAACGGAAGCGGCCGATGGAAAATCCTGTTTTACCCGAGCCTCAACTTTCATGAAAATCCCGCTTTTTTTCGCTCCGATTTCCCTGTGCCTGGCCGGTTGCTCGCTGGTCGCGCCGAAGCAAGCTCCGGACATGGCGCTGCCTGCGAATTTCAAGGAAAGCGGGATCTGGAAAATGGCGCGCCCATCGGCCCATATTGCACAAGGCGAATGGTGGAGTGTGTTTCGCGACGGAGAGCTTTCCTCGCTGATGAAACGCGTCGAGTCTTCCAACCAATCGCTGGCGGTGGCGGAAGCGCGAGCGAAGGAAGCCTCCGCATTGCTGATCGGCGCGCGGTTTTCGTTTTTGCCATCACTTTCCGGAACTTCAGCAGCGACGCGTTCCGGCGGCCAAGGCAGCAATGACTGCGGTACGGAATTTTCCCTTGGCGCGACGACCTCATGGGAGGCGGATCTGTGGGGGCGCTTGCGCCACAGCGCGCGGGCGATCACGGCGGATGCTGAAGCGGCGGCAGCGGATGTGCGGGCGGCGCGCTTGAGTTTGCAGGCGCAGGCGGCGCAAACGTATTTTCTGATCCGTGCGGTGGATGCACAGCAGGCGTTGTATGACCGCCAGCTCAGCAGTTATGAAAAATCGTTGGAAATCACGCGCAACCGCTACACCCAGGGGGTGGCTTCGCGTGGGGATGTGGCGCAGGCGGAATCGCAGTTGGCGGCGACGCGTTCCGCCGCGATCGAGCTGGGCGTGCAGCGGGCGACGCTGGAGCATGCGCTTGCGGTGTTGGTCGGACAGGCACCGTCATCGTTTTCATTGGCGCGCGGGAGTTTGGCGGGGTCGGTGCCGCGGGTGCCGACGTCCACGCCATCGCAGCTTTTAGAACGTCGGCCTGATATTGCTTCGGCAGAGCGCCAGGTGGCTGCGGCAAACGAGCGGATCGGTGCGGCTAAGGCGGCGTTTTTCCCGACAGTATCGCTCGGCGGGAGCGCGGGCTGGAGCGGAGCGGGTGGTTTGCTTTCGGCGCCGACGTTTTTCTGGTCGCTCGGCCCGGAGCTGGCGGCTCCGTTGCTTGATGGCGGCCAGCGTTTGGCCCAGAAAGCCCAGGCTGATGCGGCGTACGAAAGAACCGTGGCAAATTATCGGCAAACCGTGCTGACGGCGATGCAGGAAGTGGAGGACCAGCTCGCGACGTTGCGGATTCTGGCACAAGAGGCCGAGTCCCAGGAAGCCACGGTGCGGACGGCGCGGGAGAGCGAGCGGATCGCGCAGAACGCTTACAAGGCCGGGACGGATAATTATTTGAACGTGGCGGTGACGCAGGGGCAGGCGTTGACGGCGGAACGGGATGCCTTGGATTTGCAGGTCCGGCGTTTGAACGCGGCGGTGGCCTTGATCAAGGCACTTGGCGGGAAATGGTGAGATTGCCGATTGCATCCGACGCGATCCGATGATGGAATCTAACGATGAAGAAGGTTTTCCGGGTGGTGCTTGTGGTTTCCTGTCTGGGAGTGACTCAGGCGGTACGAGCCGGGGATGAAAACAAGGCGTTTCTTGAATCGATGCGTTCCGGGAAACTCGTTTGTTCGCTGGATTCTTTTCTGAATATTCCGGAGGTGTGGAATCTCACTCCTGCCCGGCTCGACGCGACATTCGCTCCTCCGCAAGAGGCGAAAATGAAGGTGAATCCTTATTTCAAATGGCTCACGGCGGATCATTCGCGGGCGAGTTTCGTGAAGAAGCCCTATCATGATTTGCAAACGGAGTTGCGGTTTTTCGGCGGGCAGTTGATGGCGGATGAAGTGATTGTGGATTTTGTGGGTCAGCGGCTGAACGGCATCACATTTTCGTTTTATAATCGTGGCGATACCGGGGCGATTTCCTCCGAGGAATTCCAGCGCCGATTGAAACTCTGCGCTTCGAAGATGAGCGGATTGCTGCAGGTGCGGCCATTTCAGAAAAAAGCGGATCTGACGCAAGGGCTGGAACTTGAAGGTTGGTGTTGGGTTTCCGCGCGGGGAATGGCGCTGCTGGAATACAATCCGCAAGCGCTCGCGGGCAGCCCGGAGTTTTTACGCCTGAAGATCGCTCCGAGAAATGCGACCGGAACTTCCGCGGCGGCGTTTTCGGATCGTCCGACGACGGTGAGGCTTTCCGAATTGCCAAAAAACGTGCAGCGCGGCGGCAACGGCGATGTGGTGATCCGCAATATCCCGATGGTGGATCAAGGGGACAAAGGCTATTGCGTGGTGGCATCCGCCCAACGTTTATTTGAGTATTACGGGATTCCGGCGGACCAGCATCAGATCGCTCAAGCTGCGGGAACGGATGTGCAGGCCGGGACCAGCGTGCTCAAGATGGTCGAGGCGTTGAAAAAAATCGATTACCGCTACAAGACGCGTTTCCAAATCCTCGGACTGCGGTATGAAGGTCAACTCGTCAAAGTGGATGAACGCAAGCTGACGGTGGGAAAACCCGTGAACGAGGCGGCGTTTACCAAAGAGTTGAATGAGTTCATCAATGCGGGCGTGCCGGTGCTTTGGAGCCTGGAACTCGGTCTTTTTCCGGAACAGCCCCCGCTTGCTCAACAAACCCATGGGGGCCACATGAGGTTGATCATCGGTTATAACCCGCAAACTTCGGAGGTGCTTTATTCGGACTCCTGGGGGGCGGGGCATGAGCTGAAACGCATGTCCTTGAAAAATGCCTATCAAGCGACGCAGGGAATCTTCGTGATGTCTCCGACGGTGAGGTAGTTAGGCGGTGTGGACAAAATGATTGTCTGATCCAATCCACACGGCCTAAACCAATCGAATTGATGTGGATCAAAGTAAAAGCCTGGTTGCGTAAAGTCGAAGCCCGCACCCAGTGGCCTTGTTGACAGCCATTGGAGATGCGTTTCAACGGGTGGCTTCAAAAGACGCCACCCATTGGTTCTCTCATTGCGGGTATGGTTTTATTTATTGATACCCGCAAAAAAAAGTGACGCCGGAAACCTCACAACTACAGAGGAAAATTCGTCACTCTATTATGCGATTATCAATAAAATGCTGTAAATGGAGCGCTGGTGTCCACACCGGCTCGCGGAAAATAGAGCCGACGTGAACGTCAGCGGTCTCTATCACACCATCGTGTGAACCCAGAAAGTGACGTTTTCCCCGATGTTCGCAATGAGCCGCACCTGGCTGTCTTGCGAAATCACAAAGCCGATCGCATGTGGATCGACCGAACAAAGGCGGTAGATCGAACGGTGCCGCGTTCCATCGTTGAACACATTCCAATCGCTGAGCCGCCGGGCCTCCAAATCGTGAGCTTGCTTGACGACGATGACGTTGCGGTCCACCCGGATTTCCCCGCCGAAACCGATCACGCACAGCCGCTGATCCAGCACCAGCGCGCCATCGACCTGCATCAGATCCGAATAAAACCGTGCCAGCTCGAAGAATGATTCCTCCAGCCGGTCCAGTTCGGCGTCATAGCTGTTGCGGAAAATTTCCCACGCTTCCGCCGCCGTCGTATCCGGTTTGGAAAGCTGGCCGACCCGGCGGAGAATCGATTGCAGCAACAGCCGGAAGCGCATGCCCGCCGCATCGGATTCGATGGAATACTTGCAATCGATCCACTGCGAAGCGACCTCGCTGTCACCGTTTTCCGGCAGCAAAACCAAGGTGCCGCCGTGGCCGCTGGTGCGCACCAGGCTGATCAGGCGTTTTACGAATTGCTGGGTGATCAGGTGGCTGAGGTCCGCGTAGTGGTCGAGCGTGAGATGATCCGGCAGGCAACAATCGCTGATTTCCTCGACCATCCGCCGGCGCAAGGGGCGGAAACGTTCCTTGAAAATGTTTGATTGGAAAACATCGAGATTCGCATCGTGGAATTCGGTGCCCCGCCATTCCGCGAGAAGCTGATAGTTGTGGTAAAACAACAGCCAGCCGGGATCTCGCAAATGGATGAGCGGGTATGGCAGCTCATTGCCAAGGGGTTTCCGGCCGCCGGCTACCAGATTCATCCAGCGTTGGCCGGTATTGAGCAATCCCCAGATGCGGATGCCGCGCTCCCCGTCCGGCCAAATCGCGATGGCGGAATGGAAAAATCCCGCCGCCGGGCTGATACGCTTGATCTCGTTCGGTGAAAACGGATGAGAATTGGAAAAGCGCATGACGTGCTCGCCATCCGGCGGTCCTTCCGTGAGTGGAAACGCGGAGGGCGGCGCGATCACGATCCGCGCGCGCACCGGGCGGCCTTCTTCTTTCAAAAGGCTCGCCGCATACAAGGTGCGGAACGCCTGGCGAAGTTGCCCGGTCTGAGGAGCGTCCGGGTGGCTGCCGAGCAGATCCTCCACTTCGGAAACAAGCGCGTTGAGTGTCAGTTCGACCGATGAAGCAATGGAGGCAGCCATGAAGGTTGGCATTTTGGCGCAATCCGCACGGCTCCGCAACCCGCCAAATGAAACTACTTTCGCAATTTTTCCGCCACGAAAGCCAGCGCCTCTTCCAGCGTATCGACTTCCACGGCCAAGGCGTGCGCGATCATGAGATTATCCGTGTTTCCAAAATCCTCGATCAGCATGCCATCCGGCTCCGCGACGCGGTCTTTGTAATTCCGCCGGTCGGTCGAATAACCGATGACTTTCTTCCCGAGACCGTAAGCGAATCCCACTTCCCACACGGTTCCCGCATCCGCGGACGGACCCCGGAACGGGCTGAGATTCGCGATGACCGCATCCGCCTCACGGATCATTTTGACGTTCGCCTCGAAGATCTCCAGCGACATTTCCGCGGGTGACGCCGCAACAATATCGTTATCGATCGGAATCAACGCCTGGATGCCAAGCGCCGCCGCCTTTTCCCTCGCCGAATCCGCAAGCTCACGCGCATTCGGATAAAACACATCGGGACCGGCGAGATAGACTTTGAGCATTTCCGTGATCTTCGTGGCTAGGAAATTTCCGGAGACTCCAGTTCCTTCAACGCATGGAAAACCCGGATCGCCGCGTAGGCATCGTTCGCCGCATAGATGAGCTGCCGTTCCGAAAGATTTTCCGCGGACCAGTTCGAGGTCGTCGTGCTCTTCGATTTCTGAAACCGCTGGTCGAAGAGCAAGGCGACGGCCGAACGCGCACCGACGAAATTCCGGAAACCGTGGCGTTTGAAAACCCGGTCCAGATCGGTCAGCGCACGCGGCTTCACGCCGAAGCGATCCGAGAGCTGGCGGAGATCTCCGCGCAAATCGAAGCCGACTTTTTCCACCCGCTCGGATTTCAAAAGCTCCAGCATCACCTCATGCGTTTCCGTCAGATGCGCTTGGAAAATGAACGCCTTTTCCAACGTGGAAAACTGCAGCACATGCGGCCCTTGCGAGCGCTCGCCTTTCTGGAACGTCGGCTTGGACTCGGTATCGAAACCGACCACACCCGCCGCCATCAGTTCCAGCAACGCCTGCTCAGCCCCCTCCGCCGTTTCCACCCGCCGGATGTTTTCCAAAGCCAATCCGGGAAACAACTCCATGACGCTGATCGCATCCTTTGTGGGCAGTGGTTTCGGAAATCGCATCGGGTGAGCGGGACTGTAAGAAGATGAGATGAAAAAGCCAGCCTTCAGTTAGCCATAAAACAGGCAGTGGGACACTTGTTGTTTGATTACGGGCAAATCCGAACAATCATTCAAAAAAACCGCGAATCCGCCCGAGCTGGCGGCGGTCTTTTTTCGTCGGGCGGCCTTTTCCCGCTTCCTGCCGGGCGAGCGTCCACGCCTTGTGCCCGGCATAAGTCTCCGGAGGGGTGAGATCTTCGTAATTTACCGCAGCCAGCGGCGCGCCCACCCGTTGCCGGATCAGCCCCAGCACCCGCACCGTTTTATGGCCCGGTCCTTCGGGAAACGGGATTTCCAACACATCGCCCGCTTGCACGGCGGCGGCGGGCTTTAGGGAATGGCCGTTCCGCTTTACCTTGCCGGCGGTGCATTGCTGCGCCGAAAGACCGCGGGTTTTGAAAAACCGGGTGGCCCACAGCCATTTATCCACGCGCACCGAGTCGGACATGGGAAAATCTACGGAAAGAAATGCTCTTTTGCCAAGAGCTGGCCACCAGACTTGCCCGTTTTGCGCCAGCCGCCTAAAACTCGTCCGTGGCCGGAAAAAACATCGTCTATTTTGATTTGGAAACCCAGCGCAGCGGCAACGACGTGGGCGGGTTTGGCAACAAGGCCAAAATGGGCGTTTCCGTCGCCGTCACCTACAGCACGGCACGCGGCGCTTATGAAATCTATCCCGAAAGCGAGATGGACAAACTCGGCGAGGAGCTGCTGCGCGCCGATCTTGTCGTCGGCTGGAACCACCTGTATTTCGACTACCCCGTGCTCCAGCCCTACATCCTCCAGACCTTGGAAGAAGGCACGCTGAATCTCGATATGATGCTGGAGCTGGAAAAAATCGTCGGCTTCCGCCTCAAGCTGGATTCCGTCGCCACCGCCTCTCTCGGCATCGGCAAAAGCGCCGACGGTCTCGACGCGCTGAAATGGTGGCAGGAACACAAAAAATCCGGAGACTACGAACCGCTCCGGAAAATCGCCCACTATTGCGCGGTGGACGTGAAAACCACCAAGTGCGTGCACGAGTATGCGCTCGAGCACGGCTTTCTCAAATACGACGACAAAAACGGCGGCATCGCCGAAGTCGCCGTGAACTGGAAATGATCAAGCCCAGCCGATTTGCTTCATCACCTGAATCACCGTCCAGATGAAGGTGATGATCAGGGCAACGAGGAAAATCTTGATGGCGACTTCGATGGACGTGCGGGTCATGACTGACGGGGTCTTAATCCTTCACCTTGCTGTAGCCAAGTGGAAAAGCCTGCAAGCTAAAGGATAAGTGGTTGCGCCGCGCCAGCCATAACCCGCCGATATCGTTTAAATCCGCAGCAGATTCCACGCGGCGACCAGGGCTTTCAGTCCCGCCATTTCGATGGAGGAATCCACGCCGGCGCCCCACAGGATGCGGCCGTCGTCGTGCTGGACCTGGACGTAGGCGGCGGCGCTGGCGTCCGATCCGCCGCGGACGGCGTGAGAACGGTAGTCGCTGACCTTGAAGTCCTTGACGCCCAGATTTTCCAAGGCGTGGACGAAGGCGTTGATCGGACCGTTGCCGTTGCCGGTGGCGGTTTTTTGCTCTCCCTCCAGCCCGATGGTCGCGGTGCATTGGACGATGCCGCGCTCGGTGGTGTGGTGGACCAGTTCGTAATCGACCAGATTCAACGGCGCGGAAATGTTCACGAACTCGGCGAAAAAGGCGTCGCGAATTTCATCGGCGGTCAGCTCGCGGCCATGTTGGTCCGCCAGATCGTAAATGCGTTTGCCGACCTGCGGGTGCATGGTTTTCGGCAGATCGAAGCCGTGTTCGCGGTCCAGAATGTAGGCGACGCCGCCTTTTCCGGATTGGGAATTGATACGGATGATCGCTTCGTAGGAACGACCGATATCCTGAGGATCGATGGTCAGGTAAGGCACGCCCCACGGGATGTCCGGATTCTCGGCCATTTCCTTTTCCCGGCGGTCCAGACCTTTCTTGATCGCGTCCTGGTGGGAGCCGGAAAATGCGGTGAACACCAGCTCGCCCGCGTAAGGTTGGCGCTCCGGCACGATCAAGCGGGTGAATTTTTCATAAGCGATGCGGATCGTTTGCAGGTCGGAGAAATCCAGACCGGTCTCGATGCCGTGGCTGTTCATGTTCAGGGCGACGGTGACGATGTCCAGATTCCCGGTGCGTTCGCCATTTCCGAACAAGGTGCCTTCAACGCGGTCCGCGCCCGCCATCAGGCCCAGCTCGGTGGCGGCGACGCCGGTGCCGCGATCATTATGCGTGTGCAGCGACAGGATCAACGAATCCCGGCGGTGCAAGTTCCGGCCCATCCACTCGATCATGTCGGCGTGGATGTTCGGCGTGGTCCACTGGACGGTGTCCGGCAGGTTGATGATCATTTTCCGCTCGGGCGTCGGTTCCCAGATATCGATCACGGCATTGCAGCACTCGGCGGCGAAATCCGGCTCGGTATCGGAAAATGATTCCGGCGAATATTGCAGCACGACTTCCGTGCGCGGAATGCTCGGCACCAGTTCCTTCACGATCTTCGCACCATCAATGGCGATTTGCTTGATCGCTTCGCGCGAGGCGTCGCTGAAGGTCACGCGGCGTTGCAGCTCGGAGGTGGAATTGTAAATGTGGACGATGGCGCGTTTCGCCCCGTCGATGGCCTCGAAAGTGCGGCGGATCAGCGGCTCGCGGGTTTGAACCAAGACTTGGATCGTGACGTCATCCGGGATGCGGTTTTCGTCGATCAGGCGGCGCAGGAAATTGAATTCCGTATCGGCGGCGGATGGGAAGCCGACTTCGATTTGTTTGAAACCGATGCGCACCAGCAGGTCGAAAAACTCGAGCTTCTCTTCCACGGACATCGGCTGCGGCAGGGCTTGATTGCCGTCGCGCAGGTCAACGGAGCACCATTGGGGAGAGGAAGTGATGGTTTTATCGGGCCAGGTGCGGTCCGGCAGCGGCACGGCGTAGGCGAAGGGCCGGTATTTCGACAAGGAAGCGGATTTCATGGAAAAATAAGGAAAGGAAGGGGTTGATCGGAGATCAAGGAGCGGCTGCGCCTGAAAATAAGAGGCACGCCAGTGAACGGAAAAGTAGCAAAACGGGAAAAATATCAACGGGCGGCCAACCCTAGAAGAAGGGGGCTGCTCAAAAGGCCGTTGAAAGCGCGGTTCACGACCAAGAGCTAGGAGCGGATTTCCGATTCGTCAATCTTTGGTTTTGCAGTGACTTGGCGGTGAATCTATTCCCGGCTGGTGCCGACGTGAACGTCAGCGCGCCACCTCACATCTTCGTCGCCGCGAAGTGGAACAGGGCGGCGAAGGCGATGAGCTGCATGCCGCCGAAGGCAAGGAAACGGTTGTATGGCGGGCCGGGCGCGGTGGTGAGCACGCCCCAGATGATGCGCAGGCCGATCAGGAAAACCGGGGCGCTGGCGATGGCGAAAACCGGTAGCTTGAAGGCGAGCCAGCCGAGGCCGAGAAAGGCGGCGAGCTTCACTTCCAGCCAGATGAGCGCGACGGCGTATTTCGGACCGAAGCGCACGGCGAGCGTGTGCTTTCCGGTTCCGGCGTCTTCCTCGCGGTCGCGGAGGTTGTTGATGGAAATGAGCACGGCGGAGAGCAGTCCGATCTGTGCGCCGAGCAGAAGCGCTTCCGCTGGCCAAGTGCCGGTTTGTACAAACACCGTACCGCAAACCGCGATGAAGCCGAAAAACACGATCACGAAAAGCTCGCCCATCCCGCGATACGCGAGCGGAAACGGCCCGCCGGTGTAGCCGTAAGCGAGAAACAGCGAAGGAATGCCAATCGCCAGCATCGGCCAACCGCGTGCCTGAATCAGAACCGCGCCGCAGATCGTGGCGATTCCAAGAAACACCAGTCCGGCAATCAGCACCTGCCGGTGCGTCATCAGGCCGGAGGCGGTGACTCGGGTGGGGCCGAGCCTCTTTTCCGTATCAGCACCTTTTTGAGAATCAATGGCATCGTTGAAAAAATTCGTCGCGATCTGGATGGCGATGGCGCCGATCAGCGTACACAGCGCGAGGGTAAGATGAAATTCCCCGCTCAATTTCCAGGCGAGCACACACCCGGTCCACACCGGCACGATGGCAGCGGGCAAGGTTTTCGGACGGGCGGCGAGGACGCAGGATTTCAGAGAGAGAGCGGGCATGGGCGGACACGAAGTGCTTCGGGGAAAATCGCCGGTTCGTCCAGTGAAGGTGAAATAAACCCTACGATTCGCCGTATTTTCAGCATCCCCGGCTACCGATTCCCGGCGTGGGAGTGACGGTCAAGCGACGATCTCATCGCTTCCTCCGGAGAAACTCATGAACCTTCGAAAAACCCGATCATGAAAAAAATCCTCTCTTCCGTTTTCGGATTTCTCAGCTTGGCGGTGGCCAGCCTTTCCCTCGCTGCCGAATCGCCTTCCGCGCCGAAGTCCGCTTACTTATTCGTGCATTTCACCGGAGAATCCGAGCAAGGAGAGCAAATCTACTTCTCTGTCAGCCAGGATGGCCTGAACTGGACGGATCTCAACAACTCGAAACCCGTGCTGGTTTCCAATCTTGGCGACAAAGGCGTGCGAGACCCCGCGATTGTCCGGTCTCCTGACGGGAAAAAATTCACCATCCTCGCCACCGATTTGCGCATCGCGAACGGCAAAGGTTGGGACGCCGCGCGCTATCACGGCAGCTCTTCGCTGATTTTCTGGGAATCCACCGACCTCCTGAACTGGTCCGAGCCATGGGCCATCGATGTTTCCAGCGCGATCCCTGATTACGGTTGCACTTGGGCACCGGAGGCGATCTACGACGAGGACTCGCAAAGCTACTTTGTCTATTGGGCGACCATTTCTCCGCTCAATGGCGTCAAGGAAGCCCGCATCTACGGATCGTGGACCAAGGATTTCCGGACCTTCACTCCCGCGAAACTCTACATTGATCGGGGTGGAAAAGGGGTGAGCCTCGGTGACATCATCGATACCCAAATCATCGAAGTCAAAGGCGCGAAATACCGCTTCTACCGCGCTTCGCGGGATTCACAGATCACCCTCGAAGGCGCGGATACGTTGCTCGGAAAATGGGAGCGGATCGGCGACATTTCCTACCTCGGCTACACGGCGAAACAAGTGGAAGGACCCATTCTGTTTCCTTTCAACGAAGGAAAAAAATGGGGAATGCTGGTGGATCAATACGCTGCGAAAAAAGGCTACCTGCCGCTGGTGACGACGAATTTTGACGACCCGCGAGGATTCAAGGTAATCCCGGCAACGGACTACAAACTCGGTGCCAGCCTTAAACGCCATGGCGGCATCCTCTCGATCACGAAAAGCGAATACGATGCCTTGCTCGCCAAATGGCCGAGCAATCCGTAACGGTGCATCTGGTGGTTAGGGATCGAGCAACGATCTCACCATCGCAGCGTCGAGGCGGGAGGAAAGATCGGCGTCGGCAAGGATGCCGGAGGCGAGTTTGCCTTTTTCCTGTTGGAGCTTGTGGATGCGTTCTTCGACGGTTTCCTGGCAGAGCAGTTTGTGGACGAAGACCGGTTTGTCCTGGCCGATGCGGTAGGCGCGGTCTGTCGCCTGGTTTTCGGCAGCGGGGTTCCACCATGGATCGAAGTGGATCACAGTATCGGCGGCGGTGAGATTCAGGCCGGTGCCTCCGGCTTTCAGCGAGATGAGGAAAAGCGGGATTTTTCCGGTTTGGAAATTCTCGACGAGCTTGCCCCGGTCTTTCGAGCCGCCGGTGAGTTTGAGATACGGGATTTTTTCCTGCACCAGATGCTCTTCGATGAGCGAGAGCATGGTGGTGAATTGGGAAAACAGCAGGATGCGGCGGCCTTCTTCGATGAGCACGGCAAGCAGCTCGATGAGGAAATCCAGTTTCGCGGAGCGTTTTACTTCGTGCTTATAGTCGTCGGGCAAAAGCCGGGGATCGCAGCAGATTTGGCGGAGTTTCAGGAGCGCATCGAGGAAGACGATTTGCGATGATTCCAATCCGCGCGCGGCGATGGCCTGACGGACGCGCTTGTCCATGGTGGCGCGCACGGTTTCGTAGAGATCTTTCTGATCCGAGTGGAGCTCGATGAGGTGGACGAGTTCGGTTTTCGGCGGGAGTTCCTTGGCGACCTGATCCTTGGTGCGGCGCAGAATGAGCGGGGCGACGCGTTGTTTCAGCAGGGTGTTTCGGTCAACGTCGTTGTCTTTTTCGATGGGTTTACGGAAGCGTTCTTCGAAAGTTTTTTCGCTGCCGAGGAAACCCGGAACGAGGAAGTGCATCAGGCTCCAGAGTTCACCGAGGTGGTTTTCGATGGGCGTCCCGGAAAGGCAGAGGCGGTGGCTGGCGTTGAGTTTGCAGGCGGCTTGGGAAACTTTGGAGCGTGGGTTTTTGATGTGCTGTGCTTCGTCTAACACGATCAAATGGAAGTGATGCTCGCGGAGTTTTTCGATGTCGCGCTGGAGCAGGGCGAACGAGGTGAGTACGATGTCCGCGTGGGGAATGGAGCGGAAGTAGCTCTTGCGCTCCGGACCGTTGAGGACGAGCACGCGGAGGTCCGGCGCAAATTTCTTCGCTTCGGCGCGCCAGTTTGGAACGACGGAAGTCGGCGCGACGACGAGCGAGGGACGGTTTTTCGAACGTCCGCTTTCTTTTTCAGCAAGAAGATGAGTGAGCGTCTGGAGGGTTTTTCCGAGGCCCATGTCATCGGCGAGAATCCCGTGCAAGCCGTGGCGCGCGAGGAACTGCATCCAGCGGAAACCTTCGAGCTGATAGTCGCGCAGCGTCGCCTGAATTCCTTGTGCGGGTGCGACGGCATCGATGCCGGAAAAGTCGTGGATTTTCGCGGCGAGTTCATCGAGCTCCGGCGGTGAATCGAGGCCCAGCTCCGGCAAGGCGGCGAGTCCGGCGACATCGAGCGCGTGCATGCGGACGCGATCCGGGAATTTCGGATCGAGCATCGATGCAAGGTGGCGCAGGATTTTCCGCACGCGGCCGATGGGAAGTTTCAGCGCATCGCCGTTATTGAGCGGTGCGTAGATCCAGCCGTGGTCCGGGCTATCCAGCGTTTCTTCGAGGAAATCGTATTCGAGCAGGCGTGCGAGGATCGGTAGCAAATCGTAGCGTTCGCCGCTGACTTCGAAGCCGACGGAAAGGCTGAACCAGCCGCCATCGCCGGGAGAAAGTTCGCTGTGCCACGATTCCGGCGGAGCATCGAAAACGCGGTGGCCGACGTTGTCATCGACGCGTACGTTCCAGCCGAGTGACGTGAGTTTTTCCACCATTTCACCGCGAAACTGATGCCAGAACGCATCGATGGGAATGCGCCCAGGGTCGGGAAACCAACGGTCCGGTCCTTGGTGTTGCTCGCGGGATTTCAGATTTGCGAGAAACCGCCACGCGGAATTCGAGTGGAGGGAGGAAAGCCCGGTATCGCGGAGTTGCTGGGCGGCGGCGGTTTCGGACGCAGCATCGTGCTGGATGAGCGCGGGTTGGCCATCAGCGAGATGGACGGGTGTCAGCCAATCCGGAGCGGCGGCGCGCAGGCCGAGGCGTTTTTCGCCGTAGAGCACACTGGCTTCCGCGTAGATCCAGAAGTCCGGCGCGGTTTGGCCGAGGGATTTCAGCAAGGTGCGCGTGAAGGAATCCGTCGGTTCGCGCATCACGTGCAGGTCGAAGCGGGGATCGATCTGAAGGCGGGGAAGATCGGGCGACGGTTGCTGGAGAAGTTCGCGTGCGGAAGGAAGTGTCGCGGCTACCGCGCCAGCGACATTACGGCCCAAAAGGCGGGAGGCATCGCGCTCTTTCGAGGCTTTCATCAATATCGCCGCAGCGTGATGGCAGAAGCCGCCGACATCGCAGGAGCAAAAGGTTTCGAACTCCCAGTCGCCGCCGCTTTGCCAGACGTTGATCTCGGTTTCCTCACTTGCCACGTTTGCCAGCAGGCTGAAGCAGCCCGGAGATGTTTCCTCCATCCGAAGATCCTTCACTTTCGAAGTGAAACCGCGGGCCGCAGCGAGGATTTCATCGTCGAAACGGGCTTCCCAACGCAGGTCGTGAATGGAAAATGTGCTGTTCAAATGGTGCGTGAATGCACGAGCCAATCATCTCATTTTCCACTCGTCCACTCCGGAAATGAAAAAGAGGGGCGGGATGGCCCCTCTTCCCCGGATCAATCGATGCGCAAGGCATCGAGCGTCCAGCGGTCCAGACGGCCGGTCACACGCAGGCCGCGATCTTCCTGGAAGTTCATGAGCGCGCGCTGAGAGCCGTAGCCGAAAATGCCGTCGATGGAGCCGTGATAATAACCGAGGCGGCGGAGTTTCTGCTGGGCACGGACTTCGACGCAGTCATCGCGGTAATACGTGCGGCGGGGTGGTGGCGGAGGTGCCGGCTCGTAACGGTCATCTACCGGCTCGGCATAACCGACACGGGATTCCACGACGATATGTGGCGGGAAAATGACCCATGGCGCGGCTCCGGCGATGCCTGCGGAAAATGTGAGAAAACCCAATGCGGCGGCGGCGCGGGTGAGGAAGTTGGCTTTCATACAGGGAATGGAACGAGGATAGTGGAAGAGTTATTCGAAAGTTTTTGGACAAAAAAATCCCCATCCGGCTTGGTGCGGGATGGGGGGGTGAGTGGTGAGGGATTTCAAGAAATCCGCAGGGCACGCAGCGTGCGGGAGTCGAGCTTGCCGGTCATCGGCAGGCGGTGGTCGCGTTGGAAGCGGACGAGGGCTTTGCGGGATTGGTTTCCGAATGAGCCGTCGATGGGACCACGGTAATATCCCAACTGGCGCAGGCGGAGTTGGGCGCGGGTTTCGACACGGTTCGAGCGGCCGCGTCCATCGCGATCATGGTAGCCGGGACGTCCGTCTTCATAACCGTAACCGGGCTGGGCGCTTGCGATGCCTGCGGAGAGCGTGAAGAGAGCTGCGAATGCGAGAGTGATGAATGGTTTCATGACGTTTATGGAACGTCCCGGAACGGGAAAAATTCAAAAGATTTTTCCCCTGCCGATTGAACTCAATGAGCCGCGTCAGCCAACCATTGTGTTTTCAATGCCTCGGCGCGTTCAAGGGCGTCGGTGCCGAGGAAATTGGCGTGGCCCATTTTGCGGCGGCCGATGGCGCGGCGTTTTCCATACAGGTGGAGGAATGCCTCGCCGTCCGCATACAGCGGCACCCAATCCGGCGGCGTGGTTTCCGCAGGCCAGAAATCACCCAAAAGATTGAGCATGGCCACCGGACTGAGAAGCCGGGTGGAGCCTAACGGAAGACCGATGACGGCGCGGAGTTGTTGCTCGAATTGCGAAGTCGCGCAGGCGTCCAGCGTGTGGTGGCCGGAGTTGTGCGGGCGGGGTGCCATTTCGTTCACCAGCAGTTCGCCGTTCGGTTTGAGGAAAAATTCCACGCCGAAGATGCCGCGGTAATCGAGCGCTTCGGCGATGCGGCGGGCGATGGCGGCGGCTTCCAGCGCGACGGCGGAATCGACGCGGGCCGGGACGATGGAAACATCCAGAATGTGATGACGATGGCGGTTTTCCGCAGGATCGTAAGTGACGGTTTTTCCGTCCGCTCCGCGTGCGACCATTACGGAGATTTCTTTTTCGAAAGGAACCCAGGCTTCCAACACCGCGCGGGGAGCGTTGAAGGCGGCCCAGGTTTCCGCAGGATCTTCGTCGCCCTTCAGCTTGAGCTGGCCTTTGCCATCGTAGCCGAAGTCCGCGGTTTTCAGGACTCCGGGGCCGTTGAGTTCTTCGAGCGCCGCTGCGAGATCTTCCGCGCTGGCGATGACGGCGAACCAGGTGTGCGGGATCCGGTTTTCCTTGAGGAAATTCTTCTCACGCTCGCGGTTCTGGCAGATGGAAATCGCGCGGGGGGAGGGATGGAGCGGCGTTTTTGCGGCGACGGCTTCGAGCGTTTCGCGAGGGATGTTTTCGAACTCGACGGTGGCGACGGTGGCCTTGCCGCAGAAGTCCGCGAGTGCGGCGGGATCGTCGAACGGTTTGTCGATCACTTCATCCGCGACTTCCACGGCCGGAGCTTCCAAGCCGCCGGTCCAGATGACGGTGCGCACACCCATGCGGCGGGCCGCGAGAGCGATCATGCGTCCGAGTTGGCCACCGCCGATTACGCCGACGATGCAATGGGGAGGATGAATGGGAAGTGCCATGGAAATAGGGAAATGGAGGCGAGCCGCGATCAGTGCGCCGGATTGGTTTCCAAATCAAGCCAGAGGAGGCAAAGCCGCGGCTTTTACGGTGTCGGTCTGGTTTTTGCGGAATTCGGCGAGTTTCGCTGCCAGATTTTCATCGGTGGTGGCGAGCATGGCGATGGCGAACAGCGCGGCATTGATCGCACCGGCTTTGCCGATGGCGAAGGTGGCGGTGGGGATGCCGCCGGGCATCTGGACGATGGAAAGCAGGGAATCCACGCCTTGGAGGGCTTTGGATTCCACCGGCACTCCGAGCACGGGAAGATCGGTGATGGCGGCGGTCATGCCCGGAAGGTGGGCCGCGCCGCCGGCTCCGGCGATGATGGTTTTCAGGCCGCGGCCACGGGCGGTTTCGGCGTAGGAGAAAAGCTTGTCCGGGGTGCGGTGGGCGCTGACGACTTCGGCTTCCCAAGCGACGCCGAAGTTTTCCAGCGTGCGCGCGGCGTGCTCCATCGTCGGCCAGTCCGACGTGCTTCCCATGATGATGCCAACGATTGGTTGTTCGCTCATGCGCGGAGCGTGCAGAGGCGGAGCGGAGGAGGCAAGGCGCAAGAATCGGGGAAATGTATCCGCCGGATGCGGCAAAACGGCGTTTTTTCCTCGCCCGCGCGGGCGTTCCGCCTATCAGTGGTCTATCCCATGATTCCCCACCCCGTTATTGAAAATCGCTACGCCCGCGCGGAAGATCGCCCTGATTATGTGAAGCAGTTGTTTGATGAGGCGGCGGTGCACTACGATCCGATTTGCAACTGGGGATTTTTCGGAACCGGGAATCTGTATCGCAAGGATGCGCAGCGCCGCCATGGCTTGCGCCCCGGCATGAAGCTGCTGGATGTGGCTTCCGGCACCGGTTTGATGGCGGTGGCTGCGAGTGAAATCCTCGGCGGCGCGGAAAACATCACCTGTGTGGAGCCGAGCGACGGGATGATCGCGGTGGCGAAGAAGAAGCTTTCCGCGAATTTCGTGCACAGCCGGGCGGAGACGTTGCCGTTGGAAAACGATACGTATGATTTCCTGACGGTCGGCTATGCCCTGCGTCATTTCGCGGATTTGGAAGGGACGTTCCGTGAATTCCACCGCGTGCTGAAATCCGGCGGCCGCGTGCTGATGCTGGAGGCGACCCGACCGGAAGGGAAATTCGGTTCCTGGCTTTTCAAACTTTATTTCGGCCGGATCTACCCATGGTTCTCACGCTTGATCACCGGCAGCGGCAAGGCGGAGGAAATGATGGTGTATTTCTGGGAAACCATGGATTCCTGCGTGCGTCCGGCGGATGTGCTGGGTGCGCTGGAAGCGGCGGGTTTCTCCAAAGTGAAACGCAAGGCTCTGCTGGGGGTCTTCAGCGAATACTCGGCGGAGAAGTGAGATTCCATGCAAAACAGAGCAGGGATGTGTGTGTCCCTGCTCTGTTTTGTTTTTGAAATGGGGCCGGGCTGGTGCTCGGCGTTTCCGGTCTTTTCGGACTCAGTGTGCTCCGGCTTTTTTCAGCTCGCCAATGGCTTCGTTGAGCTTTTGGCGGGTGGCGACGAGGTTTTCATTGAGGGCGCGGATGCGTGAGTCGCGATCCGCGATGGCTTTTTCCCAGACTTTCACCTGGTCCTGAATGGCGGTGTTCGTCTCGGAGATGACGGTGTTTGCCTGGGTAACGGCGGCGTTTTGTTCCGCGGTCAATTTTGCCAGGGTATCTTCGAGTTCTTTCTTCGTCGCGGCTGCGGATTCGATGGACTCCTTGAGCTGGAGGACATCGCGGTCAAGCGATTCGGCGCGTTTCTTTTCGGACTCGTACTGAGCCTGGCTGTCGCTGAGCTCTTGGGTGAGTGTTTCGATGCGCTGATCGAGTTTCCGCTCTTTGAGCCACTGGGCGAGGATGAGGCTGGTGATCAGGATGCAGCCGACGAGGTTGAGAATAGGGAGAATGCGGCTGGTGCGGCTCACGGCTTTGGAGATTTGGATTCGAAGCTGACTTTTTCAATTCCGGCGGCGCGCACGGCATTGAGCACGGCGAGCACGTTTTTATGACGAGCCTCGGCATCGGCGGAAATCATGACGCGGGTTTCCGTGGGAGACGCTTCCTGCTGGAGACGGGTGGTGATTTCCGAAAGGGTGATGATTTCGGTGCCCCAGTGGATGATGCCATCCGGATCGATGGAGATCTGGTAAGGAGGCGTCTTGTTTTCCGCGACGCCGGTGGAGGCTTCCGGGATATTGATCGGCACGCGGTTGAGCTGGGTCATGCTCAGGCTGACCATCATGAAACTGGCGAGGAGGAAGAACATGATGTCGATCAGCGGCACGACTTCGACGCGGGCTTCGTCGCCGTGGTCGTCACCGCCGTGACTTCCTTGAAGGTTGACGGGCATCAGCGTGGGCGTTTGAGGGACGCGGAAAAGGCCTCGATGTCATGGCCGTGCTCCTTGGCGGATTGCACGAGAAGTTCGGAGTGGTTGATCCAGCGTTCCAGTGAAGAGCGGAGCAACGAGGTGCGCTTGCGGAAGAAGTTGTATGGGAGAAGGCAGATCACGGCGATGGCGATGCCGCAAGCGGTGGCGATAAGCGCTTCACCGATGCCGCCGGTGACTTTGGAAACGGCGAGTTGGTCGTTTCCGATGGCGGCGAAGGAGCCCATGAGGCCGGCGACGGTTCCGAAGAGACCGAGCAGCGGGGCGAGGGTGATCATCGTGCTGAGCACCCACATGCGGGCTTCGGCTTTTTCGATGAGGTGGGTGGCGTTGAGCTGCATGGCGGCGACCATCGAGGTGTTCGCATGGTTGATGCCCTCGCGGAGGTTCACCAGATAAGGCTCCTCGGTGTTTTGGCTGAGATTCCAGGAGGTCGTATAATCGCCGATCCCGAGGGCTTCACGCGCTTGTGTTTGCAGGGCTGGTTTCAGTTTTGTCTGAAGGGCGGACCACCAGATGATGCGGTCCAGGAAAACCCCCAGAGAGAGAAGGAAAGAAGCGAGGATGGGCCACATGACCCAGCCGCCTTCGATGAATTTTTCGACGACGATGTTAGCGAGCACGGTTTGGTTAGTAGTTCAGTTGGAATTTGACGGGAAGAGTCAGCGGCATCTGGCGATCGCCTTTCGGGAATCTCCAGCGGCGGACGCCTTTGACGGCGGCGTCGTTCAGCTCGGGCCATGGACAAGGTTTTTTGGCGTAGGCGGTGGAGACTTTTCCATCGGCTTCGACAACGAATGCGACGACGACCGTGCCGGATTGGCCTTTGGCGCGGCAGGATTGCGGGTAATGGGGTTGGGGGCGGTAACCGCCGGCGAGGCGTTTCGCATCCGACATGCCCGTGCCGCCATTGCGCCCGCCATTGCCGACTTGGCCGGTGGCGCCTTCCCTTCCCTGCGGGGAGCCGCCGGTTGCGCTGGTAGGCATATTGGAGCGTTTGGCAACCTTGCTGTTGGTGTGACGAACGCGGCGTTCTTTGGTGGGTGCCGCAGAGGTATTCGCTTCGGAAGTCGGCTTTGGATCAGGCATGTCCGGGACTTCCGGAAGAGGCGCTATCTCCGCTGTTTCCGGCATCTCCGGAGGCGTCGGCAGGGTTTCCTGTTCGGCAAAGGGAACATCGACCTGTTCGCTGTTTTCTTCACCGGTCGTGCCGGTGTCCGTCGCTTGGGAAGCTGGGACGTCTTCGGTAAAATCACCGGTGAATTCGGTGAACTGCATGTCTGCAAGCTGATCTTTCTTCACCTCTTGAAGAACATCGAGCGTGACGGGAATGGCGATCCCGACAGTGCCGAAACCCGCGACACTGAGCCATGTGGCAAGTGTGCCAACATTGAGAGCGTATAGGAATGGTGTCATCGTAAGTTAGGGGGTGGGCGCGCCCACTTAATGCGATTCATTCTCAATAAGCGCAAGCTTTTTCGCATTTATTTTTAAAAAAATTCCACGCCCTAAAATGCGGGCCGTCACATCGGCAATGGACCTTTGCGGATTCTTCGGCGACAAGCACCGCGTTTCCCATGTCTTCTCTCCTTTCCGCCAACGAAATCCGACTCTCCTACGGCTATCAGACTTTGCTCGATGGCGTGACGCTGGCTGTTTCTCCGGGGGAAAAAGTGGGGCTGGTGGGCCGGAATGGTTGTGGCAAGACCTCTCTGTTGAAAATCCTGACAGGTGAACAAAAAGCCGATTCGGGCGAGATTTCCCTGCGCCGCGCATTGCGGGTCGGGTATCTGCCGCAGGAATTCGAGCTCGATGGCGAACTGAGTGTGCAGGAAAACATCGCGTCCGGCGCGGCGGACATTGTCGATGCGATCCGCCGTTACGAAAATGGTGAAGGTTCCGAAGCGGAACTGGCCGATCTGTTGCATTTGATCGATCACGCCGATGGCTGGAATCTCGATGCGCGGATCAAATCGATCTCCACCGCGCTGGGCACGCCGCCCTTGGAGGCAGCGGTTGGTCCGTTGTCCGGTGGTGAAAAGCGCCGGGTCGCGCTGTGCCGGGCGCTGGTTTGCCAACCGGATCTGCTTTTGCTTGATGAGCCGACGAACCACCTCGATGCGGAATCGATCCGCTGGCTGGAAGACGCGCTGAACTCTTTTCCCGGCGCGGTGATTTTCGTCACCCACGACCGCTATTTCCTCGATGTCATCGCCACCCGGATTATCGAAATCGATCAAGGAAAGGCGTTTTCCCATCCCGGAAACTACACCGCCTATCTGGAATCCAAGGCCGTGCGCCAACAAATCGCCGAGCAAACCGAGCGCCGTCGCCAGCGTTTCCTGCGTGAAGAGCTGGAATGGGTGCGTTCCGGAGTGAAAGCGCGCGGGACGAAATCCCGGCATCGTCTGGATCAATTTTACGAAATCGAAGGCATGGAAGCTCCACCGGAAGAGCGGGAAATGGACTTGCTCATGCCGCCGCCGCCGGATCTTGGAAACATCGTCGTCGAGCTGGAAAACGCGGGCGTGAATGTCGGCTCCGCGACCTCGCCTCGCTGGCTTTTCCGCCACCTGAATCTCAGCCTGCGTCCCGGCCAATGCACTGGCATCGTCGGCCGGAACGGCGTGGGAAAAACGACCTTGCTCAAACTCTGCCTCGGCCAGATCTTTCCGAGCGAAGGCACGGCGGAAACCGGCAAGCGGGTAAAGGTGAATTACATCGATCAAACGCGCATGCAGCTCGATGGCACGGGATCGTTGCTGGATGAAGTCTCGGACGGAAACGAGAAGGTCCAGTTCGGCACCCAGACGCTCGGCGCGCGCGCCTACCTGAGGCGCTTTCTTTTCAGCGATCAACGGATCAACGAGCGCGTCGATCTGCTTTCGGGCGGCGAGCGCGCGCGGCTGATGCTGGCGAAAGTTTTGAAAAACGGCGGCAATCTCATCGTGCTGGACGAGCCGACCAACGATCTGGATCTGCCCTCTCTGCGGATGCTGGAAGAGGCGCTCGCGGACTTCGATGGCAGCGTGATCGTCGTTTCCCACGATCGTTATTTCCTCGACCGGATTTGCGATCAGATCATCGCGTTTGAAGACGGCGGGGTGACGGTGCAGACGGGAAATTATTCCTACTACATGGAAAAACGCAAAGCGCGCGAAGCCGCCGAGCGCATCCAGGCACAAGCCGCCGCAAAAGACGCCGCCGCCCGCCAAAAAGCCGCGAGCGTCTCCGCTCCGAAACCTCGCAAGCTCACCCTCGCCGAGAAAAAGGAACTCGCCGGAATGGAAGACGCGATTCTCGCCGCTGAGGAAAAAGTCTCGGAGCTGGAAGGCCTGCTCAACGATCCCGAAGTGCAGACGAAGCGTTTTTCCGAAATCCCGGAAATGGTCGAAAAACTCGAAATCGCCAAAGATGCCTGCGCCAAGCTCTACAGCCGCTGGGAAGAGCTGGAGGCGTTGGACCGCTGACGTTCACGCCGGCTCGCGGAGCTGAAGAACAGGCAGAGCCGACGTGAACGTCGGTGGTCCGCCTTTGGTCCGAAAAAGTAGATGGCGAGGGAAACCGCGGCGAGCGAGGAAACGGCGTGCGTTCCGTGGGTGGCGAGCCAATCGGTGGTGCTTTCGAGGGGATTCCGCCAGCCGATGCTTCGATTGACGATCCAGCCGATGGAGGCCGCCGCGGCGAATACCGCGCCAGTGATCCGGAGCCAGGAATAGGCGGAGGAACGGCTTGCGATCATCAGCCACGGAATGAGACAGGCCATGATGAAGAGCTGCATGATCTCAATGCCGAGATTGAAGGCGAGCAGGGTGAGGCCCATGTAATAAGTGGAAAATCCGTAATGGGCGATGGTGCTGGCGAAGGCCAGCCCGTGGACGAGCCCGAAGCCGGCGGCGATCCAGGATTCCCTTCCGGGAAAAATCGGGCGCACGGCGTGAACGGCGGAAACGAGAATGGAAAACGCGACCAAAATTTCAACCGGTTGCGACGGCAGGGTGACGATGCCGAATCCGGCCAGAGCCAGAGTCAGGGAGTGCCCGAGAGTGAAGGATGTGATGATTTTCAACAAATTCAGGCAGGCGGAGCGGACGGGCAGCGGGCGTTTCCATCGGCCTGAAATCGCAAGCAGGGGAGCCGGAAGCAGAAGGGTGAAAAGGAAAAGCAAATGATCCACACCATCCGCGATGTGGCTCATACCATGGCGGAAGACGCTGCGGAATCCGCGGGTCCAGGAGCCCCGGGTGCGATCGATATCAAGATAGGTCACGACGAATTGCAGCATGCCCAACGGCTCAGGCTTGTCGGAGAATACGGCGTTATCCCAATCGCTCCGCACGACGATCGCGGCGTAATGGGTCATGACTTCGTGATTGATGACCGAATAGTTGAAGCGGAATTTCCTCGAAGAGGCTCCGGGCGGAGGAGTCATCGTGACGTTGGCGATGAGGTCGAACGGTTTTTCAGACAGCTGCATCCTGAGAGCCGTCACCTTGACGCTCCACGGGCGTCCGTCGGGGGCGACGGGATGGATGTGCTCCTCGACATAGGCGGCCAGCGAATCGTGCTGCTCCGCCAGAACTTTCACGGGATCGGCCAGCAGTGGTTTCTTGTAACCGAACTCCAGTTCTTGAAGCGGAAGCGTCAATTCGGCGTCCACGCGATTTCTTTGGAAATCGAGGGATACCAGAGAGTTCGGCATGTTATGGCCGCTTGCAAGCTGGATGCAGGCGGCCAGGAGAAGGAGGAAGCGTTTCACGAAATCAGGGTGAGACAACCACAACGCGGGCAAAGACTTTTCCTGTTGTCGAAGGGATCGAAACGGTGACCGGGATCTCTCCGTTCGACGCGGTGCCCTCCGTGACCGTTACTCCATCGGCCGAGTTCGGGGCATCCGTCCAAGTGCTCAAATCAGTGGAGTACCGGACGGTCCATGTGACGCCGCCGGGGTTTTCCGGAATCGTGAAAGCATAGGTGTAAATCGAGGTGTCGGCGTCGAACGAGCCGGTGGGCTGGATGGACGAGTCCGCCGTCGTCGGATCTCCGCCGAAGACGAATTCGAGAAGATTGCTGATTCCGTCACCATCCGAATCGTCGGTCAGGCTGGTGAGTCCGTAGGTGGTAAGGAAATCCGTCAGCGGCTCGGTAACGGTTATGGAGAAGGTCTTGGTAGCGGTGGCCGAGGCACTGTCGGTCACTTGCACCGAGAAGCTCGATGTTCCCTCCGTGGTGGGTGTTCCGCTGAGGGTTCCGGCGGTGCTCAATGATAATCCTGCGGGAAGGCTGCCGGATGAAAGTGCCCAAGTGTAGGGTGAAGTACCACCGGTGGCGGTGAAGGTCTGGGAGTAGTCCGCCCCGACTTCCCCGCTGGGGAGCGGGGAAGTCGTCGAGACCGTCGGGGAGGAGACCGTGATGACGGAAGAGGTGCTGGTGGTCAAGCCGCCGGTGCTGATGACCGTCACGTGGTAGGTTCCGGCCGCCGTGGGGGTATAGGTGGAGGACGTCTCGCCGGAGATGGAGGTGGAATCCTTATACCACTGGTAAGTCAGGGTGCTGGTGCCCGTCCCGGCGGAGGCGGCCACTACCGTGAGCACCGTGCCGGTGGTTCCCGTCGTGGCGGGCTGGGTGGTGATGGTCGGAGGGCGGATGGTGGTCGCGATGGTGGTCGCGTCCGAGTAGGCCGCTCCATAATCGGCCAGCTTGTCGCGCCAGACTCCGTGGTCATGGACGCCCGAAGTGTCGTAAACTCCGGTTTCCACGCTGTGCTCGAGCCAGAGACGGGGGCCGTCTACCCGGAAGTAAGTGCCGTTGGTCGCCAGTGTCTCGCTGCCGGAGTAGCCGACATAGGTTTCCGCCAGCGCTTGCGGGCTGAGGTAAATCGCCAGCAATTCGTTGGCGATGGAGTCGTCCACGTAACTGACCCAGCTTTTGATGTAATCGACCACGATCACTTTTTGCGCGTCGGTCAGCGACGAGTATAGCAGGCCCCGGCCGCTGGTCGGATAGGTTTTCGGGACGGTATCGACGGTGTTTTGGCCGGGTCCCATCACCACGCCATTGAAGGTTCCGCTGAGGAGCGCGGAGGTGCTGATCGCCGTTGCGGTCACGGAGGTTTGCGTGGTTCCGTCCACGCTGGTGTAGACCGGCGTGTAGGAGCCGCCGCCTCGCAGAGCGAGGATCGCCGCGCGCTGATTTCCTAACGGAGCGTAAGTGCCCGTGCTGTCGGTCCATGAGTTCGGCTCCGTGCCGGCGAACATCGGAGTCGCGCTGGTGTAGGTGCCGTTGTAGGTGATGTTATAGGCGAGGTGGTGCCCCCCCGATTGATACGTCCATGCGGAGCTGGTCGAGGGAGTGCCGACGAAGGCGGTGTAGTATTTCCGGTACCCCCACATGGTGCTTGTCGAACTTTTGGCATTGGTGACCTCCCCGGAGATATAGCGGTCCGCGGCGCGCACATCATCGAGCAGCTTTTTGCCGCTGGTGCTCAGCGCCGCAGTCGCGATGGCGAGCGCGTTGGTTTCATAGGACAGGGTTGAGTCCAAGGTTTTCAGGTTCTCCAGACTCAGGCCGTTACGCCTCGCGGCACTCACGGGTACGTTGCACCAGATCCCCGCGTTGGAGAATTTGAAATTGTAGAGGCAGGAGGTGTCGATGGTGGAGCTGCTGCTGTCGATCGCCGTTTTATAGGTGGTGGCGAGCGGAGACATGAATGCGTTCGCCGCCGAAACCACGGCGGCGGTATTGGTGGCATCTCCAAAAGCCAGGGAGGGAATCCCTGCGGCGAAAACAAGCAGGAGGACTTTCTGGAATTGCGCCGATGAAGTCATTTGGATCAATCTGACCCAAACTTCTCTAAAAGCACTGCGGAAAGTATTAAGAATTGTAAAGGGTGTCCATCAGGGTGGAAATGGCTAACAGATCCGATGGATTTCATGCGAAAGGCCTCCGTTTTTCGATCGGGGAAAGGAAAATGCCTTTTTTGGAAGCCTTACGGATAAGGTTTTGTCAATCCGGGCAGGGGGGGTGATTTCCTCATTTTTTAAACCCGGAGCAAATCAGGGGGTTCACTCGTCGCGGATGCGGTCGTGGAGGGTGGAGAGGGTGTCGTCGCCGAGGACGGGTTTGGCGGTTTCCAGCCAATCTTCGGGAGGAGAGGGGATTTTCACCCAACTGCGGCAGCCGCCATATTTGGGTTCGTAGGTAAACTCCAGTGGTGTCGCGAGTTCGCGGACGCGGACGAGGGCGACGTGGATGCTGCCGGAGGCCATGCCTTTGCCTTCCCAGTCGAAGCGGTCTTTGACGGTTTTTTCCGAATAGATGTGGAATGGCTCGAGCGCGGCGACTTTTTCCCAATCGGTGAGGGTGATGGCCCACAAGGCTTCGGCGTGGTGGGTGATGCGGATGAGGTCGCCGGGTTTCCACTCGGGCATGACTTGGACATTGCCTTCACGAACTTGATCGCCGTCCGCGTGGAAGCGGGTGGGGAAGAGGAAGAACGATTCGTGCGCGAAGGAGAAACCGGCGCGGCCTTCGTGGATGCCGCCTTTGCGCAGGAGGATGGCTTGGCGGCCGCTGGCGAGGGCATCGCAGACGACTTGCCACTCTTTGAAGGAGATCGATTCTTCGGACATGGGAAATTCAGCTCAAGTCGTCGGCGGTGACGGAGGTTTGTTCGCGGGAGCCGAGGATGCGGGCCTGCTCGATGACGCGGGCGGCGGTGGCATCGAAGCGGAAGCTGTGGCAGTTCGGGCAAAGGGCGGCTCCGGTACCGACGATGGAGTCGCAGCCTTCACAAACTTTGTAGCCGGAGGGATTGGCGGCGATTTTCGCCGCCGTCTCGGCGCGTGGGTTTGATGCGGGTTCGGACATGGAGAGGAGAAAGGACTGTGACATGAAAAAAGCGGCCCGGCAAACCGGTCCGCTTGTTTCGTAAAATCTTCAGGTAACCGGATGGCGGAGCGATCAGGCAAGAGCGGCGAGCGCCTTGGCGGTCTTGCTCTTGATGTTCGCGGCCTTGTTCGGGTGGATGAGGTTGCGCTTGGCAGCCTTGTCAGCCACGGAAGCAAGAGCGGCGGCGGCTTTTTCAGCAGCGGCTTTGTCGCCGGAAGCGATGGCGGCGAGAGCGCTCTTGCGGATGGTCTTCAAGCGGCTTTTTTCCGCGCGGTTACGCTCGGTGCGGACGATGGTTTGACGTGCGCGCTTGATGGAAGATTTGTGGTTGGCCATGATCGTTTGTAGAGAAAATAGGTTGCCTGAGGGCGGGCGGCGGAAAGTAGGGATTCCGGACGAGGTGTCAAGCCCGCGTTTTTTTGAAATTTTAGTTCGGACCCCTTATGAACCCTTGCGGCTGACGGGGGTGTTTCGGGCGTAAGAGTCGCTGGAACTGGTGCCGTGGAGCGAGCCGCGGATCACGAAAACATCGGCACCAGTGCCGACGCGGTCGTAGAGGTCGACGACGTCCTTGGTGCCCATGCGGATGCAGCCGTAGGAGGCCGGCGTGCCGAGGCGGTATTCTTCCGGCGTGCCGTGGATGTAGATGAAACGGCGGAAGGTGTTGTGGTTGTGGGTTTCACAACCGGTGAGCCACATGATGCGGCTGACGATTGGATCGCGGCCGGGGGCGTTTGGTTGGAGGACTTCGCTGGTGGGGCGGCGGCTTTTGAAAACCGTGCCGGGCGTGACGTTGGTGCCGATTTTTTTCGCGATCTGCATGCGTCCGAGCGGGGTGCAGTTGCTGCCGGGGCGGTCACCGATGCCGAATTTCGACGTGGAAATTTTGTAGGATTTGACCGGCTTGCCGTCACGGACGAGCAGCATTTGTTGATCGCTGACGCTGACGATCATTTTGTTCCGCGTATCTTCTTTCACGCCGCAACTCGGCAAGCCGAGGGCCGAGAGCAGGCTAACTGCTCCTAGCAAAATGGGGCGTGGAAGGCGGGGGATCATGATTTCGAGTCGGTATCGATCAAAGTAACCGGGGTGGCTTCCCGGTTGGACGGGGAGCCGGAAGGCAGCATGCGTGCCAACGAAGATAAGGAAGTGTAGAAGAATCCGATCGGGAAGGGAAGAAGAAGAATCGTGGAGGAGTATCTTCCGTTCATGGCGGCTTCGATGACGACGAAGAGGAAGAAGAATCCGAAGAGGAGTTCGACGAACGGGGTGAGTGTTTTCATCGCCTTGTAGCTGCTCTTTTTCCAGTCGGCGCGCTTGTTTTCGATGCCGTATTTCGGTGTGCGGACGAAGGCGGTCTCGTGGTTGAAGATGGCTTCGAGCACGGCTTTGGCATTGCTGATGGACATGCCGATGCCGAGGGCGAGGAGCAGCGGGAGATAGGGGATTTCCTTCCACCATGAGCCGGGGCGCAGGGCTTTTTGGGACATGAGGTAGAAGAGAATGACGGAAACGGAGGAGAAGAAGAAGATCGTGCCGTTGACGAGGTAGTAGCTCAGGCCGCTGAGCGGCATGCCGCCGTGCTGGTTCGGGTAAATCAGGAAGCAGAGGAGAATGAGGAGCAGGTAGGCGAAGTTCGAGGTGAGGTGGGCGGTGGCTTCGAGCTTGCAGGCGAGCGGGGCGTCGCTCTTCCAGATGGCCGGGAGGACTTTTTTGCAAACCTGGATGGAGCCTTTGGTCCAGCGGTGTTGCTGGCTCTTGAAGCCGTCCATGTCGACGGGAAGCTCGGCGGG
The DNA here is from genome assembly GCA_047605125.1 of Luteolibacter sp. Classification (GTDB taxonomy): domain Bacteria; phylum Verrucomicrobiota; class Verrucomicrobiia; order Verrucomicrobiales; family Akkermansiaceae; genus Luteolibacter. The sequence goes on from JASGGK010000004.1 coordinate 114,952, forward strand.
AGTCTCGACGTCGTTGAGGAAAATGAAGCGCCAGCCTTTCAACTGGGCGCGGTAGCTGAGGTCCATGTCCTCGGTGAGGGTGTCGTGCTCCCAGCCGCCGGCGTCGGCGATGCAGGATTTCCGCCAGATGCCGCCGGTGCCGTTGAAGGTGAAGAAGCGGCCGGAGCGGTTGCGGGCGGTTTGTTCCAGCTCGAGGTGGCCGTCGAGGAACATGGCCTGGATGCGGGTGAGGAGATTGAAGGTGCGGTTCAGGTGGCCCCAGCGGGTCTGGATCATGCCGATCTTGTCATCCGCGAAGTAGTGGATGGTTTTTTGGAGCATGTCCGGATGGGGAACGAAGTCCGCATCGAGGATGAGAAGGTATTCTCCTTTGGCGAAACGGGTGCCGTTTTCGAGGGCGCCAGCCTTGTAGCCGGTGCGGTCGGTGCGGTGGATGTGCTCGGCATCGAAACCTTGGGCCTTGAGGCGCTGGATGCCCGCGTTGCAGATTTCCACGGTGTTGTCGGTGGAATCGTCCAGAAGCTGGATCTGCATTTTGTCCTTCGGGTAATCGAGGGCGGCGACGGAATCGAGCAGGCGGTCAACGACGTGCATTTCGTTGAAAACCGGAAGCTGGATGGTGACGAGGGGGAGTTCGTCGAAATACTTTTTGGGCTGGGGCTTGTTCCGGGAATGCTTGAGGTACAAGTAAACGATGGTCAGGCGGTGGGAGCCGTAACCGGCGAGACCGATGAGAACGAGGAAATAGGAAGCGTACCAAAGTGGGGAAGACCAGTCCATGGATAGTGAAGTAGGAGGCTGAGGAGTCCGGCAGGTTCAAGTGGCTGACGTTTAGAGGTTTTTGAAGCCTGTCTGCGTCGGGTGGAAGGCGGGGTGAGAGCGGTGGAACGCTGCGCGGGCGCGTTGGAAATGACTTGGAAATCAGACGCCAACTGCCGCAGGCAAGCAATTTTTCACTTCAGGGTCAAGTCTGGAGTCTTACGGGGCGGCCGCGGGTGATCTTGCAAATGAACGAAAAAACGCCGTATCCTTTGGGACACGGCGTTGGGGGGATCGGGCCGACGTGAACGCCGGCGGTCCGTTTTTAGTCTTCGCGGCGGCCGCCGAGGGCCATCATGAGGAAATAGAGGAGCTGGGCGATGGAGCCGATGGCGGCGACGGTGTAGGTCATGGCGGCCCAGAAGAGGGCGTTTTTGGCTTTGCCGTGATCGATGGTGTTGGTGACGCCGCTGTTTTCCATCCAGACGAGGGCGCGGCGGCTGGCGTCGAACTCGACCGGCAGGGTGACGACCGCGAACAAGGTGGTGACGGAAAAGAGCGCGACGTAGATCCAGATCATGGCCGGGCTGAAAAAGGCCGCGCCGAAAATGCTCAGCATCATGATCATGTTGAGCGCATTGGTGGAAAACTGGACGGCGGGCACCATTTTCGAGCGGAAATCCAGCCAATGGTAGGCTTGCTGGTGCTGGACGGCGTGGCCGCACTCGTGGGCCGCGACGGCGGCGGCGGCGACGGAGTTCATGTGATACACCGGCTCGCTCAGGTTCACGGTTTTGCTGACGGGATCGTAGTGGTCGGTCAGGTGGCCGGGCGTGCTGATCACGCGGACGTCGGTGATACCGTTTTGGCGGAGCATCATTTCGGCGACTTCCGCGCCGGTCCAGCGGGTGGGGACTTGGGAATATTCGTTGAAGCGGCTTTTCAGTTTATGGCTGACGAGAAAGCTCGCCAACATGGAAGCGCCGATGATGATCCAGTAGCCGAAGCCGATTCCCATGTAGCCGGTTTGCTGCGCTTGTTGGGCGAGGAGGAGGAAATCCAGATTCATGGCGGGAAATTACCGATTGGCGGGGGTGGATGCAACCGGAAGTGAGGTGGAAAACGCGGGAGATTTTCCAACTCCTACAAGGATTTGTGGGAACGGGAGAACTGGAGGTGCAAAAAAACGGCGGCATGGGATGCCGCCGTTGTGAGGTTGAGCAGAGCCGGGCTGGTGCTCGGCGTTCCGGGGCTTATTCCACGATGATCGGGGTGCCGACCCGTACTTTCGAGTAAATGATCGGCATCACGGCGCCCGGGCCTCGGACGCAGGCGTGGGAAGCCGGGTAGCGGCGGATCGGGCCGATGTGGTGGCCTACGCCGTCTCCGGTCATGCGCATCCAGTAGCGCATCGGTGCGCCGACGAACTTGCCGCCTTCAGGGATCGGGTCCTTGTTGATGTCCGCGTTGCCGTTCACGACATCGCCGGAGGCGTCGAGGATTTTGCCGTAGGTGTTGGAGGATTTGTCGACGATCTTTTCTTTGATGGGGAAAGTGCCACGCGGGGTTGGGCGTTCGGCGGTGCCGGAGCAGATCGGATAGTCGATGGCGACTTCATCGCCCTTCATGAGAAAACCGCGTTGTTTGGCGAGGTTGATGACAATGCGTGAGTTGCTGGCGTCGGTCTTGGCGAGGACTTCCTCGTTTTTCCAGACGTTGTAAGTCTTCGGATACTTCGGATCCGCCTTGAAGTGATCGTAGGTGCCTGCCGGATACGGGTTTTTGAAGGTTTCGTCTTTGGCGGTGGTTGTGTCGCCGGGTTTTTGGGGAATCGCACAGCTGGTCAGAAACAGCGCCGAGATGAGGGCGGTGAGCTGGGCGAGGGTTCGGAAGAGAGTCATGATTTTACGTGGGACGGCGTGGCTGGTATGACAAAAATTTCCGGGAATGCAATCCCGGAAACGGGTGCTCGCATGAGCAGTTCCCGCGCCAGAAGTCCCTCAGGAGCCGTAGAAAGTGCGGTAAAAGGCTTTCGCGGTGACCTCGTTCCCGGTTTGCGACGGGTGACTGCCGTCCATGAGGTAGAGCGCGTCTTTCCGACCGGCGCGGGCTTCTTTTTCCCAGTCGTCACCGGCGGGGACGACGACGAGATTGCCCATGGCTGCGGCGGCTGCGGCGTAGCCTTCGCGCAGGCGCCCGGTCATGGCGAAGAAGTCATCGCCGCGGACGAGGGCGTTGCCATCCTTGCGGCCCCAAGTCTGGTAGAGCACGGGGATGGCACCGGCTTTGCGGGCTTCGAGGACGAGCTTCGCGAGCGGAGGAAACATCAGGAAATTCCGGCGGGGACGGGAGTAGGAGGGGATGAGGCTTTGTTCCTGAAACACGATGATGTCCCAGTTCCCTTCGCGGATTTTTTTGAGGGTGGGTGGGTTTTGGGCGTGTTTCGAGAGGGTCCAGCTGCCGTAGGTGGCATGGCCGGTGCGCACGGATTTGCCGTGGGCGGCGGCGATTTTGGTAAATTCCTTCGGTTGGCCGAAGCTGTAGCTGTTGCCGACGAACAGCACGGCGAGTTGCGGGCTGCGGGAGACGCGGTCATGGAGCTCCTTGCGTGCCTGGGACGGGGATTGGACGGGCAATCCGGCGGAGCGGCTGGCGCAGGAATTGAGACCGAGGATGCCGAGCAGTGGGATGAGTTTCACGAGAAATGAGAGGTTGTTCACGCGCGTGGATGGGCGGAGTCGTAGGCGTGCTTGAGACGTTCCTTGGTGACGTGGGTGTAAATCTGGGTCGTGGAAAGCGACGAGTGGCCGAGCAGGGATTGCACGCTGCGGAGGTCCGCTCCGGCATCGAGAAGATGGGTGGCGAAGCTATGGCGCAGTTTGTGCGGGCTGATCTTGAAAGGGATACTGCTGAGTTTGAGGTATTTTTTCAACAGGAGATCGATGGCCTGTTGGGTGATGCGGGTGCCGCGGATGCTGAGGAAGAGCGGGCCGTGGGTGATGGCGGCGGATTGGCGATAGCGCTGGATCGCATTGAGAGCGGGGCCGCCGATGGGGACGATGCGTTCCTTCGCGCCTTTTCCGAGGACTTTCACGGTTTCCCCGATGAAATCGATGTCCTTCACATCCAGCGCGATGAGTTCGGAAATGCGGAGTCCGCTGGAGTAGAAGAGTTCGAGGATGGCGGCATCGCGCAAGGGCATCCACGGCTTGGATTTTTTATCGACCGGCAAGTGCAGCGGGAGGTTCAGCAGTTCGTCGATCTGGGAAATGCTGAGCACCACGGGCAGGCTGCGCTGGGTTTTCGGAAGCTGGATTTCCGCCACCGGGCTGCGTGCGAGGCCGCGCCGCAGGACGAGGAATTTGTAGAACGAGCGCAAGGCGGCGAAGCGCAGCCGGATGGTCGAGTGCTTCAGCCCGTCCTTCATCAGCGCGAAGATGTAATCGCGGAAATCGTCCGGCGTTTCCCCGCGCCAGTCTTTGAAATCCCCGCCGCGCCAGGCGCGGTAGACGGCGAGAGCGTCGTGGTAATTCCCGAGCGTGTGGCGGGACGCGGTTTTTTCATCCGCCATGAAGGCAAAGAAGGCGTCCTCGTCCGTGAGCATGGGGCGAGATTAGCTTAAGGGAGGTGAAATAACAGGGTTTTCTCGATCAGGAATAGCTTTGCGGAAAGCGGTTCACGAAGTAGAGTGGACTTGGCATGAAGGAAGAGTTTCATGAACCGCTGCGTAAAAAAGTAGGAGGAAGCCTCGCCCGGCGTTCTCCCTTGGAGCGTTTGGAAATGTTGAAAAAGAACGCGCTGATGCTGCGTGGAGGAAAATGGACACCGCCGCAAAATGATGGAACCCTCGTTCGAAAAGTTGTTGGTCATCCTCGCTCTCGCTGAATTTGTATAACGAAAATTAGATTAGAGGTATGTCTAAAGCGATAAACGATCCGCGTTGGTTAGTTGAAGCGCGGAATCGATTTGGTGATAAGCCTGAGGTGTTTGATGAGGTTTTTTCGCCTTATATGGTTTGGGCGAAATTGACCGATGTCTTTCGTAGTGCTTATCAATACCCGTATAAGGAAGCGGATATTCGTGCAATTTATGACTATGCCGGATGGTGCTGTCGCCAACCACGAGGAGAAACGGCTAAAGACGATCTTTTGACAGTGGTAGCTGTATCTTTTTACGAGCACATTCCTGAAATTGATGCTGCCGTCAGAGATTTACCAAGGTGGTTCAAATTTGAGGAAGTCATGCAAATGCAGGATGTTCTGAGTTATCGAGTGGGGCCTGCAGGGTTCGAAAAGATCGTTTCGGTTTATCCAAAATCCCAAAGGAACAAATATAGGCCTAGACGCTAAAATTTTATTGATCCGCGCAAAATAAAGTGACGCAATCATGGCCAGAGATCAGCTTGGATGAAACAGGCCCTTACGATCCTCGGCCTCCGGCGCATCCTTCTGAGTGCCGCTGTTGCTTGGTGTGACAGCTCCCACGCTTCCCTCACCAGCAGATTGCCGATTTCGTGCTGCTTGAGATGTGCCCAGATGTACTCCGCCGGGTTGAGCTCCGGCGCGTACGGCGGCAGGCGCTCCGCGATGATCCGTCCATCGGTCGATGCGATGTAATCGGCCACCAGCCGCGAGCGGTGGATCGCGGCCCCATCCCAGATCACCATCAGCGGTTGCCGTGTGTGGCGGACCAGTGCCCTGAGGAAGCCCACCACCTGCGGACCTTTGATCGACCCGGGGTGGATGTGGAAAAGGATGCGCCACAGGCTGATCGCACCGATGATCGAAAGGCTCTTCCAGCCGAAGGTTTCGTGGAGCACCGGGGTCTTGCCTCTGGGAGCCCAGGTCCGCACACGGTGGGGGCGCGTGCTGACGCCGGTTTCGTCGATGAAGACGATCAAACGCTTTTCGCGGCAGGCTTTTTTTGAGCGCGGGCCATTTGTGCCGCTTCCAGTGGCGGATCTTTTCCTCGTCACGCTCAATGGCGCGGCGGGTTGGTCGCTGGCAGCTGAATCCCATGGCGGCCAGCACCTTCCCCATGTGGCCCGGATGATATTCCACTCCAAACTCTTTCCGGACCAGCTTGGCGATGCGTGGGAGCGTCCAGACTTCCGTGGGCAGACCGTAAGCGACAGCTCCGGCTTCGAGGATGGCGGCAAGGCGCTCCTGCTGTTCGGGAGCCAGCTCGGGCCTGCGTCCGATGGGCCCTTTGCTGCCGAGTGCGGCCAGGCCTCCGGCCAGCCACTCCTTGCGCCAGCGGGTGGTGGACTGGCGGTGGACGCCGAGACGGCGGGCGGCCTCGGCGGGGGTGATTTCTTTCTCAAAAAGGCGGATGGCCTTGAGTCTGCGCTTCTCCATTTCGATCTGATCGACGGGACCTGTCAGTGGCATGCGGCAATCTGGCAGATCAGGACCATCGTGTCACTTTATTTTGCCTTACTCAATAAACTCACCTGAAATGCTCCCATCCCCCTTGAAGGCTTTCTCCTTCGGCGGATGCGGTGATTTTTCCGATGACGTTTAGCGGGAGATCAGGAAATTCCGCGGCCCATTCGCTCAGAAGCTGCGGGACGTTTTGTTCTTCGAGCGTGAACAACAACTCGAAGTCTTCGCCGTCGCCGAGGGCTTGCTGGAGGGTGCTGCCGGGGGTGCGGGGGATTTTTTCGGGGTTGATGGAAAATCCGGTGCCGCTGGCTTTGGCCAATCTCGGGAGGTCTTTGGCGAGGCCGTCCGAGAGGTCCATCATGGCGGTCGGCTTGAAACGACGGACCAGCCAGGCGGCTTCGCGGAGGCGCGGGGTGAAGGTGAGGTGTTTTCCGCCGAGGGAGCCGCCGAGATTTCCGGTGACGAGGATGGAATCGCCGGGTCGGGCGGTGGAGCGGAGCGTGAGATGGTTTTTCGCGACTTTTCCGGTGGCGGCGATGGAAATGACGGCGGCGGAACCGGCGGGGACGCCCGAAGTTTCGCCACCGGCGAGGGTCGCGCCGAAGGTTTTCAGGCAATCGGCCATGCCTTGGTAAAAGGCTTCGATCCATGCGACATCGAGCGTGGAGGGAAGGGCGAGCGTGACGAGGAAATGCTCGGGTGTGCCGCCCATCGCGGCGAAATCCGAGGCGACGCGGGCGATGGCTTTCCAGCCGACCTGGCGGGCGGGCGCGTCGGGGAGAAAGTGGATGTTTTCGACGAGGGCGTCGGTTTTTAGAAGTTGGAGCGAATCTCCCGAATCCACCACCGAGCAATCATCGCCGGGGCCTGCGAGACCGGGAGACAGCGGTGCCAGGCGGATGAGGCGTTCGATCAAGGCGTCTTCGCCGATGTCCCGGAGGGTGGTCACGGAGGGTCGATGGGAAGGTGGTAAAGGCGCACCAATGCTTGCAGAAGAACGGTGGCACCGTTGAAGCAAAAGTGAATGGCGATGGTAGACCAGAGCGAGCCGGTTTTTTCGTATATGAAAACGAGCAGCAGGCCGAAGAGCGTGAGCGGCAGCAGCGCGAGGAGATTGCCGTGGGCGGCGGCGAAAACCACGGCGGAAAAAACCGCGCCGATCCACGGGCCGGAGTATTTTTTCGCGACCGGATAGAGGTAGCCGCGGAAAACCAATTCTTCGCACAAAGGGGCGACGATCACGGCGGCGAACGTCATCAGCCCGAGCACCCAGGGATCGTTTGAGGTTTGGAGAAGTTTCACGGTTTCCTGCACGGGTTCCGCGCCGAGGGACTCGATCCATTTCATGTATCCGAAGCCCTGAAGTGCGATGAAAACGAGCCACATGGAAAACACGCAACCCGGAGCGATGAGGAAAACCCACGGCCATTTTTCCCAACGCAGGCCGAGCCATTGCTTCAGCGATACGCGGGAGGTCATCACGGCGATGACGATGCCCGCGACGATGAATTGAAAGGCGATGGAAACGGCGAGGCCGCCGGGCGTGACCTTGAGATCGGGATCCGCGGCCGCCTGGATGGAGGAAAGCGACATCATCAAAAAGACCGCGAACAGCAGGCCGATGCCGAGGAGGTCGAAACGATGATAGAAAGAAGCCGGCACGCCGGAAAAATGCGCATCCGGCAAGGGCGGCGGCAGGGTGCCGGGGGGGGGGGGAGGGGAATCCCCTGAAATATCCGGGATTGGCCGGGGGACCGCGCCGAGAGGGGTTTCCCGGATTGCGCGCGAGGCGGAAAGTCGGCGGACCAGCGTCCCGGCGAGAAACAGAGCGAAGGCCCCGCCAAAGGCGGCGAGGGTGACCGATGCGGTGGGATCAGACATAGGTAAGGGTGAGGGAGACGGGTGAATCTTTTGCAGACGGGCGCGGGACGCCAATGATTTTCGGTTTTCTTTCCGTGGTCTTGTCAAAAGCCCGCCAATGAAAGAGAAGTTCGGTCATTAAGTCTCCCTCCCCATCTTCGCCGAGTTCCGGGAATCCTTACCGACAGGTTCTGCGGAGAAGCTATCCCGAGCCGCTGATCGTGGTGCTGGCGTTCATTCTCGGGTTGTGGATGTGGGATCATTATTTTGGCGATTCGGCGGGCTACGCTCCCGGAACGGAGGAAATGGCGCTGGTAAAGATCGATCGCGATCTGCGCCTGGCGGATGCGATGGAGAAAGATCCGGCATGGCTTTGCCGGATGGCGGGGGCGCGGACTCCGGATGTGGCGAGGCGCGAGGCGCTGGCCGCGTTGGGGAAACTGGCGGAGGATCGGAGCCTCAGCGTGAACGGTCTGGCGGCGTATGCGGTGATCCAAGCGGTGGATTTGAAAAAACCGGTGATTCCGGCGGTGGCGGAGATCACCCAAGGTCTGGAGCCACCGGATTTTTCCGCGATGGAAAAACGGCGGATCGGGAAAAAGGCGCGGTGGTGGGAAATCCGGGTGCTGGAGAGCCGGGCGGGTTCTCAAGACCCCGGTTGGTTCAAGGTGGAAGAGGAAATTTCCCAACGTCTGCGTTCCCGGGCGTTGGTCGCGAGATCGGCGGTGTGGTTGCTGGCGGTGGCGGGTTTTGCTTTCCTTCCGTCCACCGTGCGGCGGATGGACTTGGGGTTGAAAGTGAAGGTTCAGGGTTTCGGCAGCGGCTGGACACCCGCGATGGGACTCACGCTGTTTTTGTTGGCGACGCTGGCGTGGATCGGCTTCGGCATGGTGCTGGATCTGGGAATGAAAAACGCGGGGGATCTGCCGGGCTGGCTGGTTTTCCTTTTCGATACGACGGCGCGATTGCTGCCATCGTTGATCGTGCTGGCTTTGATTTTCCGTCGTCCTAGCCACGCGGGCCGGGTTTTGGGAATTCGCCGGAACGTCGATTGGGGAATAATTTTCGGGCTGTTTTCCCTGATCACGTTGCTGGATCAGCCGCTGCGGTTGTTGATCGATCCCGGCCCGCCGGAACCGGGCGGCGGGCTGAATTTCGCGGAAAGAGGCTGGAGTGGCTTGGCGCTCACGGTGTTTTCCGCGTGCCTGATCGCCCCGCTGGCGGAAGAGTTGCTGTATCGCGGGGTGCTGTTCCGGTCGTTTGCAAACCGGATCGGCGTGGGGGCGGGAGCGCTGGTATCATCGGTGATTTTCGCACTGCTGCATTTTTACAATGCGTACGGTTTGGTGAGCGTCGGGATTTTCGGTTTCGCGGCGGCGGTGATGTACGCATCGACACGTTCGCTGACGACCGTGATTTTATTCCACGTGCTCTACAATCTGGCGATCAAGCTGCCGGAGTGGGTCGTCTATCAGTGGCCGCTCGGTTGATTTCTCATGAAATCCGCCACTTGCGCGAAAAACGGATCGAGAAACGTCCGCGCGATGAGCGGGACATTCGTCTCGATTTCCGCGAGCTGCATGAGCTCCAGCCAGCGGTCGCGCTCGGCTTCGCCGATGGTGAACGGCATGTGGCGCATGCGCAGGCGGGGGTGGCCGCGTTTTTCGAGATAGGTTTGGTTTCCGCCGATCCGGAACAGCAAAAACTCCGCGAGACGTTCTTCCGCACCTTCCCAATCGTCCGGCGGATACATCGGGCCGAGCAAATCATCGGTGCGCACCCGGCGGTAAAAGGCGGCGACGAGATCGCGGATGCCTTGTTCTCCCAGCGTTTCCATGACCGTGGCTTCGTCCATGGAGGAATGCCAGACCGGGAGTGCCGAATTTGCAACCTCGATATCCTTGAAATTTTTTGCCAAGTTATCAACTTTAGCAAAACCCAATCCGAGAATTTCATTTCTCAGTCTAAAAGCTATGAGTGACTCCCCTTCCCCCGTTGGTTTTCAAGCCCCCGAGCCTAATGACCTTGCCGCCCTATTTCCAGGCTATGAAATCGAATTCCTGATCGCGACCGGTGGCATGGGGGCCGTTTACCGGGCGGTGCAAAAATCGCTGGATCGCACGGTGGCTTTGAAGATCCTGCCGCCCGAGCTCAGTGCCGATGCGGCGTTCTGCGCCGGTTTTTCCTCGGAAGCGAAAGCGATGGCGAAACTGAATCACCCGAATCTCATCGGCGTTTACGACTTCGGCGAGGTCAACGGCATGCTTTTCCTGGTGATGGAATACGTCCACGGCCAATCGCTGTTCCATTCCTCCAATGGCCAGGCCATCGACCCGAAAGAGGTGATCCGTCTCGTCACCGGGATCGGCTCCGGGCTGGCGCATGCGCACCAGCACGGGATTTTACACCGTGATATCAAGCCGGCGAACATCCTGCTCGACGCGCACATCCAGCCGAAAATCGGAGACTTCGGCCTCGCTCGTCCGGTGGACATGCAGGTGCAGGACGGCGATGAAATTTTCGGCACCCCGCACTACACCGCGCCGGAAGTGGTAAACGCGCCGCAATCCGTGGATTACCGCGCGGATATCTTCTCGCTCGGCGTGATGTTGCACGAGCTTCTCACCGGGAAACTGCCAGCCGACGATCCGCGTCCACCCTCCCAAATCATCGGTTGTGACCGTCGTTTCGATGAAATCGTCAACCGTGCGACTTATCCCGACCCGGCATACCGCTACGGCAGCGTGATGGAACTGGTGGCCGATTTGCAGGTGATCGCCCAAGGTCCGGCTCCGAAAACCACACATGCTCCTCACATTCATGCCACACCGGTCGCTCCTCCGGCGCCACGCCGTCCGACGAAAAAAGTCGTGGTGCGGAAAAAAAGCTCCGGTCCGTCCGTCGGCATGGTGTTGCTGATCCTCGCCCTCGCCGGAGCGGGAGGATACGTCTATTACAAGCGCCAACCTCCGGCGGCCAGCACCGCCGCCCCTGTGCCTCAGGTGTCCCAGGAGCCGGAATTGCCGAAAGCCGTGGCTCCCACGCCGAAAGTCGAGGAAAACGAAAACGCCTTCGGCTCTCCAAGCAATGACGATCAGCCAACGTCATCTTCCCCGGCGCAATCTTCCGCCTTCGGAGCGCCCCTCGACGAAGAGCCGCCCCCGCCGTCCCATCCCTCCAACTGGCCTCCGCCGAAATTCGACGTGGGTTCCTACCTCCAGCGTGGACGGAAAGGCATGCAGCGGATCGCAGCCGGCCCCTTGCAGAATTATCAGCAAGGCATGAAGGCAAATTGCCAGACTTTCGAAACCGCTCTCGCCAACAATATCCGTAAACTCATCGCCCACAAACGCGATGCGGCGATGCAGAGCTTGGAACAGGATTACAAGCAATGGAAAGCCGACGGCTACCGTGTGCCGGCTTCTATGCCGTCCGCTTACGATTCGGTCGGGGAAGTGGAAACATTCCACGAATCCGCCCTGAAAGCTCAGGAGAAACTCGAAGAGCAGCTCAATGCCTCCCTGCGCGGCTACATGCCGACCTACCTTACGGGAATTCAAAAGCAAATCGACCAGCTCCGGGTCCAGAGCGATCCGGGTGCCATCCTCCTGTTGGAGCAGGAAGCGGACAAACTGAAGAGCGATCCTGACTATTTCCCGTCGATCATCACCGGCAGAGGAACCTCGTCAAACTGACACTTCCACTGGCGCGGCGGCATTTCGGGGCTACGCTTCGGCGTGCCTCGCGCGAAGAATGAAAAATCCCCTGTTTCCGGCGCTGCCATCCGCCTCCGCGGTTGCAAGCAGCATAACCTGAAAAACCTCGACCTCGATATCCCGCTCGGGAAACTCACGGTCGTGACCGGCCCGTCCGGCTCCGGGAAATCCTCTCTCGCCTTTCACACGCTCTACGCCGAGGGCCAGCGGAGATACGTCGAAACCTTCTCGCCTTACGTCCGCCAGTTCTTCGACCGGATGGACAAGCCGGACGTCGATTCCATCGAAGGCATTCCGCCCGCGATCGCCATCGAGCAGAAAAACCACGTCTGCACCACGCGTTCCACCGTCGGCACGCTCACGGAGATCAACGATTACCTGAAGCTGCTCTACGCCCGGCTCGCGGTCGGTTACGATCCTTACACGGATGAAATCATCCAGCCGGATTCACCGGAATCCGCCGCCGTTTGGGCGCGGGAAAATGCGGTGGGCGAGGCGGTTTACATCACGTTTTCCCTGCCGCTTCCGCCGGATGCGAAACCGGATGAAATTTTCCCGTTTCTCAATCAGCAAGGTTACTTGCGTGTTCTGATCAACGGCGAAATCCATCGTACTGACGAGCCCTTGCCCGCAGGTGTTACGCTGAAATCTTCGATCCAGGTTTTACAGGACCGCCTCAAGATCACCGAAGAAAACCAGACGCGTTTGCTCGAAGCGCTCGAAGCCGCATTTCATCTCGGCAAAGGCCGCGCTACCATCATTCTTTCTTCTTCCTTCAATGTCGGGCGTTCGATGTTCGATGTTCAGCGTTCCTTCACCAGCACGTGGACGAATCCGCACACCGGGTTCACCTTGCGCGCTCCCACGCCCGCGTTGTTTTCCTTCAACAATCCGCTCGGTGCCTGCCCGAAGTGCCGCGGCTTTGGCCGGATCATCGGCTTGGATCTGGAAAAAGCCGTGCCCGATCCCTCGCTCAGCATCTCACAGGGCGCCATCAAACCTTTCCAGGGCGAGCGCGGCGACGAATGCCTGCGCGATCTCATCCGCTGCTGCAAGGAACGCGATATCGACATCAAATGCCCGTGGGAAGATCTCACCGACCGGGAAAAGGAATGGATCTACTACGGAGATCGTAAAACCGACGAGTTGACGCCCGAGCAACTCGAAGAACTCTGGCAATCCGGCGGCTGGTACGGCGTGAAAGGCTTTTTCGATTGGCTGGAAACCAAGGCCTACAAGATGCACGTCCGCGTCTTTCTCAGCCGTTATCGTTCTTACACCACCTGCTCGTCCTGCCGTGGCCGACGCCTTCAGCCGGAAGCGCTGTGTTTTAAAATCAAAGGCTACACGTTGCCGGATTTGTGGTCGCTCGCCATCAGCGACCTTCTTCCTTGGTTCTCTTCGTTGATCACCGATCACCGATCACTTGGCGCTCCGAAAGACTCTACGCTTGAGCTCGTCCTCACCGAAATCTCCTCGCGTCTCAATTACTTGGATGAAGTCGGCCTCGGCTATCTCACGTTGGATCGCCCGACCCGCACGCTTTCCGGCGGCGAAGTCGAACGCGTCAATCTCACGACCTGTCTCGGCGCGGCGTTGACCGGCACCTTGTTCGTGCTCGATGAACCAACCGTCGGCCTGCACGCGCGGGACATCCGGCGCCTCATCGGCGTGATGCACGGCTTGCGGGACAAGGGAAACACGCTGGTCGTCGTCGAGCATGAGGAAGCCGTGATGCACGCGGCGGATCAGATCATCGATATCGGTCCCGGCTCCGGCCAACACGGAGGAACTTTGCTTTTCCAAGGCGATTTCCGCGAAGGAACCAAACACAAAACCAAGACCGGCACGCTGCCATGGCTCACCGGCCAACGTTCGATCGGGATCCCGAAAAAACGCCGGAAGCCGACATCGAAGCTTCTCAAGATTCGCGGAGCCACGCGCCACAATCTGAAAAAACTCGATGCGGATATCCCGCTCGGATTGTTCGTCTGCCTCACCGGTGTTTCCGGTTCCGGCAAATCGACCTTCGCCCACGATGTTCTCTATCTGAATCTCGCGCGCAAGCTGCGTCAGGAAACCGATGGCGATCCCGCGTTGCTGAAGTCACTCGATGGCAGCCGGCATTTGAGCGGTGTCGAACTCGTCGATCAAACCGCCGTCGCCCGCACGCCGCGCTCGACACCGGCGGTTTTCCTAGGTGCCTTCGATCCGATCCGCCAGTTGTTCTGCGATACCGATGCCGCCCAAGCGTCCGGTCTCAAGCCCGGATTTTTCTCGTTCAATACCGGCGAAGGCCGCTGCGACCGCTGCGCCGGAAACGGTTCGGAAAAAGTGGAAATGCAATTCCTCTCCGACCTCTACGTCACCTGCCCGGATTGCAATGGCAAGCGCTACAAACCATCGACGCTCGACTTCACCTTCGATGGAAAATCCATCGCCGATGTGCTCGATTTCACCGTCGAAGAAGCCATCGCGTTTTTCTCCGCAAAAGGCATCACCACAAAGCAGCAAAAACTCCGCGATCAATCCGTCGCCGCGCTGCAACCGCTCATCGAAGTCGGCCTCGGCTATCTCAAGCTCGGCCAATCCCTCAACACGCTTTCCGGCGGCGAATCCCAGCGCCTCAAGCTCTGCCAGCTTCTTTCTTCGAATCTTCAATCTTCAATCAGCAATCGGAAATTACTGATCCTCGACGAGCCGACCACCGGTCTGCATTTCTCCGACATCGAACGCTTGCTCGGTGTTTTCCAAAAGCTCGTCGATGCCGGTCATTCGCTGCTCGTCATCGAACACAATTTCGACGTGATCAAATCTGCGGACTGGATTCTCGATCTCGGCCCGGAAGCCGGCAAAAACGGCGGCCAACTCGTCGCCGCAGGTCCGCCCGAAGAAGTCGCAAAGCTAAAAAGCCCGACCGCGGCCTATCTCAAAATCGCTCTCGGTCTGGCTTCCGCGCCTTCCTCTTCGCCATCAACGAAAGACCATCAACCATCAACCAACAGCATCTCCCTCCGGGGCGCTCGGCATCACAATCTGAAAAACATTTCCGCCGATATTCCGCGCGATCAATTCGTGGTGATCTCCGGTCTATCAGGTTCCGGGAAATCCACGCTCGCGTTCGATATTCTCTTCGCCGAAGGCCAGCGCCGTTTCCTTGATTCCATGTCGGCCTACGCGCGGCAGTTTGCGGAGCAGCTGGAAAAACCGGAGCTCGATCAGCTTCAGGGACTGCCGCCCACCGTCGCCATCGAGCAGCGCATTTCCCAAGGCGGCGGAAAATCCACCGTCGCCACCGTGACCGAGCTGTGGAATTTCATCCGCTTGCTGTATTCGAAACTCGGCACGCTTTATTGCCCGGATTGCAACGTGCCGGTGGAAAAGCAATCGCTCGCGGCGATTGAAAACGCGATCCAGCTCCAGTTGAAAAAAGGTGCCGTCACCTTGCTCGCGCCATTGATTCGCGGGAAAAAAGGCTATCACACGGAAGTCGCCGAATGGGCGGTGAAGCACGGATTTTCCCGTTTGCTGGTGGACAAGAAATTTCAGGATGCCGCCAGCTTCACGAGGCTCGAACGCTTCAAGGAACACGACATCGATGTGGAAGTTGCTAGTTTTCAGGGTTCAGGTTTCAGCGGAAATGCAAAGAGTAAGTCTTCCCTGAAAACTGAAAACTTGGATCTCGCAAACTCGCTCGCAAGAGCGCTCGATATCGGCAAAGGCCTGATCAAATTCCACACCGCCGATAAGAAAATCCAGCTTCTCTCCACGCACTCGAGTTGTCCGTGCTGCAACCAATCGTTCGAAGAACTCGATCCACGGTTGTTTTCCTTCAACTCGCCGCACGGTTGGTGCGCGGAATGCCGGGGCCACGGACGCGTGCCGAAAAAACGCCGCGTGCTCGATACTTCGCGTTTCGATTCCGTGCTCGAAGCGGAAATGGACGCGGACCGCGCGATTGAGAACATGGAAGACATCGAGTTGGTCGAATGTCCTTCCTGCCATGGTTCGCGCTTGAATCCGGTGGCCGCGGCGGTGCGTTTGCAGAATCATCCGGTTTCACAAATTGCCCGTCTTTCCATTGATTCCGCCGCCGATCATTTCTCGAAGCTTTTGTTCACGAGTGATCGGGAAAATCTCATCGCCCGCGACATCCTGCCGGAGATCCGCCAGCGCCTCGCTTTCCTTCACGAAGTCGGCTTGGGTTATCTCCAGCTGGACCGATCCGGGAATACTCTATCAGGTGGCGAATCCCAGCGCATCCGCCTCGCCGCACAACTCGGATCAAACCTTCGCGGCGTGCTCTATGTTCTTGATGAGCCAACCATCGGTCTGCATCCGCGGGACAATGCGGCGCTGTTGAAAACCCTCACCGCGCTGCGCGATCAAGGGAACTCATTGATCATCGTCGAGCACGATGAAGATACGATTGCGGCGGCGGATCACCTGATCGATCTCGGCCCGGCAGCGGGACGTCTCGGCGGGCAGATCGTTTATCAAGGGGCTCCGCCTGAAATTCCAAGTGTTCAGTGTTCAGTTTCAAGTAAAGAGAAGAGTTCAAAGGCGAAGTCTTCCCTGAAAACTGAAAACTTGAATCTGGAAAACTCTCCCACCTGCCGAGCGCTCACACATCCGTTGCATCACCCGACACGCGGTTCGCGCCGCAAGATCGGGAAGACGCATCCGTTTTTCGAAATCAAAGGCTGCACGGCGAACAACCTGAAAAACATCGATGTCGCGATTCCTTTGGGGCGGCTCACTGTTCTAACTGGAATTTCAGGTTCGGGAAAATCCACGCTCATGCATCAATGCGTCGCCGTGGCGGCGAGCTATGACGCGCGCAAGGATAAGAAGAAATCGCTGCCGTTCAAATCCGCCAGCGGCTTCGATAAGATCAAATCCACTTTCGAAGTCGATCAATCGCCGATCGGCAAAACCTCGCGCTCTTGTCCGGCGACGTATGTGAAGGTGTTCGATCACATCCGCGCCTTGTTCGCGCAATTGCCGGAAGCACGCATGCGCGGCTTTGATGCCTCACGGTTTTCCTTCAACACCGAAGGCGGACGTTGCCCGGAATGCAAAGGCAATGGCCGGGTGAAACTGGAAATGGATTTCCTCCCGAGCACGTGGGTGCATTGCGAATCCTGCAACGGCCAACGCTATAATCCGGCGACGCTCGAAGTGACGTTTCGCGAGAAAAACATCGGCCAGGTGCTGGAGATGACCATCGATGAAGCGGCGGAGTTTTTCGAATCCCAGCCGCGCATTTCGCATCCGCTCAAGTTGATGGCGGATACCGGTCTCGGTTATCTCCAACTGGGCCAGGCTTCGCCCACGCTTTCCGGCGGCGAAGCGCAGCGGATCAAACTCGTTTCCGAACTCACCAAAGGTCGTGGCGCGAAAGCGACCTTGAACAACGCCGCGCTGACCCAGCGGAATCTGTATCTCATCGAAGAGCCGACCGTCGGCTTGCATCTCGAAGACATCAAGCGGCTCATCGACGTGCTGCACCGGCTCGCGGATGAAGGGCACACCGTGCTGGTGATCGAGCATCACATGGCCATCGCGGCGGAGGCGGACTGGGTTCTGGACATCGGCCCGGAAGCAGGCGACGCGGGTGGCCGGATCGTCGCACAAGGCACGCCGGAAAAAGTCGCCGGTTCGAAGAAATCGCGAACGGCTCCATTTTTGAAGGCTGCCTTGGATGGAGCGCCGGTGTCCGCACCGGCTTAGAAGCTGTCTGAAAATTCCCACCGCTCCGCCACATGATGGGGCGATGAAGAAATTTAAACCGCAGATGAACGAAAATGAACGCAGATGGAAGAAGGGATTTTACGAAATTAGAAGATCTCTTTTATCTGCGTCCATCCTGTTTATCTGTGGTTAAAGAGATTTTTCAGACAGCCTCTTAGTTTCATCGAGCCGGTGGGGACACCGGCGCTCCGGCTATTTTGGCTCAAGGCTCAGCTTGCTCCCGCCCGTGGGGCTGACTAGTTTTCGCGCCAGATGATGTCCGAAGCTCATGGAGAAAATGCCCCGCGCCAGTACTGGATCGGCTACTGGAGCATGATTCTGCTGCAAACGCAGAACTCCTTCAATGACAAGCTGGCACAGTTCATCCTGATTCCTTTGGCCGGCGTGGTGGCGGTGCACTATCCGGTGGAATCGATCGGCGGGATTCTCATTTCCCTGCCGTTCATTTTGTTCGCGCCGCTGACGGGATGGTTGAGCGATCGTTTTTCAAAACAGCAGGTGATGCTGGGCTGCGGCGCCGTGCAAGTGGTGATCCTCGCGGCTCTGTGCGGGGCTTTGTTTTTCAATAATCTGCCGCTCGCATTGATCGGCTTTTTCGCACTGGCCACGCAGTCGTCGTTTTTAAGTCCGGCGAAAATCGGGATTACGAAGGAACTGGTCGGTTCCAGCCGATTGGGATTCGCCGTCGGCATCCAGCAGATGACCAGCATGCTGGCGATGCTTGCCGGGCAGATTCTCGCCGGGGCTTGGTTCGACGCGCGTTATAAATCGCTGCATCATTTGCCGGATGGCGCGTGGCAGGCGGCGTTGCTGCCGATGGGTATTGTGGCGCTGGTTTCCCTCGCCGCGCTGCCGTTGTTTTTTGCGATTCCGAAAGTTCCCGCGCAAGGTGGAGGAAAATTCACGGGTGAACTCGCGATCCGCCATTTTTCGAATCTCGCGTCATTGTGGAAAGTCCCGAACTTGCGGCGTGCTTCGCTGGGTGTGGGATTTTTCTGGGGATTCGCGGCGTTTCTGAATTTGTGGTCGGTGAAACTGGCGAAGGCGCTGACCGGCGGTGGCGAAGGGTTCGGCACCCTGTCTTCGCAATTCATGGCTGCCGCCTCGCTGGGCATGGCGGCGGGATTCGGCACGGCGTCGTTTTTGAATCGGCGGAAAATCGTGCTCGGGTGGTCGCCGCTGGCGGCGGTGGCGATGATGATTTTCTCTCTGGTGTTGGTTTTTCTAACTCCGGCGAGCATCGCGTTTTTCGCGTGTCTGGGCCTGCTGGCATTCGTGGGAGCCTTGTTCCTCGTGCCGATCAACGCATGGATGCAGGATGCGTATCCGGCGGAGAAGCGTGGTGAATTGCAAGCGGCGGTGAACTTGCAGGATTGCCTCGCGGGGGTGCTCGCGGTGGCGTTGATCGAGGCGCTGACGTTGACCGAGCATGCTCTGGGAATTTCCACGCTGGTGGGTTTCCGCATCGATATTCTGATCGTCGGTTTGTTCGCCGGAGTGATGGGGTGGCTGTGTTTGCGGGCGTTGCCGCGTGATGTGGTGCAGTTGTTATCGGAAGGTCTGCTGAGGGCTGTCTACCGGATCCGCGTGGTGCATGCGGAGCGCATTCCCGCCACGGGAGGGGCGTTGCTCTTGCCGAATCACGTGACGTTCGCCGATGCGTTTTTCATCGCGTCCGCTTCGCCGAGGCCGGTGCGTTTCGTGATGGACGAGGCGTTTATCGCTTCACCGGTCATCCGCAAGGTGACGCGGCTTTTCAACACGGTGACGATCCGCCGGGACAATCCACGGGAAGCGATCAAGACGGCGATCGAGGCGCTGAAAAACGGTGATCTCGTTTGCTTGTTCCCGGAAGGGCAACTGACGCGTACCGGCACGCTGAGCGAGTTGCGGCGCGGCTTCGAACTCATCGCGAGGAAGTCCGGATTGCCGGTGATTCCGCTGTGGGTTGATGGCTCATGGGGTTCGATCTTCTCGTTCGAGCGCGGCGTTTATTTCAAGAAATTGCCGTATCGCGTGCCGTATGGATTATCCGTTGCGATTGGCGAGCCTTTGGCGAACGACCAGCTTGATTTGCCGCAGATCCAGCGGGCGCTTTTGAAAACATCGGCGGAAGCGATCGGGAGCCGCTATGGAAACCTCACGGATGGTTTGGCACATCGTTCACGGGTGAACGCCCATCAGATCGGCCAGCTCAACGCGCTCCAGCGCAAGCAGCCGATCCATGTGCTGAAGGGAGATCCGACGGTGGATTTGGTGCGGGAATTTGCACGGCGTTTCCATTGCCGCTTGGTATTTCACGAAACCTTTTCCGCTTCTCCGCGTGGCGTGTGGGTTGGAGCGGAAAAATTACGGCAGGAAATCGGGAAGGCGGAGTTGATCGGAAAAACCACGTTTTACGATTTCAGCGGGCAAGCTCTCACACCGTTGAGAAAAAACCAACTCATGCATTGCCCGAGCCTTGCGCTCGAAGGCGTGGTGGTTGCGATGTCGATGGAGATGCCGCCGTTGCCCCTGCCGACGAGCGAACCGCAGCTTGGAGCGAAACCCGGCACTTGGGGAAAGCTGTTGCCCGGTTGGTATGTGGAAGATGCCGGAGACTCGCTCATCCTGAAGGGTCCTGCCGCACCGGTAGGAGGTATTGCGCTTCCTTCGGGAACCGTTCTCGATGCCGAAGGCATGCTTGGAAATTTCCAGGAAGTTCTATGACAGGGATTTTGACTTGAGATCCGCTTCCTGCTCCATGGGGGAACGGGCGTATCCGTCGGTGAGACATTCTTCGAAATAGCGCAGGAGAAATGCGGAAATGCCGCCGCACTTTTCGTATTGGGAAGTGTGGACCAGTTCGTGTGCGAGGAGGAGACGGTGGCTCTCCACGGACAAATGTTTCCGCAGATAGATTCCATATCGCAGGGATAATCCGATCGTGTGAGGGGAGATGTCCGGGAAAAATTTTGACAGGGCTCGCAGGAAGCGGCCGTTGAAAAACGGGATGCGCTCGACGAAAAGCACGCGGACTTTTTCCGGGTGCCGGATTCCCAGCGCGCGGGCATCCGCCAAAAAAACGGGATCGAGCGGAGTGCCGATGCGGCAAATTTTCCGTTCATGCCAAGCCGCCCACGGAGCCGCGAGGGACACGAAAAGGCGCAGCAGCAAGCGGGTGGTCCTTTTCATGAAACGGATTGAAACGGAAAAACCGACCCCGGAAGCCCGAAGTCGGTTTTGGAGAGGGTTTTTCTCAGGCGAGGGCTTGGAGCTTGGCCTTGAGCTGATCCTTGGTGACGCTGGCACCGACGATCTGGTCTTTCACCTCGCCGTTCTTGAAGAAGAGGAGAAGCGGGATGGAGCGGACGCCGTATTTGACGGCGAGTTCGCGGGCATCATCGACGTTCACTTTGCCAACCTTGGCGGAGCCTTCGAGATCGGTGGCGAGTTGATCGATGATCGGGCCGATCATTTTGCAAGGGCCGCACCATTCCGCCCAGAAGTCCACGAGGACAGGTACATCGGAATCGATCACTTCGGATTGGAAGTTTGCGTCTGTAAGTTTCAGTGCCATGGCGGGGAATCTGGAGGGGGATGGTGGAAACGTCAAGAGCCGCCCTGCGGAAAGAGGGGCGGCTCTTGGGATTAGGAATTGGCTGGAAAGCTCAAAGCGTGGTTGCGGAATACGCGAGGAAGAGCACGAGAGCTGCCAGAGCGAAGTTGAAAATGGAAACGATCATGACGTTGAAAGGGTTGTGGTTTAGAACAAGCCGCCCCAGCCGAGGCCGGAGGCGCTGAGCCAGGTGTTGGCGGCCATCAGTTGCAGCACGAGCACGACGAGCGCGGCGATCAAGGCTGCCCATGAAAGGAAACCGACGGCTTTGCCGGTTTCTTCGGTTTCTTCTTCCTCTTCCTCTTCAGCGTCGGATTTGACGGAGACCGGGATGGAGGCGGATGCCAATGCAGGCGCGGACGGCGCTTGGAGCGGGACGGTGGCTTTCGGCAGGGCAGCCGGACCTCCGGTGGCGGCAGGAAGCGGAGCGGCCACCGGAGCACCGGGAGCGGTTGGGCGGGCTGCCGGGAGGGCCGCACCGGGACGGGCCGCCGGAGCGGCGGTGGCCAGACGGATGGTAGGTGCCGGAGCGGTCGGGCGTGGAGCGCCCGGAAGAGTGGCTGCGGGGGCGCTCGGGCGGATCGGCGGGGCTGGAGGTGCGCCGGGAGCGGTCGGTGTCGGCGGCGCTACGGGAGCAGCGGATACCGGAGGAGCAGCCGGAGCGCCAGCGATAGGTGGTGCGATTGGGGCGGCAGTAGGACGCGGAGCGATGGATGGCGCGGTCGGAGCTGCTGCAACGCTTGGAGCCGGTGGTTTTACCGCGGAAGGCGCTGGAGGGGCCACGGGTGGGACTGTTGGAGAGGGTGGGCGCACGGTGGGCGCGACAGGAACTGGGCCGGCCGGAGGGGCGTCGGAAGCTTTGAGCGTCACGCGGACCGTTTCTTTTTTCAAAGGCACGCTGGAGGTGTGTTTGGACGGGACGCTGGAAGTTTGGGTCGACGGGCGCGGTGGGTTATTTTCGTTTTCGCTCATTCGCTCGATGGGTTTTCAAATGCCTAGGAAATCCACTAAGACAAGTTGCCGACGGGCTGTCAAACCCCCAGCGTGGGATTTCTCGGGCGGCGGCATAAATTTTTATGTTTCTTTCGCGCGCGGGATGGTTCCTATGGGCTCGTCACCATGTCCGCTGAAAAGACCGCCATTTCCCCGACCCGCGCTCAGGATTTCCCCGAGTGGTATCAACAAGTCATCAAGGCCGCTGATCTGGCGGAGAATTCGGAAACCCGCGGCTGCATGGTCATCAAGCCTTGGGGCTACGGAATTTGGGAGCTGATCCAGCAGCAGCTCGACCGGAAATTCAAAGCGACAGGCCACCAAAACGCGTATTTCCCGCTGCTGATTCCTTTGTCCTATTTGGAAAAGGAAGCCGAGCATGCGGAAGGATTCGCCACGGAATGCGCGGTGGTGACGCATCACCGGCTGGAAACGGTGAAAGACGAAGCCACCGGAAAAACCAGGATGATCCCGTCCGGCGAACTGGGTGAGCCGTATGTCATCCGCCCGACATCCGAGACGATCATCGGCGCGGCTTTCGCCCGTTGGGTCGAATCCTACCGCGACCTCCCGCTGCTGATCAACCAGTGGGCGAACGTGATGCGCTGGGAAATGCGGCCGCGCCTTTTCCTCCGCACGGCGGAATTCCTCTGGCAGGAAGGCCACACGGCCCATGAAACGAAGGAAGAAGCGATCTCCGAAACTCGCCTGATCCACGGCGTTTACGAGGAATTCCTGCGCGACCATCTCGCCATTCCGGTCATTCCCGGTGAAAAAACGCAAAACGAGCGTTTCCCCGGCGCGGACATGACGCTCACCGTCGAGGCGATGGTGCAGGATAAAAAAGCGATCCAGGCCGGAACCTCGCATTTCCTCGGCCAGAATTTCTCGAAGGCGCAGAACATTTCGTTCAAAGGCCGCGACAACACCGTGCAGCATGCTTATACCACATCGTGGGGCGTTTCCACGCGGATGATCGGCACGCTGATCATGGCGCACTCGGATGATGATGGCCTGATCCTGCCGCCGCGTGTGGCCACGCAGCAAATCGTGATTTTGCCCGTCACGCCGAAGGAAGACACCCGCCAAGCCGTGTTGGATGCGTGCAAGGCGCTCGCGGAAACCCTGCGCCACCAAACCTATCACGGCGACCCGCTGCGTGTGCACGTCGATACCCGCGATCTCAATGGCGGCGTGAAAAAATGGGAATGGATCAAGAAAGGAGTGCCGATCCGCATCGAAATCGGCCCGCGCGACCTGGAAACCCGCAAAGTCTGCGTGCAACGCCGCGATCAAGCGCTCACCGCCAAGGAGTTCGCGGACCAGGATGCGTTCATCCAGCGCGCTGCGGATGTGCTCGGTGAAATTCATCTCAATCTCTTCCAGCGCGCGACCGCATTCCGCGATGCGAACATCGTGGAGTGCGACAGCCTGGAAGAATTCAACGCCCATTGGTCGAAGGAAAATCCCGGCTGGTTGCTCACCCCGTGGGCCGCGACGCCCGACGAGGAAGACGCGCTTTCCAAACAGCATAAAATCACCATCCGCTGCCTGCCGCTCGACAAGCAGAACGAAGCGGAAGCGCCATGCATTCTCACCGGGAAGCCGACGACATCCCGCGCGATCTGGGGCCGGAGCTACTGAATTTGATAAAATCCTAGGCTCAGGTATGAGGGAGGCATGCAAATTTCCCTCACGCCTGAGCTGGAAAATGCGGTGAACGCGAAAGTCAGTTCCGGGCTTTATCGAAATGCCCGTGAAGTGGTTTGCGAGGCATTGCGCCAGGCACTCGCTCGTGAGCGAGAGAGTGAATGGCTAGCTCGGGAGGCGGCTCTTGGGTTTGTCCAGCTTGAGGCGGGGCAAGTGATTGAAGTGAATTCAAAAGAGCATTTCATGTCGCTCGTGCGCGGAGAGGCATGAAGCTGGTTCTCACGAAGGCCGCGCTGGAGGATCTGAGCTCCATCCGCGATTACCCATTGGAAATGTGGGGGGCTTGAGCAGGAACAGCGGTATTTGGATCGTATTTGGTCCCGATTCGAAATCATCCGGGCAGGAGCCGGAGTTTTGGAAATCGTCCGGGTTTTACACTCGGCGATGGCTTTCAAACGGCAATTTCCCGAATGATTGCAGCTCCGAAGCTTGCCATCTCGATAGCAGAAGATTGAATGCAATCACGCATGGACCCAGTCAATCCCTACGCTACTCCCGCTACCGTCGCCACTCCGCCGCCGTTTCCGACGGATGATATTTCGAAGCAACTTGCGGGCATCCAGTATCCGTTAACGCTTTCGTTCAAGATCCTCGCGCTTTCCAGCCAGGTGACCGTTACCGATGCGACGGGCCGCGTGGTGATTTACACCAAGCAGAAGCTCTTCAAATTCCGCGAGCACATCCAGATTTTCACTGACAAAACCCAATCGACGCTTCTGGCGGAAATCCGTGCGAACAAGGTGATCGATTGGTCCGCCCGCTATTTCGCGACGGATGCCCAAGGCGGCGAAATCGGCAGCGTTGGCCGTCGCGGCTGGCGTTCGCTGTGGAAGGCGCATTACGAGACGTTCAATCCGGGCGACAACACGCCGGATTTCTCGATTCACGAAGAAAACCCGTGGGCCAAGGTGGCGGATTCGCTTTTGGGTGAAATCCCGATTATCGGATTGGCGACAGGCTATTTGTTCCACCCGAGCTATCTCGCCAGCCGAACCGACGGCTCGCCGACGATGCGGATGACGAAACAGCCAGCGTTTTTCGAAGGGCGTTTCAAGCTCGAAGAACTCGGCGAGGCGACCGCGCGCGAGCAACTCAATTTGTTCCTGTCGTTCCTGATGCTGATCACGCTGGAACGCCGCCGGGGGTAAGGAAACTCCTTATTTTTTCGCTTTCGCCAGCTTGTCGGCCTTCAACATTCCACAACCTGCGGCGACATCGATGCCGCGGCGTTGGCGGAAGGTGCAGGGGAATCCGGCGTCGCGCAGGATTTTCTGAAACCGGACGCCGCCCCGGCTCGATTGGCCGGAAAATCCACCGGTCGGATTCAGCGGGATCAGGTTGATGTGGGCGTCGATGCCCTTGAGCAATTCGGCGAGGCGGTGCGCGGTTTCCGGCGAATCGTTTTTCCCCGCGATCAACGTCCAGCCGAAGAAAATGCGTTTTCCGGTCATTTCGCCGTATTGGCGGCAGGTTGCGACGAGGTCGGTGAGAGACCACTTTTTGCTCACGGGAATGAGCGCGGAGCGTTCTTCTTCCGTCGAGCCGTGCAGGCTGACGGCGAGGCGATACGGCCGTTTTTCCTCGGCCATGCGGAGAATATTCGGAATCACGCCGACGGTGCTGATGGCGATCCGCGAGGGCCCGATGCACGCACCGCGCACGTCGGAAACGATGTCCATCGCTTTCATGACGGAATCGTAATTGTGCATCGGCTCGCCCATGCCCATGAGCACGAGGTTGCGCAGGCGGCGGTCCGGGTGGGTGAGCTTCAGCGCGCGTCTCACGTGCTGGACCTGCGCGACGATTTCCCCGGGCCGCAGGTGGCGGGCGAAACCCATCTGGCCGGTGGCGCAAAACACGCAGCCCATCGCGCAGCCCGCCTGGGTGCTGAGGCAGGCGGTGAATCGTCCGTCGTAACCCATGAGCACGGTCTCGATGGTCTGGCCGTCGCTGAGTTTCAGGAGAAACTTCCGCGTCAGTCCGTCCGAGCTGCGGATTTCATCGACCTGTTCGAGGAGATCGATGAAATACGGTTTTCCCTCGCCGACGTTTTCCGCGATCCAGCGTTTCAGCGGCGGGGAAAAATCGAGGCTATGGAGATCCGTTTCGCTCTCGCGTTGCAGTGCGCGCCACAAGGCTTTCGCGTGGTGTTTTAAAACGCCACCCGCCGCCAAAGCGTCTTCAATCTCGGCAAAAGCGAGATCGTGAAGAGAGCGTGGCGCGGCGTTCATGCGGCAGTCCTTAGCCAGCGAGTCCAGAGGTGCAAGTGTGTTTTCCTTCAGCGGTCGTAGTGAAAGCGGCATTGCATGATCACCAGCGCGTCATTTTCCACCCGGTAAACCAAGCGATGCTCTTGGCTGATGCGGCGGGACCACCAGCCGCGCAGGTTGCTTTTCAGCGGTTCCGGTTTGCCGATGCCGGAAAAAGGTGAGCGCAGGGTGTCCCTGATCAGCTCGTTGACTCGGGCCAGCGTTTTGCGGTCGGTTTCCTGCCAATACAGGTAATCTTCCCACCCGCCGGGCAGCCACATCAGTCGCATAATTCACCGGCTTGGAAATTTCCCGCCGCGAAATCCGCGAGGCCCTGACGGATGCGTTCGGCATTTGCCGGAGTGGAAAGCAGGTGCAAGGTTTCTTCCATCGCTTCATACTCCTCAGCTGACAAAATCACCACGGCTCCTTCGCCATTACGGGTAATGGTGATAGGCTCGCGATCCCGCACCGCGCTTTCGATCAAGCCCGCCAGGCCATTTCGTGCTTCCGTGTAGGAGATGGTTTGCATGAAGCTTTTCTACACCTGATCAGAATTCTGTCAATCTCATGAAAACCTACCCCTACTACCTCGCGAATCGCCCGGAAGCTCCGAATGCGGACTTGGCGGTGCTGGATAAATTCAGCGGGGAAATAATCGCGAAGGTGGCGGTGGCGGATGCGGCGGCGATCGACCGGGCGATTTCCGCAGCGGTCAAGGCGGCTCCGGAGATGCGGAACATGGCTCCTTACGAGCGTAAGGACGTGTTGCTCCACTGCGTCCATCGTTTCACCGAGCGCGCGGAGGAGCTTGCACAGGTTCTCCGGCAAGAAGTCGGAAAACCGATCAAAGACAGCCGGGGTGAGGTCGCGCGGTTGATCGATACATTTCAGATCGCCGCCGAGGAATCCGTGCGGATCGGCGGGGAAGTGATGAATCTGGAAATCAGCCCGCGCTCGAAGGGCTATCGCGGGATGTGGAAACGCGTGCCCGTCGGGCCGTGCTCGTTCATTTCTCCCTTCAATTTCCCGCTGAATCTCACGGCTCACAAGATCGCCCCGGCGATCGCAGTGGGCTGCCCGTTCGTGCTGAAACCGGCGAGCCTCACGCCGATCAGTGCTCTGATGATCGGGGAAATTCTCGCCGAAACCTCGCTGCCGCCCGGCGCGTTTTCCATCCTCCCGTGCAGCCGCGAGGGCGCGGAGCTTTTCACGACGGATGAGCGCTTGAAGCTGCTGAGTTTCACCGGATCCCCCGATGTCGGCTGGGAGTTGAAAGCGAAGGCCGGGAAGAAAAAAGTCGTGCTGGAACTGGGTGGGAACGCCGTCTGCATCATCGATGAAACCGCCGATCTCGATGACGCGGTGAAGCGCGTGGTTTCCGGCGCGTTCTATCAATCCGGCCAGAGCTGCGTCTCCGTCCAGCGGCTGATCATTCATGAAAGCGTGTATGAAAACTTCCGCGGAAAACTCGTCGCCGCGACCTGCGGATTGAAAGCCGGAGACCCTGCGGACGAAGCGGTTTTCATCGGTCCGTTGATTGCGGAAAAGGAAGCGATTCGTTTGGAAACCTGGATCGCTGAAGCCCTGAAAGCGGGCGCGAAGATTCTGTGCGGTGGAAAACGCGAGGGTGCGATTCTGGATGCGACGTTGCTGGAAAACGTTCCGCGGGATCAGAAATTGGTCGTCGAGGAAGCGTTCGGCCCGGTGGCGGTTTTGAGCCGGTTTTCGGATTTCTCGAAAGCGTTGGAAGAAGCGAACGATTCGCGCTTCGGCATCCACGCCGGAGTTTTTACCAACAATCTCCACCATGCGGCGGCGGCATGGGATGAACTGGAAGTCGGAGGTGTTTTGATCAACGAAGTGCCGTCTTGGCGAGTCGATCACCTGCCATATGGCGGCGTGAAAGACAGCGGTCTCGGCCGCGAAGGAGTGCGCCAGACGATGGAGGAAATGACGGAAATCCGCACGTTCGTGCTGAGGCAATAAGGAGTGTCCCTACTCCTTAGGCTTCGCCTGTTCGTAGTCTTCAGGCGTATCGAGATCGATCAAAACGTCGTCATTTTTCCAAGTTAGAAATCTGCGTGAACTTTGACGATCTCTCAGAAATTCACGCAATGTCGCGGCTGAGGTTTTTCGGATTTTCAGAAATTCAGCCGTCGGAAAAACCACGGGGTGACCATGTTTCCCCTTATGCTGCGGTTGCCAGATCGTTCCGGATTCATTCGCGGCGGCAGTGACCAGCACACGGATCAATTCCGCCGGAATCTGCGGTTGATCGACGAGCGAAATCGCGACGAGTGGAGTGCGGATGTTCGCATCCGCCGCACAACGGATCGATGACATCATGCCGTCTTCGGGATTCATGTTAGTGATCCGATGCCGAATTCCCAAGCGATCCATTTCAGTGCCCAGGGCGACATTTCCTGAATCATGGACGACGATGATTTCACTGGCGTTGGCTTCCTTCCAAACGGCGATCAAATGTTCCA
The DNA here is from genome assembly GCA_047605125.1 of Luteolibacter sp. GTDB lineage: Bacteria > Verrucomicrobiota > Verrucomicrobiia > Verrucomicrobiales > Akkermansiaceae > Luteolibacter. The sequence continues at coordinate 143,467 of JASGGK010000004.1, forward strand.
GAACCGTCCGTTTCCCCCACGGCAACAATGCCTTGGGCGAACCCATGCGGCGGGATGCCCCGGCGGCGAGGATGATGACGGAAAATGGCATGACAAAATCGGAAGTCATTCGTGGCGAAAAAGCTGCATTTTTTTCATGACTTCGGATCGTTCATGGCACGCCACGCGCTTTTCGGAAGCAATGCTTTGAACCCAAGCCTTCCTTTTGTCACCATGGATCTGGACACCGTCAAACACTACCATCGCCCCGAAACCGTTGACGCCGCCCCGGCGTGGCAGGCGGGCGAGGCGTGGCTGGCCGGTGGGACGTGGTTGTTTTCCGAACCGCAGCCGGATATCAGCTCCCTGATCGATCTGAGAGGGTTCGACTGGCCGTCGCTGGAAGCGGACGCGCTGGGCCTGGAAATCGGCGCGACCTGCACGATTCACGAGCTCAACGAGTTCATCGCTCCGCACGATTGGATCGCCGCGCCGCTTTTGAAAGAATGCTGCCGTTCGTTGCTGGCTTCGTTCAAGGTATGGAATGAGGCGACCGTGGGAGGAAATCTCTGCATGGCGCTTCCCGCCGGGGCGATGATTTCCCTGACCGCCGCGCTGGAAGGTGTCTGCACCTTGTGGCCGCGCCACGGCGCGCCGCGTGAAATGTCGGTGATCGATTTCGTGACGGGAAATCACCAGAACGCACTGGCTCCGGGCGAGTTGCTGCGCAGCATCTGGCTCCCGGCTTCGGCCTTGCGGAAACATTATGCGTTCCGGCGCTTTTCGCTGACCGCCAGCGGGCGTTCGTCGGTACTTTTGATCGGCACGCTTTGCCCGAAAACCGGGGCGGTGGTTTTGACGATCACTGCGGCGACGGTGAAACCGGTGCAGCTTGTTTTCCGCGAGTTTCCATCACCGATGGCAGTGCATGAGGTGATCAATGAAAACGTGCCGTTCGATCATTATCTGAACGATCCCCACGGTTCGCCGACGCACCGGAGACATCTTACGTATTATTACGCGGAGAAGATTCTCCAGGAGCTGGCGATGATTTGAGGGGAGGCACGATACTCTTGTCATGGAAATTCACGGCAGGAGTGCCGCGGCTCCATTTACTTCCGGCCTTCGTCGTGCTCGAAGAGTTCGAGCATGGTCTGGATTTCGGCGCGGCCTTCCAGTCCCGCTTCGCGTTTGCGCCGTTCGAGGAGTTCGGTGGTGTTGTCGTTCCAGCCGACTTTGCGGAGGTATTCGTTCCAGATCCAGATGTCGTTCGGTGTCAGGCGGCGGCCGCTTTCGAAACACCACTCCAGAAGGTTCTCATCCGAGCCACCTTCCAGCGTTTTCGTGGTGAGGGTGTGGTATTCGACATCGAGGAATTTCACGCAGCGGTCGTCGAAGCCCTTGCCGAGATTGTCGATGAAATCCTCGCGCAATTCCCCGGCGGCATGCTTGCGGATCTTATCGAGCAAACGCGCGAAGTAGATCATGCCGAATGTTTGCTGGTAGGCGGAGATGGGGGCGGATTTCATGGTTGCGGGCATAAAAAAGCAGCGTGAACCGAAGTCCACGCTGCGAAAGGTAAGTTCAAGCGGGTTGCTTATCGAGTTCGAAGGCGTTGTGCACGGCGCGGGCGGCGTCTTCGATGTGGATTTCATCCACGGTGACGGCGATCTTGATTTCCGAGGTGGAGATCATGCCGATGTTGATGCCTTTTTCACCGAGTGCCTTGAACATGGTGGCGGCGACGCCGGAGTGCGAGCGCATGCCGATGCCGACGGCGGAGAGCTTGGCGATGCCGGCTTCGGTTTCGATCTTGGCTTCCGGGGAAATGGAGGCGAGCACCGGTTTGAGCGCGGCCTGGGCGCGGCCGAGATCGTTGGAGTGCATGGTGAAGGAGTGGCGGGCGTGATCGTCGTGGGCGATGTTGGAGACGATCATGTCCAGGTTGATCTCCGCTTCGGCAAGGGCGCCGAGGATTTTTCCGGACATGCCGGGTTCGTCCGGGATTCCGGCGATGGTGACGCGGGCCTGGGAGCGTTCGATTGAGATGCCGCGGATGACGACGTTTTCCATGTTGGGATGTTCTTCTAGCACGAGGGTGCCGGGATTATCGTTGAGTGAGGAGCGGACTTCAAAGACGACGCCGAATTTTTTGGCGAATTCGACGGAGCGGGATTGCATGACTTTGGAGCCGGAGGATGCCATTTCCAGCATTTCGTCATAGGAAATTTCCGGGAGCTTGCGGGCGTTTTTCACGACGCGGGGATCGCAAGTGTAAACGCCGTCCACATCGGTGAGGATCTGGCAAACATCGGCCTTCACCGCAGCGGCGACGGCGATGGCGGTGAGATCGGAGCCGCCACGGCCGAGTGTGTGGATCATGCCCTCGGCCGTGACGCCTTGGAAACCGGCGACGACGAGGGATTTCCCTTCATCGAGGTAACGTTTCATCAAGGTCGGATCGATGTCCTGGATGCGGCCACGGGTGTGGGAGCCGGAGGTGATGATCCCGGCCTGGCGGCCCGTGATGGAAACGGCTTCGACATCCATTTCCTGCAAGGCCATGGCGACGAGCGCGATGGATTGCTGCTCGCCGGTGGCGAGGAGGACGTCGAGTTCGCGTTCGGTGGGCGCATCCGAGAGTTCCTTCGCCATCTTGATGAGGCCGTCCGTGACGCCGGACATGGCGGAAACGACGGCGATGACTTGGTTTCCTTCGTCACGGGTGCGCTTCATGCGCGAGGCGACGTTGCGGATGCGATCGAGGGTGCCGACGGACGTGCCGCCGTATTTTTGAACGATGAGGGCCATGGTGCGGGCGGGCGCAGTGAAGGGGAATGCCGGGAAATTGGCAAGAAGAGGTTTGATGAGCTTGGTGGCTGGCTCCTTAAAACGGGAAATTTTCAAGATTGCCGAAATATCAAGGATTGTTTTAAGGTTCCCGTGCGACGCGCCGGGCTTTCCTTTTTGGCGCGGATCGTTCATTTTCACCCGCATTTGACTGTGTCCAAGCCTCTTCATGTTCTCATCGCCTGTGGTGGTACCGGCGGCCATTTGTTTCCGGGAATCGCGGTGGCGGAGGCGTTGCGCGCGCGGGGACACGAGACGTTGTTGTTGATTTCCGAGAAGAAAGTGGATGCGGAGGCCTCGGCGAAGTACTCGCATTTGAACTTCGCTAAAATTCCGGCCGTGGCGAAACCGGCCACGCTCTCACCGAAAATGCTGCCGTTTCTCTGGAAGCTCTGGCGGACGCAGGCACACTGCAAAAAAATCCTGCGGGAGTTCAAGGCGGACGCGGTGCTCGGGATGGGTGGCTTCACCTCGCTGCCGCCGGTGTACGCCGGACATCGGTTGAAATTGAAGACGTTCGTGCATGATTCGAACGCGCGTCCGGGCCGGGCGAATGTGCTGACGAGCCGGTTTTGCACGGAAGTTTTTCTCGGGCTGGATGCGGCGAAAACGTATTTCCCGAACCGCCTGACGGTGAATACCGGCACGCCGGTGCGCCCGGAGATTTTGCACCTGCCGAGCCGCGCGGAGGCTGCGGCGAGATTCGGCCTCGATCCTTCGCGTCCGACGTTGGTCGTGATGGGTGGCAGCCAGGGAGCGCGCCGCTTGAACCAACTCGCGGCGGAAGCGGCGAACTCGCTTTCTCCGGAAACGCAGGTGCTGCACATCGCCGGAGCGCTGGATTTCGAGCGGGTTTCGGAAACGGTGAAAGGCCGCGAAGGCTACAAGGTGCTGGGTTTCTGCGATCAAATGCCGTCCGCGTATGCCGTGGCGGATTTGTTGATCGCGCGCTCGGGAGCCTCTAGTTTGACGGAAGTTTCACTGGCCGGGCTGCCGTCGATTCTGGTGCCGTTCCCTTACGCGGCGGACGATCATCAAACGAAAAACGCCGAAGTTTTCTCGAAAAAAGGAGCCGCCGAGCTGGTGCAGGAGCGCGATTTCGATGCGGAAAAACTCGCAGGAATGGCAACTTCGATTCTCCTGGACTTGCCAACCCGCGAGCGCATGGCACAAGCCGCCCGCGCTCTTGCGATTCCCGACGCCGCGGATCGGGTCTGCACCGCCATCGAAGCCACCTTCTCCCCAATATGAAATCCTTTGCAAAGCGCCTGACCGAAACGGGCAATCCTCTTCAAATCCACCTGATCGGCGTGGCCGGTTCCGGCATGAGCGGCCTCGCGCTGCTGCTGATGGGCATGGGCCACAAGGTCAGCGGCTCGGACCGCGTGACCACGGCGGAAACGGAGCGGATGCAAGGACATGGCCTGATTTTCTCGTCGCCTCACACCAAGCAGGCGGTGAAGGATGCGGACATCGTCGTTTATTCCTCCGCGATCAAGCCGGACAATCCGGCCTACGCGGCGGCGAAAAAAGCGAAAATCCCGCTATTGCGCCGCGCCGAGTGTCTCGCGGCGATCCTCCACACGAAAAACGGCGTGGTGATTTCCGGAACCCACGGGAAAACCACGACTTCCTCGATGACGGCGCACGTCATGCGCGTGGCGGGGCTGAAGCCGTCTCACTATGTCGGCGCGGAAATCCCGATTCTCGGAGCGAACGCGCATTGGTCCGCCGATGGCACGCACATGGTCGCGGAGGGAGATGAATCCGACGGCACGCTCGCTCTGTATCACCCGGAGCACGCGGTGGTGTTGAACATCGAGGCGGAACACTTGGATTTCTACCGCGATCTCGATCACATCAAGGAGGTCTTCACCCAGCTCGCCGATCAAACGACCGGGAAGATCGTTTATTGTGCCGAAGATCCGGTGGCGAAAGAGCTGCTTTCCGCCCGTGAAAACGCGGTTTCCTACGGTTGGGAAAACGCGGATTTCGTCGCGACGGACATCCGCGATCTCAAGGGTTCGTCCGCATTTACCGTGAAGAAAAACGGCGAAGTGCTGGGAGACATCGAACTCGGCATTCCCGGCCGCCACAACATTCTCAACTCGCTGGCGGCGATCGCGCTGGCGGATGCGTGCGGCGCGGAATTCGCGCTGGTGGCCCGCGCGCTTTCGAGCTTCGCCGGAGCGAAACGCCGTTTCGAAACGAAGTATCTCTCGCCGAACTACCGCATCATCGACGACTACGGCCATCACCCGTCCGAGCTGGCCGCGACGCTGCAAACGGCGCGTTCGCTGAGTCCGAAGCGGATCGTCGTGCTGTTCCAGCCGCACCGTTACACCCGCACGCAGGCGCTGGCCGATGATTTCGGCAAAGTGCTGCAAGAAGCCGATCTGGTGTTCGTTTCCGATGTCTATCCGGCGTCCGAGCCGCCGATCGAAGGCGTTTCCGGCCAGACCATCGTCGATGCGATCGAAGCCCATGGAGATACTCCCGCGACGTTTTTGCCGGATCTGGAAACCGCTCATCACACCGTGGGCAACGCGCTTCAGCCCGGCGATATTCTGATCACCCTCGGTGCGGGAAACGTCCACGAAGCTGGCACCCGCATTGCTGGCGATCTCAAGATTCTCGAAGAAATGCGCGCGCTGATGCCAGCGGGCGAAATCGAAGGAAAGCTCTACGAGCCGATGAAACGGCACACGACGATCCTCGTTGGCGGCCCGGCCCAATTCTGGCTGGAGCCGAAGAGTTTTTACGCCTTCGCCTTTCTCGTGGGCTACTGTCGCGAGCGCGGCATTCCCGTGCGGGTGGTCGGCCGTGGCTCGAACCTGCTGGTGCGCGATGGTGGGATCCGAGGCGCGGTGATCCACCCGAGCGGCGGTGTGTTTTCCGAAGTTTCCTCGAATGAAAAAGGCGAGATCACGGCGGGTGCGGGCGTGCGGTTGAAAAAACTCGCCAGCTATGCCGGAGCCATCGGCGTCGGCGGCTTCGAGTGGATGGAAGGGATTCCCGGAAACGTCGGCGGTGCGTTGCGCATGAACGCCGGAGCGATGGGCAGGGAAATGTTCGATCAAGTCGTGCGTGTGACCTTCCTCGATGAAGACGGTGTGATCCGCACCCGCGAGCGCGGGGAGATCGTTTCCCAATACCGGAATGTGCCGGAGCTGCGCCGGCATTTCGCCCTCCAGGCGGTTTTCAAAGGGAAAAACAACGACAATCCCGCCGAGATCAAGGAGCGCTGGGAAGCATCCCGCGAGAAACGCAAAGCCTCGCAACCGATCGCCGCATCCGCCGGCTGCACGTTCAAGAATCCCGAAGTGATCCAGGCGGGACGCCTCATCGATCACATGGGACTGAAAGGCACGACCTGCGGTCAGGCGGCGGTTTCCGAAGTCCACGGAAATTTCGTTGTGAACCAAGGAGGGGCCACCGCCACGGAAATCATCACGCTCATTGAATTCCTCCAAAAAGAGGCGAAGGAAGAGCGCTCGGTGGATCTCGAAACGGAAATCAAAATCCTCGGCGACGACGAGTGCACTTTCTAATGATTATTCAACCGCAGATGGACACGGATTCACACGGATTTTTGAGAAGGAAGGCACCGCGAATCTCACGAATTGACCGAATCAGAGTTTCTGAATCTTCTATCTGTGTTTATCCGCGTTCATCTGTGGTTTAACCTGAATTTCTTTTATGCTCACTGACAAAAAAATCGCCGTCCTGATGGGCGGTCCCGGCTCGGAGCGCGAGGTTTCCCTCGCTTCCGGAAATGCGGTGCTCAACGCGCTTCTCGGTCTCGGCCTGAACGCGGTGCCTGTCGATGTGACCGAAGCGAAACTCGATCTGCCGCCCGGTACGGATCTCGCGTTCAACGTGATCCACGGCACCTTCGGCGAAGACGGCCAGCTTCAGGATTTGCTCGACGAGCAAGGTATTCCTTATACCGGCGCGGGTGCGGAAAGCAGCCGCATCGCTTTCGACAAATCGCTGGCGAAGGAGAAATTCCTCGCCGCAGGCGTGCCGACTCCGCGTTCCGAAACCATCGCGCTTTCTCCGGGATTGCTGCCGCAGCTGACGATCAAGGCTCCGCTGGTGGTGAAGCCGCCGCGCGAAGGATCGAGCGTCGGTGTGGAAATCGTCCGCAATCAGGACGATGTGCCGACGATTTTGCTGAAGGCCGCGGAAAAATACAGCGAGGTGCTGATCGAGGAATTCGTCGAAGGCAAGGAGCTGACGGTCGGTATTTTCGACGATCAGGCGTTGCCTGTCGTTCACATCATTCCGCCGGAAGGCGTGTATGACATGGCCAGCAAATATCCGTGGCTTTCCGGCGCGAAAGGCAGCCAATACCTCTGCCCGGCGGATCTCGACGAGGAAACGACCGCTGCGGTGCAAGCCGCCGCACTCGCCGCACACCGCGCGCTCGGCGTGGAAGTTTACTCGCGCGTCGATGTTTTGCTCGATGCGGAAAACCGCCCGTACGTGCTGGAAGCAAACACCATTCCCGGCATGACGGAGACGAGCCTGTTGCCAAAGGCCGCTGCCGCCGCAGGCATCGGTTTTCCGGAAATTTGCCGGAAAATCGCCGAAGTTTCCCTCTCACTGCGTCAAAAATCCTGATCCAGCCATGAAACGCCAAACCACGAAAGTCCGCCGCCATTCCCGTTCCCAGGTTCTTGAGGTGCGTGTGATGTCGCGGCGGATCGCGTGGTTTACATGCCTGCGTTTTTTGAAACACGGCATGAAGTTCGCGGTGATTCTCGCGATCCTCGGCGCGGCGGGCTGGGGCGTTTGGTATGGCGTGCAGAAGGCGTTTTACCAGAACCCGGATTTCAGCCTGCGCGAGATCGATCTGAATCCGAATCCGGTGCTCGATCACGAAGGATTCGTCGATGCGGCGGGCATTTCCCTGCCGACGAACCTGTTTGGCATCCACGTCGAAGAAGCGGCGGAACGCTTGAAAAAACTGCCCGCCGTGGCGGATGCGAAAGTCGAGCGGCATTTGCCGGACAAGCTTTTCGTCCGCGTCACCGCGCGGGTGCCGAAGGCGTGGATTTCCTGCCCGTCCGCGGGATTTGCCGGAAAACGTGAGGCCGGTGGCTTGCTGGTGGATCGCGATGGTTTCGTGTTCGCATGCCCGAAAATGGCGCTGGCCGACGCGGCGAAGCTGCCGGTCGTGGAAATTTCCCGGCTTGATCAAACGCCGATTTCCGTCGGCAAAAAATTCGACCATCCCGAGCTCGCCCGCTGCTTCCGCCTGATGGACGCCGCGACGGAAAGCGATCCGCAAGCCTGTGAATCCGTCGAGCTGATCCGCCAAACCAACGAGTGGTCGCTGGCATTGGTGACGAAGGAGGGAACGGTCGCGACGTTCGGCTTGGCCGATCACGCGCGGCAGATCGCCAACTTGCGCGCAGCTCTCGATCACGCCGCGCGGCAGGGCTATCTCATCAAGACGATCAATTTGATTCCCAAGGAAAACGTGCCGATCACGGTGCAGGAGGATACGCCGAAAGCTCCAGCGCCCGCCACGGCTCCGATTCCTCCTCCCAGCCCCGAGCAACTCCGCCAGAACAAGCGGGATCGGGATCGCAGCGCATTGCTCAATCGCGGTTAATTTTTCCCCGTATTTTTAAAAGTCTCCCCATGTCACGTCGCACGAAAATCCACGTCGGTCTGGAAATCGGCACCAGCAAAACCTGCATGGTCGTCGGTGAAGTGAAGCCCGACACCGCGGTGAAAATCCTCGGGATCGGCATGTGCCGGTCCGCCGGTGTCCGCAAGGGCGAGATTTACGATTTTTCCCAAGCCCGCGCTTGCTTGAAAGACGCTTTGGCGAAAGCGGAAGACGCCAGCGATGTGGAGATCGGCAGCGTTTTTCTGGCTGTGACCGGTTCGCACATTCAGGGCGAAAACAATCGCGGCACGTATCGTTTGCCGGACGGCGAGCCGACGGTGACGCCGGAGCACGTCGAGGAAGCCCGCAGCATCGCGCGCGATGTGCAGATTCCGCAGGACCATGTTTATTTGCACCCGATCATCCGCCAATACCGGCTGGACGGGATGGATCAGGCGACCACGCCGGTGGGCTTGTTCGGAAAAACCGTGGAAGCGGATTTCCACATCGTCCACGGTATCGGCACACGCATCCAAAACAGCATCAAGCTGGTGCGTGAAATGCCGCTCGAAGTGGACGATATCGTCTTTTCTCCCATCGCCACCGCGCAAATGGCGCTCGAACGCGAGCAGCGGGATCGCGGTGCCCTGGTCATCGATATCGGCGGCGGCACCACGGATTACGCGTTGTATTTGAACGGCGCGATTGCCGCGTCCGGCTGCATCCCGGTTGGCGGCGATCACGTGACGAACGACATCCATCTTGTAACCGGGCTGCCGTTTTCCAAAGCGGAGCGTCTGAAAATCACCGAAGGCGATGTTTCCAATGATCCGGCGCGCTCCGTCGGCGTGGCGAAGCTCACCGATGACCGTGGTTTCGCGGAAGTGGAAGTCAGCCGCAGCGTGCTCAACGAAGTGATCCGCCAGCGATTGGAGGAAACCCTGCGTCTGGTGCGCGCCCGCCTGCCGGAAGGCGCGGTGGATTCGGTTGGTGCCGGAGTTTTCCTCACCGGTGGCACCAGCCTGATGCGTGGCTTCAGCCAACTGGCCTTCGATGTGTTTGGCCGCGATATTTACCATTCGGAACCCGCCGAGCTCAGCGGCGTGCAGGCGAATTTCAAGGATCCGCGCTATGCCACCGCCATCGGCCTGATCCGCTACGCGCAAATTCTCGAGACCGAGCAATCCAAACCGCCGGGGCTTTTCGGCAAGCTGGGACGTTTGTTCTGGCCGTTCGGAAAATAAGCAAGGTGCAGGGACATTCCCGTAATGGTAAATGTTTTGAAATCAGGGACAAAAATGTCCCTGCTCCTTAAGGTTGAACTTTGCCCCGCGTATGCTCAACTTCGCGTGACCATCAACCGCCGTTGCGGTTGCGCACGATTTTCACCCCACTTTCTCCATGATTTCCTATTCCCGTGATCCCCAAGAAACCATTCCGACCTCAGCCGTGAAAATCGTCGGTCTCGGCGGCGCGGGTGCCAACATGCTGGAACGCATCGCGTTGGACGGTCTGGATGGCGCGGAGCTGCTCGCGCTGAATACGGACATCCGCACGCTGCACGCCTGTCTCGCGCAGGAAAAAATCCAGCTCGGTCTGAATCTCACCAAAGGCCTCGGTGCCGGCGGTGATCCGGAACTCGGCCATCAAGCGGTTCTCGAAGCGGAAAACGAAATCCGCGCCGCGCTCAAAGGCCGCCGCATCGTTTTCCTTTGCACCGGTCTCGGTGGTGGCACCGGTTCGGGTGCGGCGCCGATCGTGACGCGGATCGCTCGTGAAGAAGGCGCTTTCGTCGTGGTTTTCGCCACCATGCCCTTTGCTTTCGAAGGTCGCCGTCGTCGCGAACAGGCGGAAACATCGCTCAACGAACTGGCGGTTCTTTCCAACGCCCTCGTCACGTTCGACAACAACCGCATGGGCGAACTCGTTCTCGCCAAGCAAGGCATCCACGAAGCCTTCGCGGCGGCGGATTCCATGATTTGTGAATCGATCAAAGCCGTGATCCGTTTGGTCGCGCGTCCGGGCCTGATCAACGTCGGTCTCGACGATCTCATGAGCGCCCTGCGGACTACACGCTCCCGCTGTCTTTTCGGCTCCGGCATTGCCAATGGAAAGGACCGCGCCTCCCGCGCGCTCAAGAATGCCCTCGGCAGCCCGCTGCTCGATCAAGGCGCGTTGTTGAAAGACGCGCAAACCGTGCTCGTCCACCTTTGTGGCGGTGAAGATCTCACGTTGTTCGAAATCGAGTTGCTGATGCAGCGCCTTCAAAAATACGTTCCGGAAAAAGCCCACGTGCTTTTCGGTGCGGCCATTGATCCCTTGATGAAGGATTCGCTTTCCATCACCCTCATCAGCGCGCTGCCGGAAGATGCCTTGGTTTCCGCGCCCCGCGATGCGATCAGCCGTCCGCTCGATACTCAGGAACTCGATCCCAGCGATGGTTTCACCCAAGTAAAAGCAGTGGTGGCTCCTGTTTTGGAAACCAAAGTCGAAGTTTCTGCTGAAGAAGACGCATCCTCCTTCCCGCCGCCACTGCCGGATTTCGCGCCAGCGCCTGAGCCGGAGGAAATCGCCTTCAAACTTCCCGAGGCTGAAAAAATCGAAGCACCAGAAGAAGAGACGGTGACGGAAGAAATTCCGGCGCCGACTGCCGTTGAGCCTGAAGAAGAGGTGCAAGCCGGGGAGACTGAAGAAGTGGATTCCGAGGAAGAGCCTGCGGTGGAAGAAAAAGAAGAAGAGAAACCGGAAGCTCCTGAAATCGAAGAGCGTCCTTTCGCCGAGCCGGTGTTTGTGCTGCCCGTTGAAAAGAAATCTCCGCAGACTCCTGCCCGCGAGCCCGATGGTTTCCCCTTCGATCTGGATGAGCCGGATGCTCCCGCTGTCGAAAATCCCAAGGAGGAAAAGCCCGGGAGCGATTCCGAAGAGGCTCCTGCGCCCAAGCTGAAACTCGGTGTAAAAACCCCGATTTCCCAAAGCGAACTTTTCTTTGATTCCGCGCCGCGCGGCCGCTTCGAAGGGGAAAATCCGAATGTCTTCGAAGGAGAGGATCTCGATCTTCCGCCATTCCTCCGCAAGAAGCGCTCCTAACCCAAGGCTGGCGGCCGGAAGGCCTAACCCACCCGCAAATAAAGCGTTACCCTCGCGTGTTTTTGCTTTGACGCCCCCCCTCGCCGCTTCCTATTCCTCTCAACCGAATTTCAAAAAATCCCCAAAAAATCCCCAAAAAAGCCTCATGAAACGATTCTCACTGAAACACGCCTTCGCCTGCTTCAAGGCGGTCTCCCTGGCCACCGTGGCCGCCATCGGCCTCACGGCATGCGGCGGAGGCGGAAGCAGCGATGAAGATGTGGTTGCTCCCGAATCCCTCGATCTGACAACCCTTAATTTCTTCGATGCTTTTACGATGACTTGCACGAGGCTGAACGGCACCGCCGGTAATGAGACGGGGGCCGTAGAGTTCAGTCGCACGCTTTCCTCCTTTTTCCTTGGCGTCGCCTCGGGTTCTTCGGCCGTCGGGCGCTATATCCAGCTTCCGTCCGTGCTCACCAGTGTGAAGTATACTTATGAGCGGACTGGCACCAATACAGGACGAATCACCTTCACTTGGACGAACTCGCAGGAGTCTCCTTGGTATGATGGGTTAAGCAGCGATGATGACCAACTCGATACGGTTTATCGAGGTTATATGTTTTGGAATTCCGGGGTAAGTTCCGCGGATGAAACCTCACTCGTGGTAGACGTGCTTTTCGAAGCCTCCGGCGGCTATCTGATCAATAATACCGCGCGTATCAGAAGTGCTTATTATTATGATTATTCTGGAACTTCAAATCCTTACACCTTGGTTGTTACTCCTGTGGCCTTCGATGCCAGCGATGTGAGCAATACATCGAGCAAGGTATTGACTATTACTTCCACGACAACGGGAACTTATCTTCAATCCGGCTACAATCCTTACAAAACGATGACGGATTCCACGCCTTCGAGCGCTGTTTGGACAAGTATGGATGATCGGACAGTCGCTTTGACTACGGGTTCTTTGGTTTTGACCGGTGGCTTTGTTTCCAGTTCCGCAACCGGACCCTCTCTGCAAGGAGGGACTACCGTCGAGGATCATGGATTGGTTTTGATCGATACTGTTGGAGATTCGGCGGGGGATGTGGAGGGTGTGCAGGGAACTTATTCCTACGGGAGAAGTGGTAGTGATATCGCCAAACTTTCCATCCAATACAAGAACGGCGCCGGAACGACCGTAACTCTCAAGTATACCATGGATTTCGAGAGCCTGAATGATGGAAATCTGACTGAATCGACGACCAACAGTAGCGGAACCTTCGTCGAAGATACGACGGAAACGAATGCGGGTTCTTGATGACTCATCTCGCCGCAATTCCGAATCTGATTTGTAAACTTTCCGATTTTGCATTCCACTATACTCCACATGCACAAGATTATTTGCGTTTGTGGAGTTGCTGGCTTTTTTCTTGGAGGGCTTACTGGTTGTGTAACGAAGGAACTCGGTCGCAGACTCGGGGAGCGGGAAGAGGAAATTCGCCATCAAACGACCGAGCTGGCGTGGGCGAATCGATCCTCGGGTGAAAAACCTCTGAGTTGGAAAGAAGCCGTCAAAATGCTGGAGGAAAGGAATCTTTCCTTACAGAAGGCACGGCTTCAGGTGGAGCGGGCGAAAAGGGAGAAATCCAGGCAATGGCGGACATGGCTGCCGAAGTTGGCGGTTTATGCCAGTTTGCAAAGCAGCCTTGCCCAGTTGGGCAATTTGTCATCTTCCGACCTCAGGTCCTCGGTGATCGCGCCGTTGAATATCCCCAATCCGTTTACGGAGAGGGCGAGTGCTTTCCAACTGGCTTTATCGGTTTTGCAGGCGGAGGACAGCTACACCCTGAGCTATCGCCGGCAAATAGCGACTCTCTATCGGATCTTTTCACGCTATGAGCAGTTGCTGGCTGACCAACGTAAACTACAACAGGCTCAAGCTACTTCCCCAACCGACGCATTGCGGGAGTTGGAGACGCGTGGCGCGCATCAGGAAATGGTGAGATCTCTTCAGGATCAGTTGGCCCAAGTCTTGAACCTGCCAGGTGAAAAACCTGTGCCGATTCCGGAAAGTCGCCCGGTTTTGGATTATGACGAGAGGATCGATCAATTGATTCCGGGGAAAAATTATGGTCAATTGGCCTGCAGGCTGTATGCGTATCAAATCGAGGCGGCGCTTTTGAGCGAAAAAGGCATCAAATTCAACCGCTGGCCTTCCCTGTCTTTGGGAAGCTCCTCGCCTTCCGTTTACGACTCCAGCAGTGGGTATCAGGATCCGCTGGATGCCGGGAATATTTACTTATACAGCGGGCTTTCAAAATCCTATGATCTGACCGGTCGCGAAACGGAATCGATTGTGACGGCGGAACAAAACACCGAATTCGTTAAAAAAACCTTAAGGCAAAGTTTGGATCGGGAATCACGTGAGTGGATTACTTTAAAAAAACGCTATCATCAGCTTTTATTGAACGAACGCCTGGCGAGCGAGCGCATCCAGTCTGTCAGGGAGGTGAAAAGCGGAGGTTCGGCGCTGACCGAGTTGAAAGCGCTGCGCTCCGGAGGAATGGGTATGCGCCCCCTTGCCCGCTCAAAGGAACAACTCGTCATGGAACTTTGGATTTGGGATGAAGAAAAATGGAAATAAGATCATGAAATTCCCTTTGGCCCGCTTATCCATTTTGGCGTTGTTGCTCGGGACTTGCCGTGTGTGCGCGCAAGCCAATCCCGATTTGGGAGAACTGAAGAATTATCCCGTGAGCTCAAGAATTTGGCTCGGTTCCCTGGTAGGAGAGGTTCAGGTGGAACCTGTGATACCGATCGAGATCAATTTGAACGGTTCTATCGAATGGAAGGTCGAAGACCGGTCCATGGTTGCCGAGGATCAGGTGATCGCGGTTTCCGACGCGAAAAAGATCGAGCTATCGGCCAAGTCTCTCGAGTTAAAGCGGAGCCAGATGAAGAATTCCCGAATGGATATCGAGTCCTCGCTTTTGGAAAAAAAGCAGGCGCTTCAGGGGACGATTCAAAATCTCGAGAGCAAACTGGCGGAAATGAAATTAACGGAGACCGAACGGCAATTGCTCGGAGAAAATTTCGTGAAACGTATGGCGGTGGAACGCTCCGAATTGATGGGGGATATCAAGCGGCAACGCGAAAAATTCGATAGCGATTATTTCGAAACGTCCCAAATCCAGGAACAGGAACGTTTGAAACTCGATCTTGAAAAAGCGGAAAACGAGCATGAGGAACTGATCAAAAATTCCGAGATCTTGGCAGAGCATGCGGGAAGGTTGGAAATCTTTCATCGCGGTGATGTTCGCAGGGCGACGGTTGTTGGACAGATCGTCCAGGTTGGACAGGCGGAAGTGGCGCTTGAATTGCTGGATCCTCGAGTGAGGAGTCTGCCGGGCCAGGAACTGCAGATCGGAATCAATGGGGAAGATGGACGGATATATCCCGGCCGCTATCTCCGGGATTCAAAAGAACGTTCCATGAATCGCAATGGCCGGATTTGCGTTTTCGCCATTCAGCCTTCGAAGGAAGGGGAGCCGGTTCCGGCTTCTCTCACCGGTTCGAGAATGGCGCAGGTATACCGGGTTCTCCAACAACCGGGGCATATCCTCGAAAAGAACCAATTCTTGTTCAAGTTTTCCAAAGAAATCAGCGAAGAAGGATGGGCTTCCTTTGTTGAAAAACGCTGGCCGGATACCCGCGTCGTGTATGTGGCTCCCAAAGTCGTGGTGGTGAATTCCCGGCATGAAAATTAGTTGTTTGGAATTGGCCTATCGCTACCCGGGAGCGGAGGAGGATGTTTTTTCGGATTTGAATCTGGAATTTCTCAATCAGGTGACGCTTCTGCGAGGGTATTCGGGATGCGGGAAGAGCACATTGCTGCGTCTTGCGGCCGGATTGCTGCGTCCGAATGCCGGAGGAGTCCGGGTGGAAGGGCTGCTTCAGCCCGGCAGCCGTGAGTTTTTCCGCAAGGAGCTTTCGTTCGTATTCCAGGATCTCAATCTCCTGCCGCTCGCTTCAGTGGAACGAAATTTGATGCTTTCGTCGCAGATTGCGGGGACTTCGATGGAGATGGCGGCAAAATGGCTCAAAACCCTCGGGATTTGGGAACTCCGCCAGCGGCAGGTGGAACGCCTGTCCGGCGGACAGAGGCAGCGGGTGGCGATCGCACGTGCTTTGGCCAAACAACCCAAGGTCTTGTTTCTGGATGAGCCGACTTCAGGACTCGATGATGCCAATACCGAAATTATCAAAAACGCCGTTAAAGAGTTTGCGGCCGCCGGAACGACGATTTGTGTTGTGGCGACTCATGATCACCGACTGGAAAATATAGCCGATGCCTTGGTGGACTTTCATTCTTTGTTATCTCTGGAGAAATAGTTTCAAGCGGTGGGTTGAACAGCCGTTATCGCTTGCCAGCAAACTCCTCATCGCGGCGCTTCTCGGGCTGTTCGGTGCATTCGTGATTTTGGGAGTCAAAGAACTCGGGCTGGAACTGGACCGGCAGTTGAAAGACCGCGAAGTGCTCGCGGTGACGGTCTCGGAAACGATCTCTCCCTCCGTTGCTCCGGGAATGCTGCTGCCGGGGGCGATGGAAAAAGAACCGTGGAAAGAATTGTCCAACGAAATCTCGATTTTTTATCAAACCGCAGGCATGGCTGAATTGGAAAACGGCCGCCGGACGATGGTTTGGGCGGTGGACGATCTTGACGGCATGATGTTGGATGACGACTTCCACATTTACAGTCAAATGCTCAGGGAAGGCGAGATATTGACCTTCGATCTCAACAATCAAACTTCGCAAGCAACGGTTCACCGGCATACCCCGGATACAGCGCAGATTATGCAAGGGCGGGACGTGTTGGTTGGCGGCGTCGAACGGATGTCACCGCTTCTCGCGCAGGGGTTTTCGCGGCTGATTTTCCTACGGGCGAAATCCGTCGAAGATGTGCAGAGGGCGCATGATTTGGTAAAGGTGCTGGTAGAAGTGGAAGGTCGGCATCTCAATATTCAAAGCAACTTGCGGGTGCTGCGGGAACTGGAGCGGGTGCGCGGCATCCAGGCTCAATCGTTGCTTTGGGTTACGGTGGGTTCCTGCATCGTTCTCGGATTGGTGTTCGGCAGTCTGGCGTGGATGGAATTCCGCGAGGAGCGCTATTTGCTTTCGTTGATTCGCTCATTCGGTGTGGGGCGTGTCACTTTGCTGATCCATGCCATATTGGAACATTGCCTGCTTTCCGTGGGGGGAGTTCTGATTGGTTTCGGTTTGCTCCAAGCCATTGTTTCCCGCCTGGATCTCTCGACTTTGAAGATCAAATGGCTCGGATCGACGGCGGCTTTGTATGGGGCGGAAGGCCGCCTGCTGCTGCTGGGTGCGCTGGCGGGCGGCGTGCTGGCCTGCTTGCCGATTGCAATTGGTTTGCGGAAGCCGCTGGGCTTGGTGTTGAAGTAAGCCGTTTAGCGATCCAGTTTTTCGATGCGGAGCTGGTGTCTGCCGCCTTCGAAGGGAGTTGTGAGAAAAACGTCAACAAGAGCGAGCGCGGTGGAGAGTTCCATCATGCGCTCGCCGAGCGAGAGGACGTTGGCGTTGTTGTGTTTGCGGGTGAGCCGTGCGGATTCTGTATTCCAGCAGAGACCGCAGCGGATACCTTTCACACGGTTGGCGGCGATGGCTTCGCCATTGCCTGATCCGCCGAGGACGATGCCTCGCTCGAATTCTCCCGCCGCGACGGCTTCGGCAACCGGGCGGATGAAATCCGGGTAATCGACGGGCGCGGTGGAGTCCGTGCCGAAATCCCGAACTTCATGCCCGGCGGCTTGCAGATGGGAGATGATTTCCTGCTTGTAGAGATAGCCTGCGTGGTCCGAACCGATGGCGATTTTCATGGAGTTACCATGACACCGTTTTGAGAAAATTGGAGCGCGGACTTCAGTCCGCTTGGCTTGGATGGCTGGATTCTTTGGGGGCCGAGGTGGCCCTCGGTGTTCCCGGTGTTTGATTACGCGTGATACTCCTGGATGGTCTTCACCGTGAAATCCTTTTCCTTCAGCGAGCGGATCGCTTTCACCGAGGCTTCGGCGGCGGAGAGGTTGGTGGCGTGGGAAATTTTCTGCGCGATGGCGGTGGAGCGGATGAGAATTTCATCGGCGCGGGATTCGTGGGTGGCCGGGGTGTTGATGACGAACTGGATTTCGTTGTTCTTCATCATGTCGATCACGTTCGGGCGGGCCTGTTCGGCGACTTTGTAAACGCGGTGGCAGGGGATGCCGGCGGCGGTGAGGTGGGCGTGGGTGCCGCCGGTGCTGTAGATCTGGAAACCGAGCTCGACGAGATCGCGGGCGACGGCGACGGAGCGTTCCTTGTCGCGATCCGCGACGGAGAGGAAGACGGTGCCGGAAGTGGGCAGGGGGTTGAAGGCGCTGATCTGGCTCTTGGCGTAGGCCATGCCCCAATCGGCGTCGATGCCCATGACTTCGCCGGTGGATTTCATTTCCGGGCCGAGCACGATGTCGATGCCGGGGAAGCGGTTCCATGGGAAGACGGCTTCCTTCACGGAGAAATGCGGCGGGATGACCGGCTCGGTGAAGCCGAGATCTTTCAATTTTTCGCCGACCATGATTTTCGCGGCGAGCTTGGCGAGCGGGACGCCGGTGGCTTTGGAAACGAAGGGCACGGTGCGGGAAGCGCGCGGGTTCACCTCGATGACGTAGAGTTGCTCGTCCTTCACGGCGAACTGGATGTTCATGAGGCCTTTCACCTGCAACTCGCGGGCGAGGTCTTTGGCGGCGCGGGTGATCTCGGCTTTGATTTCCTCGGAGAGTGAGAAGGCGGGGATGACACAGGCGGAGTCACCGGAGTGGATGCCGGCTTGCTCGATGTGTTGCATGATCGCGCCGACGACGGAAGTTTCCCCATCGGAAATGCAATCGACGTCCACTTCGGTGGCGTTGTCGAGGAAGCGGTCCACGAGTACCGGGCGCTCCGGCGAAGCGGTGACGGCTTCGCGCATGTAGCGGGAAAGTTCGGTGTCGCTGTAAACGATCATCATCGCGCGACCGCCGAGGACGAAGGATGGACGGACGAGAACCGGGTAGCCGATGCGGTTTGCCACGGTGAGCGCTTCGGCTTCGTTGGTGGCGGTGCCGGCTTCGGCTTGTTTGAGGCCGAGTTTGTCGAGCAGGGCGGAGAAGAATTTGCGGTCTTCGGCGAGCTCGATGGACTTGGGAGAGGTGCCGATGATGGGCACGCCGTGGCGTTCGAGGTCGGCGGCGAGGTTGAGAGGGGTTTGACCGCCGAATTGGACGATCACGCCGTGGGGTTTTTCCTGATCGCAGATGTTGAGGACGTCTTCGAGGGTGAGTGGTTCGAAGAAGAGTTTGTCGGACGTATCGTAGTCGGTGGAAACGGTTTCCGGGTTCGAGTTCACCATGATTGCCTCGAAACCAAGTTCCTTCACCGCGAAGGCGGCGTGGACGCAACAGTAGTCGAACTCGATGCCCTGGCCGATGCGGTTCGGGCCACCACCGAGGATGATGATTTTCTTTTTGTCGGACTCGCGGGCTTCGTTTTCGTCGCCGTAGGTGGAGTAGAAATAGGGGGTGTAGGCTTCGAATTCCGCCGCGCAGGTATCGACGAGGCGGTAGGTGGGGATGATGCCCTTGGCTTTGCGCTCGGCGCGGATGGTGTCTTCGGTCGGCACATCGACGAGGGCTGGCTCCGGCTCGGCACGGGGCGGGGCACCGGCGGGCTGGTCGGTTTCGCCGTGGATGGAAACGTCGTGGATCGCCTTGGAATGGGCGCGGGCCTTGGCGATCTGGCGGTCGGAGAAGCCGAGTTTTTTGGCGCGTTTCAGATCGAGTTCGGCGAGTTGGGTGCCTTCGTCGGCGATCTGCTTGAGGTGGCCGAGGAACCAGTGGTCGATGGCGGTGGCCTCGAACACTTCGTCGATGGTCCAGCCGTTGATGAAGGCGGTTTGCAGCCAGAAAATACGTTCAGCGTTGGGAATCTGGAGCTTGCGGGTGATTTCGTCGCGGGTGACGTTGTGCGGCTCCTTGTTGTCGAAGCCGAAGCCCCAGCGGCCGGTTTCCAACGAGCGGAGGCACTTTTGCATGGATTCCTTGAAGGTGCGGCCGATGGCCATGGCTTCGCCCACGGACTTCATGGAAGTGGTGAGCACGGAATTTGCCGTCGGGAATTTTTCGAAAGTGAAACGCGGGATCTTGGTGACCACGTAGTCGATGGTAGGCTCGAAGGAGGCGGGGGTTTCGCGGGTGATGTCGTTCGGCAGCTCGTCGAGCGTGTAGCCGACGGCGAGTTTCGCGGCGATTTTCGCGATGGGGAAACCGGTGGCTTTCGAGGCGAGCGCGGAGGAGCGGGAAACGCGAGGGTTCATCTCGATGACGATCATGCGGCCGGTCTTCGGGCAGGTGGCGAACTGGATGTTCGAGCCGCCGGTTTCCACGCCGATTTCGCGGATCACGGCGAAGGAAGCATCGCGCATGATCTGGTATTCGCGGTCGGTGAGCGTCTGGATCGGTGCGACGGTGATGGAGTCTCCGGTGTGGACGCCCATCGGATCGAGGTTTTCGATGGAGCAGATGACGACGCAGTTGTCGGCGCGGTCGCGCATGACTTCCATTTCGAATTCCTTCCAGCCGAGGAGGGATTCATCGATGAGAACTTCGGAAACCGGGGAAAGGTCGAGGCCGCGGGCGATGATTTCCTCGTATTCCTGCTTGTTGTAGGCGATGCCGCCGCCCTGGCCGCCGAGGGTGAAGGCGGGACGGATGATCAGCGGGAAGGAACCGATTTCTTCGGCGACTTTCTTCGCTTCTTCCATGGTGTGGGCGATGCCGGAGCGCGGCATGTCGAGGCCGATCTTGATCATCGCCTCTTTGAAAAGGTGGCGGTCTTCGCCTTTGTCGATGGCTTCCGGCTTGGCGCCGATCATGCGCACGCCGTATTTTTCGAGAACACCGGATTTGTGCAAAGACATCGAGGTGTTGAGCGCCGTCTGGCCGCCGAGGGTAGGGAGGAGAGCGTCGGGTTTCTCACGAGCGATGATTTTTTCGACGCAATCCGGCGTAATCGGCTCGATATAAGTGCGATTGGCGAATTCCGGATCGGTCATGATCGTCGCCGGATTCGAGTTTACCAGGATCACCTCGTAGCCTTCTTCTCGGAGGGCCTTGCACGCCTGGACACCGGAATAGTCGAACTCGCAGCCTTGGCCGATGACGATGGGGCCGGAGCCGATGACGAGGATTTTCCGAATCGAGGTGTCTTTAGGCATGGTCGTGGGAAGTGAGTTCGCGCGTGGCAGGGCGGGTAAATTGGACGGGGTGTGGCAGGGATTTCAGCGCTTGTAAAGGGCTGGATTGCGAAGATGTGGAAAAGGCGCCGGGCCGGTGGGGACACCGGCGGTCCGTGGGGTCAATCGAGGAATTTTCCGGGATTGAGGATACCGTTGGGGTCGAGGGCTTTTTTGAGGTCGCGGTGGGTTTGGAAGGAGACTTCACCGAGGGCTTGGCGGATCCACGGTTTCTTGGCGAGGCCGACGCCGTGTTCTCCGGTGATGGCGCCGTTGTTTTCGAGAATCCATTGGAAAAGCCGGTTGAGCGCGGCATCGGCCTGGGCGCGGATGGCGGGATCGGCGTAATCTTTCACCATGAGATTGGTGTGGATGTTGCCGTCTCCGGCGTGGCCGAAGCAGGCGACGGGAATGCCGGTTTCGGCTTCGAGCTGGCGGGCGAAGGTGACGAGCTCGACGAGTTTCGAACGCGGGACGACGATGTCTTCGTTGAGCTTGGTGAGGCCGGTGTCTCGCAGGGAGTAGGAAAACTCGCGGCGGAGTTTCCAGATTTGCTCGCAGGAGGCTTCGTCGAGCGCGCGGGTGATGTGGGTGGCTCCGAGTTTTTCGAGAAGGGAGTAAAGTTCTTCGATTTCGGACGCGACCGCAGCCGGGCGACCATCGATTTCCACGATGAGGTGGGCATTTCCCGGTGGGAAAACTTCGGCACCGAGGCGCTTGCGGGCGGCATCGAGGGTGAAGGAATCGGTGATTTCCAGCGCGGAGGGAAGGTGTCCGGAGTTCAGGATCGCTTGGACGGCGGCGGAGGCGAGCGAGTAGTCCGGGAAAATCGCGGCGAGCATCGAGCGGGCGGCGGGTTTCGGAATGATGCGCAGCGTGGCTTCGGTGACGACGCCCAGCAGACCTTCGGAGCCGACGAACGAACCGATCAGGTCGAAGCCGGTTTTGTTTTTGTGCAATCGCCCGCCGGTTCGGAGCACGCGGCCATCGGAGAGGACGACTTCGAGGCCGAGGACGTAGTTGCGGGTGACGCCGTATTTCAGGCAACGCGGGCCTCCGGCGTTGGTGGCGATGTTTCCGCCGAGCGAGCATTCTTTGAGCGAGGCGGGATCGGGCGGGTATTCCCAACCGACGGCCCGGGCGGCGCGTTGGAGGTCGCGGGTGATCACACCGGGCTGCACGATGGCTACTCCGTCTTCAGGATGCAGACCGAGGATTTGGTTCATGCGCATCACGGAAAGGACGATGCCGCCCTGTACGGGGACCACGCCGCCGACGTAGCCGACGCCCGCGCCGCGAGTGGTCACGGGGATTTTCCGTTCATTCGCATAAGCGAGTACGGCGGAAACATCGGCGGTGGATTCGGCGAATACGACCACATCCGGCGAGTGGCTGGCATACCATTTGTCTGTCGAGTGGGTGGCGAGGATTTCGGCGGTGGTGGTGACTTTTTCCGCGCCGATGAGCGCGGAGAGGGCGGTGGCGAGTGGTGATTCGGGCATGGCGGAAATAAAAATGATGACGGCTATCCCAGCGGAGAGAGGAGGTGGGAGAGGGTTTCGGAATCGATTCTGAGTTTGGAGGTTTTTTCGGAAAGGAGGGCTTCGACGAGACCGGCTTTGTGTTTCTGGAGTTCGAGGATGCGGTCTTCGATGGTGCCTCGGCAGACGAGTTTGTGAACGAAGACGGGCTTGGTCTGGCCGATGCGGTGGGCGCGGTCGGTGGCTTGGTTCTCGGCGGCGGGGTTCCACCAAGGATCGAAGTGGATGACGGTGTCCGCGGCGGTGAGATTGAGGCCGGTGCCACCGGCTTTGAGGGAGATGAGGAAGATCGGGATTTCTCCGGATTGGAATGTTTTCACCAGGCTGGCGCGGTCTTTGGTCTGGCCGGTGAGCTTGAGGAAGGGGATTTTCGCGGTTTCGAGCTTGGCCTGGATGAGGGCGAGGACGGAGGTGAAGGCGGAGAAAAGGAGGATGCGGCGGCCTTCTTCGAGCAGGGTGGGGAGGAGTTCGCCGGTGAGGTAGTCGAGCTTGGCGGAGTCTTCGATTTTTTGGGCGGCGGGGGTTTTGAGTAGCTGGGGGTGGCAGCAGATCTGGCGGAGCTTCAGGAGGGCGTCGAGGACGATGATGTGGGATTGGGCGAGGCCTTTGGCGGCGATGGCGTCGCGGACGCGCTTGTCCATGGTGGCGCGGACGGATTCGTAGAGATCGGTCTGTTTTTTGGTGAGATCGATGTGATGGATGAGCTCGGTTTTTGCGGGGAGCTCGGTGGCGACCTGATCCTTGGTGCGGCGGAGGATGAGCGGGGAAACGCGGCGGTTCAGGGCGAGCTGGGCGTCCGACGAGCGATCTCGCTCGATGGGGCGGCGGAGGTGGGAGTTAAAGGTTTTTTCATCTCCGAGAAAGCCGGGCATGAGGAAGCGCATGAGGCTCCAGAGTTCTCCGAGGTGGTTTTCCATGGGGGTGCCGGAGAGGCAGAAGCGGTGGGTGGCCTTGAGCTTGCAGGCGTTTTGGGCGGTGATGGCTTTGGGGTTTTTGATGTATTGGGCTTCGTCGAGGACGAGGGTGTGCCAGTCCTGGAGTTTGAGGGTTTCGAAATCGCGGGCGAGCAGCGGATAGGAGGTGAGGACGAGGTCGGCGGCGGGGATTTTTTCGAAATCGGTGGTGCGGTCTTTTCCCTGGAGGGTGACGACTTTGAGGTGGGGGGCGAATTTTCCGACTTCCGCGGACCAGTTCGGGACGACGGAAGTGGGGGCGATGACGAGGGAGGGGCGTCCGGGGTTTTTCGCCGCTTCGGCGGTGAGGTGGGTGAGCGTCTGAAGGGTTTTTCCGAGTCCCATGTCATCGGCGAGGATGCCGTGGAGGTGATGGGCGGTGAGGAACTGGAGCCAGCGGTAGCCGTCTTGTTGGTAAGGCCGCAGTTCGGCGCGGATGGTGGCGGGGATTTCCGCCGGAGGGAGCTGGTGGAGGTTTTTGAGATTTTTACCGAGAGCGGCGAGGGTGCGGTTCGTTTCCGAATCATCGATGGCGAGAGAATCCGCGATGCCGGCGGCTCCGAGGCGGTCCAGACGAAGGGGGCCGTCGCCGGTGGTGCCGAGGAAGAGGTGGCGGACCTGATCGACGAGCTCGATGAGTTTTTTCGAGGGGAAGCGGATGAAGCCGTCGGAGGGGTTTTCGCTTGGGATGACCAGCCATTCGGGGAGATCCGGGGAATCGGCGGGGGGGAGATCCATCGCGATGGCGGAGGCGAGGATGGGGATGAGGGAGAGTTTTTTGCCGTCGATTTCGTAGGAAACATCGAAGCGGAACCAGTCGATGCCGTGGTCGGTCTCGGTTTGGAGTTCCGGGATGAAGTCGGAGATTTCGCGAAGGGTGAGGCCGGTGTCTGGCTCGGCAGTGATGGTCCAGCCGGAGGCGCGGAGTTTTTCGGCGGCTTCGCTGTGGAGGAAGTTTAGCCAGGCGAGGGTGGCGGATGGCTGGAGATCGTTTGGGAGGAAGCGGTTTTTATCGGGGTCGGTGTTTACGGAGCCGGGGAAATGCCAGGTGACGGGGACGAGAGGGGTGTTTTTAGGAAGTAGCTTGGTGAGTTTGGCTTCGGTTTTGGCATCTCGTGGCTGGAGGTGGCGGGTGCCGTTGGCGATGTAGCTGTGCTCGGGGTTGGCGTTTTTGGCGAGTGGGGTGAGGTGGGGGCCGTCGTTGTATTGGAAGGTCAGGCTGCCGATGAGGGTTTCCTGGGTTCTCCAGCCGCTGTTGAGGGTGGTTTTCCTAATGGTGAGAAACGGCTTGGGTGCGGTGGCCGGGAGCTGCCGGGTGACGAGGCGGGTCGGTGTGGGCAGCGTGGCGAGGGGAAGGGTGGAAAGGCGCTCGCTGGTGTGGGATTGGGCGGCTTCTGAAACGGCGGGGCCGTTGTTCCAAGCGTGGAGCAGAGCGGTGGGAAACCCGCTGATCACGGGACCGATGATGGCGTTTTCCGCATCCAGATAGGCGGGAGGGGAAATGGGGAGGAGGGTTTGATGGGGGAGAAGCCCCTGAAGGACAGGTTTGCTGGTGCCGTCGGGCAGGGTTTGCCAGACGGGCGTGATGTTGAGTGGCTTCCCGGCGGTAATGAGGCGGTAGTTGGTGGGGGCGCGATGGGTGGTGGATGCTCCGAAGTAGCAGCGACCGGTGGCGACGATGCGATCTAGTAAATCGCCCCAGTTTTCACCGATGAACTCCAAGCCTTGCCAGCCACCTTGTTTTCGATAGAGGCGTTGGTAAGTGGCGGTGATGAGAACGTCTTCATCGACCATGTATTTCATAGGTCGCGAAGGGTCTGCCTGGGCGGCGGAACCGGAAACTTGGAGGACGCCCTTTTTATTGAAATTCGCGGAGCGAAGAACAACTCGATAGCTGCCGGGAGGATACGGAGCGGTTTCCACGCAGTAGGCGAGGAAGCGGGAGTCCGAGGCGGGATTGGATTTTTTGGGAGCTGCGGTTTTAGCGGCCGCCGCGATTTGGTCCAGCCAGCGGAGGAGCTCTGGTGTCAGTGCTTGCGGGGTGCTGCTGACGAGATGACGCGGGATTTTCTCGGAAAGCAGCTGCATCACGGCTGCGGCGTGCTTACAGTCGGGGCCGACGGGGCAACTGCAATCGGTGCTGATGTCCCATTCGCCGTGGTGGTGGATGAAAATCACCAGCGTGCGATAAGGTTGCGAACGGGTGCCGGCGACTTTGGCGCGGATGTACCAATTGTCTTCCTTCTCGACGGTAAAGGAAATGGTGCGCTCGTTCGCGTAGGAGCGGGCACGCTGGAGGGTGCCTTTGTCGAAAACCTGCTGCCACCGGGACTCCGCGAACCATTGGACAAGTCCGGGGAGGCGGAAGAGATCGCGGGCGTCGTTCATGGTATTACGAGACGACGATATTCAGCAGTTTTCCGGGGACGAAGATGATCTTGCGGATCGTTTTTCCTTCGGTGAGTTCCTGGATTTTCGGGCTGGCGAGGGCGATGGCTTTGACGGATTCCTCGTCGATGTCTTTGGAAACCCAGAGGCGGTCGCGCAGTTTTCCGTTCACTTGGACGACGAGTTCGATCTCGGTGCGGATGAGCGCTTCGGGATCGTAGGTCGGCCATTCGGTTTCCGAGAGAAGTGTCGCGCTGCCGAGGCGGGCGTTGATTTCTTCCGAAAGGTGCGGCGCGAAGGGATTGAGGACGGTGAGGAACTGGGTGAATTCCTTCAACGGCACGACGTCCACCTGGGTGAAGGCGTTGGTGCAGATCATCATTTGCGAGATCGCGGTGTTGAAGCTGAGTTTCTCGATGTCTTCGCCGACTTTCTTGATCGTTTCGTGGACGACTCGGAGCAGTTCCTTGTCGGCGCAGGCGATGTCCTGGATTTTCGGGGAAACGGTGAAATTGCCGTCGTTTTCTTCGAACGCGACGCGCCAGACGCGGGCGAGGAAGCGGGAAACGCCTTCGACGCCTTTCATTTGCCATGGCTTCACTTGTTCGAGCGGACCCATGAACATTTCGTAAAGGCGGAGGGCATCGGCGCCGTATTCGGTGACGACGTCGTCCGGGTTCACCACGTTGCCGCGGGATTTGGACATTTTCTGGCCGTCTTCACCGAGGATGAGGCCTTGGTTGACCAACTTCTGGAAGGGTTCGTTAGTCGCGACGTGTCCGAGATCGAAGAGGACTTTATGCCAGAAACGGGCGTAGAGAAGATGGAGGACGGCGTGCTCGGTGCCGCCGACGTAGAGATCGACCATGCCGCTCGATTGCGCGGAGTGATCAGTGATCGGTGATCGGTGATCCGTGGAAGAGGTGCTGCTCCAGTAAGCTTCTGCTTCTTTTGAGATGAACCGGCTGGTGTTCGTTGGATCGCAGTAGCGGAGGTAATACCAGCAGGAGCCGGCCCATTGCGGCATGGTGTTGGTTTCGCGGAGCGAGCCGTCGGGGAGATGGACCCAATCGGTGGCTTTCGAAAGAAGGGGATCGGGCGTGCCGCTGGGTTTGTAGTCTTCGAGCGGTGGTGCGAGAAGCGGCAGCTCGGATTCTGGAAGCGCGTGGTGATGGCCGTCTTTCCAGGTGATCGGAAACGGCTCGCCCCAATAGCGTTGGCGTGAGAACAGCCAGTCGCGGAGTTTGTATTGGATGCGGCGCTTGCCCTTTTTGTTTTCTTCCAGCCACGCGATCATTTTCGCTTTGGCTTCGGCGGTGGGGAGGCCGTCGAGGAAGCCGGAGTTGATGGCGATGCCGGATTCGCTGGTTGCCGATTGAGGATGGTCGATTGAAGATTCGGAAGAACTGGAAACGACTTGTTTGATCGGCAGTGAGAATTTCCGGGCGAACTCGAAATCCCGCTCGTCATGCGCGGGCACGGCCATGATCGCGCCGGTGCCGTAGCCCATCATGACGTAATCGGCGATCCAGACGGGGATTTGCTCACCGTTTGCAGGATTGGTGGCGAAGGCTCCGGTGAAAACGCCGGATTTGTCTTTGTTGAGATCGCCGCGATCGAGATCGGATTTGGATGAAATCGCTTTTTGATAAGCTTCGACGGCGTCCTTTTGCCCGGCGGTGGTGATTTGGGGAACGAGGCCGTGTTCCGGTGCGAGCACCATGTAAGTCGCTCCGAAAAGCGTGTCCGGGCGGGTGGTGAAGACGGTGACGGTTTGCCCGGCGATAGTGAAATCCACCTCCGCTCCTTCGCTGCGGCCGATCCAGTTTTTCTGAAGCAGCTTGATGCCTTCCGGCCAATCGAGCGTGTCGAGCTCATCGATCAATCGCTGGGCGTATTGGGTAATGCGCAGCATCCATTGGCGAAGCGGACGGCGTTCGACGGTGTGACCTTTGGATTTCCACTCTTCGACTTCTTCGTTCGCAAGCACGGTGCCGAGATCCGGCGACCACCAGACGGGTGTGTCGGCGACGAAGGCGAGACGCACGGCGTCGATTTGCTCGCGGGTCCAGCCTTTGGCTTCGAGATCGGAAACGGGGCGGGCTTTGTGGGTTTCTTCGCAGAAATACGAGTTGTAGATCTGGAGGAAAATCCACTGGGTCCAGCGCACGTATTCGGGATCGGTGGTGGCGATTTCGCGGTCCCAATCGTAGGCGAAACCGAGCGATTTCAGCTGGCGGCGGAAATTTTCAATATTGGCGGCGGTGGTGATCGCCGGGTGTTGGCCGGTTTTGATGGCGTATTGTTCCGCAGGCAGGCCGAAGGAATCGTAGCCCATCGGATGCAGGACGTTGTGGCCGGTCATGCGCTTGTAGCGGCCGACGATGTCGGTGGCGGTGTAGCCTTCCGGGTGGCCGACGTGGAGGCCGGCGCCGGAGGGATACGGGAACATATCGAGCACGTAGTATTTCGGTTTCGCCGGATCGAAGTCCGCATCGCCGGGGCCGGGAGTGCGGAAGGTTTTTTCCGTGTCCCAGCGGGCTTGCCACTTGGGTTCAAATTCGCGGAAAGGAAATGGCTTGCGTGCGTCTGACATGATCGGGAAAGGGCGCGGACTGTGGGGAAAGCGGCGCGGATTGAAAAGGGCGAAGTGGGAGGGGGCGCGAGTCATGGGTTACTCATGACTCGTGGCCTACTTGACGAATGGGTCTGTAAAACGTAGTTTTACGCCATGATCAAGACGCTGACGAAGGTGGGGAATTCCCACGGCATCATTTTTGACACGACGTTGATGGATCTGGCGCGGTTGAAACCGGGAGAGCAGCTCAACGTGGAGGTGCACGAAGGTGGAACGATCACGCTGACGCCGGTGCGGGCGGAAATCAGCGCCGATGCAGCGAAAAGCGTGGCGAAGCGGGTGATCGGAAAAAATGACGAACTGTTCCGGCGTTTGTCATGAGCCAGCCATTTTCGCATCTGACGATGGAGGCGGTGAAGGCCATCCATGGTGAAGTTTTGGCTGCACACGGAGGATCGCCAGGTTTGCGGGATCAAGCTTTGCTGGAATCCGCCGTGGCGGCTCCGCAGGTGACAATGATGGGCGAGCCGTTATTTAAAGAACCCTACGAAATCGCGGCGGCTTATCTGTTCTATCTTTGCAGTAATCACGCGTTTGTGGATGGAAACAAGCGGATCGCATTGGCTGCGGCGTTGGTTTTTCTCAGTGAAAATGAATTGCTGCCGGAAGAATCTCTCGATCTTGAGGGATGGTATGAACTTATCATGGGCGTCGCAGCGGGGGAAATCGACCGCCATGAGGCGACGATGCGATTGACGGATTTATTGGGGAGTTAGATGGCGAGCAACTTTAGCCCTTTGACTCGTTCGAACTCCCCGATATTCGCGGTGACAAGCGTGGCGCCGAGACTGCGTGCTTGAGCGGCTATGAGCAAATCCAGTGGCCCGATCGGTTTCCCTGCCGCTTCGAGTGAAGCGCGGATGTCCGCATAGTGCAGAGCGGAGGAGAGATCGAAGTCCGCCAAATGAAAGAGGCTGAGGAATGCTTCCAGCTTTGGCGCGTGTTGGGGATGGGTGCTGATATTTTTTTGCACACCGGTCCAAAGCTCGGCTGCGACGATGATCGGGATGCCGGTAAGTGATGGATTCGGCAATTTTTCGAGGCCAGAGCGATTGCGCAGAATCGGGACGCACGCGCTCGAATCGAGAAGAAAGGCGGGATTCACAAAGAGAAGAGATTAAAATTCGGGAATCGGGCGCTCGTGCTTGTTTGGGCGCGGTGGGGGCGCTGGGAATTCATCGGCTTCCGGGAATTTCTCGGAAAGGTAAGACGCGATTTCGGTGAAGTCGCTGAATTTCAGGCAGGGAAGAGGTTTTAAAATCACATCATTGCCGTGTTTTTCGATGATGACTTCCGATCCCTCAAAGCGAAATGCCTTGGGTAAGCGGATCGCTTGGCTACCGCCGTGTTGAAAGATCTTTGCTGTTTTCATAGATACTAAATGTATATACAGATGGAAAAAATCAACACGAAAAACCCCGCCTCGGTTTGCGAAGCGGGGGTTCCTCCTTCATGGTCCAATATGCGGGAGTCGGAAATTATTTCGGTTTTCGCGCGGCGTGTTGCTTGTTGATGTGCTCGAGGAATTGCGCGGTGTTTGGATATTCGGAAGCGTAGAAGCGGCTGAATTCCTTGCCGTTTTCATCGAGGAGAAGGACGGTCGGGAAGCCATCGATGGCGTATTTTTCCGCGAGCGGCTTGTTGGTTTCCGCGAGGGCGGAATTGCCTTTCGGGAAATCGAGTTCGACGAGGATGAAGTTTTTCGACGCTTCATCGACGAATTCCTTTTTGGAAAACACGTTTTTCCGCATCGCGATGCATGGCGGGCACCAATCCGAGCCGGTGAATTCGACGAGCACGGCTTTTTTATCGCGTTTTGCCTGGGCGAGCGCGCTTTTGAGATTGGTGGACCAGCCTTGAGGCGTGGTGGCAAAGGCGGAAGAGGTAAGGGCTGCGACACCGACGGTCACGGAGGCGAGCCAGGAAATTGCTTTCATCACGGGTATAGGCGTCACCAGTCGCACAATTATTCAAAAAATCTAAAAAGGTTGCCCGATTTATCCGCGAACGTTTACCGAAGCGGCATGCAAACGCCGCCCCGGCTCGTGATCGCCACCCGCAATGCCCACAAGACCTCGGAAATCCGTGCGATGATCGGGAATCACTTCGAAGTGGTGGATGCGACGGGGTTTCCGGATTTCCCGGAGATCGAGGAAACCGGGACCACTTTTTTAGAAAACGCGCGTCTCAAGGCGGAAGGAATCAGCCGTCACATCGATGGCTGGGTGCTTTCCGATGATTCGGGCTTGGAGGTCGATGCTCTGGGCGGCGCGCCGGGTGTTTGGTCTTCCAGCTTTGGCGGGGAAGAAGGAAACCACGCGAAAAACAACACACGGCTGATGCAGGAAATGACGGGGAAATCCCCCCGCACGGCGCGGTTTCGCTGCACGATGGTGTTGGCGCGCGATGGCAAGGAAGTCGCACATTTTTCCGGAACGGTGGAAGGGCGTTTGATCGAGGAATTACGCGGCGCAAAAGGCTTCGGCTACGACCCGCTGTTCATTCCGGATGGCCATGAGGAAACCTTCGCGGAGCTGGGCGATGAGGTGAAAAACACGCTCAGTCACCGGTCGAGGGCGCTGGCTCAAGTTGTGGATTTCCTGAAGGTTAATTTATAAAAACTATTTGCCAAAGCTTATAAAATTTTATACTTCGCGCGCATGAAAGCCTTGATTCTTCTTCTCCTGTGTCCGCTTTTCGCGGGTTTGGTTTCCTGCTCCAGCCAGGTGAAAGCCCGCCAGCCGGTTTCCTATCGTTTTGAAAGCGGCGAAACGGCATTGTTGCAAAATGGTTTGGCTTACGCGCCCCGCAAGGCTCCGCCTGAAGTAAAACGTGCGATCGAGGCGGGAAATCGCCTGCAATCCATGCCCTACAAATGGGGCGGCGGACACGCGAAGTTAAAGGATTCCGGCTATGATTGCTCCGGGAGTGTTTCTTATGTCCTGCGGGAAGCCGGGCTTTTGAAGGGCAGCATGCCATCCAGTGGTTATTACGGTTACGGAAAAAAAGGCGAAGGGGATTGGATCAATATCTACATCCGCAAGGGTCACGTTTTCATGACGGTGGCTGGTCTTCGGCTCGATACCGGCGGGCCCGGAGGAAATGCCAGCAGCGGTCCGCGCTGGAAACCGCAAACGCGCCAGGTGAAAGGCATGGTGGTGCGCCACCCGAGCGGTTTGTAGGAGTCACGCCGGATTCCGCGGAAATACGGCAGGAGTGCCGTGGCTCCGTTCAGGATCTGAAATAATGCTCCAGCGCCTGAACGGTGCCATTCCCATGGGGCATCGTGGCGACGAAACCTCCGCGGGCGATGATCTGTTCGCGGATCGCGCCGACGGCATTCGCCGGGCAAGCGGCGAGGCCGGAGTGATTCACGTCCAGCATTTCAAAGTCGTTGTGACTGTCGCCAATGGCGAAGCATCCAGAGAGGGGAACGCGGTATTGGTTGGCGATTTCCGCGAGGCTGCTGCCTTTCTGGAAATCCTGATGGCCGAAGCGGAGGTAGATGGAGTTCCGCTGCCAGCTTAGTTCCGGTAAGTCGGCGACGAGGGGCGCGAGGTGTTCGCAGATCCATTCCATTTCCTCTTCCGTGCGGGAAATGACGCCCGCCGGCTCTCCCGCCATTTCGATCCACTGGGCGCCGGTGTGTTCCTCGATTTCCGCACGGATGGTGGCGAGGAGCTTGCGGGCTTTTTTGAAAAGCTTGTGGATTTCCTTTTCGCAGCGCGTGTTCCATTGCTCGTGAGCCATCCAGCGCCCGTAGGCATTCGGGAAATAAATTTCACGTTCCCGCGCGACCACCCAATCCGGCAGGAAGGGGAAGCGGCTTTCGATGAATCCCTCGATCATCTGTGCCATCGAGCGGCCGGTGTTGATGCCCCACACGGCTCCGTGCGATTCGCGAATGACTTGGATCGTCTCGAAAAATTTACCCGGCACAGGCGGCGAATCCGCCGGATGATGCAGCGTGCCGTCAAAATCAAAGGACAAAACCGTGCGGACCTGGGCGGGGGGAGCGAGGGTTTGTATCATTCAGTGCGTTTGAGTGTGGATTTCGAGGGTCATATTGCCGCCAGTCGGTTTCATCATTTCCTGAGTGATGTAGGAAATGGCGACTCCGAAGCGGCTGGTGGCGATTTTTTTTCCGTCTTTCGACCAGCCGCGGATTGTATTGACCGGCGTTTGGATGGCGGCGAGTTGGGTAAATCCGGCGAATCTCAGCGAGCGTTCGAGCTGCTCGGTGGCGTCGTCCAAGCGGGTGTTCTCGGCCTGAATCAGCAAGCGGCGCACCACGTGTTTCCCGTCCGAACCGATGGTGACATCAAGCAGGATTTTGTGCGGAAAGGCGACGATAATGCCCTCGCCGAGCTCAAGCTGGCCAGCCGAAGCGGGTAATTTCGGGGCGGGTGCGGTGGTTGCGGGAGTGCTTTTTTTTGGTTGGCAGGCGCTTGCGCCGAGCAGAATGGCCACAGGAAAAAACCGCAGCCCGAACCCTGAAAAAACCTCGTATTTCATGATAAATCCTCGGGCAAAAAGTAGGCGATGACCTGCCCGGTCGGCAAGGAATCGGGGGAAGCGCTCAACACCTCCGCGTGGAAAAAGCAGCCATTGGCAGGAGCGTGGAGCGTGCAGAGGCTGCGGTCCATTTCCAGTTCCGCCAATTTCCGGCATTCTTGTGTGAAGCGTTCGAGCGCGCGGTTGTGAAGAGTGGTGCGCATTTCCATCCGGCGTGTGTAGGCGACGAGAGCCGCGGCGTAATGGCGGCGCGCGTTTTCAGCGGCATCGACGAGTAGTCCGAGCTCATGGGGAAGCTGCCGATCCATCAATTTCCGGTGGTTGAGCATTTCCATGCCGACGCTGAACTCGGCGGCGGCGATGATCCCCTGATGCCACTCAAGCATGCGGTGGGCGAGGTGGGTGTTGGTGTGTCGGTTTTTTTCGAGGCTGAAAAGCGCGCGGTATTCGTGGGCCTGGCGGCAGAGGATCTGGTTGGCCCGGCGGATCGCATTGCGGGAAATGTCGCGGCGCGAGGCGCTGACCACGTTGCGGAAATACTCGGCTTCATTTTGTTTTGAATCCGCGAGCTTCTGAAGCGTTTCCAGATTGGGAATCGCGTCTGAAAGCCATAGCCGCCACGAATTTTCCTCTTGGTTTAGGCGTTTTTGTTGGCGCTTGATCTTGATTTGCTGCGCGCGGATGCGGCGATCCAGTGCGGTGGTGTCCGTTTGCCAGAGGAGCTGGCCTTTTTTCACGGACCCGCCGTGATTTGCTAGAGAGACGAGGGGGAAATGCCGCTCGCGGATCGCCGCGATTTTCAAGGGCCGAAGAGCCTTCCGGCTTGCCGATGGGTGGCCGGCGAGTGTTCCCGGAGCTCCCGGATGGGGAAGTAAGGATGACAAGGATGTCATGAACGCTGGCGAGGCAACCATATCCGGAAGCGGAAATCAATCGGCCGGCCGGCCTTTTCTTCCGAGCCAGATGGGAAGCATGCGGGGCCTCTTGGCATTTGGCGAGGAGGGCACGGTGTATTCGGCGACGTCGAAGCCCGCGCGTTGCAGGTTCCGGGTGACGTTGGCAAGGTAGCGGGAGCCGGCGATGGCGAGCAGTCCGCCGGGCTGGAGTGCTTCGTAAGCCACGGAAAGCCAGCGTTTGTCATCCGCCCAAGGGCGATTGCGCGGGCCGGTTGGCGAGGCGTCCAGGTGGGTAATGATGGCGTGCAGGGTGCCGGAATGGGACGCCAATGTGGATGGCGAGCAGTCGTTTTCCAGAAAGACGCGGGAATCGGTATTCAGCGGGCTTTCGGGAATGAAGGAACGATGCCATTGCACGAGATCTTCACTCGGTTCGCCGACGAGGAATTGTCCGCGTTTCTGGGCCAGCTCTTTCGCGACTGCGGAAATCGCGTGGCCGAGGCCGAGACCGGCGAACCAGATTTTCGGTTGGCGGGCGGGGCGGAAAGGCGCGCAGGCGAGTCGGGCGAGCTCCGCTTCAGCGGCTGCGGTGGCCGGGCCACAGATCTGCTGGCCGTGGATGAGCAGGTATTTCCGGCCGTCGTGCTCCTGCAGTTCGAGCGTGCTGCCATCGCCCAATGACGTTTCCGCCAGCGTGATCCGTGGTTTCATGGCTTGCGACTTGCGATGCGGCCTGGTAAAAGGCAAGCACTATGTCCACTGATCCTACTCCCATGCCTCCAAGTGGCGCACAAATTCCCAGTGCTGATAAGAAACTCGTCGCCGGATTGCTCGGTATTTTGCTTGGTGGCTTCGGAGTGCATAAATTCTACCTCGGTTACACCAAGGAAGGCCTGATCATGCTTCTGGTTTCCTTGCTGACTTGTGGAATTGGAGCTTTTGTCATGAGTCCGATCGGTCTGATCGAGGGTATTTTATACCTCACGAAGTCCGACGAAGAATTCGTCTCGACCTACGTGACCGGCCGCAAAACCTGGTTCTGAAGTCCGGTTTCAGAACGTTGTTTTAAGTAAAAAACCCCGATCCGGTGAGGATCGGGGTTTTTTGTAGGGTTACAGTCTCAGATGAGAAGCAACTGAGCCTCAGGAATTAGAGGCTGCCTTTGAGAACCGAAGAAGGCTTGAAACCGACGGACTTGGAGGCGGCGATCTTCATGGATTCACCAGTCTTTGGATTGCGGCCTTGGCGGGCAGCACGCTTTTTCACCTCAAAGGTGCCGAAACCGATGATTTGGACTTTCTTGTCTTTTTTGATGCCTTTGGAGATGGCTTCAAGGACAGCGTCGAGGGCTTCGTCAGCGGCACGCTTGGTGGCGTCTTTACCGAGGTTTTTTTGGACGGCTTCTACGAGTTCAGCTTTATTCATGGCAGCGGTGTTTGTGCGAGTGTCCCTGTGGGTTGGCAAGAGAAAACGAGCTGGAAACTAAAGGAAAAATAAGAACCAGGGCTTGACCTCGCGGGGGGGATTGGCGTCTTGTCCAAGCGGGGTAAAAGGATTAAGACAGGATTTTGCGCCGGGAGGTCACACGTTAGATTCGGATAGAATGGAAAACCGCCGGATTCCGCCTTTTCCGGGTGAAATGAAGAGGCGGCCGGTTTCCAACTCCGGGGAATTGCAAGTTGGCTAAAGATCGCTGACTGAATTTCAAAAAAAGCGGGGATTCAAACTGGTGTTCAAAAATGCTGAACATTTTGATTTGTAACAGATTGAAGGGGATTGTGAAATTTTTCACAAATAGGGCTTGCGGATGCTCGCCGGCCTTCGCTATAGCCACGCGCCCAACGCAATCGGAATCCACGCATGCGCCTTTCCAAACTCATCCCACTTACTTGGCTTCTCGGTGCCGCTTCCAGCTTTGCCGCGGAAGGTGAACACCACGCCCTGCCGCTGAATGCCCAACACCAGTTCGGTGGATGGGTGAGCAACTCTACTTTGATGGTCTGGATCGCGGTCGGCGTGATTGTTCTTTTCTGCCAAATCGCGACCCGCAAGGTGTCTCTCATCCCTTCAGGCTTCCAAAACTTCGCCGAGTGGCTGATTGAATCCCTCTATGATTTCCTCGGAGGTCTGCTCGGCGAGCATCTGGTGAAGCGCACCTTCTGGTTCCTCGGTTCCATTTTCTTTTTCATTCTTGTGACGAACTGGCTCGGCCTCATTCCGGGAGTGGGCACGGTTGGTATGAAAGATTCCCACGGCCATCTGGTTCCTTTCCTTCGCGGTGGTAACGCCGACCTCAACATGACTTCCGCCATGGCGCTGACTTTCGCGCTGCTCTGGTTCTACTGGGCGCTTACGGAAAACGGCGCGAAAGGTTTCTTCGCCCATATTTTCGCTCCGAAGGGGGATTTCAAAGGCATCATGATGCTGCTGATGATCCCGATCTTCTTCCTTGTCGGTCTTCTGGAAATCGTTTCCATCGCCGTCCGTCCGGTGGCTCTCAGCTTTCGTCTCTTCGGTAACATCTACGGCGGCGAGCAAACGCTCGAAGCGCTCATGGCGCTGATCCCGACCAAGCTGCAGCCGTTCCTTTCCTGGGCTCCGGCGCTTCCATTCTACTTCATGGAGCTGCTCGTCGGTGCCGTCCAGGCTCTCGTTTTCACGCTTCTCTGCGCGATCTTCATCAAGCTCATCTGCGACCACGGCGATGAGCATCACGCTGAAGATCACCACTAAACTCTCCGCAGCCGGACCATGGCGAAGACTGTGGGGGCTGCAGAAACCAACACCAAACTACACTACACACAATGATCCTGTCTCACGTTGCTCTCGCAGCTGTCGGCGCTGCCATCGGTATCGGTCTCATCGGTTTCAAGGCTACTGAAGCCACCGGCCGTAACCCAGGTGCCGCTACCCCGATCCTCGTTCTCTCCATCATTCTTGCAGCTCTTGTCGAAGGTATCTTCATTCTTTCGGCCTTCGCTGTTAAGTAATCCTTCCGGCGGCACGCGCTCCTCGGGGCGCGTGCTTCCCTTGTTTCTCTCGCGTTTGTCTTCCGAACCTCTCGAATTTCCCAAGTAAATGACCTCTCTTTCGATTCTGGCCGCCGCAGCGCCGCACGGTGAATCCTCGAACCTTCTTGATCAGTTCGGCT
Source organism: Luteolibacter sp. (assembly GCA_047605125.1). Classification (GTDB taxonomy): domain Bacteria; phylum Verrucomicrobiota; class Verrucomicrobiia; order Verrucomicrobiales; family Akkermansiaceae; genus Luteolibacter. Next base: position 180,375 of record JASGGK010000004.1, read on the forward strand.
GGAATCTGCCGTTCTTCATCGCACAGGTGGTCAATTTCTTCCTCGTGATTTTCGTTCTGAAGAAATTCGCCTTCGGTCCGATCCAGGCCATGCTCGAGCAGCGTCGCTCCCGCATTATTTCCGGTGAAGAAAAGCTCAAGCAGATCGAGCAGCAGCTCGCCGAGTCCGAAGTCACCACCGCCGCCGCCATTGCCAAGGCAAATCAAGAAGCCACCCGCTTGATCGACGAAGCGAAAAATGGCGCCGCCGCTTTCACCGAGCAAAAATCCCAAGAGGCGATCGCCCAAGCCCAGCAAATCCTCGCCAAGGCCGATGCGCAGGCTAAAGCCGACCGCGCCGCCATCTCCGCTGAACTCAAGCGCGAATTCGGCCGCCTCGTTGCCTCCACCACTTCCCAAGTCACCGGCAAGGTTCTCACCGCCGATGACCAGAAGCGCATCAACGAAGAAGCGCTCACCAAGGTCGAAGCCTAATTTTTTCCTCGCTCCGCTCCTTTCCGAAGCCATGAAGATTTCCAAAGTCGCCTCCCAAACCGGTCGCCGCTTGTTCGGTCTTTGCCAAACCGACGGCAAACTCGACGACGCCAAGCTCGGCAAAGTGATTTCCACTCTCGTCGAGTCGAAGCCACGTGACTACCGCTCCATCCTCATCGCGCTTCAACGTTTGGTCCGTCTCGATGCCGAGCGCCGCCAGGTCACCGTGGAAAGCGCCGTGGAACTGGACGCCGCCGCCCGCGAGCGCGTCGCCAAAGGTCTCGCCGCCCAATACGGTCCGGATCTTGTTTTCAGTTATCAAATCACCCCGTCTCTCCTCGGCGGCCTGCGCATCCGCGTTGGCAACGATGTTTACGACGGCTCCGTCCAAGGCCGCATCAACCGCCTCGCCAACGCATTCTAATTCCGCTTTAACGCCTCCCCGAAACTTCCGACCCACCACCTCTTCTTCTTATGAGCAGCATCCTTCAGGAACTCGAAAAACAGATCGCCAACATCTCGGCGTCCGTCGAAAAAACCAATGTCGGCATCGTCCGCAACGTCGGTGACGGCGTGGCAAAAGTCGAAGGCCTTTCCGATGTCTCGCTCAACGAGATGATCGAGTTCGACGGTGGCGTGACCGGTATCGCCCTGAACCTTGAAGAAAGCGAAGTCGGTGTCGTGCTTCTCGGCAACTACGGTGCCGTGACCGAAGGCGCCGAGTGCCGTGCGACCGGCAAGCTCCTTTCCGTTCCTGTCGGTGAAGCGCTTCTCGGCCGCGTGGTGGATGCCCTCGGCGCACCAATCGACGGCAAGGGCGCCATCGAAGCCGCCGCTTTCTACCCGATGGAAAAAATCGCGCCGGGCATCATCAAGCGGAAGTCCGTTTCCGTGCCCGTGCAAACCGGCATCATGGCCATCGACGCGATGATCCCCGTGGGCCGCGGCCAGCGCGAGCTCATCATCGGTGACCGCGCCACCGGCAAGACCACCATCGCCGTTGACACCATCATTTCCCAAGCCCAGCAGAACAAAGCCGCTGAGCAAGGCAAGCTGCAGAACCACAAGCCGCTCTATTGTATCTACGTCGCCATCGGCCAGAAGCTCGCCAACGTCGCCCGCACCCAGAAGATTCTCGAAGATGCGGGCGCGATGGAATACACCACCATCGTTTCCGCTTCCGCTTCCGACGCCGCCGCGATGCAGTTCCTCGCTCCATACGCAGGCTGCGCCATCGCGGAATACCTCATGGACAAGGGCCAGGACGTTCTCATCGTGTTCGATGACCTTTCCAAGCACGCCGTTGCTTATCGTCAGGTTTCCCTGATCCTTCGCCGTCCTTCCGGCCGTGAAGCGTATCCAGGTGACGTTTTCTACCTCCACTCCCGCCTTCTCGAGCGTTCCGCTCGTCTCTCCGAAGCCGCAGGTGGTGGTTCCCTCACCGCGCTTCCGATCATCGAGACCCAAGCCGGCGACGTTTCCGCTTACATTCCGACCAACGTGATTTCCATCACCGACGGCCAGATCTACCTCGAAACCGACCTCTTCTACCAAGGTATCCGTCCTGCGATCTCCGTGGGTCTCTCGGTGTCCCGCGTGGGCTCCGCTTGCCAAACCAAGACGATCAAGTCCGTCGCCGGTACCACCAAGCTCGACCTCGCCCAGTTCCGCGAGCTCCAAGCCTTCGCCCAATTCGGTTCCGACCTCGACGCCTCCACCAAGAAGAAGCTCGATCGCGGTGCCCGCATCGTGGAGCTCTTCAAGCAAAACCAATACAGCCCGCTCTCCATGGAGCTGGAGTCCGTTTACCTCTTCGCGATGCAGAACGGTTACTTCGACGACGTCGCCGTGGCGGACGTGAAGCGCTTCCAGGCTGCGCTCGGTGAATACTTCTCCACCCGCAAAGGTGAAATCCTCGACAAGATCCGCAACGAAAAGCCGGATCTCAAGAAGGACGCCGCTACCGTGGAAGCCGTCAAAGGCGCCATCGAAGACTTCAAGAAGTCCTGGAAATAATGGTGATTAGGGGATTGGAGATTCGAGATAAGATCATCGCGAATCCCTTTCCCTAATTTCAAATCTCATCTCCCCAATCTCTTTTTAGCGAAGCAACATGGCCAACCTTCGAGACATCCGCCGACGCATCAAGTCGGTCAAGAACACCGCGCAAATCACCCGCGCGATGCAGCTGGTCGCTGCCGCCAAGATGAAAAAGGCGCAGGATCAGGCGCTGGCAGGACGGGATTATGCCCACAAGCTCAACGGCGTTCTTGAAGACATCGGCAAGAGCTTCGGTGAAGAAGCCACCCACGCCCTTCTCGAAAAACGCGAAGGCGACCGAGAGCTGGTGCTGGTCATTTCCACGGACAAAGGCTTGTGCGGACCGATCAACACCAACCTTGCCCGCGTCCTGCGTGCGAAGACTTCTCCAAGTGCGGATTTCGTGACCGTCGGCCGCAAGCTCCGCATGATGATCGAAAAAGTCGGCGGAACCATCCTCGCGGATTTCTCCGTGAAAGATCCGGTGCCATTCGCCGACGCCCGTTCCATCGCGACGCTGCTTTCCAAGCAGTTCCTGGAAGGTAACTATGACAAGGTTTCGATCGCTTACACCCGCTTCGTCAACACGCTCAGCCAGGTGCCGGAAGTTGTTCAATTGCTGCCCGTACAGCCACCGGCCCACGAGAATCACTATGACCGCCCCGACGTTGGCGGATTCCTCTTCGAGCCATCGCCTGCGGACGTTCTCGCGTCGATCCTGCCGCTCTACGTGAATTTCGAAGTCTTCCAAACCCTCGTCGAAGCCCGCGCTTCCGAGCACTCCGCACGGATGGTCGCCATGAAATCGGCGACGGACAACGCGAAGAAATTCATCAAAGAGCTCACGCTCGAATACAACAAGCTCCGCCAGGGCGCCATCACCGCCGAGCTTCTCGAAATCACGACGGCCATGAAGGCCATGGAATAACCTTCAAGTTGCTAGTTGCTAGTTTTCAGTGTTCAGCAATGGACGAAAAACAGCACTGGCTCCCACGACTAAGACTGAAAACTTCAAAACTGAAAACTAGCACACTTCCACAATGAGCAACCAAGGAACCATCGTCCAGATCATCGGCGCCGTCGTCGATGCCGACTTCTCCAAGGCATCCAAGCTGCCTGAAATCTTCAACGCATTGGAAATCCAATACGTCCTCAACGGCGTGGACACCAAGCTCGTGCTTGAGGTTCAGCAACACCTCGGCGACGGCTGGGTGCGCACGGTTGCGATGTCCACCACGGACGGTCTGAAGCGCGGCATGACCCTCACCGACACCGGCAAGCCGATCGCCGTGCCTGTCGGCAAGCAGATCCTCGGTCGTATTTTCAACGTGACCGGTGACCTCGTGGACGAAAACGTGCCGCTCGCCGATGCTTCCCTGCGCGCTCCGATCCACCGTCCGGCTCCTCTCCTCACCGAGCAATCCGCTGCGGCTGAGGTGCTTCCGACCGGTATCAAGGTGATCGACCTCATCTGCCCGCTGCTCAAGGGTGGTAAAGGCGGCATGTTCGGTGGTGCAGGTGTCGGCAAGACCGTCGTCATCATGGAGCTCATCAACAACATCGCGAAAGCACACGGTGGTTTCTCCGTGTTCGCCGGCGTGGGTGAGCGGACCCGTGAAGGTAACGACCTCTACTGGGAAATGATCGAGTCCGGCGTTATCTCGACCGAGAAGGACGAGAACGGCCACATCAAGCTCGGTGCCGACGGCAACCCGGTGCTTGCCGAAGGTTCCAAGGTGGCGCTTTGCTACGGCCAGATGAACGAGCCGCCGGGTGCCCGTCTCCGCGTCGCCCTCTCCGCCCTCACCATGGCCGAGCACTTCCGCGACGAAGACAACCAGGACGTTCTGCTGTTCGTCGACAACATCTTCCGTTTCTCCCAAGCCGGTTCCGAAGTGTCCGCGCTTCTCGGCCGCACGCCTTCCGCCGTGGGTTACCAGCCGACGCTTTCCGAAGAAATGGCCGGTCTGCAAGAGCGGATCACCTCCACCAACAAAGGTTCCATCACTTCCATCCAGGCCGTTTACGTTCCTGCGGACGACTTGACCGACCCTGCTCCTGCAAACACCTTCGCCCACCTTGACGCGACCGTGGTGCTTGAGCGTTCCCTCGCCGAGCAGGCGCTCTTCCCGGCGGTGGACCCACTCGCTTCCACTTCCAAGGCCCTCGCTCCGGAAATCGTCGGTGAAGAACACTACCGCGTCGCCCGTGGCGTGCAGCTCGTGCTCCAACGCTACAAAGACCTTCAGGACATCATCGCGATTCTCGGTATGGACGAACTTTCCGATGAAGACAAGATGACCGTCTTCCGCGCCCGCAAGATCCAGCGTTTTCTCACCCAGCCGTTCCACGTGGCGGAAGTGTTCACCAACGTTCCCGGCGTGCTCGTCTCCATTGAAGACACCGTCAAGGGCTTCGCTGAAATTCTCGACGGCAAGCTCGACGACGTGCCGGAAGGCAACTTCTACATGAAGGGCGGCATCGAAGCCGTCGCCCGCGACTAATTTAAGAAGTTTCAAGTTTTCAGTGTTCGGTTTTCAGGAAGAGTTCCTGACGCGGCCTGAAAACTTGAAACTGAAAACTTGAAACTCCTATGGCACTGCTCCTCGATATCGTCACTCCCGAGAAGAAGATCTTTTCCGGCTCCGTGGACAACGTTTACCTGCCGGGCGCGGATGGTGAGATCGGCGTTTTGCCAAGCCACGCTGGCTTGGTGACCGCGCTGGCTGCCGGTGAGCTTCGCTACCAACAAGGCGGAAAGACCACCGAACTGGCGATCGGCTCAGGCTTTGCCGAGGTCGGTCAGGACAAGGTCGTGATCCTCACGGACATGGCCCTTGGTGAAGCCGAGATTGATGTAGCCAATACCGAAGCCGCCATCAAGCGCGCCCAAGACAAGCTGGCGAACGTCGATCACAACCTTGATGCTGAAGAAGTCGCCTATCTCCAAGGCATCATCGCCAAGTCCACCGCCGCTCTTCTCCTGAAGCGCAAAAGCAACTAAGTGACCGCGATTTCATAGTCCTTCCAAAGCCCGTCCGGTTCCTCCGCGACGGGCTTTTTTCTCTTATGTTTTCCCAACTCTTTCAGAAAAAGCGCGGCACTTGGAAAGATGACGCCTTGGCGGGCCTTACCACCGCGTTTGCATTGGTGCCGGGATCGATCGCGTTCGCATTTGTGGCGGGTGTTCCTCCGATCTCCGGACTGTATGCGGCGTTTTTGGTCTGTCTGATCACGGCGTGTTTCGGTGGAAGGCCGGGGATGATTTCATCAGCGGCAGGATCGCTGGCGGTGGTGATGATTTCCCTTGTGGTTGCAGGGAATGAGCGCGGCGGAGCGGGTGCCGGAGTGGAGTATCTGTTTCTGGCGGTGATTTTGATGGGATTGATCCAGATCGGCATCGGCTTGTTGAAACTCGGGCGTTACATCCGGTTGGTGCCCCATCCGGTGATGATGGGGTTCGTCAATGGATTGGCCATCGTGGTTTTCCTGTCGATGCTGCGGAATTTCCGGCAGCGGGAAGGTTCGGAAATCGGGCCGTGGCTGCAAGGTTCCGCTTTGTATGTCATGCTGGGCTTGGTCGCGCTGACGATGGCGATTGTTTATCTGCTGCCGAAGGCGACGAGGAAAGTCCCATCCGCACTGGCGGCGATCATCGTGGTCAGTCTGGTGGCGGCTTTCGGACTGGAGACCCTGACCGTGGGTGATCTTTCGAGTGTGCGGGGCGTGTTTCCCGCACCGCATTTACCCCAGGTGCCATTGGCGTGGGATACGCTGGTTTTCATCGCGCCTTATTCCGTGATTTTCGCATTCGTGGGTCTGGTGGAAAGCTTGATGACCCTTCAGTTGATCGATGAAATCACCGGATCGCGCGGCAAGGCGAATCGCGAGTGCATTGCGCTCGGCGCGGCCAATCTCGTGGCCGGGAGTTTCAAGGGCATGGGCGGCTGCGCGCTGGTGGGTGAAAGTTTGATCAATATCAGCTCCGGTGGACGCGGGCGGATGTCCGGTGTTTTCGCGGCGATCTCTCTGCTGATTTTCATTTTGGTGGGAGCGCCGTTGATCGACCGCATCCCGATGGCGGCACTTACCGGGGTGATGTTCGTGGTGGTGATCGCGACATTCGAATGGTCCACTTTCAAAACATTGCGGAAAGTCCCGCTCTCCGATGGTTTGGTGATTCTCGCCGTCACCGGCATCACGGTTTGGCATGATCTGGCGACAGCGGTTTTTTGCGGTGTGATTTTGGCCTCGCTGGCGTTTGCGTGGAAAAGCTCGAAGCATCTTCATGCGACCATCATTTCGGATCGCGGCGGCGAAAGAATTTATCAGATCCGAGGGCTGCTTTATTTTGGAGCGGTACGGGATTTTCTGGAGAAATTCCGCCCGGAGAAAGATCCGGGAAACGTGGTGCTGGATTTCCATGAGACCCGCGTTTGCGATCTTTCGGGAATTGAAGCGATCCACACATTGGTGCAACGCTATGACAAGGCGGGAAAAACGATCCGGCTGCGCCACTTGTCCGGTGACTGCCGCAGTTTGCTGGAAAAGGCGGGAACGTTGGCGAAGGTGGAAGTCACCGGGGATGATCCGGATTATTTCGTCGCGAATGTCCGTGGATGATGGCTTGAGGTTCCGCCGGATGAGCCGCAGATTGATGACATGATCTGCGCTGTGTTCGATGCGAAGCCTTACGATCGTGAGTTTCTGAATGCTGGGAACTCCGGTGATATCGATTGGCGTTTTTTGGATTTCCGGCTTGGCCCCGACACGGTGAAATCAGCGGAAGGCGCGGATGCGGTTTGTGTGTTCGTGAATGATGTCCTGGACCGCGGAGTCATTGAAGAGCTTGCGGCATTCGGCATCCGGCATGTCGCTCTGCGCTGCGCGGGATTCAACAACGTCGATCTTGATGCGGCGAAAGAGCATGGCCTTTCGGTGACGCGCGTGCCTGCCTATTCGCCGCATGCGGTGGCGGAGCACACGCTGGCGTTGTTGCTCACGCTGAACCGGAAAATCCACCGCGCTTACAACCGCGTGCGGGAACAGAATTTCTCGCTCGATGGCTTGGTGGGATTTGATCTCTATCAAAAAACGGTGGGCGTCATCGGCACGGGGAAAATCGGCCGCATCACCGCGGAGCTTTTCCGGGGGTTCGGCTGCAAGGTGCTCGCTTACGATGTGCGGGAGCAAAGCGAATGGGCGGAGCAACATCAGGTGCGCTACGCTCAGCTCGATGAGATTCTGGAAACGAGCGACGTGGTTTCGCTGCATTGCCCGCTGTTTCCCGAGACGTTTCATTTGCTGGACGAGGCCGCGTTTCGCCGGATGAAAAAAGGCGCGTATCTGGTGAATACCAGCCGTGGAAAACTGGTGGACAGCAAGGCGTTGATCGAAGCGCTGAAAAGAAACCATCTCGGCGGCGTCGCACTGGATGTTTACGAAGTGGAGGAGGGGATCTTTTTCGAAGATCATTCGGCGGTCGCGCTTCAGGATGATGATCTTTCGCGCTTGCTGACGTTTCCGAATGTGCTGATCACATCGCATCAGGCGTTTCTGACGCGCGAGGCGTTGTCGGAAATCGCGCGGGTGACGGTTCTGAATCTCAGGGCCGCGCATGAAGGAGAGGAGTGTTTGGCAGGAAGTTTGCTTTGAGTCCGAGGCTTATGGAAATCGTCTGTTTGCAGCACGTGAAGTTCGAAGGGCCGGGGAGTTTTCAAAACTGGCTTGCGGGCAAGGGCGTGGACTTGCGTTGCGTGCTCGTGCCTGAAGAGGAATTGCCTCCGGTGGAATCTTGCCAAGCGGTGATCGTGATGGGAGGGCCGATGAATATCTATCAACATCGCGATCATCCGTGGCTGGCGCGGGAGAAGGAATTCATCCGCACATGCTTGGATCATGGAGTGCCGCTGATCGGGATTTGTCTCGGCGCGCAGTTGATCGCCGATGCATTGGGCGCGTGGGTTTTTCAGAATATGGAGAGGGAAATCGGGTGGTTTCCGGTGAAGCTCAGCCCGGAAGTTACGGAGTCATTTCCCGGAATGAAGCGGGAGATGCAAGTGCTGCATTGGCATGGAGATACCTTCGGATTGCCCGCTGGAACGATCCGTGTGGCGGGCAGCGAGGCGTGTGGCGAACAAGGTTTCTGGATTCCGGGAAAATGTCTCGGGTTGCAGTTTCATCCCGAAGCAACGCGGGAATCTTTGGAGGCGTTGATCGAAAATTGTGGCGATGAATTGACCGAGGGTCGCTTCGTGCAGGATCGTGAAATGTTGAAATCGGGTGGTTACGATCACGATTTCGGCGAATGGGAGCCGTTGCTGATGGATGTGCTTGATAGGGCCGGTGCGGACACCGGCGCTCCATTACTGCAATGATTTCCAGTCTTGCTCGCTGAGGCAGCAGGGATCGTTCGCGACCCAATGATCAGGGGTGATTTGTCTCAGAGAAAGGTCCATGCCGATGGTTTCCTCATAGCGTGGATGCTTGATGCGGTGACCGAAAGCGCTTCCGGGAGGTGGATCGATGGGAGAAGGGACATCGCCTTCCAGCAGGATTTTTTTCGTCGATTTTTTCGGATCGGGCGTGGGAATCGCTGCGAGCAAAGCCTTGGTGTAAGCATGGCGCGGATCGCGGTAGATGGTTTCCGCGGAGGCTAGCTCGACGATTTTTCCGAGATACATCACCGCGACGCGATCGCTGATGTGTTTCACGACAGACAGATTGTGGGCGATGAAAAGATAAGAAAGATCGAAGTCTTTCTGAAGCTCGACGAGCAGGTTGAGAATCTGCGATTGCACCGAGACATCGAGCGCGGAAACGGGTTCGTCACAGACGATGAGTTTCGGCTTGAGTGCGAGCGCGCGCGCGATGCCGATGCGCTGGCGTTGGCCGCCGGAAAATTCGAACGAGTAACGCTCTGCGGCGGAGGATGGGAGGCCGACGCGGTCGAGCAGATCGTTCACCCATTGGATGCGTTCCGCGCGCGTGCCGATGCCGTGGATTTGAAAAGGTTCTTCGATGAGCGCGCGGACGCTCATGCGTGGATCGAGCGATTCCGCCGGGTCCTGGAAAATCATTTGGATATCGCGGCGAAGAGGGCGGAGTTTTCCTTGGCGTGCTTCGGAAATATCCTGATTTTCAAAAATGATCTGGCCGGATGTCGGCTTGAGCAAGCGGACGATGGCTTTGCCGAGCGTGGATTTTCCGCAACCGGATTCACCTACAAGACCGAGAGTTTCGCCGGGTTTGATGGTAAGTGAAACTCCATCGACCGCGCGGACCGCACCAGTTTGGCGCATCAGCACGCCACTGCGAACCGGGAAGTGAACGGTGAGATCGTTGATGGCGAGCAATGACATAAAGTGACGGATGAGTTTTACCGCAAAGGCGCGAAGGACGCTAAGGAACGCGAAGTTTTTTGAGTTTGAAATCGAAACGCGGAGGCGCTGAGGTCGCCGAGAGGTGCGCGGAGCTATTTCTAGCCCCCAGCCCCTGACCCCTTGCCACTTTCCAACGGTATTTCATGGGATGTTCGTACACACGGGGCAGTTTTCCACCCAGTGGTTGGGGGAGATTTCGATGAGCTGCGGGCGTTCGTTTTTGGAAACTCGGCCCATGCGCTGGCAGAAGCGGCAGCCGTGGTGGTGGTCGGCGAGGGAGGCGACCATGCCGGGGATGGTTTTGAGGATGGATTTGCTCGGGGTGTCGAGGGTGGGAATGGAGGCTAACAGTCCGCGGGTGTAGGCGTGGCGCGGGTTTTCGAAAAGCTCATGGACGGGTGCTTTTTCAACGACGCGTCCTGCATACATGACGACGACCTCATCGCAGCTTTCGGCGATCACACCGAGGTCGTGGGTGATGAGGATGATTGCCATGCCCATTTCCTTTTGGATGCGTTGCAACAGATCGAGGATTTGCGCCTGCACGGTGACGTCGAGGGCGGTGGTCGGTTCGTCCGCGATGAGGAGCGAGGGTTTCAGCGCGATGGCGAGAGCGATGACGACGCGCTGGCGCATGCCGCCGGAAAGCTGGTGGGGGTAATCCATCATCCGTTTTTCCGGCGCGGGAATGCGGACTTGGCGGAGCATTTCCGTGGCGGCTTCCCAGGCGTCTTTTTTCGACATCTTGCGGTGGATTCGGAAGATCTCGGAAACCTGGCGGCCGATGCGATGGACGGGATTGAGCGCGGCCATGGGTTCCTGGAAGATGACGCCGATATCGTTGCCACGGATTTTGCGGATTTCCCTATCAGGAATGTGCGAGAGATCCTTGCCGTTGAAATTCACGCGGCCGCCGAGGATTTTTCCGGCGGGCTGGGGAAGCAGGCGGACGAGCGACATGGCGGTGACGCTTTTTCCGCAGCCGGATTCGCCGACGATGCCGACGGTTTTTCCACGAGGCACGGTGAAGGAAACCTGATCGACCGCACGGAGCAGACCGCGCTCGGTTTCGAAGGAAGTGATGAGCTTGTCCACTTCCAGAATGTTGTCGGTGGAATCACTCATGGAGTTGGAGATTCGGAAGTAGGTTGCATGCGATAGGCATCGACGACGCGTGTGGATTCGGGAAACGTTTTTCCGGAACGGCGTGCTTCCTGGGTTTCTTTCCGCACCTGTTCATCGATCCAGAAAACGAAGATATCGTGAGGGTCATACACGACGGGTGAACAGAAGCGGGTTTCTTCGGAATCCGGCCATTTCACCCAGCGCCATGATCCGACGCGGACGAAGTCCACGGAATAGCCGGGCAGGAAAAGCGCTTCGTCGTGCATGATGTGCTGCAACTTCGAGCAGGCATCGCGAAGCTCTTCGGGGGTGCTGGCGGAGCGGACTTGCACGCTGAGTTTGTCAGTGTCGGCGCGGGACCAGCAGAAGAGGTTGTTGGTGTAGGGTTTCGGGTTTCCTTTTTCGTCGTAGGCGGCGGTCGAGTGAAGAAATTGATAGAAGTCCGGAAGAGGCGGCGTGATGTTGTAGTTCGCGAAGCAGGCCTGGTGTTGTTTTTGGATGATTTTCTTGTAGGAAACCGTGGGTTCCAGACTGTCCAATTGGAGGTCGAGGCCGCAGGCGCGGGCGTCTTCGCGGAGGATGGCGAAGACGCGATCCAGCGCGGGTGATGCGGGATAGGTGATGGAGACTTCCAGTCGCGGGCCGTTCGGTTTTTTCAGAATGCCGTCGCTTTCTTCCTGGGTGTATCCGGCTGCGGCGAAAGACGCTCGGGCCTGGCTGACGGAGTAGGGTCTCGCGCGGATGGATGGATCGCTGAAGGCGATGAAGCCATCGTTGAAGCTGTTGAGTCGCTGGTAATCGCCGCGATAAATCACATCGATGACCTTTTGCCAGTTCAGGGAGAAGTCCATGCCGATCCGCACATCGCGCTGGTCGAGGGGCTGCTTGCTGACGTTCAGGTATAGGCCGAGCGGGAGCTTCGGATAGCGGGTGTAAAACGTGACGCGCTCGATGTAGCCGTCGTAAACCGGAGGAATTTCGGATTTTTCATACCAGTTCTGCGGGCGTGTGAGAAGGGCGGTATCGATTTCCCCGGCGCGGAAAAGCTCGAAGGCTTTCGATTCATCGCGGACGACGGTGTTGACGACTTTGTCCGGATTGAAACGGTATCGATAGTATTTCCGGTCTTTCGCCCACCAGTCTTTGACGCGGGTTTGGGTGATCGACGCGCCTTTGACGATGTCTTCATCCCGCACTTCGTAAGCGCCGGTAGTGGGGCGGAAACGCCATTGGTAGCGTTCGTTGAAATCAGGGCCGTATTCCTCGTAGAACTTGGGCGGCACGGGAGTGAGGCTGCCGACAAGCGCGGGAGCATAGACGCGCGCTTCCGGCAAGCTGATCGAAAGCGTGAGATCGTCGTATATGGCGATCTGCGCGATTTCCTCGCGGAAGTATTGTTTTTGATAGGGATTGGAAATGTAATCCGAAACGCTGATGTAGGTGGCGATGAGGAAGTCCTTCGCCTTCACCGGCGAACCGTCGGAATAGCGGGCTTCGGGATCGAGGTGGAAGTAAACGGTGCGGCCGTCGGCGGAAAGCGCCCATTCTTTCGCAACACCGGGGATCGGCTGCATGGTGGCGGGATGCAGCGTGACGAGGCCGAGATCGATGTTGTCGTAAATGTCGCCGCGGAAGCTGTTGTTGGAATTGTCTCCGATGGGGCGGAGGGTGGGAGGAAATGAGGAGATGAATTTTCGGAAAACGCCGCCTTTGACCGCGCGGGGATCGCCGATTTCCGGTTGGTCCATGCCGTTTTCCCAAACCAGCCCGGCGGGGATTTCGGAAGGATTTCCGATCTTGAGATAGTCGCCGAGGCTGAGGCGGAAATCCCATTTCACGATGTCCGTGCGGACGGATGCGATCAGGCTTTCGAGGCGGGGTTTTTGCTCATCGTTCGCGGTGGAGAGCTCGCTTTCGAGACGGGCGAGTTCTTTCCCGCTCGCGGCTTTTTGGTCGGTGAGCCACGTGTGGATGTATTGGTTATACGTCGGGCGGAATGAATCGAAATCCAGCGTGCGCTTCACTTGCCGCGTTTCGCGATGGCAGCTTGTGCCAACCATGGCGGTGAGGGTGATGGCGCAGCAGGCGATGAATGAAATCCAGCGTGGCATCAGCGGTAGTAGGTGAATTTTTTCGGATCGAGAGCTTCGCGGATCGCTTCGCCGACGAAGGTGATCAGGGTGAGCAGGCCGACGAGAACGACAAACGACGAGCTGACGAGCCAAGGGGATGAAAGGTTGGCGAGGCCGTCATTCAAAAGGCGGCCCCAGGTGGCGTATTCCGGCGGCAGGCCGAAGCCGAGGTAATCGAGCGAGGTGAGCGCGAAGACGAGACCGGAGAGCGAAAAGGGAATGAGCGTGATGAGAATCGCGACGGTGTTCGGAAGAAGATGGCGGAAAACGATGCGCGGCGTGCTGGCTCCGAGCACGCGGGCGGCGGCGATGTAGTCGCGTTCCTTGTCTCGATAAGCGGCGGTGCGCATGAGTGCGGTGATGCCCATCCAGCCGAAGAGGATGAGGATGGAGAGAATGATCGGGAGACCTTTGAATTGATCCGGCACCATGCTGGAAAAGATGATGATGACGAAGAGGAAGGGGATGTTGGAGAAAATCTCCATCAGGCGCTGGCTGATCGTGTCATACCATCCGCCGAAGTAGCCCATCGACATGCCGAGGGCGATGCCGATGAGGTAAACGGCGGGCATGAAGAGCAGGGCGGCTTTGAGATTCACCTGAAGCCCGCCGTAGAGATAGGCGAGCGTATCGTAACCTTGCGAGGTGGTGCCGAGCCAGTTTTGCGCGTCGGGAATCGGCGGCGCGGGATGGTATTTTACGGCGCGCAGCGGGCTGGTGTCTTGTTCGAGAAACGCGGTCTTGGTGGCGGTGCCGTTGAATTTTTCCGAGATGAGTTTTCCTTCGAAAAACTCGGCGCTGTAAACCGGTAATCCGTTTGCATCCCAGCCATCGGCGGGGCCGGAGAGTTGGCCCTTGCGCATCGAGTAGCGGAGGTGCATGCGCGAGGCATCGATGTCGTAATATTTCGCGACGAGGCCGGAGAAAGGTTCGTTGCTGCCGCCTTGATAGAAAAGCCCTTCGCGTTCTTCCAGCGCGCGAGAACGCGGCGGCAGCGTGTCGCCCGTCGGATCGTATGGGATCAGCGGCATGATCACGAGGTTCCTGGAATCAGGGCCGAAGCTTTGCTTGAGCTTCCGGTAATCGGCGGGTGCGTCCGCGCTCGGTCCATCGACACCGAAGTCTTTGTTTTTCAAGTCCACGGGAAGAAACGCCGGGAATTTCCATGTGTCATTGTAGCGCACGGCGAGCGCGCGTTTTCCGACGAGCGCCTGATCGAGCATGGCGAGCAGGAGGAGAAACAGCAGCAGGATGAGCGAATAGAGGCCGCGTTTGATTTCACAAAACCGGCGGATGCGGCGTGCGGTGACCGGGTTTGCCGGGCCGCGCGTGTAGCTGCGGACGATCATCGTGAGCCCGGCGAGAACGAGCAGCCCGGCCATGACCCAGCCGAACCACGGAATAATCTGGCCGTCATAAGTGCATTTCAGCCACGGCACCTGGCGGCTGGTGTCGAAAAACCATCGCGCGGTGGGAAAGGCGATGCGCTTCAGCTCGCCGGTGATGGCGAGCGATCCAAGCAGGGTGAAAAGAAAACCGATCGCGCGCATGATTATTCGAATTTGATGCGTGGGTCCACCATGGCGACGAGGAGGTCTGAAATGACGTTGCCGATGAGCATCAGCAAGGCGGCGATGGTGAGGGTGCCCATGATGACCGGGATGTCCCTGGCGAGGACGGATTGATATTGCAGAAGGCCGAAGCCCTGGATGTCGAACACGGTCTCGATGAGCATCGAGCCGCCGATGAAAATTTCCACGAGACTGCCGAGGCTGGTGGCGATGGGGATCATCGAATTCCGGAACGCGTGGCCGAAGACCGCTTTGCGGAAACTCGCGCCCTTCGCCACGGCGGTGCGGACGTAGTCGGACGCGAGTTGATCCATCAGGTTGTTTTTCGTGAGCATCGTGAGCATCGCGAAACCTCCGATCACATAGCAGAGCAGCGGCAGCGCGGTGTGATGGGCGAGATCCTTGAACTGATCCCACGTGTTCATTTGGTCGAAATTCGCACTGGTGAGGCCGAAGAGCGGGAACCAGTTCGCCCGCGCGCCGAGGTGGACGAGCAGGAGCGCGCCGAGCGCGAATCCGGGAATCGAGTATCCGATGAAAATCAGCACCGAGCTGAAGCCGTCGATGAACGTCCGGTGTTTCAACGCCTTGAGCACGCCGAGCGGCAGGCAAACGGCGTAGGTGATGAAGGCGGAGAGCAACCCGAAATACGCGGCGACGGGCATGCGCTCGAGGATCATGCGATCGACGCGTTCGTTGTAGATGTCGGAAATTCCAAGATCACCCTGAAGGACGCCCGCGAAGTGCGTCTGATAGATCACGGCGCGGGGATTGTAGGCGGGCGGTTGTTTCGCACCGGGATTTCTGCGGAGATAGCGGTCCTGGCGTTCCTTTTCGGTTTCGTAGCGGATTTTCCAGCCTTCGGATTCGACGGATTTTCCACCTTCGACGAAATTCGCGGAAACGATGCGGCCGTTTTCCTGTTTCGCGTGAACGAGGCGGCCATCTTCCTTCAAGACGATGGCGGTGGTGGTTTTCGGATCGATTTCCCCGCCGATGGTTTCCTCGCCTTGCCCGCCGAATTCGCCTTTGGAAATCCGGGTTTCACGCGGCATTAGCCCGAGCCATTGCGCGTAGCCGACGAGGATCGGCTTATCGAGCTGGTAGCGTTCTTCGAGGCTTTCGAGCTGTTCTTCATCGAGCCCGCCCTGCGAGCGGCTGCTGGAGCCGGAGCGCTTTTCGCCTTCGCCGCCGCTGCCTTGCGAGGCGCTTTGCAGCATGCGGTCGATGGCGCCGCCGGGAACGATGCGGGTGACGGTGAAGACAAGCAGCGTGATGCCGATCAAGGTCGGCGGAATCAGGAGCAGTCTTCGTAGGAAATAAGCTTTCACGCGGTTGTTTCCTAGAGTTCTAGCGAGGAGACCCGCGCATGCAAGTCCCGACGGCCTGATGACGGCCCGGTTTTGTCCTTGTCCGCCGGGCGTGGGGTGGTTTGCTCGGGGGAAATACATGGCAGCCCCGCAAAACATCATCGCGCTGGTTTACGATTACGATCAAACGCTGAGCCCTTGCTACATGCAGGATGACGTGTTGTTCCCGCATTTCGGGATCGATCCGGCGCAGTTCTGGAAACGTTGCAACGCACTTGTCGGTGATCAGGGCTGGGACGGCGAACTGGCTTACATGAAATGTCTGCTGGATTACCTCGGCATGGACAATGTGACCAACGCGCGGCTCACCGAGCTGGGTGCGGGCCTGAAATTTTTCCCCGGACTTCCCGAGCTTTTCGATGCCTTGCCGAAAGCGGCGCTGCGCCCGGAACACGAAGCGGCGGGGATCAAGGTGGAGCATTACATCATTTCCTCGGGCCTGAAGGCATTGCTCGACGGCTCGCGACTGAAGCCGCACGTGCGCGCGATGTTCGGCTGTGAATTCGGCGAAAACAAGGAAGGCCACATCAGCTTTCCGAAGCGCGTGATTTCCCACACCTCGAAGACCCAATTCCTTTTCCGCATCAACAAAGGCCTGCTGAGCCACGATGAGGATGTGAACGATCACATGCCGCCGGAGCAGCGTCCGATTCCTTTCCAGAACATGGTTTACGTCGGCGATGGCCCGACGGATGTGCCGTGCTTCACGGTGATGAAACACAACGGCGGCCAGGGCATCGCGGTTTACAATCCGCAGGATCCGAGCGGGAAATCGTTCCGCAAATGCTTCCAGCTTTCCACCCATGCGGGCCGCGTGAAGCACATCGCGCCGGCGGATTACCGCGAAGGCTCGCACCTCTGGCTGCTGCTGCGCGAGATGGTGGCTGAAATGGCGGACCGGATTTTGCGCCGCGGCATCGAAGAACGGCAAAATGCAACCGTCGCAGCGCCCACATTTTAAATGCTTAACCCTCGCGGGTGTATAAAATATGACTTTCCGCTGGGCAAAGCGGTCTAAGATTCGACTAATTCACCCTCTTCACTCATCCGGTTTCCACGCCACCGATCCTCCATTTTTCCATGTCAGAAAAGACCCGTTTTCACTTCACCGGTATCTGCGGCACCGCCATGGGCGCAGTAGCCTCCGCCATGAAACAACGCGGCTACGTCGTCACCGGTTCCGACTCGAACGTTTACCCGCCGATGTCCGATTTCCTGCGCGGCCAGGGCATTACGATCACGGAAGGCTATCGGGAGGAAAACATCCCGGCGGACACGGACGTGGTGATCATCGGCAACGCGATTTCCCGTGGCAATCCCGAGGCGGAAGCCGCGCTCGACCGTAAGCTGCTTTACCATTCCCTGCCGGAAGTGATGAAAGAATTCTTCCTGCGCGGAAAACGCAATTTCGTCGTTTCCGGAACGCATGGAAAAACCACGACCTCGTCCATGCTGGCGTGGCTCTTCCGCCATGCCGGGCGTGATCCGGGTTTCATGATCGGCGGATTGCCGAAAAATCTCGGATGCGGCGGCCATTTCACTGATTCGGATTTCAACGTGCTCGAAGGCGATGAATACGACACCGCGTTTTTCGACAAGCGTTCGAAGTTCCTCCACTACCTGCCGGAGTGCGTGGTGGTGAACAACATCGAGTTCGACCACGCGGACATTTATAACTCGCTCGACGAGATCAAGCTGACCTTCAAGCGCCTGCTCAACATCGTGCCGCAAAGTGGCATGGCGTTCATCAATGGCGACGATCCGAACTGCATCGACGTCGCGGTGAAAGCTCCGTGTCCGGTGACGACGGTCGGTTTCGGCGAAAGCTGCACATTGCGGATCGAAAACGTCAGCTACGAGCCGGAATTCAGCTCGTTTACCCTCGGCGGCGTGCCGTATCGCGTGAACATGACCGGCGAATTCAACGTCCGCAACGCCGCCATGGCCGCCGCCGCCGCGGATTTCGCGGGACTTTCTCCGGAAGAAATCCGCGATGGCCTCGATGCCTTCGAAGGGGTTGCCCGCCGTCAGGAACTGCGCGGCGAAGTGAACGGCATCAAGGTGATCGATGACTTCGCGCATCACCCGACGGCGATCCGTCTGGCGGTGCAAAGCCTGCGCCAAAAGCATCCGGGCAAGCGTTTGTGGGTATTGTTCGAGCCGCGCTCCAACACCACGCGCCGCGCTGTTTTCCAAACCGAGCTGGCGGAAGCTCTCGCGGCTGCGGATTTCTCCGTCGTCGCCGCATTGACCGATCTCCACAAGATCCCGGAAAATGACCGCCTCGATCCGGGCAAACTCTCCGCCGACATCGAAAAATTCGGCGGCAAAGGCGCTTACCTGCCGGATGTGGAAACCATCGTTTCCTACGTGAAAGACCACGCGCGGTCCGGTGATGTCATCGCCGTACTCTCCAACGGCGGCTTCGGTGGCATCCACCAGAAATTGCTGAAGGAACTGGGCGAAGTGGCCGTGGAGAAATAGGGAGCAGGGACATTCTTGTTCCTGTCGATTAAAGTAGCCACCTTTAGGTCATGCGCTCATTGGCCGTCGCGGCAATCACGCTTTCACTCGCCGGGTGCAGTGACGAATCGCTGCGGCGTTCCGATAGCCCGATTGCATCTTCGGCATCATTGGGGCATTTCAATCCTCCACTTCCCTCAAATGCGTTCGACATTTACTTTTTGGATTTTGCTGGTGGCCTGCAAGATCTTGAAAAGTTTGTCCGATTTAGTGTTCCTCCGACGGAGGTTGGCTCGGCAGTGGATAAAATGATTGCCCGGAATAACCGTCAAATGGGCAGATCGTTGGTTTACCCGCTGCAATCTATTGCGGCAGCGCCCACGATTACACCAAGATCTGGATTTCTTCCCATGCCGTGGTGGACGCCGTCTGCGATCTCCTCTGGCTATTATCGAGGGGAACAGGACAGCTATGCGTTGCAAATTTGGGTTGATACCGCATCCGGAACAATTTTCGTCTACCAGAATGACTGAAGGTTAAACTCCGGAGATCATTCCGGCAAGATGGTAGGCTCAAAGGAGTAAGTAAATCCAAGCCGGCGCGAACGTCGGCGTTCCTTACTTTTCCCAGACGCGTGCTCTGAGCGCTTCGGCGGCGGCGCGGGCTTCGGCTTCTTTTTTACTTTTGCCTTTTCCGGTGGCGAGGACCAGCTCGCGCCAGGAAACTTCCGCCTGGAAAACCCGGCGGTGGTCCGGGCCGCTCTCGCCGACGATCCGGTAGACCGGAGCTTGCGGGTGGATGGCTTGCAGGCATTCCTGCAACTCACCTTTCGGATTCCGTTCTTCCGGGCTATCGGCCATGCTGCCGATTTCCGATTTGAAAAGCCGTAGCACGAGTTCGCGGGACGGCTCCATGCCGGAATCCAGATACACCGCGCCGAGCAGCGCTTCGAAGGCGTCCGCGAGTGTGGAGAGACGGCGGCGGCCGCCGGTCGCTTCTTCGCCCTTCCCGAGGAGCACGTAATCGCCGAGGTGGATGGTCATCGCGAAACGCGCGAGGGCGCGGCGGGAGACGACGCGGGAGCGGAGTTTCGTGAGATGTCCCTCGGGGAAATTCGGGAACATTTTGAAAAGCTCCTCCGTGATGATGAGCTGGAGGACGGCGTCGCCGAGGAATTCGAGCCGCTGGTTGTCGAAATGCGGCTTTTGGGACTCGTAGGCGAGACTCGGATGGGTGAGAGCCTCCGCCAGCAACAGCGAGTTACGGAATTTATAGTGGATCCGGCTTTCGAGCGGCTGCATAAGGGCGTCAAGGGAGGGCCTCCTTCCTCTTCCGAGCCGTTTCGGAATCATTTCCGAAATCTCCGAGGAGAAAGATGGGGTGATCGACGGGACTCGAACCCGCGACAACCGGAATCACAATCCGGGGCTCTACCAACTGAGCTACGACCACCATTGAGTTGGCGGGGCGCGAGGGTTATGTGAAGGCCATGGGTTTGGGAAGTGAAAAATGATGCTCTTTCCCAAGAAGTTGATTTTTCCCTGAAATGGCAAGGGTTCCGAGCTTGGCAGAAACCGCTGGAAAGGCATGCTGGACGGAGTTTTCTCCCATGAAGCGATTTATCCGTCTGTTCCCGGTCGTGCTGTTGGTCGTGTTATGTCAATGCGGTGCTCCGCATGCGCCGACATGCACCAGCATTCCGCGAATTTCTCGTGTTCCGGCGGATTCCTTGCTGTCGAACGCACGGCAATCGTGGCAGGTGCTGACGAATTCCTCGAAGAAAGACGAATGGCCTCAGGCGCGGGCGGCTTACAATGACTCCGTGGCCAAGCTTTTCGACCAGCTCCGTTGCGGGAAAAAAGACTGGAACGCTCAAGCAGCGCGGCTCGGCACCCGGATCGCCAATCCGAACGACCCGCGCGAGGTGAAACTGGAAACGCTGGACGTGCTTTTCCCCGCCTCGGATGTAAACATCAAGCCACTTGCCAGCCATCATGTGGTGGAGGGGATCGGCCTGCCGGTGGTGGGCTGGAAGGAAACCTCCGCGCTCGGGCAGCAGCGGAAACCTTATTTCCTGCCGAGCGGCTTGCCCTATAACGTGACGGTCACGCTTTCCTTCGGGAAATCCGGTCTGCCGGTTTGGCATTTCACGAAACGCTGGCTTTACGACGACCTGCAAGTCGGTTCGCTGAAACATCCGCTCGCGGCGGACTGGACGGCGGCGAACGCCTTCTACTGGCACATGT
Source organism: Luteolibacter sp. (assembly GCA_047605125.1). Classification (GTDB taxonomy): domain Bacteria; phylum Verrucomicrobiota; class Verrucomicrobiia; order Verrucomicrobiales; family Akkermansiaceae; genus Luteolibacter. The sequence continues at coordinate 201,177 of JASGGK010000004.1, forward strand.
GCCAGCTCGATGATCTCACGATCCAAAACGTGGTGCTGCCGGAGCGCTACATCAATGAAACCGGCCTGTATTTCCTCCAGCCTTACGATCCGAACAAGATCCCGGTGGTGATGGTGCATGGACTGAAATCCAGCCCGGATGCCTTCAAGTTCATCATCAACGATCTCGCGCCCGAGCCATGGTTTCGTGAAAATTACCAGATCTGGCTCTTCAATTACCCGACCGGCACGCCCTGGCTTTACAACGGCATGAAGTTCCGGGAAATGATGCGCTCGGCCATCGCGTATGCGAAGTCGAAGGGCGGCGGCGCGAAATTGAATGAAATGGTGATCCTCAGCCATTCCATGGGCGGGCTGATCACCCGCTCCAGTGTCACTGATCCGGGTAACCGCATCTACGACGCGCATTTCAAAACCCTGTTTTCCGAGCTGAAAGTGCGGCCGAAAACCCGCGAACTGATCAAAAACACGATGCTCTACAAGCCGCTCACCGAGCCGAAGCGGGTCGTGTTCATGGCTGTGCCGCATCGTGGCAGCCCGATGGCGAATCTCCGGCCATCCATCCTCTTCGCGAAACTGGTCCGATTGCCGAAAATCCTCACCGTGGAAATGGTGGATGCCGCCCTCCACAGCGGCAGCGGCGATCCGAAGGAGACGAAAAAAGTTTCCCTGCCGACCTCGATCACCAGCCTCTCGCCGAAAAGCCGCGGCATCGTCGCGCTCGGCAAGCTGCCGTTGCCGAAAAACATCATCTTCCATTCGATCATCGGCGATCGTGGAAAAGGCGGGGATTTGCAAAAAAGCAGCGATGGCGTGGTGCCGTATTGGTCCTCGCACATCACGCCGGTCGCTTCGGAAAAAATCGTGCCGTATCCTCACGGCGTGACCGATTTCCCGGAAACCTCGGTGGAGCTCAAGCGCATCCTCAAGCTCCACCTTCGTGAGTTAGGGATTAGTCGTTGAACTTGTAGCTCAGGGTCACCATGTAGCCCAATGAGTTGTAGGAGCTGCCAAGGTAAACGCCTTCCGCCGGTTCGCTGTGGTAAGCCCAAAGCAGCACATCGCCTTTCGCATCGGCGGGGATGGTGACGGCTCCTTGCTCATCCGCCTGCAGCGAGACGGGTTTCGCGGAGGAGCCGAAAAGCGTCACCTTGCCTGCCGCGAGTGGTTTACCTTTGAAATAAAGCGTGGCTTTGCCTTTTTCCGATGGAACCAGATCGAGAGTCGTGGTCGGGGTGGCCTCCGCACCAGCCGGTTGAAAGCGGGCGAAGGCGGTGGTGAAGCTGGCGGAAGCCGGCTTGCCTTCCGCCGCCGCGCGTTTCCGCACGGGGAAAGTGGTTTGGGCGAGCAATGGCAGCTTGGAGGGCACCTCTTCGATCAGGAAGCCGTCCCCTTGTGGCTTTGCCTTGAGCAGTTCCGGATCGCTGCCGGATTTCGCGGGAAACATGGACCATGCCGAGACGCCCTGCAATTTATCGAGGACTCCCGGTGATTTTTCGTATTCCGGTTTCTCTCCGTTCGATCCGGCTTCGCCGAAACGCACGATGAATTTGTCATCCGCGCGCTCGATCCAGAACTGGTGCGCGCTGGCGGATTGGAGGGTGAGTGCGGCGATGCCGCAGGCAATGAGATAAGCAGGTGTCATACGTGGTCGGGCCATGACGAAGGCTGGCAACGACTTATGAATCACGCGAACGATAAGTTGCGTTTTTTGAGTGTCGGGTTGCGGAGCGCCGGTGTCCTCACCGGCTCGCAAAGGATAAAGTCCGTGCAAGAATTGTGCCGGTGAGGACACTGGCGCTCCTTTTTCCGCCTTGCTCCTTCCCGTCCTGAAACGCTAAATCCCCGCCCCGTGACGCCCGAAGCTCAACTTGCCCAACTCACCGCCGGAACCGCCAAAGTCCTTTCCGAAAAAGAACTGCTGGAAAAACTCCGCCTCGGCCGGCCATTACGCATTAAGCTCGGCGTCGATCCCACCGCACCGGACATCCACCTCGGTCACACGGTGGCGCTGGAAAAACTCCGCCAGTTCCAGCTTCTCGGGCATCAGGCGGTGTTACTCATCGGTGACTTCACCGCGACCATCGGTGATCCGACCGGACGTTCCTCCACCCGCCCTCCGCTCACCCGCGACGAGGTTTTGGCGAACGCCGCGACCTACACCGACCAGGCATTCAAGATTCTCGACAAGTCGAAAACCGAGATCGTCTACAACGGCGATTGGTTCCGCAAGATGACCTACGATGAAATTTTGAAACTCAACGCCCGCGTCACCTTGCAGCAAATGCTCCAGCGCGAAGACTTCCGCACCCGCATCGAAGCCGGGCAGGAAGTGCGCCTGCACGAGCTGCAATACCCGATCATGCAGGGCTGGGATTCCGTGGAAATCCGCGCCGATGTGGAAATCGGCGGCACCGACCAGCTTTTCAACATCCTCGTCGGCCGCGATCTCCAGAAGGAAGAAGGCCAGCCGCAGCAGGTCGTGATGGTGATGCCCTTGCTCGAAGGGCTCGATGGCGTGAAAAAAATGTCCAAGTCCTACGGAAACTACGTCGGCGTTTCCGAACCGGCGCAGGAAATGTTCGGCAAACTCATGAGCGTGTCCGACGAGCTGATGGACCGCTATTATCTGCTGCTTCTCGGCGAAACCCGTGACGCATCCGGCCACCCGATGGACGCGAAAAAGGCGCTCGCGGAGAAAATCACCGCACGTTACCACGGCGAAGAAGCCGGGAAAGCCGCACGCGCCGATTGGGACACGCGTTTCTCCAAAAAAGACCTCGCCGCCGCCGATCTGCCGGAGCTTTCGCTCGCGGATCTGCCCGCCGATCTCACCGTGCTCAGCTTGACGGCCCATGCCTTCAAGGCGGCGTTCGGGCTGGAAAAATCCAATGGCGAGCTGCGCAAGCAATTCATCGTGAGCGGCTCCGTCCAGCTCAATGGGGAAAAGCTCACGGACCCCGCAGCGGCGGTTTCCCCAGCCGCCGGAGACATCCTCAAGCTCTCGAAAAAGCACGCGGTGCGATTTAAGTAATCCGGTGGAGGATTACATCGAATTATAGAAATCCATTGGACGCCCGCGGCATTCCGTCCGAGATTCGGGATGCGATGAAAACGACATTCCTTACCGGTCTTCCTGCGGCGGCTGCCGCCCTGATGTTTGTCAGCTGCGCCACGGGCGCGAAATACGCCGAGGTGCGCGGCACGCTGCCGCCCATTCCGCCGAAGCAAGGACGGGTGTTCGTTTATCGCCCGAATTTCCTCGCTTCCGAATTCCAGCCTTCGGTGAAAATCGATGGCAATCCGTCCGGAGTTTCACAAGCCACAGGCTTCTTTTATTCCGATCAATATCCCGGCTCGCATCAGCTCTCGATTTTCACTCCGGGATGGAAGGACACGATCACGGTAAACGTGGAAAAAGGGCGGGCTTCCTACGTGCGGTGTGACATCCTGCCCGGCATCGCCGGTCCACGCATCCGCCCGGTGCAGGTGGACGAAGCGACCGGGGAAAACGGCATGTGGAATACCCGCCTGACGCGGTGATCTATTCCTTTTTCCACCGTGCGAACATCTCCGGCAGCGCGTTCGGGCGGGTGCGCACGACGTAAACGCCCGCGACCGCTGCCACCGCGCCGCAAACCCAGAAAATCTGGCTGTAGCTGAGGACTTTCGTGAGCTGGCCTTGGGTGATGGAGGCGGCGGCGATGCCGACCCAGGAAAGCCAGCTTGCGGCGGCTTGCACGGCTCCCTTGATTGTCGGAGCGGGGCGGTGTTGTAGAACGGACACCACCGGGACGATGAAAAATCCACCGCCGAGGCCCAGAATTCCCAGCGCGATGGCAAACGCCGCTTGCGGAATCCCCGGCCAGCCGAGCGCCACCGCCGCCAGCGCCATGAGCAACGTGCCGCAGGGAATGAGGCCGTATTCGATCCGATTGTGGGACAATTTTCCCGCAGCACCGCTGCCCAGCGCGATGCCGAGGCTGAGCGCCGCTTGCAGCCACGCCTGCGCGGTCGGCGTGAGGTGGAAAATCTCTTTCGCGTAAAGCGCGAGGTTGATCTGGATCAGCGTGGCGATGAAGAAAAACGCGGTGTTTCCCCAGTTCGCGCGCCACAGATCGCTGTCCGTTTTCATGGTGCGCATCTGTGCGTAAATTTCGCCGAGGATGTTCCAGTTGAATTTACGTCCCGGATCGGCGGCGGGGACGCGGGCGATTCCGCGCGCCGTGAACACGCCGAACATCGCCAGCACGGCGAGCAGCAAGCCGGAGATGCCTTCTTTTTCCGGCAGTTTTTCCGCCAGCCAGCCACCGGCGAACGTGCCGAGAATGATGCCGATGAAGGTGAGAAGCTCAAGAATCCCGTTGCCGGCGGAGAGCTTCGTGGTTGGCAGGGCTTCGGGCATGATGCCGTATTTTGCCGGGGCGAAAATCGTGCTGTGCAGGCCCATCATGCAGATGGCGACGAGTTGCAATGGCCGGGAGCCGATCATCAGCGCCCAAGCGGCGAAAAGCATGATGCCGACCTCCGCGATTTTCACGCCGATCATCACCGTGCGCTTGCTGTAGCGGTCCGCCAGCCAGCCGCCGACAGTGGAAAACAGGAGGAAGGGAATCGCGAAAAGCAGCCCGGTGTGGGAAGCGAACGCATCTTTTTCCGCCGTGGTCAGTGGCAGCGCCAGCACGAGGAAGATCACCAGCCAGCGCAGGGCGTTGTCGGAAAACGCGCCCTGAAATTGCGTGAACATCAGGTTCCAGAAACCGCGCGGCCAGGATGAAGAGGGTGTTTCAGGCATGGTGTGAAACTGTGGTAGCACACCCCGCCGTGGAGCCAATGAATCTTTCAGGGTTGAAACTTCAAATCGCCGGGTGAGCATGGTTCATGGACCTACCCATTCTCTATGTGAAGCCCGGTTGCCCGTGGTGTGAAGACGTCGTTGCCTATCTCTCGAAAAAGAAGATCGCAGTGAAAAAAGTCATCGTTTCCGGAAACCCCGAAGCCATGGCGGAAATGGTAGCCCTCTCCGGTCAGCGCAAAGCTCCCACGATGGATTGGCACGGCGCAGTGCTGGCGGACTTTGGGGTGGATGAGCTGGTTCCGTTTTTGAAGGAGCGGGGAATTTGAATATTGGGAGTTGGGAATTTTATTTATCAGAGGAACAGACTCGGATAGAAGGGGGGCTGTTCCATGACTATTAACCGCAATAACGCACTTAAAGTAGCCAGTGTTGGCGGATTTATTTATTGGATGGTAATCCTTCTGGCGTTTGTAGGTGATATTGTAACAAATGCCGATTCGAAGTCAGGATTCATACGGCCAGCGATGATCTTTATGACATTTATTGGTGCGGGATTTTATTCAATGCTTCTAGCGACATTTCTTAAGCCCATAAAAGAAAAGCAGCCTTTGAAAGAGTGGTCGGAGTTCGATATGCTCATAGGGTTGTCTCCTGTCCCGATTATTTTGTTTTCCGCTGTGTCGATGGTTGAAAAAATCGTCTCGGAGGGAGTGGATTTTTCAATTTACCGTTTTTGAAGGAATAGGAGTTCACGGATCTCTCAATACGCAGGTCTAGGTGTTTTCCCGGCGAGGTGTTTTTCGATGCAGACGATGAGACGATCCAAAGAGGAGGTTTTGCTGAGGAAGGGGAGTCCGCCGGTGTGGGTTTCGCCGTCGGGGGTGTTTGGGTTTTCTTCGACGAGGGCGGTGAGCATCATGACCGGGGTGTTGCGGAAATCGGGGTCGTTGCGGAGCATGGCGACGATGTCTCCGCCGTCCATGCCGGGCATGACGACATCGATGATGAAAAGGTCCGGGCGGAATTCGCGGGCTTTGGCGAGGGCGGTTTCGGAACTGTTGCATTCCATCACCTGATAGTTGGCGATTTCCTCGAGGTTTTCCTTCAGGAGCGCGGTGAAATCCTGCTCGTCATCAATAATCAGAATACGGGTTTTATTCATATCATTTAGGCTAGGCTGGAGTTGAGTCGTCTGGCAAGGGGGGAAGCGCGGGATTTTCCTCGGGCACGGCGGCTTTGAGGGTGATGGTGGCGACAGCTCCGCCGCCATCGCGGTTTTCGAGAGTGAGGGTGCCGTGGTGGAGTTCGATGATTTTGCGGGAAACGGCGAGGCCGAGGCCGGTGCCGGTGCCGGTGGCCTTGGTGGTGAAGAAGGGGTCGAAGAGTTTCTTCCGGTTTTCTTCGGTGATTCCGGAGCCGCGATCCATGACCTCGATGCGCACGACGTGATCGCCCTCGCGAAGGTGGCTGGCGGTGCGGAGGCCTTCGTCGCGGCGGATGCCGCTGAGAATCTCGGCGCTGGTGCGGATTTTCAAGTCTCCTCCTTCGGGCATGGCGTGCATGGCGTTGATCATGAGGTTGACGAGAACCTGCTCCATTTTGGTGGAGTCCACGTGGACGGGCGGCGGATTTTCCGCGAGCTCGAGCTCGACGTTCACGCCGCCTTTGCGGAGGGGATACTCGGTGAGGGCAAGGGAGTCTTTGACGACTTCGTTGATGTTTCCGGTTTCCGCGGTGAGCTGGCGGGCGGAGGAGTAATCGACGAGGCCCTTGATGATTTTTTTCGCACGGTCGATGCCGCGTTTCATCCGGTCCACGGTTTCCTGGCCTTTTTCGTCGGATTCGGGAATGCGGCGGGCGAGGACTTCGAGGCCCATGCCGATCATGGCGAGCGGGTTTTTCACTTCGTGGGCGACGCCTGCGGCGAGGCGGCCGATGGATTCCATTTTTTCGGCATGAATAAGTTGTTCCTGGGCGCTCTTGAGGGATTGGTTCGCCTGGTAGAGTTCTTCGTTGAGGGTCTGCATGGCTTCTTCTGCTTCGCGCCGGTCCGTGATGTCGGTGGAGATGCCGCCGACGGCGATGACTTTCCCCTGGAGGTCGCGGATCGGGAAACGCATGGCGACGTAGGTGCGGAGCTGGCCGTCGACGATCAGTTCCTCGTCCATCTGGATGGCTTCTTCGCGCTCGATGACGGTGAGGTCGTGCTCGCGGAATTTCTCGGCGGCGTTTTGATCGGCGATGAATTCGCTGTCGGTGCGGCCGAGAATGTCGGCGCGCTTGAGTTCGAAAAGGTGCTCGAAGCCCAGATTGACCATGAGGTATTTGCCTTCGAGGTCTTTGAGGTAAATGACGGCGGGGCTGTTATCGATGACGTCCTGCATGCGGCGCTCGCTTTGGAGCAGTTTTTCGCGGGCGCGGCGTTGCTCGGTGACGTCGCGGATCATGGCGACGATGCCCCAGCGGTGGCCTTCGGCATCGAGAAGCGGGACCTTGGTGGTCATGAACTCGCGGACTTCGCCGGTGACGGGGGAGGTGAGGTGGTTGTCCCAATAAATGACGGGTTCGCCGGTTTCGAGGACGTGGTGGTCTTCCGCCGCGCTTTTGGCGGAGAGTTCTTCGCCGAAGTATTCTTCCGGGAGCTTGTTGAGCATTTCATCCGGTGATTTGGCGCCGACCCATTCCGCCATCGCCTTGTTGACGATCATGTAACGGCGCTGGCTGTCCCGGACGAAGATCTGATCGGGGAAGCTGTCGATCATGCAGCGGAATATGTAGCGTTCGCGTTCGAGTGCTTGCTGGGTTTCGACGAGGTCGGTGATGACGCTGGACATGCCGAAGGTGCCGATGATGTTTCCGGATTTGTCCCGGAAGGGCATTTTGGTGGTGAGCACCCAGCCGATCTTGCCGTCGGGGAAGACTTCTTTTTCAACGAGGTCGGTGATGGATTTTCCGTTTTTCAGGATGTCCTGTTCGTCGGCGAGGGTTTGATCGGCATGTTCTTTATCGAAGAAATCGTGATCGGTCTTTCCGTGGAGATCCGCCGGGTGGCTGCAGCGGAGATGTTCCGCCATGCTTTGGTTTACCTGGATGAAGCGGGAGTTTTGGTCCTTGAAGTAAATCTTCGCGGCGAGGTGCTCCATCAGGGTGTCGTAGTAATGTTTGAGGGTGGCGTGGCGTTCCTCGATTTCGTGGATTTTTTCCTGAAGTTGTTTGTTTTGGGAGAGGATCCCTCCGGCGAAGGCCTGCGAAGTTTCATCCGGGTTTGCCGGACGGTGGCCGATTTTCGCCAGGCCGATCCCCGTGAGGAATACGATGGCGGCGGCGGCGATTTTTTCCGGGCGCGGTGCGTCCGTGGCTGCGAGCCATGAAAGGATCAGCACTCCGATGATGCCGATGATGACCCGGTGGAATCTCGAGTTCATGTCGCTGGAAATGGGGTTTTCAGGAAAACATTGCGAAAGCGTTTTCCTGTCACTCCCTATCAAAGCGACGGAAATGGCGGGTGTAAATAGAGAAAGAAGAAGAGGATGGGGCTTCCTCGTTTTTCAGCGTGCCGATTTTATCGCCAAGCCGCGAAAGCTCGCAAAGGAACGCGAAGCTTTGGGAAATGGTGTTTTGGATTTGAGTGAAACGCGGAGCGCCGACGTCCACGTCGGCTCTTTTTTGGGAGAGAGGGCTCCTGAAAACCAGCCTCCCCGGAGCCGGTGAGGACACCGGCGCTCCATGGCGCGGAAACTCTCAATTCTCAACCATCAACTCTCTGCAAAGCTTCGCGTTCCTGAAGGTGGACTCTATCCGCAAGGCCCGCAGAATATCGGCGAAGCCAAGCGGACTGAAGTCCGCGCTCCAATTACAGCCGACGTGAACGTCGGCACTCCGCGTTTCGCTGGATCTTCTCTTGGGGTAAATTCATCAGAGCGGCCGCGCGTAGGTGTTGCAGCGGTTGTGCCAGCCTTCGAGCCAGCGTTTTTCGCCACGGGCGGGCGGGGAATTCGCCACCCGGCGGGAAAGCACGCGTTTGGCGGCGGCGGCGAATTCCGCGGCGGCGGGCGCTCCGGCGGGGACGTCTTTCATTTCACCGAGCACCTGCATGAGACCCCAGCCGCGGCCTTGGTAGCGTTCGCCGGGGTTGGTGCCTTCGCCTTTGAAATTCACGTAGTCGATCAACGCGTAGGTGCCGCCCGCCGTGGCGGCGACTTTGTGATAGTTCGCCGCGATGCGCTTGCTCTCCGATGCCGGAGCGGCGGCGGTGATTTTATCCAACGCCGCGCGGGAACGGGCGATGATGAAATCGGTCTGCACGGTGACGTTTCCGGCGAGCCACTGGCGCAGAGCGGTCATTTGCGGACTTTTGAAATCGCGCTGGAATTCCGCTTTCGAGTTCCACGGGCTGTGGCGCTGTTGGGCGATGGCGGGTGGGTTCAGCCCTTGTTTTTTGGCGAAAACGACAAACGACGGCCAGCTTTCCTCGAACGGTCCGCGAAAGCCCGCAGGATACCAGATGAAGTGCCCGATGCCGAGCGAGGGGAATTCCTCGCCGCCATTCCAGGACGTGAGTCCGGCGACGGAGCCGGCGCACTCGTTTTGCCAGATTTTCCTGCCGATGGCGTTTTTCTGGCCGGCGCTGAGGTTGGCGGCGGTCGCGCTGGAAACGAGCAACGAGCCGGCGATGAAAATCCGGGAGAGGAAACGCAAGGTTTGCATGGAGCCAGCCTATGCCGGGGCCGGGGGATTCCGCAAGCTTCGCGACTCGACATCCTGCAAGGTTCCGGTCAAATTCCGGCATGTCCTCGTGGTCGAAAATCCTCAGTGTTACTCCGCTGGATTTGGTCAAGGTGCTCGTCACGGCGGTGATCATTCTGTTCGTGAATAAAATCCAGCTCGTGAACGACCGGCTTTCCGCCCTGCTGATCGCGCTGCCGTTCACCTCGCTGATCGCGATGGTCTGGATGTGGCACGCCGGGCAGAGCAACGAGCGCCTGGCGAATCACTCGGAAGGCACGTTCTGGTTCGTGCTGCCGACGCTGCCGATGTTTCTCATCCTGCCGTGGATGCTGCGCAACGGCTGGAATTTCTGGTCCGCGCTGCTGGCGAACGCGGTGATCACCGTCGCGCTGTTCTGGCTGACGGTGTTCGTTTTACGCCGCTTCGGGATCGATCTGATGCCGAAATAATCGGAAAATCCCGGCGTTCGATGGAGATTGGACTTGTCAGAGGTTGAAATCCCTGCTTTCACCACCAGCCCGGCATCAACCCCGGAACCATCCGCCACCACTACCGCTTTGAGCGAAAAAGTCCCGTCATCCCTGCCCGACAACGTTGTTCCGTTCGAGCAAACGCGGCCTCTTTCGCGCTTTCCCGGCTCTCCTATGAAAAGTGATCTTGTCGAAAAAGCTTCTGAAATCGTCTCCGACCCGCTCGTTTTGATCAATCTGGTTTCGCAACGCGTGCGTCAGCTCAACAGCGGCCGCTCGCCTCTTATTCCAACCCGCCCGAGCCTGGGTGTGGCGGACATCGCCCTGCTGGAAATCATCGAGGGCAAGATCAAGCTCATCCCTCAGGAAGCCCCTTGATCGGGAGTGATTCCGAGCGATTCTAGTCCATGAGCAAGGAAATCGCGACCAACCGCAAGGCAGGCCGGGATTTCACGATTCTGGACAAATACGAAGCGGGGCTGGAGCTGAAAGGCACGGAGGTGAAGTCCATCCGTGCCGGGAAGATCAATATTTCCGACGCCTACGCCCGCGTGGAGAAAAACCAGGTGTTTCTCTACGGCTGCGATATCCAGCCGTGGCAAACGGCGGGTGAGTGGTTCAACCACATGGCCAAGCGGCCGCGCCGGCTTTTGCTGCACAAGCGGGAAATCCTGAAGCTGGCATCCGCCACCGCGATCAAAGGCTGCTCGCTGCCGTTGTTGCGGATTTATTGGAAAGACCGCCGCGTGAAGGTGGAAATCGGCGTCGGCAAGGGCAAGACCCATACGGACCAGCGCCATGATTTGAAAAAGCAGGTGGAACTCCGCGAGGCCCAGCGCGAGATGGCGCGGTTCAATCAGCGGTAGGAGCCACGACACTTCTGTCGTGGAGCTTTTGGACCGCAGCAGGCTGCGGATTTCCAAAGCGGCAGCAGGCTTCCGCAGTCCAAGGGAAGTTATTCCTCGTCGAGAATCACCGGGGCGGCGCGTGGGACAATCGGTGTTTCTTCCTGTACGGGTGCGGCTTTCGGCGGGTCCGGTTGCTGGATTTCTTCCACCGGGAGCGCGCGCTTGGGCTTGACGAGGATCGCCTTGGGTGCGGCGGGTTCTGGCTGGGTTTCTTCGACAATGGCAGGTTTTGGCGGTGTTTCCTCCACGGGTTTTGCCTTGGCGGGTACTGGTTCGGGTTTTGGCTCCGGCGCGGAAGGTGGCGGGGTGGTTTTCGGCGCGTCCGCCGTGGTCGGCGGAGTTTTGCGCATGCGGATTTCCACGCGGCGGTTCGGCGCCTGCTCGTCCTTGGTGCCGGATGGGATGATGGGATTGGCGCGGCCGTAGCCCCGGGTGATGATTTTATCCGCAGGCATCCGCAGGGATTTCACGAGGTAGGTTTTCACCGCGTCGGCCCGTTTTTGGGAAAGCTGGCGGTTGAATTCATCGCCGCCGACGAGGTCGGTGTAGCCTTCGATCCAGCAATAGAGGCCGGGGTTCCGGTCGATGAGCAGGGCGAGCTTCATCAGGCCGACTTTCGCGCTTTCGCGCATTTCGGCGCTGTTGAACTCGAACAGCAAATCGCTGGGCAACAGGGTTTTCTTGCTGAGCAGGGTGTTCGGAGGGAGGGAAATCAGTTCATCGAGCGAGGCGAGGCCATCGAGCGTGCCGTTGGCGACCTTGCCGTTCGCGCCTTTTTTGATGAGATCTTCGGTGAATTTACCGAGCTTGCTGTCATCGACTTGCGGGCTGCCGGGATCGACGATCACCTGGCCGACAGCGGCGGGGGTGAGGTGGGTTTCGATACGGCCGAGATCCGGCATGTTGAGATCCAGATCGTTGGAGGAAACCTCCATCGCCACAGCCTGCGGGTCACCGGATGCGGCCGGGTTTTGCATTTTCAGGGCATACTCGGGCAGATCGGCTGCGGGCTTGATGTCGAGTTCCTGATCTTTCGGGAGTTTGTCGAGGAGATCGACTTCTTCCATCAGCGTGGAACTGGATGGCGGAGGTGGAATGACGTCATCCGGCGGCTGGATTTCCTGTGGTGCCGGATCGGATTCGGTCGGGCGGATGCTGACCTGCTCGGTGGTGATTTCCCCGGCGTCGCGGACTTTCAGGCCGAAATCGAGCTTATCGAGGGTGAAGTAAATGATGACGTGGAGCAGGATGGAAAGCACCATGGCCACGGCGGCCCACCTGCCCAGATGTTGGTTTCCGGGCAGCCGGTAGCTGCTTTTGGCACTGGTCGTGCTCCACGTGAGTCGGTCTGCCACGCCGGGACTATAGCTTGTAGATTCTGACTGGCAATATCGGGAACGAGGCACTAGTTTGTGCGTCTGCATTTGATATGGCCCGAGGGGGCAAGTGCTTAAATTTCATCTGATTTACATTCCTATGGCTGCGAAAAAGACTGCGAAAAAGGAAGCCGCTCCGACGGCGAAGAAGGCTGCGGTGAAGAAGACTTCTGCTGAGAAAAAGCCAGCGGCGGAGGCCAAGCCTGCTGCCAAGAAAGCGGCTGCGAAAAAATCTCCCGCCAGGAAGGCTGCGACGAAAGCCGCTACCAAGACTGAGGCGAGACCGGTGGCCGAGAAAAAGGCGGGTCGTATTTCTCCGGATATTTTGGCCCGCGCGGCTTATTTGAACTACCGCCGCAGGGTGGAAAACAGCCTGCCGGGTGATGCGAATGGAGATTGGCTGGAAGCCGAGCGCCGTTTGCAGGAGGTGACCAAGACGGAGCAGGCTTGAGAAGATTGCCAACCGCAGATGAACAGGATGAACGCAGATTAAAGAGATTGAGTAAGAGGACGACGTCGCTGAGGCAAATCCCCTCTTCAATCTGCGTTCTTAACGTTTATTTGACTCGTTATTTTAAATTTCGAGTTCGTCCATGTCCGCTTCGCTCCCATTGCGGTTCAATTTCTTTCTCTGTTTTTAGAGGGAGTTTTGGCAGGTGGAGGAGCCGAGCTGGGGCTCGGCGCTCCCAAGATTATTCCGGAAGCTTTTCCAGGATTTTATCGACTTCTTCCACTCGCTCCCACGGGAGGCGTTTGCGCTGGTATTTTTTCCAGACGAGATCGCGGACTTCGGTCCAGATTTCCCGGCCGGGTTGCTCGACGATGTCCCATTTGGGATCCCGTTTCTGCAGGGTGGTGAGAACGGTCCAGCGGCCGCCTTCCCGGCCGCCCTGGTAGTTCACGCGGTAGTAGCGTTTTCCTTCTTCGGTGTTTTCGTTCCATTCATGACTTTCCATGGCGGGATTAGACAGAAGATCCGGAGCCGGAAGACAGCAGAAAAATCCGGGAAATTCATTCGCGGCTTTGAATCCGGGGAGCGGATGATAGATTGCCGGGCGTGCGCGATGTTCTGAAAGTCTGGCTTTACGCGGCTGTATCCATCGTGACGGGCGCGTGGGTGGCACCGGTATTTTATAATGCCGGGAAGGCTTTGGCGGAGGTGTGTGCGGCGAAATCCACGAACGGTGTGGTGGATACGGTGGCGAATGTGTGCCGGGCGATGCGGTTCGGGAATTTTTACGAACTCTCGGTTGTTGGGATGGCGGTGTTCTGGTTCATGCCGTTCGTGGAGCTTTTGCGGTTGGGTTCGGACGAGAAATTCAGAAGCCGGCCGTGGCGGGTGTGTCTGCCGGATTCGGCGATTCCGAAATGGGAGGGGCAACGGCTGCGGAGGGGATTGTCCGGGATGGTTCTGGGAGTGGCGGGTTTCCTGTTGATGACCGGTTTTTTTGTGGTGCTGGGTTTTGGTTTGCTGAAAGCGGGTTCGTTCGGTTGGGCGCCACCGGCATCGCGGGGTTGGCAAGTGGTGGGCTGGATGCTGGTGGCGGCGTTGTTTTTGGCGGTGTTGAAAGAGCTGTTGTTCCGCGGGATCGCTCTGGGGATTTTCATGCGGGCGATGCCACCGGTGTTGGCGATTGTGCTTTCGGCGCTGTTGTTTGCGGCGGTGCATTTTCTCCTGCCGATCGCGGGGGTGACGGTGGCGGATCCGGATGTGAAGCGGGTGGGGTTTGAGCTTTTGGGGAAACTGGCGATGAGATTCGGGGATTGGCAGGCGCTGCTGGCGGATTTTTCCGTGCTTTTCGCGGTGGGTGTGTTGCTCGGTTACGCCCGGTGGCGGACGGCATCACTGTGGCTGCCGGTGGGTTTGCAAACGGGCTGGATTTTCGCCGAATGGATGTTCGGGAGCTTTACGGTGATGGTGGAGAGGCGGGATTCGGTGGCGCGGGTGCTTTCCGGGGAATCGATCCAGCAAGGGGTGATACCGCTGGTGGGAGTGACGGTGATCGGGCTGTTGATCTACGTTTTTACCAATCTGGAGTCTCCCGAAAATGAGAAAGCCGCGGAGGATGTTTGAGCGGTTGTTGGATTGGATTTATCCGCCTTTTTGCGCGTTGTGCGAAACGCCGCTGCGCGAGGGGAAGGTGCTTTGCGGGGATTGTGCCGATGGTTTCCTGAAACTGAAGGCACCGTTTTGCAAGGTGTGCGGGGAGGGGTTTGAGGGTGCGATCGATGGAACCTTCGCATGCCCGAACTGCGAGGGGCGGAGGTTTGGTTTCGCGTTCGCGCGGCCTGCGTTTTTCCGGAGCGAGCCGTTGCTGGGGTTGATCCACCGCTTGAAATACGGACGGGAAATCCATTTGGCGCGGGGCTTGGGCGAACTGGCCTGTGAAGCTTTCGTGGATGAGCGGTTGCGTGAAGCGAGGGAAGAACGCTGGCCCTTGGTGCCCGTGCCGCTGCACCGGCGGCGGTTTCAGGAACGGTATTTCAACCAAGCGGAGGAAATCGCACGGGTGATGGCGCGGACGATGGAAGTGGAATTGCTGCCTGCGCTGCGCAGAGTGCGTTTCACGAAAACCCAGACGTTGCTGACGCGGGCGGAGCGGTTGGAAAATTTGAAGAAGGCTTTCGAAATCAGCGGTGCGGGGAAACGCTGGCTGGCAACGGAAAATCGGCGGGGCGTGGTCCTGGTGGATGATGTTTTCACCACCGGATCGACCGTGAACGCCTGTGCGAAGGCCCTGCGGCGCGGTGGTTTCCGGAAGGTCGTGGTGGTTACCGTGATGCGCGGTTGAGGTGCTGGAGGCGTCCGATCACCCAATGGCAAACCAGTGCGGTGAGACAGAGGGTGGCGAGAGGCAGGGCTCCGGAACGGAGCGTGTCCCCGACGCCCCACGGGCGGAGCGGGTGGGTGTCCACCGAGCGATGCAGGCGTTCGAAACTCTGATAAGCCATGACCCAACCGGCGTGAAGGCCGATGGAAAACCAGAGTTTCCCGGTTTTCAGGCGGGCTCCGGCGAGAATCATGCCGATGACGAAAAGGGTGAGAAAATCGGTGACGAAGAAAACAGGATCGGAAAAATGCCCGAGGATGCCGCCGAGAAGCTGGAATCCGGCGAGCGGGTGGGCGGGATGGGCAATGACCACTCCATCCGGCGGTGAAAGGAAATGGACGAAGGCGAAGACGAGCGAGCAGCCGATGCAGGCGGCGAGGGGACGGGCGAATCGCAGCCACAAGCCCAGCATCAGACCTCGGAACAGCCATTCTTCGAGAAATGCGACGGCCAATGAGGCGGGGACGGTGGAGGCGAGCAGTTTGCCGAAAGAGGGTGCTTTTTTGTTTGGGAGATAAGCGCCCATGGCGTCGAGCGCCCAGCCGAGCAGGAGCAGCAGCCCGGCAGCGATGAGCAGGGCTGTCACGAGCTGGAGAATCGCGTTTTTCCAGGAAATGGAAGGTGCCGGGGGGATTTGGATGCCATCGCGGCGGCGGATGGTTTTCACCCGGTGCAGGAGGGCCGGGAGCAGCGCCAGGGCGGAAACCATGAGTGCCCGGCTGAAGAAACGTCCGAATTTCGAGCGTCCGCAGGCGGCGCCGAGCCATTCGAGAATGGCGGGAAGGCGGTTTGCTTCCGCATTGGCGGCCAACGACTTGCCAGCCTGGTAAAGCCACGGGGAAATCGCGGCCGCGAGTAGAAGGGCACCCAGCACCCACATCACGGCGGCACCGGCTTCGGATTGGAGGAAACGCTTCATTTTGCCTGTGTGTGCGCGATTGTGACGGATTTGTCGAGCAGGGCCGCACTGAGAATCGGGCTTGCAGCAGTGGCGGGGAGGTGCTGATTGTCAGTCTTCCCGTGAACAGTAACGAATCAAAAAAGAAAGGCGTCTTTGGCTGGCTGCTCGTCCGCTTTGCCAGCATGTTCGGCATGGAACGCTACTTGCCTTACTACAAACACCTGTGGGCGGTGCGATTCCAGTTCGCCATCGGAGTGGTTTGCGGGTTGATCTACGCGGTTTCGAGCGGGCTTGGAGTGCCGATGATCATGCAGTCGGTTTTCCCGGTGCTGTTCAATCATCAGCAGCTGGACAGCCATAGCACGCATGGTTGGCAAAAGTTTTTGTTCGAGCATTTGGGGCACTTGTCTCCCGACACGCTTTTGCTGATAACATGCAGCTGGATTCCGCTGATCATGCTGGTGCGGGGGGTGTCTTCCTACGCGAACTCCTATTATATCAACTACGCCGGTGCCCGTGTCCTGGAGAGTATCCGTCTGGATCTGTTCTCGAAATTGCAGCGCCTGCCGCTTTCTTTTTATAAGGATAATGCTTCCGGCGATTTGCTGGCGCGTCTCATGATGGATCCGAACATCCTGCGCGGCATCGTCACCAACATTTCCGCCGACCTGATCAAACAGCCGGCCACGCTCGTCAGCGCGCTTTCCCTGATCATTTACAAAGCTTGCACCAGCCAGAGTTTCTTTGTCGCGCTGATTTCCCTGCTGACGGTGCCGATCTGTGTGATGGTCATCCGCACCTCGGGTAAAAAGATGACGAAGCGCTCGAAGGCGTTGCAAAACCAAGGCGGTGATTTCAATGCGATGGTCGCGGAAAGCTTGCAGGCTCCCCTCGAAATCCGGGCTTACAATCTCGAAGACAAGCAGGTGAAGATGTTCAGCGCTTTCACCAGCATGATGGTGGAGTTCGGCATGCGGATCGTGAAATACCGCCAGGCGATTTCTCCCGCGATCGAGGTGGTTTCATCGTTCGGCTTCGCGATGGCGGTTTATTTCGGAGTGAAGCAAGGGATGAAGCTTACGGATTTCATGACCCTGTTTGCCGCGCTGTTCATGTCTTACGAACCGTTGAAAAGCCTCGGCATGATCCACTCGCAATTCCGCCAAGGTGACGCCGCTGTGGACCGCATCGAATACATTTCCGATCAACCGGAAACCCAGGCGGATCCGGAAAATCCGAAGCCGTTCGTGGTTCCCTCCAAGGCGATCGGCTTCCGGGATCTTACGTTCGCCTACAAGGCCGAGCCGGTGTTGAAAAACATCAATGTCGAGATTCCGGTCGGCCAGGTGGTGGCGCTTGTTGGTCCCAGCGGCGCGGGGAAAACGACCTTCGCCCATCTGATTCCGAGGTTTTACGACGCCCAGCAAGGCGGGATTTTCCTCGATGGCATCGATACCCGCGAGTTCACCAAGAAAGACCTCCGCAATGCCATCGCCGTGGTACCGCAGATGCCGGCGTTGTTCATGGGGACGATCGCGGATAACATCCGCATCGGCAACGAGCACGCGACCGATGAAGAGGTGGAGGAAGCCGCGCGGCGTGCTTTCGCCCACCACTTCATCGAGAGTTTGCCAAAAGGTTACAAAACCGAAGTCGGCGAACGAGGGGATCTTCTATCCGGCGGCCAGCGCCAGCGGATCGCGATTGCCCGCGCCTTCCTGAAAAACGCTCCAATCCTCATTCTGGACGAAGCGACCAGCGCGCTGGATTCCGAAAGCGAGGCGATGGTGCAAAAGGCGCTCACCGAGCTGGTAAAGGGCCGCACGACGTTCATCATCGCGCACCGCTACAGCACGATCACCATCGCGGACCGGGTGCTGGTTTTCCGCAATGGCGAAATCGTCGCGGACGGCAGCCACGAGGAACTGCGGAACACCGATCCGACGTATCAATCGATGATCGGCAGTCAGCTGATCGGCTCGGCCAGCGGTGTGTCATCCTGAAGGAATGATTTTCGCGAAAGCTCGGCGTATTTTCCTCCGAGAGAGAGCAGGGAATGATGGGTTCCTTGCTCGATGACGCTGCCTTTTTCCAGGACGTAAATGCGGTCCGCGTTCCGGATCGTGGAAAGCCGGTGGGCGATGACGAAGGCGGTGCGGTTCGTCATGAGCTGGTCCAGCGCGTCCTGGATTTGCCGTTCGGTTTCCGAATCGACGGAAGCGGTGGCTTCATCGAGCAGAAGAATCGGGGCGTTTTTCAAAAGCGCGCGGGCGATGGAAAGCCGTTGTTTTTCCCCTCCGGAAAGTTTCACGCCGCGTTCGCCCACGTTGGTATCGAGCTGGTCCGGCAAGGCTTTGACGAAGGTTTCCGCATGGGCGGCGGCCAGCGCGGTCCACATCTCCGCGTCGGTGGCATCGCGCTTCGCGAGCAGCAGGTTTTCCCGGACGGTGCCGTTGAATAAGAATGGCTCCTGCGTCACGTAGGCGAGCCGGTCCCTCAGCGAAGGTTTCGCGAGCGTGGAAATGTCGATGCCATCGATGGTGATGCGTCCGCCGGTGCATTCGTAAAACCGCGCGAGCAGGGAGAGCACCGTGGTTTTTCCCGCTCCCGTCGAGCCGACCAGCGCGATGGTTTCCCCCGGCTCGGCGACGAGTCGCACACCGTGCAGCGTCGGGTGATCCTGATAGGTGAAATCGACGTTTTCAAACCGCACCTGCCCTTTCAGCCCCGCGGGCAGCGCCGCGCCTTCGGTGGCGTTCAATTCTTCGTCCGAGTCCAGGATTTCGAAAACCCGATCCGCGGCGGCTTTGCCGGAAAGAACCATTTGGTTCAGCGAGTTCAGCTGGTTGATCGGCTCGTAAAACAGCGAGAGGTAGAGGAAAAACTGTGTCAGCTCCCCGATGCTCAGCGTTCCGCGCATCACGCTGGCACCGCCGACGGCCAGCACGAGAACGTAGCCGATCATCCGCACGAAGGACATCGAGGGAGAATAGATCGCCCACCAGCGCATCATCCGCAGCGTCGCCTGACGGAGAATTTGCGAGTAGTCATTGAAGCGCCGTAGCTCGGTCGCCTCGGCGGCGTAGGATTTGATTTGGCGGATGCCGGAAATGTTGTCGTGCAGGATCGAGTTCATGTCCGAAGTCGCATCCCTCTGCCTGCGGTAGCGGTCCCGGCCTTTGCTGGAATAGATCCACGCGCCCACCGCCAAAATAGGAACCGGCAGGGTCGCCCACATCGCCACGGACGGATTCAGGTAAAACAGGTAAATCCCCACGCCGATTACTTGCAGCGTGGCGACGAGACCTTGCTCGATGCCATCGATAAGCACGCGCTCCATGTTGGTCACGTCCTCGACCACCCGTGTCATCACATCCCCCGTCCGGCGGGTGTCGAACCACTTCAGCGGCAGGCGCTGGATTTTCTCATAAAGGTCCGAGCGGATGTCGTAGATCACCTTCTGCTCGAAGTGGTTGTTGATGAAAATCCGCAGGGAATTCAGCAGGTCTTTGCTGAAAAAACCGAGCAGGGCTAAAAAAATCCAAAAATAAAATTCTCCGTGGCGGGCCGTATTCGGGATGATTTCGTCGATCACATACCCGGTCGTGCTGGGGAAGACGAACACCGCTCCCGTCATGCCAACCGCGCAGAAAAGCTGGGCCGTGGCGAGGCCGGGATAGCGTTGGAGGTATTTGAAAACGCGGAGAATGGACTTCATGGAAGAGTCCAAGCGATGGCCCTGACGCCGTCTTTTGTAAAGGCCCCGCCCGCCATTTCTTGCATTCCCGGTGAAATTTGGATTGCGGTGGGGAAACGAGACTTCCTAGTGTCTGCCTCACACGCGGAATTCAAAGCTTACATCCAAAAACCCCATGGCCAATATTTTAGGAATTTCAACCGCTGCCGTGCTAGGGCTGTCAGCGTTCGTTGCTTATAAAAACAAGGAAGCATACGCCGGCGAACTCGATAAGGACACCGCCGCCACAGCAGCTCTTGAAAAAAACAAAACGACCTTGGCTGATAAGGAAAGCGAGCTTGCGGTCCTTCCAAACGATCTCGCCGCCGTTGAAACCGAAACCGCGGAGCTCAAGAAACAGGAAGAAGATCTGAAAAAATCCGTCGATGAGCAAAAAGCTCTCAAGGATGCCAAAACCACTTCCATCGAAGCCAACAAGGCCAAGCTCAACGCCATCCGCGAACAATCCGGCCAGCTTGGCGATGTGAAGGATCTCGTTGATCAGCTCAAAGCGGTTGACCAGGAGCAGGAAGCTCTCACCGAGCAGGTGTCCTCCGCCGAAGCCCGGCTTGCCAACCTCACTTCCCAAAGCAGCCAAGCGCAGAAAAACGCCGAGTTTGTCAAAGCCGAGCTGGACCGCGTCGCTAACAACGAATCCGCTTCCTCCCTGAAGACCAGCGTCCGCTCCTACTACCCGGCATGGGGCTTCGTGACGCTTTCCAGCGGCAGCAAGTCCGGCGTTGTCGCCAAGTCCACCCTCGATGTCGTGCGTGACGGCCAGACCATCGCAAAACTCCTCGTCACCACCGTTGAGACTTCCTCCGCTTCCGCCAGCGTCATTCCCGACACCATGGCCCCTGACGTGACTCTCGAAGTCGGTGACAGCGTGATCCCTGGAACCAAGGTGGCCAAGCCTGCCTTCCTGATCCCGTCCACCGAAGCCAAGAAGTAATTCTCTATCCGGAAAACCCCACCAAACCCACTCTACGGATCCTCACATGAAAGCCATTTTCCTCGCGCTCGCCATCCTCGCCGCCGGTGGAGCAGCCGTTTTCTCCTACATGGAGAGCACGAAAATCACCGAAATCCTCGCGAAGCGCCAACAATCGGAAGACGAAACCAAGGTTCTTTCGACCAAAATCGACAAGGCGGACAAAAAGATCGAAGCTGAAAAAGCCAAGATCGCCGAAGCCGTGACCACCAAGGAATCGGTGACCCAGAATGTTTCCGCCCTGAAATCTTCCGGAGCCTCCCTCAAACGTGATCTCACCGCACTGGAAGCCGAAGAGAAGGCCCAGGAAGGACAAATCGGCCAGCTTAACAAGGCCATCGAGGAACTCTCCGGTCTCGTCAGTGGTCTCGGCGAAGGCATCACCATCGACAATCTCGCCAGCAAGATCCAGGAGATCAACGACAAGAAAAAGGAGAAGGAAACCAAGCTGGAGGAAACCAAGACACTCGCCGAGGCCGCCGCCAAAGCCGCCGCCGTCAGCCGCGCCGAGAGTGATCGCCTCAACAAGCGCAACCAGGAACGCATCGCCAACGTCCGCTTCAACGCTTCCGAATCCGTCATCACCGCCGTGAACGCCGATTGGGGTTTCGTGGTGATCGGCGCGGGCACCAATTCCGGTTTCAAGCCGCAAGCCCCGCTCTTCGTGGAACGTGATGGCCGCTACATCGGCAAGGTCATTCCTTCCTCCGTTGAGCGCACCCAGACGATTGCGGAAATCGACAGCTCCTCGCTCGCTACCGGTGTGCGCCTGCAACCGGGGGACCGCGTGATCGTCGGCAAGCCCGCGAACTGAGGCTTTCCATCATTCCAAATGGAAAAGGCATGGCTTGTCAGAGCCATGCCTTTTTCTATGACCGTGACCGTCTCCGCCGCATCACTCACTCCGAAGGATTGGCTGGAGGTGTTGTTTCCGCGCCGGGAGTGTCGGGCTTCGGATTCAGCAGTTCTTTGAACTCGGAACTCCAATCCTTCACCGAGGGATGGGTGAGGTTTTTCTCGATATGAGCGAGGAGTCGTCTGGCTCCTTCCGCGCGGTTGCCGCCGTGTTTGAAAATATCGACCTCCATTTTCCACTGTAGGTCCGGAACTTCATTGGTGAGAAAGAGGTCGTATTCAGGAGGCCGCATGTTTTCAGCCATCCCGACCCGCTTTTCCTCTTTGTTGTCTCCCTGTTTTTTCTTCGAGTTGTTGTCCGAAGATTTTTGCACATGTTTCGCCATGGTTTCGCGAATCTGAAGTTCCATCTGGATCCGCTTCATCCAAGCGGCGCGGAGTTCGTCCGATTTTCCAACGACGCGAAAAGGCGGGAGGAAGAGTTTTTCAAAAAGATCGTCCACCTTGTAAGGGCTCATCGGCCATCCTTCGATTTTCACTTTGTCGATGTCGTAAGCCTTGGCAAAAACCGTGGAAGTCACGGACTGCCCCAGCACGCGGTCCTGATCTTCCACGGATTTCAAATCGTTGAAAAGATCTCCCACGATGCCGCGGGCTTTGTTGGTGACTTCGGCGCGGTTGGCGGTGCTGGAGGCGGCTTCGAGCGTCAGGGCGAGCCAGCGGAGCTGGTGGCGGAGCGCGCGTTTGAAGCTCTGTTTCGAAAGGTTTTCATCGTCCTTGCGCTTCCATTCGCGGAAGTCCTGGGACTTCTTTTTCTGGTCCTCATACTCCACTTTTTCCACGCACTTGATGTAAAAAGCGTAGGCGGATTCTTCGCTTGCCATCGCTTCGTGATAAGCGGAGACGGCCATGCGGTAACGGGCGTCCACGCGTTGGTCGACTCCGTTTTCCAAGGTTTCGAGCCTGCTCAAAAGAGCTTCCTTATCCGAGGAAGTGAGTTCCTGGGCATGGGAGAGGGACAGACTCAGCGCGAGGAAGAGGAAAGAGGGGGAAGGGTTCATGGTTTTTTGGCGGAACGGGAGGATTTTGGGATACAACGGTGCCCGAGTCGAAAAGTTTCCGGAAAGATCGTGAAAACGGCGCTGATTTTCGGAACTTGGAAAAAACGGATTTCGAAGCATGCTGTGGGCGTCACCCGCAAATCACCCGCATGAGTCCAGCTTTCCGACGCCTTCTCGCGCTGCTCGCCGTATTTATCGCCGCGTTTCTCACTGTCGCGCTTCTCCGGACATGGAGGAACGGCGGCGATCTGAAGAGCCTGCTGCCCGGATTCAAAAAAGAAACCGGCTCGTTCCAGCCGGAAAAATTCACGCTTCCGGAAAAATCCGCGCTCGATCTCGGCCAGATGGAGCTGATGTCCCGGCTCAATGACGAATACGCGCGGCTCACCGATGCCGTCGTGCCATCCGTGGTCAGCATCGATACGTCCGGAGAGCGCACCGAACAGCTTCAGGACATGTGGGGCCGCATCCGGGTGCGGCGTTATCCCACGCAGGGCCAAGGCTCCGGGGTGATTGTAACCAAGGAAGGCCACATCGTGACCAATCATCACGTCATCAGCGGCCAGGAGACGATCCGCGTGACGTTTCACAATGGGAAAACCTATAAGGCGCGGTTTATCGGCGAGGACAACGTTCTGGACATCGCCGTCCTGAAAATCGATTCCGACGAGTCCTTCACGCCGCTGACCTTCGGGGATTCCTCACAGGTCCAGGTCGGCCAGATTGTTTTCGCCGTGGGCAACCCCTTCGGTCTGGGAGAGACCGTCACCCAGGGCATCATCTCCGCGAAAGAACGCTCGATTTCCGAAAACCAGCGTGATTTATTCCAGACGGACGCCGAGATCAATCCGGGGAATTCCGGCGGTCCGCTCGTCAATCTGCGCGGCGAAATCATCGGGATCAACGCGGCGATTTACTCGACCGAAAAAGACAAGGAAAACTCTCGCTTCCAGGGCGTGGGATTCTCGATCCCGGCGAACGAGGTGAAAAAAACGCTGCTTCAGATTCTGGAACGCGGCCGTCCGGTGAGAGGGTATCTCGGAGTGAACATGCAAGGCATGCTGCCGGTCGTGGCCGAAGTCACGCCGGATTCCCCCGCCCAAGCCGCCGGCCTCCAACCACGCGACCGTGTGGTCAGCTGGGAAGGGGTGCCCGTCCACTCTTGCCCGCAACTCATCGAGCTGGTGAGAAGCGCGAAAATCGGGGAATCCATCCACATGGTGATCGAGCGCGGCGGCGAGGAAATCAAGGTCAAGGTGACCATCGCCGAGAGCCCGACCGGCAATGTGGGATATCAGGAGATCCAGCCCGACAACAGCGCGCGCGCGCGCAAACCTCTGGAAGTGCTGCAAACTCTCGGTGTCGAGGTGCGGGATGTCACCGTGCCGGAGCGCCAGCTCGGCTATCAGGGGGCGGTCGTGAAAAACGTGTTGGCCGCCGGAACCGCCGCCGGAAAAATCCAGCCGGGCGACTTGGTTTTGAAAATCAACAATTCGCAGATCAACAGCGCCCGCGAGTTTTACATTTCCCTGGCCGCCTCCGCCGCCGTGCAGGATACCACGCTCACCGTTTCCCGCGATGGCCGGGAATTTCCCGTCACCCTGCCTGCCGTCCCACGGGCGGATGGCTGATCCCTTCTATTGCCCATGCAACGTTCGAAGCTTCCCTACTTCTTCCTCGCCTTCGCCGCACTGATCGCCATTTCGGCGCTCGGCATGCTGTTTTTCAAGATCCGTGCCTTGAAAGAACAGGCCCGACCCGTGCCCGCCGAACCGGGCGTTTCGGTGCCGCCGGTGCCAGTTCCGGAATCCAAGCCTGATTTGGAAGATGGTTTCAAAAACCTCGGTGAAAAAGGCGTGGCCACCGCCAATCCGGAAACTCTCGTCGAAAATGTCGCACGCTCCCTCGCCGCAAAAGACTCCTCCTCGCTTGGGAAATTGCTCGGCCAGCAGGTTCTCGATCCTGCCGCGATCGGGCGACTGAAAGCTTTGCTCGGAGATTCATCTTTGAAAATCCGTTCGATCAGCCAGGTAGGCGAACTGGAACTGAACCAACTCACCCGTTGGATGATCGAGCTCGATGGCCGAGAACCCGGAAAAAACCGCATCTATCTAGATCTCCGCAAGCAGGACGGCAAATGGCATGTGGAAAAACTCACCCTGCCGCCCGCCGAAGGCGAAGCCGCTGAAGTCGGCGAGCTGAATGATTCTCTGGGAACCGCCGATTCCTTCCTGCAAACCGTGCTCGCCCAGGATTTCATCAAAGCCCGCCAATACGTGAATCCGTCCACGGTTTCCGACGCTAAAATCGCCGGGCTTTGCATCATTTTCGAAGAAGGCCAATACCGGCTCCGCGCCAACAAACCGCTCCGCTCGATGTTCCAACGTGCGGATACCGTCGGTTATCTCGCCCAGGTGGAAACGCCGGATGCCGCGCAATCCGCCCAGTTCGCGCTCACGTTGAACCGAGTCGGCGAGCGCTGGCTGGTTTCCGAAATCAATCTCGATTCGCTCTTGTCCGATTACGCCAAACGCGTCGCCGGAGGTGACATTTACTTTTCCCCGCTCGTGAAAAACCCATCCGGCGGCGATACTCTCGCGCTCTATTTCGGGTTTGACGAAGACGGCATCAATCCGCGCACCACCCGCCAGCTCGCGATTGTCGCACAGATTTTGAAGGCGGATCCGGGTAAAAAAATCCACCTCACCGGCCACACGGACGCGCTGGGGACGGACGTTTACAACAACCAGCTCTCGTCCCGCCGGGCCGTCGCGGTGCGCGAATACCTCGTCCAGGCCGGCGTTTCCACCTCGCAGATTTCCACGGAAGCCGAAGGTTCCCGCCAGCCGCGCCGCCCGAATGTCACCGAGACCGGCACCGACAATCCCGACGGCCGCCGGGCGAACCGGCGCACGGAAATCTACCTCGATTTCTGAGCGTCACCTTTGCGCTTGGAGATTGTGTGCAAGTGGTTACCGTCACCCCATATGCCTTCGTCGCCCGTCGCTGATCCCCGTTTCAATGAGTTCATCCTCCTTCAGGCGCAAAATGCCGGCCTTTTCCTCGGCCAGATTCCAAACCCCCACACCGGCGAAAAGCTCGTGAATCTCCGCGCCGCGAAGTCGGTGATCGATTCCCTCGAAATGCTGGAGGCAAAAACCCATGGAAATCTCACGGAAACCGAGGAAAAGCTTCTCGCCACCGCCCTGAAAAATCTCCGCCCTCTCTACGAAAACATTTCCGCCGAAGCCTGATTTTCAAAACCCGATTCATCCCACCATGTCCTTCGAACCATTCAATATCGGCAACGTCCCTGTCGGCGGCCCCGTCCCGTTTTTCATCCTCGGCCCGTGTTCGCTTGAATCGGAGAAATTCGCGTGGGAAATGGCGCGTTCCCTCAAGGAAATCGCGGACCGCACCGGCATCCATTTCATTTTCAAAGCCTCCTTCGACAAGGCGAACCGCACCTCCGTTTCCTCCTTCCGCGGCCCCGGCCCGAAAGAAGGCTGCCGCATCCTCTCGGAAATCGGCAAGGAACTCGGCGTGCCGGTGACCACCGACATCCACACGGAAGCGCAGGCGGAAATCGCCGCCGAATACATCGACCTCCTGCAAATCCCGGCATTCCTCTGCCGCCAGACGGATCTTCTCGAAGCCGCCGCCAAGACCGGCCGCGTGGTAAACGTGAAAAAAGGCCAATTCCTCGCGCCTTGGGACACCGTCAACATCGCCGACAAGCTCCGTGCGTTCGGTTGCGAACGATTCCTCCTCACCGAGCGCGGCACTACCTTCGGCTACAACAATCTCGTCACCGACATGCGCTCGCTCTACTGGATGCGTAAGGAAGGCCTGCCCGTGATTTTTGATGCCACCCACTCCGTGCAACGTCCCGGCGGCCTCGGTGGCGCGACCGGCGGCGATGGCGAGCTCGCTCCCGTGCTGGCCAGAGCGGCGGTGGCGACCGGAGTGGACGGCCTTTTCATGGAAGTTCATTCCGATCCGGCGAACGCGGTTTCCGATGGACCAAACCAGATTCCTCTCGAATTTATCGAAGACCTGCTGGTGAAACTCATCGCGATCCATCACGCTTCGCACTGAGCCATCCCGCTTCAACCCAGCCCTCCACTTCGTTGAAACGCCTTCTGACCGCCGCGCTTTTCCTGCTGCCCGCCCTCGTCTGGGCGGAGGAGGAAGATGAGCCGGCATTGATCCGGAAGGCTGATCCCGCTTCAAAAGACAGCGGGGCCATGTCGCTCCTGCCCGTCGGCAGCGTGCTCGATGGAGTGATGCTGCCACGTTACGGAAAAAATCTCGCGCTTTCGGAAGTCGTGCACGCCAAGCGCATGACCATCCGCGCTCCGGGCGTGATTTTCGGGGAAACCGTGATGATCGATTTTTTCGGTGAAAATCATGAGCCGAAAGGCCGCATTCAAATGCCAACCGCCGTTTTTGATCAGGAAACCGGCATCCTCCGTTCCGAAGACCCGTCGGTGATCAAGACTCCGCGTTTCACCGCCGAAGGCCGCAGCCTGATCTATGCTTCCAAGGAAATGAAGGGCTTTCTTTCCGGCCCGGCCTCTTCCCGCCTCTACCATCCCGCCGATCCCGCCTCCTCCATGAATCTCCCCAAGCCGCTCCGTGCCACCGCCCTCGTCGGGGCTTCTCTCGTTCCCTTCCTCACGGCGGCTCCTGCTCCCGATGTTCCGGCGGAAGCAGCGGCGGCTCCTGCGGAAACCGCTTCCAAGGCGGCATTCACCAACGCGGAAAACCAGAAAACCCGCGATCTCCTCCGGGAAGACCTGAAGCGCTCCGCCGCCGCCACCGAGCAAGCGGCCGCATTTCTCGATCAAGCGGACATGCTCGCGAAAGAGTCTCCGGAATCCACGCCGCCGCCCGATTTCAAACCGCTCGAAGTCACGCCTTCCTCGACCGATACCGTCGTGAATTGCGATGGCGGTATTTATTATGATTCCACCAACGGCGTGCTCATGTATTTGCGCAACGTCATCGTCAAAGACCCGCGTTTCGACCTCTCCGGAGCCGACGAACTGAAAGTATTCTTCGCGAAAAAACCGGAGAAAACTGAGAAAACCGCCGAACCGAAGCAAGAAACCGGTGCCGGAAATTTCGGCGAAGCCGAGAAACTCATCGCCACCGGAGCCGTCCGCGTCCTGAAAAAAGCCGACAAACCGGGTGACGAGCCCATCGAGGCCAGCGGCGCGGTGCTCACTTATAACATCAAAACCGGCGACATCACCATCACCGGCGGCTACCCGTGGGTGAAACAAGGCACGCGCTACTCCCGCGCGCTCCGTCCGAACGAAACGCTCCGCCTTTACCGTTCCGGCGATTTCGTCACCGAAGGCCAATGGCAAATGGGCGGCCCGCTTCAAGATCCAACGGATGAAAAAAAGCCGAAAACCGGAAACTGAGCTCCTCACGACAAACATTTTCTTAAATTTTCCAACCGCATGCACGAACCCGGCTCGACCTGTAAAAACAAGGAAACCTCGATCCTCTTTGCCTCCGGCCTGCGCAAAACCTACAATGGTCGCGCCGTCGTCGATGGCGTTTCCATCAGCGTGCAGCCCCGTGAAATCGTCGGCCTGCTCGGTCCGAACGGAGCGGGAAAAACCACCTCGTTCTACATGATCGCCGGCCTCGTCCCCGCCGATGCCGGCGAGGTTTCCTTCAACGGCCACGACATTTCCTCCCTTCCCATGCACCGCCGCGCCCGTCTCGGCCTCGGCTACCTGCCGCAGGAAGAATCGGTTTTCCGCAAGCTTTCGGTGTTCGATAACCTGCTCGCGATTCTCGAAACCCGGCCGGAGCTGAACAAAAAACAACGCATCGAGCGCGCCCACGACCTGCTCGAACGCTTCAAGATTTCCAAGCTCGCCAAGTCCCTCGCCATCACGCTTTCCGGCGGTGAAAAACGCCGCCTCGCCATCGCACGTTCGCTTTGTTCCAATCCGTCGCTGCTCATGTTGGACGAGCCCTTCGCCGGGATCGACCCGATTGCCGTCGAAGATATCCAGCGCATCGTCCGGGAACTGCGCGAGCAGGACAATCTCTCGATCCTCATCACCGACCACTCGGTGCGGGAAACCCTCTCCATCACCGACCGCGCCTACCTCATCCACGATGGCCGCGTGATCCTCGAAGGCGCTTCCGATGAATTGGTCAGCGACCCCATCGCCCGCAAACACTACCTCGGCGAGGATTTCAAAATGTGACAAGCGCCGACGTTCACGTCGGCTTTGCGAAAATGGAAAGAGCCGGTGAGAACACCAGCGCTCCTTCTTCTTCCCCAAGGCGGGATTGCCTGCATTTCACTCCGGCCAAACGGGGGACGGTTTCGCTGTTTTATTACCAAAACCTTTTCCAGCCCCTCGAACTGCCCGGAACACCCTCAAATCCCCATCCGTTAAGGCTTTTTCAGCCCTTTTCCGGGGAATTCACATATTACCAAGACCTTGTTCCTTGGTTCAGTTCGCAATTTAATGAAAATGGTCGGGCGGGCGATTCCGATTTACGAACCAGTTTCGGGATTCCCCTCATTGTGGGGATGCCTTTGCCCCAGTATCGGCTCGCCCCGTTCGTCGCGGAGCCGTTCCATTTCACATGGCGCTCCAGCGGCTTGGAGGATGACCGCCAAGCCAACATCCAAGGCAGGGCATCCTCCATGCGCCATCCGATTTGCAAGGTGCTCGAATGGCGGGAACGCTTGAATGGCGACAAGGGGCTGACGAAGGTGCAAATCAGTGAAGAGGAGGGAGTTAGCAAGGCTCGTATCACTCAGATGTTCAACTTGCTCAGGCTGCCCGAGGAAGCACAGCAATACCTGGCTTCACTGACTTCGCCCGCCTTGATCAAGTCCTTTACCATCCGGCGGCTGATGTCCGTTGCCAAGCTCCCTCCGGCACGGCGGGCCGAAGCCTTCGAGGGGATGAAGGCCGGAGCGGAAAGACGCGCCGGTTGAAACCGGCACGATCTTGTTGCTCGAATGTTCTTGCGGGCTGGCATTACATGCTGGCCCGCGAGTCATCTCGGGCTGGTTTGGATTGTTTCAACCGTTCCAGAAGGGTGCGGGTTTGGCCCGTGAAGGTGTAGCGGGTGGCTTTTGCCGCCCCGCGTTTTTCAAGCCATCCGCCTTGTTCCAAGCCCAACAACCGCCGGTAAGCGGTCGTGCGGGATACGCCCCAAAATTCCGTCGCATCGCGTGGCGCGATTTCACCCAGCCGGGCATATCGCCGGAGGAGAGCCAAGTCCTCCTCCGGCAGCGAAGCTGTTATCAGTGTATCCGTTTCTTGCGGAGAATCCCCGCCAACCTGAGCGGGAACGTCTCCGCCAGTCTCTCCGATAATGCCTTGTTTCCGCGCCAGTGAAATCACGACAGCTTTGTAAAACAGTGCGCCAATCCTTCGGAGCCGTTCCTCCCGGCTCAATGCTTCGTATTCGTGTGGAGCCATCCGTGCCATTCCGGGAGTTTTCCACGAAGCACGCTCATTCCCGTTCCCTTACGGGTGCAATCGAACTGGAAGGACAAAATCGGAGGGGCTTCATGGGGGAAGCTGGACAAATTTTGGCACACAGCACTTGCCAACCTCCTCTGCATAAAATACCATATGTCATTACGGTATTAGTAGCGAGATGGCAGCTTCACTCACCAAAACTCAATCCAACGTTCTTGCCTTCGTCGAGCAAGTCTCGGTGCAGAATGGGCATCCTCCCACGATAAAGGAGGTTGCCAGTCATTTTGGCTGGTCAAGCATCTCGACAGCCCAACAGCATCTTGAAGCTCTTCAGAAAAAGGGGCGACTGGAACGAACGCCTAAAAGCCCACGATCTCTTCGTGTCACCAAGTCGCTACGATCGGTTCATTCAGAACAGACCGTCGCTGTGCCGTTGGTAGGACGAATTGCAGCAGGTTCACCAATTTTTGCACTGGAGGAAGCGGAGGAGATTTTACCGCTTCCCCGGACATTATTTCGCGGCAGCAGCCTCTTTGCTCTTTGGGTGAAAGGCGACAGTATGATCAATGCTGGCATTTTTGATGGAGACATTGCTGTTTTACAACCCGGTCCTGACTTCTCCAATGGTGATATTGCCGCTGTGGTGGTGGACGAAGAGGCCACACTGAAGCGTGTGTATAAGACAAAGAGAGGCGTGCGCCTCCATGCGGAGAACCCAGCTTATTCAGACCGCCTTGTCCCTTTGGAGCAAATTAAACAATCCTTCCGACTTGCAGGTGTGCTTGTGGGAACCATTCGCCGGTTTAACTGACTATGCCAGCAGCTCTTTCCGAGAACGATCAATACTTGGCCGACCAATTGCTTGCGATTGGTTGCCCAAAGATCGTGCCGCTACGAACGGTGAAGGCGGAGTCACCGGACCAAATTCCCTATCTTGACCTGCTCTCGCGAGATGTGCGTCAGACAGCCAAAAGGCTGCCTGACGCTGTGGCGGAATATCAAGGCCGCCCAGTGCTTTACATAATTGATGCAAAATGGGGTGAACCGGAGGAGGTGGACCGGATAGAGCTTCAGCACAGATTGGCGAGCCGTGGGGATCACGGTGTGCTCGCCGTGGTGCGGCCGGGAGAATTGCTGCTTTATCCGCTGAATCTCGACCGCCGCCAACTTAATACACAAGGTCTGCCAGTTTCGATGGACGATGCCGAGGCACCGTTCCTGTTTGAATCCCTAGCTACCGGCTTTAAATCTCTTTCTGGAACTGCGAAGGAGGCGGACCCTGTTTTTGAAGAAATTCGAAAACTGTTAAAAAGGGCCATTCAAGACCTTGTCGTCGAAGCAGGCGTGGACGGTCTCACCGTGCTCTCAATGACAGGCCGTGCCTTATTCTTTAGGTTCTTGATTGACAGGAAAATCGTGGACGACTCGCTTCTTAGCAAAATCTGCCCTTCAATTAAAAAAGGCCCAGGCCCGCATGACTTGCGAGCCGTCTTCAGTACTCCTGAACGTGCGGCCCACGCTTCCAAATGGTTGGATGAAACCTTCAATGGCGACTTGCTTCCGCTATGTGACACCGTAGGTCCTTCTACTACTCCTATAACTCGGTTGAAGGCTTATAAGGAGATTTACGCAAGCGCAGGCAAGCAGTGCAACGGGGAGCTGTTCCATCACTTGGAGGCTATTCTTCGTGGATGGAAGCATTTAAAGGGAGCTACGCAAATGACATTGCCCATCGACTGGGATGATCTCCATTTTCGCCACATTCCCGTGGGTGTTCTCAGTCAAGTTTACGAAAATTTCAGCCATCAGGTGGATGAAAAGGATTCTAGCGATCGAAGCGTGCATTACACACCTCGGTTGCTTGCCGGTCTGCTCGTAGAACAGTCTCTCGCCGGGCTGGATGTGCCTGCTCACGAAGCTCGTGTTTTGGACCCGGCGTGTGGAGCGGGAGTGTTTCTCGTCCTCGCTCTTCGGGAACTCGTGCGGCGGCAGTGGCAGGCAGATCTGGAACGGCTTAAAGATAAAGCCCGCCGCCCCAGCAAGGCGGTAATCGAACGCATTTTGTACAGGCAAATTCGCGGTTTTGACATCAGTGAATCGGCTCTACGGCTCGCCGCATTGGGCCTCTATATTACCGTGATCGAGTTGAATGAGATCACCACACCTCCCTCCGCTCACCACGCAAGTAAGGCCCTGCGAAATCTCGTCCTTTTTGACCAACGTACAGAGGAGGAACGTCAGTTAAAAGGCTTTGTGAACGGCAGCCTCGGCGAAGCGGTGGATCGCAAGAAGTTCGACGGCACTTTTGATGTAGTTGTGGGTAATCCTCCGTGGTCCCGCACGGAAGGTGAAGCGAAGACCGCGCTAGACACCACAGCCAATCAGATCGCTCGTCGTGTCCTCATGAGCCGTGGACTCTCGGAAATCTCTGCCGGCTACGCGAATCCCGGTGGACTGCCGGACCTACCCTTTTTTTGGCGGGCCATGGAATGGGCCAAACCCGGCGGCATCATTGGCTTTGCGCTGGATGCCCGCTTGATTCTCTCCCAATCGAATGTCGGAACTAAGGCTCGCAACGCCTTGTTCCAAGCAGTGTCCGTGACGGGCATTCTCAACGGCTCCGACCTTGAAGAAACTCCTGTTTGGAGTAAAATGAAAATGCCGTGGATACTCGTTTGGGCAAGAAATCACAAGCCCAATTTGGATCATCACTTCTTTCATCTGCTTACTCCCATCCGGGAAAACGAACTGTCCAATCGCGGACGGTTTCGCCTCGACTATCAATCCGCTTACCAGATATCGGTAAAACAGGTGATTCATACAGGCTGGTTGTGCAAAGCCCTCGCAATGGGAAGCACACTGGACGTGAGTGTGATGGAAAAGATGACCAAGGCGGCGAAAAAGCAGTCTATTGGATCTTTTTGGGCAGAAGGAAAGGCAGCAGGATTGATGTCCAGTGGTCGAGGCATTGATTTGCAGCCGTGGAAAAAAAATCAGGCTCCTGAATGGCTGTTAAAACTGCCTGTGGCTGACTTTGCAATCGAATCCAATGACGAATCATCGCTGTTTGATTGCCAGTCTATCCCTACCTTTCAGGACGCATTTGGGGACAGGGAGCCTCATACCAAATATGGTAAAGAAAATTACCAGAAGCCTCTGCTTTTGCTGCCTGAAGCACCGGGTCAAGAGATCGAGAGACGTATCAGCCATCGCTGGATCAAGGAGGACGCTTGTTATACTAGAAGTTATTACGGCTACTCCGCTGGTGCTCATCAAGACGCTGACTTGATCATTAACATTCTGCATCTCATCGTGAACAGCCACTTGTTCCGGCACTTCTGCTATATGCGCAGTTCCAGAATCGGAGCCAGCAGACGTACATTATATAAACACGACATAGATGCGTTCCCGTTCCCTAGGCTGGAAGATTTGGATTCTACCGCCAGAACACGCATTAGTGAATTAGCAGAACTGCTCGATACTGGAGGACTCACGGATTGGTCGGCTCTTGAAACGCAAGTTAGTGAACTTTTTGATCTCACTAAAGACGAGCAGCAAGTAGTGGCGGATACCGTCAATTTCAATGGTCCCTACCGTATTGTGCGGCAGGCAGCAGCCCAACCCGTGCCGCCCGATGAGTGTGTTATATTCGCCAAAACTCTGGAGCATGCCTTGCAGCCTTTCTTCAAAGCCGTGGGACAAAAGGTAAAAGCTCATGTGGAGCCACGTATCGACAAACTCCAGGCTTGGGAATTTGTCACCTTGGTATTGGAAGGCGACTCGTGGGCTGCATCCCCCAAACTCCTCGCCGATTTGATGTCAAAGGCATCTTATACTACGGCTACTCGTGTGATAATGCCCTTACCAGAGGGAGGTCTCATCATGGGCTTGGTAAATAAGCGTCGATTTTGGACCGCTAGTCGGGCTAGACTCTCCGCTCTTTATATTGCCAGCGAGCATATGGAGAAGTGTTTTCCCTTGCCTAGAAAATGACATCAGCCTTCTTTACACGTCCAGTTCGTAGCGTGCCGCATGACCCGCTGGACGTACGGTGGATGTGCGTTGTTCACATGGCTATCACTCATGCTTTCACTCTAATTCGAGCAGAGAAATTCGATTTGGCTAGTGCTGGCGAGAACCAAGTGACTGAGCGCCTGGAAGACATGCTGGAGAATTGTATTAGAAATCGTGGTGTCATTGAGGGCTTTGACTCCAATTTCTTTGGTAAAGTTGCTCGTGGCAGCGAGACTGTGAATTATTGCGGTAAAAAGATCAGCAAGAAGCCAGATCTTATTTTTAATCTCCGCCGCGAACATCGCACTGACTGGGATCAACGGCAGGACGCCATCTTTGTCGAGTGCAAGCCCGTGGATAAAAAACACCGCTTGGGCGATCATTACTGCGCAGTGGGAAAAACCACGTCAGGCATCGAACGTTTTGTCATAGGTGACTACGCGTGGGCCATGGAGCAAGCTATGATGATTGCTTACGTGCGAGACGGATTTCAAATTTTGTCTCATCTCGCTGAATCACTGGTGGCTCCGAATACCAGAGCCGCGCTTGGGGAACCTTCGATTTTGACATGTGTGGTCGAAGCAAACAATGAACATTGTCAGGGGCTTTACTGCACTAGTCACCAACGACTCTTTCCATGGGCCGATGGCCGCCCTGCTACCCCCATTGACCTCTATCACACTTGGCATGAGTGTTAAGTATAGAGTCGACAACAGTTGCTGCTACTCTACTTCTTTTTCTGTCGTGGGAGAAACCACAATTTCCGTCACCACCGGCGAGCCTTCGGAGGCCAGAGAAGCATGGCGGGAGGGAAGCACGCGGACCCATGCCAATGAGAGATCGTCCAAGGCTTTCTCCAGAGGTTCCAGCCGCTTGCCACGGATTTCCACCGTGTCGGATGGGAAGCTCAGGGTGAGCCGTTCTTTCCCGTCGTCGATGTCCTCCAGATGGCCGCGAACGAAGTGGGAATAGGGGAATACGAATCTCCCTTGGTCCTCCGTGATGACCCGGATCGTTTGGGTTCCTTCTTCGCGGTGCCAGCATTTGCCGGGGAGGGAGCCGGAGCGTTCCGACGGGGCGTTTGAGTCTGAGGATCTGATCATGGCTTGATGGATGGCGTGGTTTTGAGTTGTTGCTTGGCCCGCTCCCGGAAGGCTTTGAAATTCCGGTGGTTCCGATTGAGAGCCAGAATGAGGGATTGCAGCGTGGAGTGGCCGTAAAAACGTCCTCGTTTGCGATTGGCGACGACGGATTGGCACCGCCAAGGCGGCATGGTTGCAAGCCGCGCAGGGCATCGGTGGGCGCGTGCGGCGGGGTAATAAGTCCGCGTTTCCTGCTTACGTTCGCAAGGCCTCCCGGTTATTCCCCAACATCGGCGGGGCCATGGTCGGGAAGAAACGAATCATCATTTGGAGCAATCTCGATTACGCGGGCGATGCGCTGAATCCACGGCTGAAAGCGCGGGCGGAGTCACGCGCGGAATACGGGCTTGCGGCCAGCATCTCCATCGCCTGTCAGAAACTTGCTGATAAAACCAGTCAAACAAAAATCGCATGAATTCAAATTACGCGTCCAGCTTTGCAGAAAACCTCGCCACGGTTTATCGTGAAAATCGGCCTGAGGGACTGCCTGAATCTATCCAGATCGTCCACGAAGGTTCGTCTGATGAACGGCAGCGCCCATGCGCCATCTTCTCCTCATCCGGCGAGGAATGGCTGCACCCGAAGCTCCAGAATGCCGAGATCACGCTGGAGCTGCAAATTCGCAAAGGAGATGATGGCGCTGCCGATGCAAAGGCGTGGATGGATAAGCTAAAGTCCGCGATGCTTCAGCTTGCTCTCGCTGCCGTGCCTGAAGGTTGCGACCTTCGCTATCTGATGGTGGGCGCTGATGGGAAAGTGGAAGAAGAGACTGGGTGGGTTTACTCGGCGCTGTGGCGCGTGCGTTTTCAGCAGCGCGGCTGATATTTTGACAAAGCGGGGTCCGTATGCCCGCGCTCGATGCCATCATTCAATACGGCGAGCTCAGCGACGTTTCGTTAGTCGATGAGCCTAGCCTTCTTGTTCAGTCTCTCGAAATCACGCCCGCGCGTGACAAGAAAGACTGGAAAGGAGCGAACCAAGCCACCCGTGCCCTTCGCTACACGAACCCGACGTTGAAGTTCGATTTCAATGCGATCATTTCTGACCTCGAAGAGGAAAGCATGGCGGATCAACACCCCGGAACGCAGGTGCTCAGCCTGGCGAACTACACGGGCGCGATTTACGGTTTCGATTCGTCTCTCGGAATCATGGTTTTCGAAGATCCGAGCCGTTCCTATTCGCTCGAAAATCCCGCCGAAACCAAGTTCTCGGTGGTGCAATATCCGTTCATCGGCGAAGTGGAAGAAGATCCCTGATTCTAACTAGCTGTCGAAATTTAAGTGCGAGATGAAGAGCGAGGGCGGGCCTCGCGGTTCCTCACGCTCTTTCCCTTCGGCGGTTCGGTTGATTCGAGCCGCCATTTCTTTTGTAAATTATGGAACAGTGGACGATCATCAAGGATACCGATCATGCGGCGGCTTACGGCACGCTGGGTATGCCGATTCGCATCATGCGCGGGCTGGATATTCGATCGAGCAAAGAGAGTTCTCATTTCGGCGTGGGGCTTCAAAATCTCGACGGCACCGAAAAAACCAAGCGGATTCAGAGCCTGCACCGGAAGGGAGCGCTTGAAAAAAAGGAGCCGATGCATGCCTTTCTGGTGGTGCTGGCTGCATTTGAAAACCGGGAGAGACTCTTGGATTGTGCGAATCGCGGCACGATGATTTCGCTTGTCCGCCCGGGCGGGCGGGGGCCATGCCGCTACGTGTTAGGAAGTGAAGGCTTGCCCGGTTTGCGAGCTGATGTTCCGGTTTTGAAAACCGGGGATTTAAAGTTAGTGGCTGCGCTCGGCGTGATTGGTCTGCCTGTTCTCCGCATCGACGGCAGCAAGGGGAACTACATTTTTTATGTTCAGGCGTTCCGCCGGGCGGGTGCAAAAAGCATTGATGGTGGTGCCCTGATGGCCGCGTGGAGAGCGGACCCGGAATCCATTCCGTGGGCGGAGCCATTCGCTCAAGCAATGCGCGGGCTGCGCAATCGAGAGAGGCTGCTGGATGCGATCAATCGGACAAGTATCGATGTGACCTTGCTCCAGCACAAAGGCGGGCGTTCCGCCGTGGTGCGTGCGGATGCGGCGGGGAATGTAAATGGCGAGGCCATGGATAAAGTGAGTGAATTTTTTGATTAGACCGATATGAAACGAGCAACCAATTCAGCGAAAAAGACCGCCCGCAAGCCTCCGGTGAATGTGCTCACCGTGGAAGATCCCGAACTGAATCAACGGCAGGAGGCTGAGGAAAAGCAGCGCGAAGAGGCTTTTTATTCCGAGTTCATGTGGAAGGGGAAGGAATTGCAGCCGTTTTCTAGCGGGCGTGAAAGTCTCTTCCATCAGATTCGGCTTGCAGCCGGGGCTCCGGATTTCGCCAGTGTGCTCGATGATGTGGATGCGTTCCTAGCCGATGCCATCCGTATCCTTTACTTGTGCTCTTGCGAGCCGCAAGACTGGCGGCATTTGCGTTCCACGCCGTTGCTCTGGCAGGAAGAAATCGAGAACTGGGGTGATTTTTTCGTGCCGAATAACGAGAAGGCGCAGGCGGTGCTTCTGGCAATGCAGATTCTCGAAAAAGCCTATCTCAATCGCCACGAGCCAGCCCCGGAAACGGGAGCTCGCAAGTCCTTGGGAAAGTAGCCGTTCCGGTCTGGGAGGCGCAATACGTGGTGGTTGTGGCTTCCAAGACCGGATGGACGGAGGATTTCATTTGTTGGCATCTCCCGCTCTCTCGCGGGCTCGCCTACTATCATGCGGCGCGTTTGCTCGATGGAGAAAGATGCCGCTGGCCGGGTAGAAGGCGCGATCGGGTCTCGTGGGCGGCTGAGATGACACAGAAAATCAAGGACGCACTGAAGGGGAGCGCAGCACGGCAATGATGCCAGTGACTGCGACAACGCCGCCGAGGATCAGGCCGGGCCAAGCCCAGCCGGGAATTCCCGAGGCGGCACAATACAGCACGAAACCGATCGCAAGAGCGGCGAAAAACAGGGTGCTGACTGCATTGAGCATGACAAACGGGTAACACAATGGCGGCAACAATCAAGACTGAACTTGCGATGCTGGACGGCAGCTTCAGTCGCGGTTTTAAGGCAGCGGCGGATGCGGTGCGCCGCTGGCGGCATGATGTTTCAGGTTCGATGGACCGGGTGAAGCAGTCGGTTTCCAATGCGAAAATCGGGCTGGTGGGGGCAGGCGCGGCGGGGCTGGGCCTGAAAAAGGCTCTGGATGAGGCGGGGAAATTTGAGACTTACGAGGCTCAGATGAAAGTTTTGCTCGGCTCCACGGAGGCGGCGAAAGACCGCATGCAGGAGCTGGCAGATTTCTGCGCGAACACGCCATTCGATCTCGCGGGCGTGGTGAAGGCCTCGATCACGCTGCAAACTCTCACGCGCGGGGCGCTTTCCACCGGCAAGGGCCTGAAGATGACCGGCGATATTGCGGCGGCGACGAATCAGCCGATCGAGGAATTAGCCGTTCACGTGGGCCGTCTGTATGATGGCTTGATGAGCGGGCGCGCTGTTGGAGAAAGCATGGCGCGTCTTCAAGAACTGGGAGCCATTTCGGGCGATACGCGGGCCGAGATCGAGGCGATGCAAAAGGCCGGGATGCAAGGCGAGGTCGTCTGGCAGAAAGCAGCTGGCTCATTTGCGACTTTCGGGGGAACGATGGATGCCATCAGTGGCACCCTGGAAGGGCGGATCAGCAATCTATCTGACCGCATTAACGAGCTGTGGCGTGAAATGGGGAAACCCATCAGCGATGCCTTAGGGCCAATCTTGACCGATATCACCGACAATCTCGGCGATTACAAGGACACAGCGCGGGCCGTGGGCGAGGCGATCCGTGCGCGTCATTTCCCGTGGCCTCGCAAGCAGACGGTCCAGGTGATGCTCTACGGAGTGCGGCGTGGATTCAAAAAAATCAGGATGGAAACGGCGAGCTTTGAGGATTTCGTCGATACCGAATGCCGGTTGAATCCTAGACTGAGCCGTGGGAAAATCATGTTTGAACTCGCAAAACAAGGGATTCGCAAATGAGTATTTCGGGATTCGGGTCTAGCAAATCATCAAGTTCCAGTTCTTCATCAAGTTCCGGTTCATCATCAAGTTCCGGTTCATCATCAAGTTCCGGTTCATCATCAAGTTCCGGTTCATCATCAAGTTCCGGTTCATCATCAAGTTCCGGTTCATCATCAAGTTCCGGTTCATCATCAAGTTCCGGTTCATCATCAAGTTCCGGTTCATCATCAAGTTCCGGTTCATCATCAAGTTCCGGTTCATCATCAAGTTCCGGTTCATCATCAAGTTCCGGTTCATCATCAAGTTCCGGTTCATCATCAAGTTCCGGTTCATCATCAAGTTCCGGTTCATCATCAAGTTCCGGTTCATCATCAAGTTCCGGTTCATCATCAAGTTCCGGTTCATCATCAAGTTCCGGTTCATCATCAAGTTCCGGTTCATCATCAAGTTCCGGTTCATCATCAAGTTCCGGTTCATCATCAAGTTCCGGTTCATCATCAAGTTCCGGTTCATCATCAAGTTCCGGTTCATCATCAAGTTCCGGTTCATCATCAAGTTCCGGTTCATCATCAAGTTCCGGTTCATCATCAAGTTCCGGTTCATCATCAAGTTCCGGTTCATCATCAAGTTCCGGTTCATCATCCGGTTCATCATCCGGTTCTTCGTCCTCAAGAGAAAATCCGTTCAGTGTGCTCGGTATTTATTTTTGGTGGGATCTGGCGAACTTGCCGGTCACCAAGACATCGTTTCAAGGCCACGTAGTGGGCGACGGGATGAGTTTTGTCGCGCCGTATATGGTGATGACCCGGGAGGAATTTCCGGACTCGGTAAGTCCGGAAATCATAAACGGCCATGTGGAGGTCTTGATTGATTTGGCTGCCGCGTTTAATGACGGCGTGATTGAGGATTCGGCCGTCGTTTACTTTTACGCAGATCGCGTAACCGATGAGAGGGGGCTGGACACCATCGCTTATTTGGGGGCGTACCTTTCGGAAGGAGCTTTTCCGCGCCTACCTCGCGAATCCGGGCATGACGGAAATCCAGCGTGCCGCCCGCTTCCTCCTGATCAATCGTTGGTCCTTCGGTGGCCAGATGAATTCTTACGGCGTGGCAAAGACCAGCGGAGGCGGGGGAGGAAATATCCGGCTTTCCCGTGTGATGCAGAATGTCGAGGCCGTAACCATGCGGCTCGATGGCGTGAACATCGAAAATCTCGATTGGAGCCAGTTGGTTCCCCGTTATGATGCGCCGGGGACATTTTTCTTTTTCGATCCACCGTACGTCCGGTGTTCGGATACCACTTACCGGGCATGGACGCCGGAGCAGATGCAGCGTTTCCGGGAAACCTTGGATTCACTGAAAGGCAACTGGCTCGCCACCGTGGACGACAGCCCGGAATGCCGCGAAATCTTCACCGGATTCAAAATCACCGAAGTTTCCCGCGCCAATGGCATCGAACGGCGTCCCGGTCGCAGTAAAAACCCGATTTTCCGGGAACTGATCCTCCGCCCTCAAAATTAACAAAACCTCTTCCACTTCGCGTGTTTCGGGCCGTTTCATTACCAAAACCTTTTCCTGTCCTTCGAACCGCCCGGAACACCCTCAAATCCCCATCCGTTAAGGCTTTTTCAGCCCTTTTCCGGGGAATTCACATATTACCAAGACCTTGTTCCTTGGTTCAGTTCGCAATTTAATGAAAATGGTCGGGCTGGCGGGATTCGAACCCACGGCCTCCTGCACCCCATGCAGGCGCGCTACCAGACTGCGCCACAGCCCGTTTCCTAATCGGGGACGCGAAGCAAACAGGATAAAAGCGGATTGGCAAGCACGGAAAATCATGCGATGGCAACTCCCATGAAGCGCATCAAGACAGCCATCGTCGGAGCCAGCGGATACACGGGCATGGAATTGCTCCGGTTGCTGCTCATTCATCCGGGGGTCGAACTGGCTGCCGTCACTTCACGTCAGGAAGCCGGGAAGCCGCTCAGCGCGGTGTTTCCCCGGTTCAAAGGGGTGGCTGGATCCGAGCTGACATTTATCGAGCCGGATCCGGATGCGATCGCCGCCACCGGTGCCGAGGCGGCATTCCTCGCGCTTCCTCACGGCGTGGCCGCGGAAATCGCGCGGGCTTTGCTGGAGCGGGGTTTGCGGGTGATCGATCTGAGCGCGGATTTCCGCCTGCGGGATGCCGGCGTTTACGAGGAATTCTACGGCCATGCCCATCCGGCTCCGGATTTGCTCGATCAGGCGGTTTACGGTTTGCCGGAAATCCGCACGCCGGAAATCCGCGCCGCGAAGCTGATCGCGTCTCCGGGTTGTTATCCGACGAGCATCATCCTGCCGCTGCTGCCTTTGCTGCGGGAAAATTTGATCGATCCGGCGACTATCGTGGCGAACTCGATGAGCGGGGTTTCCGGCGCGGGCCGGAAGGCGGATCTCACGCTGCTTTTCTGCGAATGCAACGAAAGCGCGCGGGCCTACGGGGTGCCGAAGCACCGGCATCTCTCGGAAATCGAGCAGGAACTGAGCATGGCTGCGGACGAGAAGGTGACGATTTCGTTCATTCCCCATCTCATTCCGGTGAATTCCGGCATTGTGACGACGACCACGGCGACGCTGAAGCCCGGTGTTTCTCCGGACGCCATCGGTGCGGCTTTGGAAAAAGCCTACGCGGACGCCACCTTCGTGCGGTTGCTGGGCAAAGGCGGTTGCGCGGATACCAAAAACGTCACGCGCACGAACTTCGTCGATATCGGTTGGCAGT
>JASGGK010000005.1:0-218834 GCA_047605125.1 Luteolibacter sp.
AGGGCTTATAGGGCTTATAGGGCTTATAGGGCTTATAGGGCTTATAGGGCTTATGCTTTTGAGGCGGCTGCTAGGGATTTTCCGATTTGAGAAATCCAGGCGGCGAGAGGTTCATCGTAGTCCACATCGCACTCGACGATGGAGGTGAGTCTCTTCGCGCCGAGCGCGGCGAGACGCTGGTCGAAGTCATGGCCGCATTTGCAGAAGGCGGGGTAGTTGGAATCTCCGAGGGCGAAGACCGCGTATTCGACATCCGCCAGTGAAGGAGCGTCCTCGGCATGCAGCGCGGTATGGAGGGCCGAGGCATTATCCGGCGGTTCTCCGTCGCCATAGGTGGAGGTGACGATGAGCACGGTTTTCGCCTTGGCCAGATCCGCCGGGGAAACATCGGCCATATCACGCAGGGTCGGTGAATGGCCTTTGGCGGTGAGTTGTTTGGCGAGCTTCTTGCCGACGGCTTCCGAGTTTCCGGTCTGGGAACCCCAGAGGATGGTGACGGTACGACCAGCCGAGGTTTCGGAAACGGCGGTTGGAGCCTGTTGGGCGGGAGAGAGAACGGTGTTCAGGCCGTCGAGGTAGCCTTTGAGCCACATTCTCTGGGCACCGGTGAAAGGTGCGTTGTTGGGGATGGTGAGTGACATGGTTGGATTAAGCGGCGGCGGTGATCGTGGTTCCGAAGAGCTTTTTGAGATCTTCTTCCGAGTGGCGGTTGGTGAATTCGACGAAGGTTTCGTTGTCCACGCGCTTTTGCAGATAGAGGACGAGCATTTGTTCAATGAGAGCGGGCATTTCATCGGCTCGGACGGATTTCCAGACTTCCCGGGCGATCGCCTGGGTGTCGTCGACTCCGCCGCCGAGCACGATGTTGTAGCCGTCCACGGTGCCGCCATCGTCGGTTTTGATGCGGGTGCCCATCATGCCGATGTCGCCGATGTAGTGTTGGGCGCAGGAGTTTTGGCAGCCGGTGATGTGGATGTTGACCGGTTGGTCGAGGATCATGTTGCGGGAAAGGTGCTCCCCCAGATTGATGGCGCTGCCCTTGGTATCGGCGGCGGCGAATTTGCAGCCCTTGCTGCCGGTGCAGGCGATGAGTCCGCCGGTGATGGTGTTGCTCTGATGGCTGAGGCCGGTGGCCTGGATCGCGGTGATGGCGGCTTGCAGTTTGTCGTCGGGAATGCCCGGGATGAGCAGGTTTTGCCAGACGGTCAGGCGGATTTCGCTACGGCCGAATTCATCCGCGATGTCGGCGAGGGCCAGCATTTGGGAAACAGTCATGCGGCCGACGGGGGTGAGCACGCCGATGTAGTTTTTGCCGTCGGATTGCTGATGGATGCCGAGGTGGCCGTGCTTGGTTTTCGGAGCCGATGGCTCGCAGGCTTCCAGCGGCAGCATGCGCAGGGGGAAGGCCAGTTTTTTTGCGGTTTCTTCCAGGGTTTTCGGGATGCCCCATTGGTCCACGAGGTATTTGAGGCGGGCTTTCTTGCGGTTCGTGCGGTCGCCGTTTTCGATGAATACCCGGATCAGCGCGGCGGCCACGGGGACGGTTTCGTCGGGGGTGAGCAGGACTCCGCAATCGGTGGCGAATTGCTTGTGGCCGGTGATGCCGCACAGTTGCATCCGGAAATAAACGCCCGGCTCGATCCCCTGGTCGTTCGGGCCGACTTTGACGGCGTAAAATCCGATGTCGTTCGTATCGGCGCACACCGAGATGCTTCCGCCGGAATCGTAGGAAATATTGAATTTGCGCGGCAGGCCG
Organism: Luteolibacter sp.; assembly: GCA_047605125.1. Classification (GTDB taxonomy): domain Bacteria; phylum Verrucomicrobiota; class Verrucomicrobiia; order Verrucomicrobiales; family Akkermansiaceae; genus Luteolibacter. Next base: position 1,757 of record JASGGK010000005.1, read on the forward strand.
TAGAGGTCTCGGTTTTTCAGGATGTAGTGGTGCATCGCGCGGGCATAGGGCATCACGTCGATGAGTTCTCCCGGATCGAAGCCGGAAGTGGGGGAGGCGGTCACGTTGCGGATGTTGTCCGCGCCGGAGCCTTGGGAGGTCAGGCCGATGTCGGCGAGCTTCATGAGGATTTTCGGGCAATTTTCCGGCATGATTTCCCGCACCTGCACGTTGGCGCGGGTGGTGAGATCGACGTGGCCGGGACCCCAAGCGCTGGCGATTTCCGCAAGGCCGCGGAATTGATAGGTGCTCAGGGCTCCTCCGGCGATGCGGCAGCGCAGCATGAAGCTTTCCTGCGCGGGGGTGACGTAGAAGAGGCCGTGGAATTTGTAGCGGAAAATGTCCCCGTCCTGCGGGAAGACGTTTTTCTCGGCGTTCGCGAGAATGGTGTCGTAGCAATCGAGGCCGTTTTTCTCATACTTGATCACTTCTTCACGACAAAGATCTTCGATCGGTGTGCCGAAAACGGTCTCTTCGACGGCAACGGCGGGATCGTGCGTGAAACGGCGGCCCGCGTCCTGCCCTAGGAAGGGAAGATCGCGCGACTGGAGGATTCCGGAAAGGAAGCCGGAGAGGTAGTTGGTTTGCTCCTCGGTGAAGCCTGTGTTTTCAAAAGAGACCATGGCGGGTAGATTGTTCTCCCTTGATTTAGCACCGGACATGCCATCGCGCCGGTTTGGCATGAGATCGATGAGGAATCAAATCCATCAGATGTATGAGTTTGGCTCATTCCGTGGAATGGATCGAATGAGGCGTATTTGCGGGAAAGGGGCCGGATCCATCTTGCCGCCGATGGGTTTCCCCCGCCCATTTCGTGAGTGTGATACCTTTCCCCGGTTTTGTCTAACAGAAAAAGTGCTCCGGTGAGCGGGTGTGGGAGGAACCACAGGGTGAAGGTCTTGAAAACGCGAGCCGCGTGACGTGGAGCGTGGGGATGGAGGTGACTTGAAATCGAGCGGTTGGAGTTTGCCGGCGGCGGAATGAGGTGTGTTTTGCAATCAGACGGCTTCGGCGTGCAGGCTGTGTTCGGCGGCGCGGTAGAGGTCTTCGCGGTAAATGCGGGAAATCGAGCCGCAGGTGGCGTCCGGCAGAGTGCCGGTGTTGCGCATGCCGGTGAGCACCCAAGAGGCTTTGTCGATGCTCGGGCGGTTCAGCGAATGACCATGGAAAACATGGAACGAGTTGGCCGGGCGGCGATCTTTCCCGGAGTAAAACGTGTGGCCGAGGCTGTTGCGGAGCACATCGGGGGAGGTGCCGGTGTATTGCGGCAGAGCGAGGATGTTCACGAGGTCTTCGCGGAATTCCGGCTTCTGGCATTGCTCACAGGCTTCCAGCAGCGCGGCGGTGAGTTGCACGGTTGCCTCGCGGGATTCGTTCACGAAGTTTCCGGAAACGATCAGTACTTTTTCCGGATGGCCGAGTGAAAGCTCGGAAGATGTCGCCGGGCACCAGCCGATGCCGGAAAGAATGGACTCGGAGTTCCACGGTTCGCCCACGCAGTAGCCGTCGATGTGGCCCGCTTTCAAATGTCGCGGCATGAGGGCCGGAGGCAGGAAAATGATTTCCACATCGTCCGAGCCGGAGATTCCCTGTTTTTGCAGCCACGTTTGCAGAAGCACGAAGTGCGAGGAATAACGGTGGGTGACGGCGAGGGTGAACGGGCGCTCCTTTTTCCAGGAATACTTGAGATAGGCTTTCAGCTTTTCACCGTGGCCGATCTTATCCGGCCCGATTTCCGTGGAAAGCGTGATGGCATTTCCATGAAGGCTGAGAATCAGAGGAACCGCGACCTCGCAGCGCATTTCGCTGATCCCGAGGCCGAGTGCGATGGCGATGCCGGCGATGGATTGTGCGGCATCCAGATGGCCGTAGATGATTTTATCCCGCACGCTCGCCCAGCCGAGCTCGCGGGAAAGCTGCACGTTCAGGCCGTGGCGCTTGAAAATTCCCGTCTCTTGAGCCACCGCGATCGGGGCGCAATCGACAAGCGGCACATAGCCGAATCGCAGGGGCTTGGAGGAGATAACGGAAGTGACCATTTACCCTGAGAAAAGCGGAGCGAATGCCAAATTCGGAGAAAAGCATCAATTGAATTTCTATCCGACTCATGAATTGATGAGCTGGATTCATGATGTTTTTGCGTGCCACAAAAGGAAAAGCCCTGATTCCTTTAAGAATCAGGGCTTTATGGTGGTTGCGGGAGTAGGATTTGAACCTACGACCTTCAGGTTATGAGCCTGACGAGCTACCTGGCTGCTCCATCCCGCGATTGGAACCATTCGCGCCCTTCGGCGCGGGGCCGGGAAAGTAAGGTGTTCCCGGTCCGGGGTGCAAGGCATATTTTGCAATTCTTTGAATTTTATGATTTTTTCTCGGCACGATGATGGTTGGGCAGGAGAGGAAATGGTTTTCAATCACGGATTGGCAGGAGAAATCCGCCCTTCACCGGGAGCAGGCGGAACGTTTTACATGCGGGGCGAGGGAACGGAAAGATCGCGGTGTGCCGCACCCGATCGAGGATTTCCTGTTTCAATATTACCCGTTCCCGTTGTCGCTGCTGGAAGTTTGGCAACCGGGGATCGGTGTCGGGTTGGAATGGAGAAGTGGGATGGAGAGCGAGGTGAAGTTTACGCTGAAATATTATTGTGAGGAAAACGGCGTGCTTTTCGCGGATGCTGCGAAGCTTTCGGATAAAGAGCGGCATCGTTACCATTGGATATTGGAGTTGTTGAGCGCGACGGCGGGACGTCCGGGGAATTTTTCCTGCCATGGACTGCACGAATGGGCGATGGTTTATCGCGGGAAAGAAGTGCGGCATGAAAAAACAACACCGCTCAGATTGAAGCAGGCCGAGATTGATGCGGTGGTGGAATCGCGGACGATTTTGTGTTCCCACCATGATGCGTTCCGTTTTTTCGCGGATGAGGCGCGCCCGATGAACCGCTTGCAGCCCACTTTGGATCGTCGCGTGGAGCTGGAGCAGCCGGGCTGTGTACATGCGAATATGGATCTTTATAAATGGACGGCAAAGTCCATGCCATGGGCGGGCACTGAATTATTATGGGAAACGTTCATGCTTGCGATGAAATTGCGCGATCTGGATATGCGGGCCAGTCCGTATGATCTGAGAGCTTGGGGAAGGCAGCCGGTGCGGATCGAAACTGTGGAAGGACGCCGTGAATATGAACGGGAACAGCGGGTTTTGGCCTTGGACGCGGAGAAGTTGCGTGCGCGCCTTATCGGTGTGCTGGTTGCCGTTTTGGCAAATGATGAGGGAAAGTTTGAAATAAAAAATCTTATCTAAAAAGGGTTGCAATCATTGGAGATATCTGCTTGAACAGGGGTGACGTAGTGAAAAACCTCCTTGTTTTCGCGTCGTCTACTCCACCCTCTACACCCCCCCTTATCATGAAAATGTCGCAACGTTGTTTGCGCGCGCTCTTTGTGGCACTGCCGTTGTTTGCCGCACAGGTGTACGCGCAGAGTCTTGAATGGACTTTCGACGGTGAAAGCCCCTTTTTGCCTGTTTACGGGACCATTAACGGTAGTAGTAACATTCAGGAGAATCCCGCCGGTGTGATGAATTTCACCGAGGTTTCCACCGGTAACAGCTTTCAGGCATTTTGCGTGGAGCCGGCCGTGCTGATGAGTTACGGTGATACCGTGACTTATGGAATCGCGGATATTTCAGAGCTGCAAAACTCCGAGATCATCGCCAAATTGATCAGCGTGTATCTGAATTCCAGTCAAGGCGATTTGGATGCCGCTGCGGTTCAATGGGCGATCTGGGAAATCACCAATGAAGCAGCTTCCTCAAAATCATTAACGGAGGACTCTGGAAACGTCTATATTACCAGCGATTCCGAAAGTGTGGCTCTTTTGGCCAACGAGTATCTGGCGGCTGCAAGCAATTTCACAGGAACGCCTGTTACGCTGACTTATCTGACCAGCGATGAGGGACAGAACATCGTGACTTGGCAAGTCGTGCCTGAGCCGGGTTCCGCGTTGCTGATCGGATTGTCCGGTGTGGTGCTTCTCAGCCGCCGCCGTAGGGCTTGATTTTCAGCCGAAACTTTTCCCCAGATCCGCCGCACGAGAGTGTGGCGGATTTTTTTTGCAACGGGTGCGGGAAATTGAGGGGGATAAAACAGGATTGCAGATTTGTTTCTATTTCGCTAAAATTCAGCTCCCGGCGATCAACCCCCCTGCATGCGTTTCTTGAAATTTACTCCTTACGCTTTTCTTACCGTAGCTTGGTTGCTCGGTTTTGCAGTTGAGTGTGGGGCGCAAACGTCGGCTCCTCGCGTGGTGGTGCAAACTGGAACGGGCACCCGTGCGGCGGTTTCCGCAAGCCCGTCGGCTCCTGCATCGCGCATTCTTTATCCGTGGAAAACCTATGTGACTTCCACGATTTTCTGGATCGGTGAGCAGCCGACGGACCGGAATCCGACTCCGAACTGCAAGTCATCCTGGGATACGGCATGGGCGATCAATTTCGGTGGTTTTGATGATCCAAACCCGGAAAACCGGATCGCCAACCACGCGACGGGTGAGTTCCGCCCCAAGGCGTTTATTCCCAAGTTAAATCCGTTTTATATCGCTCTGCCCTATAACGATGTGATCGGGACGAAGGCCCACAAACCCGAAGCATCGCGGGCGATTCCTTGGTTTTCCCGCATCCAGCCGGAGCCGGGAAAAACGGTGTGCAAAGGCCGTTGGGTGCAGATTTTCTTCGCAAACCGCAGTTGTTACGCGCAGTGGGAAGATTGCGGGCCGTGGGTGACGGATGATTGGGAATATGTTTTTGGAAACAAGCCGCCGAAGACCAAGGAAAACGGCGCGGCGGGGATCGACCTTTCTCCGGCGATCCGGGATTATTTGAATCTGAAATCGGGACAGAAAGTACACTGGCGCTTTGTGGAAGCGAGCCAGGTGCCTTACGGTCCTTGGAAAAAATACGGACAGGACACACTGGCGGCAAATGACCCGGACGCGGAAGCCCAGCGCAAGTATCTGGAATATCTGCGGAAGCTGCGCGATGAGCAGTATCAGAAGAAATCGATCCAGCAATTGCAGAACTGACAATGGAGGTGATGGAGTGGTGATCGCTTTGTTTCGGAATCGCGTAATTTTTTCGCAGGAAGCAAGATTCCTCCACCATTCTTCTTGACTGGCCGTTGTCACAGGCCTAAATCGCCGCCCCCAAACGAACTTTTTACCACTCATTCCCATGGCCAACGCACAAGTCATTCTCAAAGAAAAAATCGAAGGCCTTGGTGCCGAAGCCGACGTCGTAAAAGTCCGCGCTGGCTACGCCCGCAATTTCCTGATTCCGCAAGGCAAGGCATACGAGGCTTCCAAATCCAACCTTCGCCACATTGAAGCCCTCAAAGTCGAGCGCTCCCGCCGCGAAGCTGAAGAGCTCGTCGCCGCTCAGGAAATCGCCACCAAGATTTCCAAGCTCAAGCCGAAGTTCACGCTTTCCACCGGTCAAGGCGGCAAGGCATTCGGTTCCGTGACGAACATCGACATCCACAAGGAACTCGAAGCCGCCGGCATCGAAGTGGACCGTCACTCGATCGAGCTTGAAAAGCCGATCAAGAAGTCCGGCAAGTCCGAGGTTTCCGTCCGCATCCACCCTCAAGTGGTCGCTACGCTTACCATCACGGTGGAAGCAGGCGAAGAAGAAGCTGCCGCTGAGTAAGCTTTCCGCTGACTACCTTTTCAGAAAAACCCCGCGTCGTTTGTGATGCGGGGTTTTTCATGAGGAGGCCTGACATTCTTGTCCGGCAGTTGAAATGACGGACAAAATGTCCGTTCCCTTTATGACCGCTTCAGCATGTCGTAGCGGGAGCCGCAATACATGCAGCGGAAGCGGTGAGTGAAGATGATGGAAAGCGTGGCGGTGGTGCCGTGGCTGAAAGGGGGAATGCGGAAGGATTTCACGTGGGTGTGGGCACCGGTGTTGATCAGCGGAGTGCCTTTGCAAAGCGGGCAATGGGCGCTGCGGCGTTTGAAGAAGCCAAACAGCCAGCACAAGGCGGTGAATACCAGCGAGCCGAGAATGAGCTTTACCGCGAAGGGTGATGGCTGAAGAGCGCACATGACGACCGAAGTCAGAAAAGCGATGGTGCCGAGGTATTGGAGTGATGAGAAGAAGACGGCTTTATAAAATGGCCTGGGGTGCGGCATGGACCGGCAGCGGGCTTCGCTGGTCTTGTAAGTCGTGGCTTTTGCGTCTTGAAGCATCGGAAAGGGATAGTTCATTAAGGTGAAATATCCGTCGCATGGCAAGAGCTTAGAAAAGTTCGGGAAGATAGGCTTTCCGGCACCACGAAAAAAGCAGGAGCTTGGAGGCTCCTGCTTTGGATAAATCACTGGGTGAAGAAATCGATCAGGCTTCGCGACCGCAGCACTGCTTGTATTTCTTGCCGGAGCCGCAAGGGCAGGGGGCGTTACGACCGGAAGTTTCGATGGAGAAGCTCGGTTTCCGTTTCGGAAGATTGAGCTTCACGGTGGAAACTTCTTCATCTCCGATCAGGATATCGGAGCTGCCGCTGATGCCGAAGTTATCCTGGCTGAGGAGGGCTTCTTCGCCGCCGTGGAGTTGCTGTGGGGCGCTGTGAAGCTGGCGCAGGAAGGCTTCGAGATTCGCGGCGGAGCGGAAGAGGTTTTGAAGCGCCTCTTGTTTCACGCTGTCCATCAGGGTGACGAAGAGGTTGAAGGCTTCGTTCTTATACTCGACGAGCGGATCTTTCTGGCCTTGGGCACGGAGGCCGACGCCTTCGCGCAGGGCGTCCATGTTGTAGAGGTGGGCCTGCCATTGCTTGTCGATGGCGACGAGCACCATGCGGCGTTCTTCCTGATCGAGAACTTCCGGCGGAAGGGCGGAAACGCGGGTTTCGTAAACTTCCTTCACCTGCTCGATGAGGAAGGCGGAAATGTCTTCCTCGCTGGTGGTGTGGGCGGGGATTTCACCGGCGGAAATGCGGACCGGCAGCGTGCTGTTCACCCACTGGAGGAGTTCGGTGAAATCCGGTGCTTCGCCGGTGTAATCGGCGAGTTTTTCACGGACCTTGGAACTGATGGTTTCCTCGATGATCTCATTGACGAGATCGCGCGGAGTTTCGGTGGTGAGCACTTCGTTGCGGTAGCCGTAAATGACCTCGCGCTGCTTGTTCATCACGTCGTCGAAATCGAGAACGCGCTTGCGGCTGGTGTAGTTCCGCTGCTCGACGCGTTTTTGCGCGGTTTCGACGGATTTGTTCAGCCACGAGTGTTCGAGCGCTTCGCCCTCTTTCATGCCGAAGCGTTCCATCATGGCGGTCATGCGGTCCGCGGCGGCGAAGTTCCGCATGAGGTCGTCTTCGAAGGAAATGTAGAACTGGGAGTGGCCGGGATCGCCTTGGCGGGCGCAACGGCCGCGCAGCTGGCGGTCGGTGCGGCGGGATTCGTGGCGCTCGGTACCGATCACGAAAAGACCGCCGAGTTCTTCCACTCCTTCCGGCAGTTTGATGTCGGTGCCGCGTCCGGCCATGTTGGTGGAAACGGTGACGGCACCTTTATAACCGGCGCGGGAAACGATGTCCGCTTCCTGCTCGTGGAACTTGGCGTTCAGCACGGAGTGGGGGATTTTCGCGCGCTTGAGCATGCGGGAAAGGGTTTCGGAAGCTTCCACGGAGGCGGTGCCGACGAGAATCGGTTGGCCGGTGGCGTGGACTTGCTCAATCTTGGCGATGACGGCGTTGAATTTCTCGCGGCGGGTTTTGAAAACCTGGTCGTTTTCATCGACGCGGCGGCTGACGCGGTTCGTCGGAATCGGCAGCACGTCGAGGCGATAGATGTCATGGAACTCGGCGGCTTCGGTTTCGGCGGTGCCGGTCATACCCGCGAGTTTCTCGTAAAGACGGAAGTAGTTCTGAATGGTGATGGTCGCGAAGGTCTGGGTTTCGCGCTCGATTTCCACGCCTTCCTTGGCTTCGACGGCTTGGTGGAGGCCATCGGACCAACGGCGACCGGCCATTTCACGACCGGTGTTTTCATCGACGATGACGACTTTGCCTTCCTTGACGACGTATTGGACGTCCTTTTCGAAGACGCAGTAGGCTTTGAGAAGTTGGGAAATGTTGTGGATTTTCTCGGCCTGGCTGTCCATGCGGACCTGGGCTTGCTCGCGGGCTTCGATTTTTTCGGCTTCGGAAAGCGCGGTGTTGGTATCGATGTCAGCGAACAGCGTGCCGAGGTCAGGCAGGACGAATGCGTCGGGATCGCCGGGGGAAAGGTATTCACGGCCCATTTCCATGAGGTCGGCGTCGTGACCTTTTTCATCGATCACGAAGTAGAGTTCTTCCTTGAGTTGGAAGAGTTCGCGTTTTTGGGCGTCTTGGTGGAAGGAGAGTTCGGTTTTTTCGATCAGGCGGCGCATGTCCGGATCCTGCATGTAGCGCATGAGCTGGCGGTTGCGCGGCTGGCCGAGCTTGATTTTGTAAAGCGCGCGTCCGGCTCCCGAGGCGTCGCCATTTTCCATGAGTTGTTTCGCTTCGACGGCGAGGTCGTTGCAAAGCTGGGTCTGGCGGCGGACGAGTTGTTCGACGAGCGGCTTGAAGCGGTCGAACTGGTGGCTGGATTGGGCGGTCGGGCCGGAAATGATGAGCGGCGTGCGGGCTTCGTCGATGAGGATGGAGTCCACTTCGTCGATGATGGCGAAGTAGTGGCCGCGCTGGACTTGTTCTTCCTTGGTGGAAGCCATGCCGTTGTCGCGGAGGTAGTCGAAACCGAACTCGGCGTTGGTGCCGTAGGTGATGTCGCAATTGTATTCGTCGCGGCGTTCCCAAGGTGGCATCTGGTTCTGGATGCAGCCGACGGTGAGGCCGAGGAAGCGGAAGAGGGAACCCATCCAGTCCGCGTCGCGGCGGGCGAGGTAGTCGTTCACGGTGACGACGTGGACGCCGAGGCCGGTGAGGGCGTTGAGGTAAACGGGAAGGGTGGCGACGAGGGTCTTACCTTCACCGGTTTGCATTTCCGCGATCATACCGCGGTGCAGGGCGATGCCGCCGATGAGCTGGACGTCGAAGTGCGTCATTTCCCACTTCAGCGGGTGGTCGTTGACGATGATTTCTCGGCCGGACATGCGGCGTGCGCCGTTTTTCACGACGGCGTAGGCTTCGGGCAGGATTTGCTCGAGGTATCTGGCGCGGGATTTGATGAAATCCAGCTGGATGTCGTGGAAGGCGTTCTTGGCGGCTTCGATCGATTGCGGATTCGCTTCGACGCGGGATGGAAGCGATGGGAATTCTTCGCGGAGTAGGGAAAGGCGGGCCTCGATGGCATCGGCGGTTTCACGCAGGGCGGGGGCGTCCATGCGCTCGACTTGCGGTTTTGGCGGGGCTTCGAGGTCGTGGTAGCGGGAAAGGTGGGATTTCCACTTCGCGGTCAGATCGCGCAGTTTTTCCTCCGGCTCACGTTGCAGGGCTTCTTCGATTTCATTGATGCGCGCGACGGTGGGGCGGATACGGCGCACTTCGCGTTGGTTTTTGTTACCGACGATTTTCTGGAGAATCCACTTGATCATGAGAGCGATGGGTTCGGCGCGGAATGCACGCCGGGGCGGAGGCAATACACCGTGAATCCAGACGGTGCAAGAGCGAGAACGGGAAAGGGATAAATTGCGGGAGAAACATGCCGGTGAGGACACCGGAGCTTCATTGAGTCAGATGGTGGTGGCTTCGAAGCCGCCATCGACGAGCAATTCGGTGCCGGTGATGAACGATCCGGCTTTGTTCGAAGCGAGAAGGAGCAAGGCACCGATGAGCTCCTCGGCATTCCCGAAGCGGGAGGAGGGTGTCTGGCGCAGGATATCAAGCACGCGGGCTTCATCCATATCCCGGGAATTGTGTTCGGCGGGGAAAAAACCGGTGACGAGGGTGTTGACGCGGATGTCCTTGTCCGCCCACTCGCGGGCGAGATTCCGCGTGAGATTGTGGACGGCGGCCTTGGCTGCGGAGTAGGTGAAGACGCGGGAAAGCGGATTGAGACCGGAGATGGAGCCGAGATTGATGATGGAGGCGGGGCGGCCTTCGTTGATGAAGTATTCGCCGAAGATCTGGCAGGAGCGGAAAACGGCGGTGAGGTTCGTGTCGATGATCTGCTTGTACTCGTCTTCGCTGATTTCGAAAAACGGGGTGGCGTGGTTGATGCCGGAGCCGTTGACGAGGATATCGACCTTTCCAGAGCGCTCGATGACGGTTTCGAGGAGATTGGAGAGGGATTCGCGCGAGGTGTGATCGACCGCCACCGTGTAGCCGGAGCCGCCGTGGGATTCGATTTCCTGAAGGTGGCGTTCGGCTTTTTCCATGATGCGCTCGCCGAGCACGACTTCCGCTCCGGCGCGGGCGAGGCCTACGGCGAGGGTGCCGGTGAGATCGCCGGTATTGCCGATGATGACCGCTGTTTTTCCAGAGAGATTGAACAGGTCTTTGAGGTATGCCCCGATTTGCATGCTTTCAGAATTTAGACAGGATGGTCAGGATTCAAGCTGCAAGATGGAAGAATTGCGGGCTGCGGCGTTTCGTGGCAGGGTTCAAACATGATTTTGAAACGGAATCTTCCCTGGCTGGAGCAGGCATCGCGGAAAAAGCGGTGGCTGGTGGGGGTTTCCGGCGGGGCGGATTCGGTGGCGCTGCTTTATCTGCTGGTGGAGAGCGGTTTTCGGAATTTGATCGTGTGTCATCTGGATCATCGGCTGCGCGGGAGGGCATCGACGGAGGATGCGAAATTCGTGCAGCGGCTGGCGGCCCGGCTGGGTTTGCCGGCGGAAATCGGGCGGGATGAGGTGAAGGATGCGATGGCGGAAACCGGCGAGTCTCTGGAAACGGCGGCGCGGAAGGCGCGGCATCGGTTTTTTGCGAAGTGCGCGGAGAAGCACCGCTGCGCGCGGGTGGTGCTGGCGCATCATGCGGACGATCAGGCGGAGACGGCGTTGTGGAATTTTTTGCGGGGTTCGCGCGGATTGAAGGGAATGGCGGAACGGCAGGAAATGGCGACTGCTGAGGGAATGGTGCTGGAGATTCATCGCCCCTTGTTGCCGCTGCGGAGAAGTGAATTGGTGGCGTGGTTGATCGTGAACAAGCGGGTATGGCGCGAGGATGCGAGCAATGCGGAGCCGGTCGCGATCCGGAACCGGCTGCGGAACGAGGTGCTGCCGTTGTTGTCGAAAATTTCCGGGCGGGATGCGGGAGCGGCGTTCACGCGCGGAGTGGAAGAGACGGCGGAATTTTCCGAAGTGGAAAAATGGGCGCTGGAAAAAGCGGAGGTGCTCGACCCCCAAGGGAGGCTGCACGTGCCCGCGCTGAGGGAATTACCCGCACCGCTTCAACGGACGGCGATCCGGAATTTCCTCCACGCGGCGGGAATCGGAAATCTGGATCGGGATTTGGTGCGACGCTGTGTGGGTTTGTTGGAGAAGGATGAGGTTTCCGTCGTGAACTTGCCGGGAGGAAAGCATTTCAAGCGCCGGCACGGGCGGATGGCGGTGGAGTGATCACGGCGCGTGGAATCCCATTTCGCGCTTGGGTTCGTCTTTGTGGGGGATCCGTTGGTTGATGGCGTCGAAAGATCCTTGGTTGCGAAAAAGAAAAGCCGCTCCGGGAGTCCGGAGCGGCGTTGGTGGCTGGATTGGGAAACCTTGCTTCAGAACTTCCAGTTCACGGTTCCTGAGAACAGGTTGCTGCCACCGTTGGCGGTATCGTGGTGGTAGCTGAAGACGGTCTGGAAGACTTCTCCCATGTCGATGCTCAGGCCGGCGCCGATGACGAAGGAGCTGTCATCGCCCTGCTCGGCGGCGTATTTGAAGCCGGGGCCGTTTCCAGCATCGAGCTTGGCGTTCATGTCTTCCTGGCTGTCGTCGAATTCATGCTGCCAGAAGGCTTGCACGAAGGGCACGATGGCCATGGCGGACGATGAGGTCTGGATGGTGTAGGCGGCGCGCCCGCCGAGCTGGCTTTGAAGGCTGGTGTATTCGGTATCTTCGATTTCCAGATTCAGGCTGTCCGCGCCCTTTTCCTTGAAGGATTTGAGCTTGGCGCTGCTGCGTTGCAGGTTTGCTTGCGGGCCGATGCGGAAGTCCCCGAACTTGAAGTCATAGCCGCCGCCGATGGTGCCGAAGATTTCGGTTCCGTCCGCGGAAGCGCTTGCGGTGCGATCAATGGTGCCGAACTGGATGCGGCGCTTGGAATCGTAATCGAAGGTGCCTCCTCCGGCGGAGAAGTTGGCATAGAAGCCGCCGTTGACGTAGGTCAGGTAGCCGCCGATGAACTGGCGGGTGATGTCGACGGAGCTGCCGTTGTCGTAATCCGCGGAGCCGTCGCCGTAACCACCGAAGATGCCGATGGAGGTGGTGTGGCTGAGGTTGCGGTTCGCACCGGCGAGGAAGGTTCCGCTTTCGAAGGATTGGCCGGGGACGATGCTGATGCCGCCGTCGTTGTAGTAACCGATGGCCTGGCCCCAGAGATCCCACAGGTAGTCGCCGGCGTAAGGATCGCTGTAGTCGACGGAGTTGAGGCTGCGGTAGTTGAGGTTTTGATGAACCGCCATGGCGGTGCCTTGGCCGAGGGCGTTGACCAGAGAGAGCGCGCCGGAGTGGAGGGCGGGGGAGATCTGGTCGAAGGCGGCGGGGTATTGATCGGTGGAGAGACCCTGGATCGCGGCGGTCACGGTTTGGAGGTCATCGGAATAGTTGTCCGGATTGAACAGGGCTTCATCGAGTGCCTGTGCGACTTGCAGCTGGTTCGGGGTGAGGGCGTATGGCGAGAAGCTGGTATCCGTGAGCGTGAGGATCAGGTTGGTGCCGTCCGAGGTCAGCGTGATGGTGTAACCGGAGAAGGAGGACCCGATCTCGAAGTCGTCCGCGCTGAGGCCGCTGCTGGCACCGTCGATGATGACGTAGGTGCCGGCGGAGACGGTGCCGAGCGAGTTGAAGGTGATGGTGGTGGTGCCCGAGCTGAGGACGGCTCCGGAAAGGAGGAGGGTATCCACCGAGCCGCTGGTGGTGCCGAGATCGAGCTGGATGACGGTGCCGCTGGCGAGGGAGAGACCGCCGCTCAGGGTCATCGAGTTGATGGTGCCGTCCGCCAGATCGATGGTGGCGGTGCTGGCGGTGGTGACCAGTCCGGTGACGGTGCCGGTGCCGGCGAGGGTGCCGGAAAGACTGATGGCGCCGTTGATGGTGCCGTAGTTGATCAGGGAGGCATCGCTGGAGACGGTGGTGTTTGCGCTGTTCAGCGAGCCGCCGCTGGCGATTTCCAGGGTGCCGGCGCTGACGGTGGTGTCCCCGGTGTAGGTATTGGCCCCGGAGAGGGTGAAGGTGCCGGAGCCTTGCTTGGTGAGTCCTCCATCGCCGCTGATGACGCCGGAGAAGGTGGAGTCACTGGAGGTGCCGGTGATGAGGGTTTTATCCCCGAGGACTACGGAGCCCGAACCGGAGAGGGTGCCGATGGTGGTGGAATCGTCGGTGATGCCTGAAATGTCGAGAGCGCCCGTGGCATCGATGCTGACGGCTCCGGTGCTCAGGAGCGAGCCGCCGTCCTGGAGGTAGAGGGTGGTGCCGTTGATGGCGGTGCCGCCGGCGTAGGTGTTCGCGCCGGTGAAGATGAAGCCGCCGCTGCCGGAACCGGTGAGGGTCAGGGCGCTGCCGCTGATATCGGAATCGATGGTGACGGCGTTGGTGGAGTTATTGGTCCAGGTCTGGACGCTGTCCAGATAGACGCCGCCGGTGGTGTCGATGGTGAGGGCTCCGGCACCGGAATCCACGGTGATGCCGCCGCTGCCGATGTGGAAGGTTCCGCTGCCGCCGATGTCCACACTTCCCGTTTGGGCGATGGTGAGGGAGAGCACGTATTGTTCGTCCGCCAGATCGGCGGTCACGGAGGCGGTGGAGTCTGCGGAACTGGCGGAAAAGGTGACGGCGGTGGCGTTGCCGATGACAAGTGACTCCGTGGTGCCGGCTGAGTCGCTGGAGAAGTTTGAAACCGTCCAAGTGCTGGTTCCTTCATCTCCGGTCCAGTAGGCGGTGTCTTCTCCCGAGGCGGCGGTCAGCACGAGGACGAGGCTGGTGCCGCTAGATGATACCAGGGTGGCGGTGTAGCCGTCAGTGCCGATGGAGGTGCTGGCGAGGGTGAAGTTGGTGGCGTCGATCCCGCTCGCTCCGGAGATCAGGGTATAGCTTCCGCTTGCAACGGAATCGGAATCGAGAGGATTGATGGTGACGGTGATGGTGCCGGAACCGCTGTAGGTGTAGGTTCCGGAGACGGCGATGGTATCGACGCTGCCCGAGGTGGTGCCGAGATCGAAGTAGAGGGAACTTCCTCCCGTAAGGGTCAGGCCGCCGCCGAGGGTGAGGGTGCCGATGGCGCTGTCTTCCAGATTGATGGCACCGCCGCTCGCGACGGTGACGAGACCGCCGATGGTGCCGGTGCCGCTGAGGGTTGCGGAACTTTCGACGGTGACGGTGGTCGCCGCGAGGGATCCGGTGACGGCGAGGGTGCCCGCGCTGACGAGGGTGGCCCCGGTGTAAGTGTTCGCGCCGGAGAGGGTGAGGGTGCCCAACCCGGTTTTGGTGAAGCCGCCCGTGCCGCTGAGAATACCGCTCAGGGTGATGTCATTGGCGGTATCGGAGGCATCGGCTGCTTTGATGGTCACCGCAGTGCCGTCGGCCAGACCGTTGAGGTTCATGGCGAGAGAGGATGACCAATCCGCTTTGGCTCCGAGGGTGCCTGCGGTGAGATTGATCGTGGAGGTGTAAGTATTAGTCGCGGCGAGTACGATGCCGCCACTTCCAAGGTAAAGGTTGGCGGATGCTCCATTGAGCAAGACGGTTCCGGTGTTTCCTTCCAAGGAGCTTGTCGTGCCGAAGGTGATTTTTTCAGCGGTGGTTGTACCCCCCGTCAATAAAAGCAAAGAGTTTTGAACTGCCGTTGTGCCGGCTCGTGACAACACAATGCCGTTAACGGTGTCCGTGGATGTCAGGCTGCCGCTGCGGACTTCGAGGGTGTTCCACCGGGTGCTGGTGCTCCCCGCTGCGATCCGGATTTCGCCTCCTACCGTCAAACTACCGCCGTTTACCAAGGATGCCGATCCCGAGTTCCCGGTGCCCAGTGAAAAAATTCCCGTGATATCGGCGGTTCCTCCCGTCACCACCAAGCCGCTGGTTGAGGCCACCGTAGTAGGTTGGCTCGTGTCTGCGCTGTTGCGTACGATCGTAAGGGCCGAGGTCGTAAAACTGCCTCCGCTGATGTGATATAAGCCGGCATTGGATGAGTTTGATGATTGGCCAATACCACCTGCGAAGTTAATGGAACCGGATATGATTTCGAAGGTTGTGCCCGCAGCATAGGTGCTGGAACTCGCTACAGTTACCGTTTGCCCATCCACGATGACTTTCCCGCCGGTGGCGGTTGCGCGGAGCAATCCCAAGACGCTTGTTCCTTCTCCCGAAAGAGTCAGCGTGCCGCTGCCGGTATTGACGAGGTTGATTGTCGTCGCCCCTCCGGCAGTGATGGAATTGGTGAAAATAATGCTACCCGCACCGGCGGTGTTGAGTGTTTTTACTCCTGCTGTGCCGGAGGTCCCACCTTGCACGGTTCCGGCAAAGGTCAGGGTATTGGTTGTGCTGGCATTGGTTAAAGTCGTGGTGCCCGCCGCCGCGGTTCCCAAAACAAGGTTGGCATTCACCAATTGATTGTTGGCGACAGCGGCGTTCATGGTGATCGCCCCGGTGTCATCAAGGGTCAATGTTTGTGCCCCAGCACCGCCCGAACCGATGGTATAAGCGGCGGCGGAAGCCGTGTCGAAAACGATGGCGGCCACGGTCACGCCCGAAGAACTGAGGTCGATGATGATGTTGCCATTCCCGGCACTGTTGAAAGTCGCGGTGTCACCTGTGCCGGGAACGCCGGAAGCACTCCAGTTGGCGGCCGTGGCCCAAGCGGTGCTCGTAGCTCCGGTCCAGGTATCACTGGCTCCTTGAGATACTCCTGTGGCGAAAAGCGAAGCGGCAAGGCCAAAGCTGAAGCATACGCGGGAGGGGAACGAACGGGAGCGGAAAAGAGGACGCTTGGGTTTCATGGGGTCTGGGGTGCTTGAGGCGGGATTGGGTAAAAGGTTGCCTATAGAGATGGGCTTATCAGGCGTTCAGGCGTGGGTTGCCGAGTTATGGGCGAGTTATGCAAATGTGGATCGCGGGAGGTCGATCAAAAAGTGACGGGAAACGGGGAAAATTGGTGCTTCGGGTGGCTCGGGTGGGACGGATTTTTTGCTTCGGCGGGGGCGCGTGTGTTTGCCAAGAGCCGGTGCGGACACCGGCGCTCCGGTTGTGGCAGTCCGAAACTATAGGAAGCTGAGTGCCTTGGAGGTTTCCGCATCGGTCAGGGCGAGGATTTCCGACGGGGTGAGGCGGCGATGTTTCAGGGCTTCGAGGGAAAGGGCTTCGTGGCGTTTGGCGAGGCGTTTCCCGGATGCATCCCGCATCAGGCCGTGGTGGAGATAGACCGGCGCGGGATAGCGGAGCAATGCCTGGAGGAGCCGGTGGACGTGGGTGGAATCGAGCAAATCCTCGCCGCGGGTGACGTGGGTGATTTCCTGAAACGCATCATCCACCACCACGGCGAGGTGGTAGGCGGTGCCGATGTCCTTGCGGGAAAGGACGACATCTCCGAGCAAGGCGGGTGAGACTTCGGTTTCCCCGAAACGCAAGTCGAGGAATGTCAACGGGCCGGTAAGGTCAGCGGCTTTTTCCGAATCCAGCCGCCACGCGTGGGAGATGCCCGTGCGGATTTTTTCATCGCGAAGTCCGGAGGAAAGCCCGCGGCAGGTGCCTGGATAGACCGGGTGTTCCGGGCCGTGCGGGGCATTGGCGATGCGGGCTTGTTCTTCCTGGATCCCGCGCCGGGTGCAGAAACAGGGATACAGGACGCCGAGGGAGTGGAGTTTTTCAAATGCCGTGGCGTAAGCTTCGGAGCGCTCGGTTTGGCGGATCGGCGGCGCGTCCCATGAAATGCCGAGCCAGCGGAGATCGGCCTCGATTTCCCGGTAGTAATTTTCCCGCACGCGGGTGCCGTCGAGGTCTTCGTGGCGGAGAATAAACGCGGATTTTTCCGAAGTGCGGGCGATTTCCCATGCCACACGCGCTGCCAGCAGGTGCCCGAGATGGAGCTTTCCGGTCGGGCTGGGTGCGAAGCGGGTGCGAATGGTCATTGAAAGAACTTCCTGCGCCCAAAAAGAAGGAATGGCCCGCCGACGAGCAAGGAAATGAGTGCGACGACGGGCCATATCCTCACCGGAGAGACCGGATAGGGGCCTTCTTTCAGCGTGGCGGAGTAATCCCGGTAAATGGCGGCGGCTTCCCCGGCGTCATCATCGGAAACGACGACCCGCACGCCCCCGATGGCATTGCTGTATTGCCAGAAGAGCTGCACGAAAAATTCATCGTGCAGAAACGCCTCGATGCCTTCGGATGCCAGATAAGTCCGGAACAGATGGGCGTCTTCAGGAGTGGAGAAGGAGGCGATCGTTTTCATGCGGTGAGCGGATTGTTCAATACACCAGATTGAGCCTTTCGGAAACGGAATGTCAATCGGGCAGGGCATGGATCGGGTGCCGCATTTTGCGCTTTGTGAAAACTTTCACAATCCGCTTGAGGAATGCGCGGAGAAGTCCAGTGTGTAGTCCAAGCATCTCTTCTTATGGCTCGTACCGATCCCTCGACCACCTATGCCGCTTACGATTCGAAGATCGAAGGCAACGTGATTTTCACCCGCGTGGACGCGGCGATCAACTGGATGCGGAAAAACTCGTTGTGGCCGATGCCGATGGGCCTTGCCTGTTG
Source organism: Luteolibacter sp. (assembly GCA_047605125.1). Taxonomy (GTDB): domain Bacteria; phylum Verrucomicrobiota; class Verrucomicrobiia; order Verrucomicrobiales; family Akkermansiaceae; genus Luteolibacter. The sequence goes on from JASGGK010000005.1 coordinate 19,674, forward strand.
TGCGATCGAGCTGATGGCGACCGCCTCCAGCCGTTTCGATATTTCCCGTTTCGGTGCGGAAGTGATGCGGTTTTCCCCGCGCCAGAGTGACGTGATGATCGTCGCGGGCACGGTGACTTACAAGATGGCGCTCGCCGTGAAACGCGTCTGGGACCAGATGCCGGAGCCGAAATGGTGCATCGCGATGGGAGCGTGCGCATCGAGCGGCGGCATGTATCGCAGCTACGCGGTGCTACAAGGGATCGACCAACTCCTTCCGGTGGATGTTTACATTTCCGGCTGTCCGCCGCGCCCGGAGGCCTTGATCGAAGGTCTGATGAAGCTGCAAAAGAAAATCGAAGGCGAAGAGGCCTTGGTGGATCAGAAACGCACGTTCGTGGAATCGATTTCCTGAAAATTTTACCCTGTAATCTCTCATGCCCGCCGCTGACGACGCTGCTTTATTGCAAAAGGAATTTGGCCCGAAGGTGCTCTCCGTGACGGAGTTTCGCGCCGAGCATACCGTTCAGGTGGAATTGGCCGCCGTGCATGAGGTTTTGGAAAAATGCCGGAAATCGCTCGGCTATGAGATGATTCTGGACATTTCCAGCCTCGATCACTTCGGCGATGATCCGCGTTTTGAAATGGTTTACGAAATCGCCACCGTGGATGATTCGAAACATCTGCGCGTGAAGGCGAAAGTTTCCGAAGACGAAAAAGTGCCGTCCGTGACCGATCTTTGGAAAGGGGCGGATTGGCACGAGCGCGAAGTGTGGGACATGATGGGGATTCCTTTCGAAAACCATCCGAATCTGAAACGCATCCTGATGTGGGAAGGCTATCCGTTTTTCCCGTTGCGCAAGGATTTCCCGCTGGCCGGGCGCCCTTCGGAAATGCCGGACGTGGCATTCACCGGCGTGGCTCCGCTGGAAGGCGGGCCTTTCGTGACCTGCGATGGAACGGGAGAAGTCGCACGCCGGGAACCCCGTGCCCGCGTGCTGAAGTGACGTGCGGGCATTGTTGAAATCCGGCTGTGCGGTGTTCGCGCTGATCCTGATCGGCGTGCACGGCTGGATCGAATGCACCGGTGGAGTGGTGAAACATTGGCCGCTGTATGTGGAGCTTGGTCTGCAACTGCCGGCGGTCCTGCACGGCTGGATTTGGCAGCTGTTGAGCTATGGTTTTCTCCATGGGAGCTGGTCGCATGTGCTCCTGAATGCGGGGTGTCTTTTACTGGTCGGTCCGCGATTGGAAAAGATATGGGGTGCTTGGAGAGTGCTGGGAACGGCGTTGATCGGAGTGATCGCCGGAGGGCTGGGACATCTGCTGTTAGGCGTGACCGAACATGCGCTTTTGGTCGGATTTTCCGGCGGCTGCATGGCGCTGGTGCTTTTGTTTTGCACGATTTCTCCCGATGCGCGGTGGGGGCCGTTGGGAATTTCGGCGAAAAACCTCGGAAGAGGGATTTTATCGTCGGAGTTGGGCTTGGCGTTGATCGAGCCGGCGAAAGGTTGGCCGGTTTTCAGTGAAATCGGTCGGCTGCTGATGCCGTGGGGCGCATCCGTTTTCCAAATGGGCCATGCCTGCCATTTCGGTGGGGCTTTCGCGGGATGGCTGATCGGGAAATGGCTGGTCAGACGCGCCGGATCATGCTGATTTCCCGCCGTGGCCACGATTACGAACATTTCCACCTACCTGTTTGCGGAGCTTTCCGGCCTGAAGGAATTGCGCGAAGAACTTCTGTCGCTTTGCAAATCCTGGGATCTGAAGGGGACGATTCTTCTGAGCACGGAAGGGATCAACATGTTCGTCGCGGGCGATGGCGAGAAAATCGAGCAACTGCTCAACCGCCTGCGCTCGATCCCCGGCTTGGAAAAACTGACTCCGAAGATCAGCTACAGCGATCATCAGCCCTTCAACCGCATGCTGGTGCGCATCAAGAAAGAGATCATTTCGTTCGGCGTGGAAGCGGTACGTCCGGCGAATTACACCTCTCCGAAACTGCCTGCCGTCGAACTGAAAAAATGGCTCGATGAAGGCCGCCCGGTGACGTTGCTGGACACGCGGAACGATTACGAAGTGAAACTCGGCACGTTCAAAAATGCGATCATTCCGAATATCGATACTTTCCGCCAATTCCCGGACGCGGTGCGCGCGTTGCCCGAGGAACTGAAAGACCAGCCGGTGGTGATGTTCTGCACCGGCGGCATTCGTTGCGAAAAAGCCGGGCCGTTCATGGAGCTGGAAGGCTTCAAAAACATTTACCAACTCGAAGGCGGCATCCTGAAATACTTCGAGGAAGTCGGCGGCGACCACTACGAGGGCGAATGCTTCGTTTTCGACCAGCGTGTTGGCGTTGATCCCGGCCTGCGCGAGACGGATTCCGCCGTTTGCTATGCGTGCCAGGCGCCGCTGGATGCGGCGGATCAGGAAGATCCCCGCTACGTCTCCGGGAAATCCTGCCCGCATTGCTACAAGAGCGAGCCGGAAATTCTCGCCGAAAAAAAAATCGAGCATCAGGCGGCGATCGAGCGCGTTTGCAATCCGTTGCCAGGCTCGGTGCCTTACGAGAACCGCCGTCACATCAATGTTCCGGCGGTGCATGAAGGCAAAACCTTGTTGGAAACGTTGATCGCTCTCTTCCCGCACATCTCCCGGGAAGAGTGGAAAGATCGTCTGGCAGAAGGACGTTTCCGTTCTCCATTGGAAGAAATCATCGGCGAGGATTATCGGGTGAAAGACGGCGAACGGCTGGTTCAAATCCATCCGGAAGCCGCCGAGCCTGCGGTGGCCACTGATATCCGCATCGTGGATGAAGATGATGTTTTGCTCGTCATTCAAAAGCCCTCGCCGCTGCCGATGCACGCGAGCGGACGCTTCAACCGGAACACGCTCCAGCACATTCTCACTCTCGCCTACGGCCCGAAATGCCTGCGCCCGGTGCATCGTCTGGATGCGAATACTTCCGGCCTCGTGCTTTTCGGACGGACTCGATTGGCAACGACCCGGCTCCAGCAGTTGTTCCTGCAAAACAAAGTGGAAAAAACCTATCTCGTGTGCGTGCGGGGACTGCCGGAGCACGACGAATTTTTCTCGGAATCGCCGATTTCTACGGAAGCCGGTCCGATGGGGACGCGTGAAATTGATGAAGAAAACGGCCAATCCGCGCGCACGGATTTCAAAGTGATCGAGCGCCGGGCCGATGGCACGGCCTTGCTGGAAGCCAAGCTTGGCACGGGGCGGACGAACCAGATCCGCGTGCATCTGTGGGAGCTGGGTTTGCCGGTCGTTGGAGATCCCGCTTATCTTCCGGGAGGAAAACTCGGAAACACGCAGACGCTTGATGTGGATTCTCCACCGCTCCAGCTCCACGCATGGAAATTGTCCTTCAAACATCCGCGCCCGAAAGAACGCGTGACGTATGAAGCGACCCGTCCGGAATGGGCGTAAGGAGCCGGCAGCCGAATCCCATCGCGGAGAGCACTTTTCCCATGTGGCCCGGATGATATTCCACTCCGAATTCTTTCCGGACGAGTTTGGCGATGGGCGGCAGCGTCCAGGCTTCCGTGGAGTGACCGGAGGCAACAGCTCCGGCTTCCAGAAGGGCGGAAAGGCGCTCCTGTTGTTCGGGAGACAAGTTTCAAGGGCTGCGTCCGATAGGCCCTTTGCTCCCAAGCGCGGTCCTGCCCTCCGCAAGCCACTCCTTGCGCCAACGGGTGGTGGATTGGCGGTGAACACACCGAGGCGGCGCGCCGCTTCGGCGGGAGTGGTTTCTTTTTCGAATAGGCGGATGGTCTTGAGTCCTCGCTTTTCCATTTCGATCTGATTGGCGGGACCTGTCCGTGGCATGGGGCAATCCAGTTGATCGAACGGATGATGTTGCTTTATTTTGCGTGGATCAATAGGTTCCACCTATCATGAGCTGGGTGCTGTTTTTCGATGGCGATTGCGCGTTTTGTTCGAAATCCGTGCGTCAGGCGCATCGCTGGGACAAGCGGCGGCAGTTGTTTTTCTCGCCCTTGCAGGGGAAATTGTCCCACGAGCTGGGATTTTCCGAAAACGCAGCGCTCGAAGGCGGCACGCTGGTCGTTTTACGCGAATCCGACGGCAAGGCATTCACCCGCTGCGATGCGTGGATCGAGATCGCCCGGGCGCTCGGCGGGCCGTGGAAGCTCCTGACCGTCACGCGGTTCATCCCGAAGTTTCTGCGGGACTGGGTTTACAATCTCGTGGCGAACAATCGGCATCGATTCGTGAAAAAGAGCGAGACCTGTGAATTGCCGACTCCAGAGCTCCAAGCGCGCATCCGCGAGTGATCCGGTAAAAATCCCGCCTTGAAATGCCAAGGGCTGCGTGCATCCTCGCCGCCCGCCCATGGCAGGACTCACTTTTCAAGCACTTCCAGGATTCCGCGATTTCACGCCCCGTGAATGCGCGGTTCGCAATTATTTGTTCGAAACCTGGCGCTCCGTCGCCCGCCGTTGCGGCTATGTGGAATATGAGACGCCGATCCTCGAAGACACCGGCCTGTATTTGAAAAAATCCGGCGGCGAGCTTTCTTCGCAACTCTTTCGTTTTGAAGATCAAGGTGGGCGAGATGTGACACTTCGCCCGGAAGTCACCGCCTCGCTCGCGCGCCTCGCCGCGCAGCACCAGCGCGATTTCCCGAAGCCGCTGAAGTGGTTCGAAATCGGCCAATGTTTCCGCTATGAAAAGCCGCAAAAAGGCCGTGGCCGCGAGTTTTTCCAGTTCAACGTGGACATTCTCGGTGAAGCCGCGCCGACCGCCGATGCGGAGCTGATTTCCCTCGCGATCGAGACGATGTTCGCCTTCGGCTTCCAGCAGGGCGATTTCGTGGTGCGCATTTCCGACCGCAAGGCGTGGCTGAAATTCGCCGAAGCACGCGGCATCGCCGACGAGCAAATCGCGGATTTCCTGAACATCATCGATAAAATCGAGCGCGATAAGCCGGAAGTCATCGAAGAGAAACTCGGCAAGTTGCTGAAAGACAGCGACGTCGCCCCGATTTCCCACGCCGACATTCTCGCGTTCATGAAATCCCCGGACTCCGCTTCCGAGGACTACACGCAAATCCAGCAAGACCTCGCCGCACGTGGCTTCGCGGATGTCGTCGAGCTCGATCTCTCCATCGTGCGCGGCCTGGCTTATTATACCGGCGTGGTTTTCGAGGTGTTCGATGCGAAGAAATCCATGCGCGCCGTGGCCGGCGGCGGTCGTTATGATACGCTCGTCGCCACCATTTCCGACGGGGCGGTCGATCTTCCGGCGACCGGTTTCGCGATGGGCGATTATGTGATCCGCAATCTCATCGAAGAAACCACGCACACCGCGATGCAGCTCGAAGCCTGGCTCCAGCGCAACGCGGCCAACTGCGAAATTTATGTCGTCGTTGCCGATGACAGCAAGCGCTCCGAAGCTCTCCGCCTCGTCACCGATCTGCGCCGCGCGGGCATTTCCGCTGATCTGCCGCTCGCGAATGCGAAAGTGAACAAGCAGTTCCAAAACGCCGAACGCGCCGGAGCCCGCTTCGCCCTCGTCGTCGGCAATGAATATCCGACCCTGAAACTCAAAGTCCTCGCCAGCCGCACCGAAGAATCCCTCGAAGTGGAAACCGCCGTCCCATGGCTCACCGACCGCCTCGCCCAGCCGGACGGTCCGCTGTTGGCTTGAAGAAGATTTTCAACCGCAGATGAACACAGATGGACGCAGATTTTTCATATAAGAAAGAGACCGATTTGATTATTGGTTCTGCGTTCGATGTGTTGAATGCGATTGGGAATGGTTTTCACGAAAAACCTTATGAAAACGCTTTGGCCATTGAATTTGGCCATCGCGGAATCCCTTTTTCCCAGCAACCGCGTTTTCCAGTTCATTATCGCGGTGTTCAAGTTGCTGAATATATTCCGGATCTGATCGCTTTCGATAAGATCATTGTGGACGCGAAGGTGATTGATCAAATCACGGATCGGGAAATTGGTCAGATGTTCAATTATTTGCGTGTCACAGGTTTGCCCGTCGGATTGCTTCTCAACTTCAAAAATTCAAAGCTCGAATTCCGCCGGGTTATTCGCTCAACGCAGAATTTTCTGAAAAAACTAAATTCATCCTCTCTTCATTAACGTCCATCTGCGTTCATCTGCGGTTAAAATTTTACCCTATTCCCACCATGCGTTCCCATCACTGCAACGAACTCCGCGAGTCCCACATTGGTCAAACTGTCACGTTGATCGGTTGGGTAAATTCCGCCCGTGACCACGGTGGCGTGATTTTCGCCGACTTGCGTGATCGCGAAGGTCTCACCCAATGCGTGTTCCGCCCGGAGGAAAGCCCGGAAATCGCGGCGGTTTCCCACACGCTGCGTGAGGAAGATGTGGTACAGGTGATCGGCAAGGTTTCCAAGCGCCTCGAAGGCACGGAAAACTCGAAAATCGCGACAGGCAGCATCGAGATCGTGGTGACGGAGCTGAACATCGTGAACAAGGCGGACGTGCTTCCGTTCCAGCTCGATAAGGAGCTTTCCAACGAAGATCTGCGGATGAAATACCGCTATCTCGACCTGCGCCGTCCGCGCATGAGCCAGAACATCCGCCAGCGCAGCAAGATTACTTCCGCCGCGCGCCGTTATCTGGACGACTCGGGATTTTTCGAAATCGAAACGCCGATCCTCTCGAACCCGACGCCGGAAGGCGCGCGCGATTTCCTCGTGCCATCGCGTTTGAATCCAGGCCGTTTCTACGCGCTGCCGCAGGCTCCGCAGCAATACAAGCAGCTCCTGATGGTGGCTGGCCTTGAGAAGTATTTCCAAATCGCCCGCTGCTTCCGCGATGAAGACCTCCGCGCGGACCGCCAGCCGGAGTTCACACAGATCGATATCGAAGCCAGCTTCGTCGGTCAGGAAGACATCATCGGACTCGTCGAAGGCCTGCTCGGCTCGATGTTCAAGGCCGGTCTCGATCTTGAAATCCCGGCGAAATTTGAGCGCATGACCTATGCGGATGCGATGGATTTCTACGGTTCCGACAAGCCGGACACCCGCTATGATTTGAAAATCACCGACCTCGGCGATGTCTTCGCAGGCACCGAGTTCAAGATTTTCCGCGGCGTGCTCGATGGCGGCGGCGTGGTGCGTGCGATCAATGCGAAAGGCTTCGCATCCATCACCACCGGCCAGATGAACCGTCTGAACGAGATCGCGGTGCAGGCCGGTCTGCCGGTGAAAAACCTCGCGTTCATCAAGCTGGAAAACGGCGAATACAAGAGCCCGCTCTGGAAGATTTTCACCGATGCGGAAAAAGCCGCCGTCACCGCCGCGATGAACCTCGAAGAAGGGGACATCGTATTCTTCGCCGCCGGTTCCCGCGAAAGCGTGAGCACCATTCTCGGCCGCGTCCGCACCGAGTGCGCGGAGATGATGGAACTCACGAACCAGCCCGGCGTTTACAACTTCCTGTGGGTTGTTGATTTCCCGTTGCTCGCACAGGACGAGGAAACCGGAAACTGGGTGGCCGTCCACCATCCGTTCACCCGCCCGCATCCCGATGACATCGCGAAACTCGATGCCGGAGATTACGCCAATGTCCGCGCAGTCGCTTACGACGTGGTGCTCAACGGCTACGAACTCGGCGGCGGCTCGATCCGGATTCACGAGAAGGAGCTGCAATCGAAAATGTTCGCCGTGCTCGGCATCAACGAGGAAGAGCAGCAGGAAAAATTCGGCCACTTGCTCGATGCGTTCCGCTTCGGCGCGCCGCCGCACGGTGGTCTGGCGCTGGGACTTGACCGCGTTGCCATGCTCATCGCCGGTGAAGACAGCATCCGTGAAGTGATCGCGTTTCCGAAAAACAACAAGGGCGCGGACCTCATGGCACACAGTCCTTGTTCGATCGACTACAAGTTGCTCCGTGAGGTTTACGTGCAGTCCACTTACAAAGATCCCAAGCTGGCGCAGGAAAAAGCGTCGGTTTGACCGCTGCTACAGGGAAATTTCCAGCATCAGGGCACTGCATGGTGCCATGCTGGAAATGGTGAGTTCTCCATCCCATGTCAGGGGATCGGAATGCGCGAGCCGGTCCTTGAATTTCCAAAGCTGGTCGGCGTCGCGTCCCATGAAATTCCATGCGTGCGCGGGGATTTCCACGCGGATGTGTTTCAGTTCGAGATCGGGGTGGAAATTCACGACGACGAGAAACGACTGGCCGCTCTCCCGATCATGGCGGAGGAAGGCGTAGAGCCATTTCCCGGACCACGTTTCTCCGTTGGTCCGGCCAAACAGCGGATTGCCGGCGTTCGCGTGATTGAGTCCGTAAAATTCTCCGTGGGTGAATGCCGGAGCGGAGGTGACGTGGATGAGCGCGGCATACCATTCGCGGAGTTCACGTTGTTCCGGGCTGAGTTTGCCGCCGTCGTATTTGCCGCCGTTCACCCATTTGGCGAATTCCGGCATACTCCAGTAATCGAAGATCGTCGTGCGGGCGTTGTCACCTGCGAATCCTTCCGCGCCGATCGCGGGTTCGCCGACTTCCTGCCCGCTGTAAAGCATGAGCGGCCCGCGTCCGATGCCGAAGGCGACCGTGCTGGCGGGCTTGCCGACTTTCATGCCGTGGCCGCCCCAGACGTTGGGATTGGAAAGGCGCACTTCGTCGTGGTTTTCCACGTAGCGCAGTGATTGATGGAAATAACCGCCATCGAAGAACAGGCGGTCGATGTCGTTCGCCCACTTGTGATCGTCGTAAATCCCTTCGAGCACGTCGTAGAGCGGATCGTCGTAAACGGCATCGAAGCCCGCGGCGATCAGTTCGGAGAAAACGTTGTTCCCGGTGAGCTTCGCGGGATCGTTATCGTAGGCTTCCGCACAGAAAAACACATCAGGCTGGCGATGGCGGGCGCGTTTCACGACCCAGCGCCAGAATTCCATCGGCACCATGTGGGCCATGTCCACGCGGAATCCGCCGACGCCCATTTGCTGCCAGTAGGCGAGGATTTCATCCATCGTGCGCCATGTTTTCGGAACGTCCGCCGGATGGGAGTCCGGTCCTGGCAAACCGGAGGTGACACTGCCGGTGGTGAAATCGTGGCCGTAGTTCAGCTTCACGGTTTCATACCAATCGTGGAGCGATGGCCGCCAGGTGACGGAGTTGTTACCGGTCACGCGGCCGTGCTCGGCTTCTTCGGCGAAAAGTCCGTCACAATCCGGTAAATCCGCCGTGGGAAGACGCAGCGGCGGGCCGTTTCCGGGATCGGTTTTCCGCAGATAGTAGAAGTGGTTGTCGCGGGCGAAAAACGCGTGAACGTCGTCGTCCTTGCCGAAAGTCAGGTCGGGTTTCACATCGGAGCGATAGGAGCGGGCGACGTGGTTCGGGATGAAATCGATGATGACGCGCAGCCCCTGATCTTTGCAGCGGGTGAGCAGGGATTTGAATTCCTCGATCCGCTTGTCCGGGTTCACCGCGTAATCCGGGCAAACGTCGAAGTAATCGCGCACGGCATACGGGCTGCCCGCTTTTCCTTTCACGATGTCCGGCACATCCGCCGGGCGATTCGGGTAATCCGTGGCGCTGGCTTGTTCGAGAACGCCGGTGAGCCAGAGGTGGGTGAAGCCCATGTTTCGCAGGGATTTCAGCGCGTTCGCGGTGATGTCGGCGAATTTTCCGCAGCCGTTTTCCGCGAGGGTGCCGTGGGGTTTCCGCGTTTCATTGGTGTTCCCGAACAATCGGACCATGAGTTGATAAATCACGGGACGGCTCGTTTTCATGGAGGGAGAGGGGGAACGCATCGCAGCCATTGCTATGCCACTTGCAGAAACCTTGCCAAGTCACTCTTCGTCATTGTCCTGTATCTTTTCGCGCTCCTCGCGGACGACGGCGAGCATGTCGTAAAGGGCGAAAATCATGATCACACAGGTCAGCAAACCGCAAATGCCCCACCAGATCAGGAAGCGCAGGGGAGAGGCTTGCAGCCAGCCATCGACGATCCACAGCCCGAGCGCCATTTGGCCGAGTGCGAGAAACAAGGCATTCGCCAGCCATTTCCGGCGTTGCGTGCGATCCCGCAAAATCGCGCGGGCGAGCGATTTCGAATGGTCCCACGATTCTCCGTTGTTGGTCATCGGCTTTAATTTCAGCGGGTGGCGAGGAGTTCCAAGGGAAAAAATCGGCAAGCTTTTGAAACCGCGGGAGCGCCGGTGTCCTCACCGGCTCGAATGGCTGTCTGAAATCCGCAACTCTCCGTCGGAAAATACGGAGGAAGAAATTTGAACCGCAGATGAACGAAAATGAACGCAGATGGAAGAAGGGATATTAGGGAAAGGAACGCGCACCTGGCATTGAGAGGCTATTTGAAATCTCTCCAACCACTCTCCCGGCAGCGGCCTTGCGGCTTTCCTCGCGGATTTGCTTGGAGGTCTTCCGCTCCGAGAGTTCTGCGAACGGGCCTCCGGGTTGCGGATGCGGGAGATGATGTCGTCTTGCAGGGTGGAGGCGACGTGGGCGGGAGCGAGGGCAAAGCGATCTTCCTTGGCGAGAGCTTTGTTGACTTTCAGATGGTTCCTGATTGCTTCTTTTCCCGCCTGTCGAATGTCGTTTCCTGAGTTGCTATTCGCTTCCAGTGACGTGCCGGTCTCGGACCTGTCGGCAGGCGTTTCTATTTCCAGAACGCGCCCGAGAGATCTTCTGAACTCGTAAAATCCCTTCTTCCATCCGTGTTCATTTTCGTTCATCTGCGGTTCAATTTCTTCCTCTTATCGCGCGGTTTTCAGGGAGAATGAAACAGCCGAACTGGTGTTCGATACTCCCGCGGGCTGATCAAAACTTCTTTGCAGAATAGCCGGCGCCTGCTTGGGTATACGAAGCATGAATTGTTTTTTGGTGATGACGGTGTTGGGTGCGGATCGCCCCGGTTTGGTGCGTTCTTTGGCGGATGGCGTGGCGGCTCAAGGTGGAAACTGGTTGGAGAGCCGGATGGCGCGCCTCGCGGGACAGTTCGCGGGGATTGTGCGGATCGAGTGCGCGGCGGACAAAGTCGATGCGCTGTTGAACGATTTGAAAAAACTCGAAGCCAGCGGGCTGACGATCCAGGCCGTGCGCGAGGAAGCGGCCCCGGTTTTGGAAAAAGCCACGCTCACCGTGGATGTGATCGGCAACGACCGTCCGGGCATCGTCCGCAAACTTTCCGCAGCCATCGTGCAAGCGGGTGGAAACGTCGAGGAATTGGCGACCGGTCTGGAAAGCGCGCCGATGAGCGGGCAACCGATGTTCCGGGCTCAGGTGCTCATTTCCCTCGCGGAAGGTGCCGATAGCGCCGCCTTGATTTCCGCTATCGAAAGCCTGAGCGGCGATCTCACGGTGGATGTTGCCAAAGCCTGATATTGATTATGAAATCCCTCACCAACATCGCTGGCGCTCTGCTCGGCCTCGCATTTGTCGCCTTCGGGGCCATGGTTTTGTTCAAGCTCGCTCCCACGCCACCGCCGCCACCGGCGGATTCTCCGGCGGGCATGTTCATGGGCGCGTTCGAGCCGACCGGCTATCTGCATTTCGTGAAAGTGCTGGAAGTGGTGGGCGGCTTGCTGGTGGCCATCCCGCTGACGCGGAACTTCGGTCTGCTGATCATCGGGCCGATCTTGGTGAACATCATTGCGTTTCACGTGTTCATCACGGGTGGCGTCGGTTTGTTTTCGCCGGTTTTGATCGTGTTGTGCTTGCTCGCTGTCTTCCTGTTGTGGGCGGATCGTAAAAAGTGGCTGAATTTGCTCAATCATTGCTGTTGCAAAGGCAACTGCTCCTGAGTTTCTCCAGCCCAACTCGCCGACTTGAAAAAGGCTGTTGAAAAATAAGGGATCATCGGTGTCTTTGCAGACTCTTTTTGTTATTTCAAATTGAAATTTTATGACTTCCTCCGCTGCTGCGTTACTTGCATCTGTTTTTCTAATTACCTGCGTCTCAGCGCAAGAGTCTGCCCCTGCGAGCGAGGAAGCATCCAGTAAGATTAGAGCGGCAATCACAGAAGCCACGAGTCTTACTATCTACGAGGGGTTGCCGCATCAGGCGTTTGAACGCAACCTCTTGGCGAAAGAATCAAAAAGGAAGGATACCGAGAAAATAAATTCCTTTCGGTTCTACACTCCTGCTATTGCGGCGATAAACCCCGAAGCGCTGAAACGTATTCTTTCCTCACCTGAGACCATTCAGGTTTTTCGAGGAGAGAAGCTTTGTGGTGGGTTTCATCCAGATTATGCAGTCGAATGGTCTGACAAAGATGGATCGCGATTCTCTGCTTTGATCTGCTTTGGTTGCCACGAAATTATTTATAGTGATGGAAAGAATGAGTATCGATACGATTTCGAACAGGAGTCATTTGAAAAACTGAAGGAGGAATTGTCGCCCTATGCTAAGAAACGACCTAAAAGTAAAATCTAGCAAATTGGGTGCAAGTGGTTTGCATCTCATTGGTCCATGATCCCCGGACGTTATCTCACGACAAGAGTGTCGTGACTCCTTACGCTAACCGATCCCGGAAATCCGGGTAGGAAAATTCGCGGAGGATTTCCAAATCGCCGGACTCGTGTTGGAGCGCGATGGCCGGGTGTTTCACGCCGTTGAACGTGGTCGTTTTCACCATCGTGTAGTGCGCCATGTCATCGAACACGAGCACATCGCCGACGCTCAATGCGCGCGGGAAGATGAAGTCGCCGATGACATCGCCTGCGAGGCAGGTCGGGCCGCCGAGGCGATAGATGTGCTCGGAGGCTTCCGTTTCCGGATTTCCGGCGAGGTGATAGTTTTCACCTTGGAAAACCACGGCGGGCTTGAGGTCGGATGCGGCGGGATCGACGAGATAAACATCCGGGCGATACGGCATTTCCAGCACGTCCGGCATGTGCGCGGTGGCGGAAATGCTGAGAATCGCAAGCTTGTGACCGGCGGATTCGAAAACATCCATCACGGTGGCGCGGAGCACGCCGGTGTGGATCGCAATCGCTTCACCCGGCTCCAACCAGACTTCGACTCCGTATTTTTCCCGGGTTTCCCGCACGAGGCGGATGAGGCGTTCGCGGTCGTAGAACGGCTTGGTGATCCAGTGACCGCCGCCCATGTTGAGGTAGGTGAATTGCGGCGAACGCAGCAAGTGGCCGAATTTTTCATCCACTGCCGCCAGCGTGGTTTCGAGATCGTCCGAATTCTGTTCGCACAAGGTGTGGAAATGCAGGCCGGAAAGCCCGGTGAGATCCGCGCCGAGGAGTTGATCCGCCGTGATGCCGAGTCGGGAACCGGGCACACACGGATCGTAGATCGGGGTTTCTCCGGTGGAATGCTGGGGATTTACCCGCAGACCGCACAGAAGTTCGCCATTTTTGAAACGCGGATGCGCGAAAATCTGATCGCGGAAGCGGAACCACTGCGAGAGCGAGTTGAAGTCGAGGTGATCGGTAAATTCGCAAAGCCGCGCGATGTCTTCCTCATCGTAAGCAGGCGAGTAGGTGATGACGTGTTTGCCGAATTCCTCATGTGCCAGCAGGCCTTCCCACAGACCGGACGCGCAGCAGCCATCGAGATCTTCGCGAAGGTAAGGAAACGCTTTCCAGCAGGAAAATCCCTTCAAAGCCAAGACCAGTTTGCAGCCGGCGGCTTCTTTCACCTCACGCAGCAGCGCGGTGTTTCGTTTCAGAGCAGGAATGGAAATGACAAACATGGGCGGCGGGAAGATGAGAGGAATCTTACCCTGACGCCAGCAACAAAAACGTCAGGAGTCACGACACTCTTGTCGTGTCATTTTGCGAATAAGATACGACAAGAGTGTCGTAGCTCCAATCAGAACGATTTCCGCAGGTGCGAGGGCAGGATGTTCAACTGCTCGCGGTATTTGGCGACGGTGCGGCGGGCGACTTTCAAACCTTGTTCGGCTAGGCCTTTGGCAATCGCGTCGTCGGAAAGCGGTTTCGACGGGTTTTCGGCGGCGACGAGTTGCTGGATCGCTTCGCGGACGCCTGCGTTGGAAACTTCGGTGCCGTCGGATGTCTGATAGCCGGTGGCGAAGAACGCGCGCATTTCCATCAGGCCTTGCGGGGTTTGCACGTATTTTCCGGCGACGGCGCGGGAAACGGTGGTGGCGTGCAGGCTGAGTTCGTCGGCGATGTCGTTCATGGTCAGCGGACGCAAATGGCGCGGGCCGCGGATGAAGAACATCGGTTGATGCTCGATGAGCTTGTGCGCGATGGCGAGGATCGTTTCCTGACGCAGCGAGATCGAGCGGATGAGGCTGCGGCCGTCGCGGATCTGGTCGCGCAGGAATTGGCGGGCCTTGGAATCGGTGCCGCTTTTGCCGATCATGTCTTTGTAGAAGTCATTGATTTTCAGGCTAGGGAGATGCTCGCCAGTAAGGCGTGCATACCATTGGCCTTCGTTGTCTTTCTCAATGATGACGTCGGGTAAAATGTAGGGATTTCCGGTCGGATCGAAATCGCCGCCGGGATTCGGAGTGAGGCGGCCGATTTTTGCGGCAGCTTCCGCGATGCGCTCGACGCTGGTTCCCAAGGCGCGGGCGATCAGCGGATGGCGCTTGCGGGCGAGGTCTTCGAGGTGATCGCGGACGATTTTGTATTCGATGGTTTCCGTTCCGCCTTTGCGTTCGAGCTGGAGCAGCAGGGATTCGGGGATGTTTGCTGCGCCGATGCCGGCGGGATCGAAGGATTGCACCAGCTTGAGGGCTTCCTTCATGGTTTTTTGGGAAATTCCCATGCGCACGGCGAGATCGGCGGCGGGGAGATCGAGAAATCCGCGCTCGTCGAGGTTTCCGAGAATCGCTTGGGCGGCATTGCGCACCTCCGGCTCGATCATCGAAAGATCGAGCTGCTGTTGCAGGTGCTGCTGCAATGTTTCCGGGGCAACAATGGAATCGTAAAGACGTTGGCGGCGTTCTTCGTCCTCGGTGGTCCAAGGCGAGCTTTTGCCTTCCATGATCGAGCGGTCCCTCCAGTCGTCCTCGGTTTCGTTCAGGTAATCGAGCGAATCCGCTTCTTCCGGATCGGGGCCTTCCTCGTCCAAGGAAGTGGTTTCCGTGATATCTTCGAGCACCGGATTGGTTTCGAGCGCCTGACGGACGAGCTGGGAAAGTTCCAGAGTGCCAGCTTGTAGAATCTCCAAGCTTTTCCGCATTTGCGGAGCCAGCGTCTGCTGCTGCGAGAGAGATTGATGAAGATAAACGTCAGACATGGTAGGGCACTGGGGGGTGCCGGAGGCGAGTGTATGACGTGGTTTTTAAAAGCGAAGCAAAATTTGTGCCAGCAAGGTAAATTTTTATCTTTACGCACTTTAAAGGTCGTGCCTATGCGGCGTAAAATCAAGCTTTTGCAACAATTTGAAAAAATTAATGTTAGGCGATTTTCCGTTTCCGTTGAAGCCATTGTGGCATGCTAGGGCTTCGGTGCGGAATGCTCGGTCGGCCGCTCAATGTCGAAGATTACGCGAAATCCCTGATTTGGCAATGAAGCGGTTTTGATCATGCTGCCGATGGAAAGCAGGTTGTGGAAATTGCAACTGCTGCTGGAGCACCACCACGAGCCGCCGCGTCCGCAGATGCGACGTTTTGCGGCATCCGAACTGAGCCAAGTCGGGTGACCTTCGCAGTATTCGAAGACGTTTCCGATCACATCGTAGAGGCCCCAGGCATTGGGTGGAAACGAGCGGACGGGGGAGGTGAGGACAAAGCCGTCGAGGCGAGTGTTTTTCCGATGATTTTCGCCGTTCCAGGTGTTCGCGAGTTTCGGCTGAAAAGTTTCGCCCCACGGAAATGGCGTGGTGGAACCGGCGCGGGCGGCGATTTCCCATTCGTCGATGGTGGGTAAACGCCCGCCGATCCAGCGGCAGTAAGCGCGGGCATCTTCGCCATAGATTTGGGTGACGGGATGATCCGGTAGATCGTCCGCTTTCGGGCCGTCGGGGCCGAAGGGAAATCGCCAGTTCGCGCCATCGGTGTGTTTCCATTCCCATTCGCCATCGCCTTCACCGGCGGCAAGGCTCCAGCCGTTTTTTTCCGCGTAGGTTTGATAGCCGGTCGCTTTGACGAAGGCGGCGAACTGCGCGTTGGTCGTTTCCGCATCGGAAATCCGGAAGCCCGGCGTGGTGATGGAGTGCGGCTTGTTTTGCGGATGATCCGCCGAGCCGAGCGCGTAAGTTCCTGAGGGGACGAGGACGAGTCGATGGCCGTTCGGACCATTTATCGGCGCTGCCTCCAAAGCGAGGCAGGCTGCGATGAAAAAAATGACTGTATCGGGGAGCACACGCGCCCTCGCGTGTTGAGGAGCGCGCCCCCGCGCTCCGTTGAGCGGGAAGATACTGACAAAGAGTCTTAGTGCGGAAATGCTGCGGTTTACTCGGGACTTCTTTTCGGCGAGGTGCCGAAAATCACACGCGAGGGCGCGTGTGTTCCCCGTTCCGGAATGGTTGCGGCATGCGAGAAATTGTTTCAAGGATTTGGATGTTCCTGAATCCATTGAGCGGCGGCGGCACGGACTTCATCGCGGGATTCCCGGGTGTAGGGGACGTTGATGATTTCCGTGACGGGATGATAGACGCCGGAAAATTCGTTGCGCTGGATGTAGATGAAGGTTTTTCCATCGCCGTACGGATCTTCCTGGAACTTGAGGCACTTGTTTTCCTTGGCGTATTTCTCGATGCCTTTTTGATAGGCTTTTTCAAGGCGGGTTTTCATCGCGGGTGCGTAGTTTTGCTCACGCAGCAGGCTTTGGATCACCATGACGAGATCACGCTGGGCGACGCGGGCGTTGAATAAATCCGTGCGTCGATCGCGTTTTTCTTCCGGCTCCTTTTCATCAGATTCGCGGTTTTCTTCAGCGACGCCCCAGCCATCGACCTGCGGGGCGGGAGTGGATGCTTCGTCCTTGGTGGCGGCGATGGCTTTGACGAGCTTGTCTTCGACGACCAAAAGCTCGGGCAATGTCTCGATCGCTTTGAGGTTGAGGATGAGCTGGAGAAGGATCGGATTGAGCGCTTCAGGATCGCAGCCGTAGGCATCGCCGTCGTTGTTTTCTTCGGGTTTCGGATCGATGCCCGGCTGCTGGGGCTTGCGAGTGAAATCGATGCTGCCGAGGCGGGTGCGAATGGCTTTTACCAAGGAATCGCGATTGCTGGCGACCTTGGCGGCATTGGCTTTGGAGAGGCTGGCTCCATAGAAGTCCGTGACCTGATAAGCACGATAGGGAATGTCCGAAGGCATGGACATCACGTCACAAACCTGGCTGTAGGAGCCGGGGTGGGAAATGACTTGGGTGAGCAGGGCGTTGCCATCGGTTTGTGCGGAAACGTTGGCAAGACAGGCGAAGGAACATAACAAAAGAAGCCGCTTCATGATATGATCCAAGCGGGGAAGCGGCGCTGAGTCAAGAAGCGGCAAAGGTAGGGCCCTCTTGCCGAGAGGGCCGGTGAATCGTTGGCGGCAGCCTCGGCGAAGCAGCCCTCCCTTTTTATCTCCTACCTTTTGATGGCGGCGACCGAGCCTTCGAGTGCCTCAATGTACACGCGGGCCGGATTTTGCGGGAGATGCAGGTATTTACCGGCCGTGAGGATGTGATCTTCACCATCGAGGGTGACCCACAGGCTGCCGCGCAGGCAGGACAGGTGCTGGCCGACGCGAAGTTTCAGCTGAAGCTGTTCGCGGGTGTTGAGGCGATATGATTTACAAGGTGCTACGGATTTTCCGATGCAACGAGTGATCCATCTGCCGAAGGGGGATTGTGTGAAGAGTAGTTGCATGAAGACAAGATATCTGGAAACGGCGGCGCGGGAATCCACAGGCGGGCGGGTTTCTGTGTTGTACAGCTTCTCATTTCATCTCATCTGTGTATGTTGTATTTCCGGTCAGCTGTGCATGGGCGGGGCGGATCGAAAAGCTACGATCAAAAACGGATATGAAAGCAGACCCTCAGCAACCGCTTTACCTGCAGATCGCGGATCGGATGGAAGAGATGATCGAGACCGGTTCGTTGCGGGCGGGAGACCGGATTCCATCGGTGCGCCACATGAGCATGCAGCATCAGGTGAGCGTGCCGACGGTGATGCAGGCGTATGCGCTTTTGGAGAACCGGCGGCTGATCGAGGCGCGGCCGAAGTCCGGATTTTACGTGCGGGCGCGCTTGGCGAATGCGCTGCGCGAGCCGGTGGCGGCAAGTGTCAAGCCGTCGGTTTCCGCGATGAACGGGTTCACTTCGATGCTTTCCATCGGGCGGGACATGCTGGAACCCTCGCTGATTCCTTTCGGCGGAGCTGTGCCGGGGGATGAATTGTTGCCCTTGGAAAAACTCGGCCGGCTTTCGGGAATGGTGGCGCGGCGGTTTACCCACGCGGCGATCAATTACGATCCGCCGCCGGGATGCTTGCCGCTGCGGCAGGAGTTGAGCCGGCGTTCGCTTGATTGGGGATGCGGTCTGGATGCTGATGATTTCATGATCACGCTGGGAGCGAGCGAGGCGATCCATCTCGCATTGTTAGCCACGACGAAGCCGGGAGATACGGTGTTGGTGGAAGCTCCAACGTATTATGGAACGCTGAATTTGTTAGCCCAACTCGGGCGCAAGGTGCTGGCCATTCCATCATCGGCGAGCGAAGGGCTGGATATTTCCGCGGTGAGAACGGCGGTGCGCGGTCATAAGGTCGCTGCGATTCTGGTGATCCCGAATTTTTCCAATCCGCTCGGCAGTTTGATGCCGGAGGCGAATCGCAGGCAGTTGCTGGAGCTGGCGATGCTGCACCAGATTCCGATCATCGAGGATGATATCTACGGTGACATCCCGCATGACGGCCAGCGTCCGCGTGCGATGAAGGCGCTGGATGACTCGGATCAGGTGATTTTATGCGGCTCGTTTTCCAAGACTTTGGCACCGGGATTCCGCATCGGCTATCTCGCGGCGGGGCGCTATCAGCAGCGGGTGATGGAGTTGAAAAACGTCTTCAATCTTTCCGGCCCGGCCTTGCCCGCGCTGACGGTGGCGGAGTTTTTGCGCAATGGCGGCTATGATAGGCACTTGCGGAAATTACGGCACACGTATCGCCAACAAGTGTGCAAAATGCGGGAAACGGTGGCGGAGGTTTTCCCGGAAGGCACGAAGGTCAGCAATCCGGGCGGGGGCTTCGTGATCTGGGTGGAACTGGATGAGCGCGTGGATGTTTTGCCGGTATTTCATCAAGCAAAGGCGGCGGGTGTCAGCTTCGCGCCGGGGCCGATGTTTTCGCCGGACGGTCAATTCCGGAACTGCCTGCGCCTGAGCTGCGGATTTCCGTGGAACGCGCAGATGGAAACCGGCTTGCGGACGCTGGCGAAACTGATTGGCAAGGCGAGATAACTTCCGGTTGCGAAACCCGGAATTACCGCCCACGTTCCGGCCATGGAAAAAGCCAAGATTGGATTTGTCGGAGTCGGGCGGATGGGAGCGAACATGGCGCGCCACCTGAACGATCTCGGGTATGAAGTCACCGCCGTTTATGATTGCTACACGGCGGGTGCGGAGGAATTGGCGAAGGAAATCGGCTGTCTGGCGGTGAAAACCCTGCCGGAAGTCACACAGGCGGCTGAGGTGATTTTCACGGTGGTGACGGACGATGCGGCGATGGGCGCGGTGTTTTCCGGCGGCGATTCGCTTTTGCAAGGCGCGGAAGGCCGAACGTTCATCAACTGCGCCACCGTCAGCCCGGAATCCCATGAAAAAGCCGCCGCAGCCGCGAAGGCCGTGGGTGCGGAAACGCTCGCCGCGAGCATGGCGTCCAGCATCACCCAAGCGCGCAACGGCACGCTCTATCTCATGATCGGGGGGGAGCGGGCGGTTTTCGAAAAATACGAAACGCTGCTCAAGGATCTCTCCACCTCGTTGCGCTACGTCGGCCCGGTGGGAAATGCGGCGAAGATCAAGGCGCTGGTCAACATGGTGATGAACATCAACACCGCGGGCCTCGCTGAAGGTCTCGGGCTCGGCGTGGCGCTGGGGCTTGATCCGGTGGTGCTGAAGGAGGTGTTCTCCCAAACCGGTGCGAACTCGCGGGTTCTGGAAACGGATGGCGATGATATGATTTCCCGCGAACATGATTGCTATTTCTCCGCCGCCCACGCGGCGAAGGACAGTGGCATCGCAAATGCTCTTGCGGATCAGGCGGGGCTCAAGGTTCCCTTGTCGAAGGCGACTCAAGCGCAATACGAAAAACTCATTGATCTCCAACTTGGAGAATTGGATAAGTCCGGTATTGCCGAGCTGACATTTCCGGGCCGTGCATCTTCAAACTGATAACTTCTTGCTCATGGGTTGCGCACTTCATAACTCTTTCG
The DNA here is from genome assembly GCA_047605125.1 of Luteolibacter sp. Lineage (GTDB taxonomy): Bacteria > Verrucomicrobiota > Verrucomicrobiia > Verrucomicrobiales > Akkermansiaceae > Luteolibacter. The sequence goes on from JASGGK010000005.1 coordinate 39,999, forward strand.
GCGAACACATCGACAGCACGTTTCATCCGGGCCTGAAGCGCGAGGTGCTGGTCATTCTCGGCCACGGTGTGACCGGAAACAAGGATCGTCCGTTGTTGGTGGCGTTGGCGAAAGGCCTGTCGGAGCGGAATTGGCCGTGCTTGCGGATTTCTTATTCCGGGAATGGAAACTCGGGCGGACGTTTCGCGGACTCGTGCATTTCCAAGGAAATCGCCGATCTGCAATCGGTGATCGGCAGCGTGCCGGAAGATGTGGCGGTGGTTTACATCGGCCACAGCATGGGCGGTGCCGTCGGCGTGATGACCACCGCGCGGGACTTGCGGATTCGCGTGCTTGTCACGCTTTCCGGCATGGTGCACACGGCGGATTTCGTGAAACGCGAGTTCGGCGATGTGGTGCCGGATCAGGGCGTGATGTGGGATGATCCGGCATGCCCGTTATCCCAAACTTACGTCGATGATTTGAACGCCATCGGCAGCACGCTCGCTGCGGCGGAAACCATCGTGCAGCCGTGGCTTTTGATTCACGGACTGGAAGACGATGTGATTCCCGCGCAAGACAGCCGCGATGCGTTTGCCGTGGCGAAGTGCGTCAAAAAGCACGTGGAAATCCCCGGTGCCGATCACGTTTTCGATGAGAACAGCTATGGCCGGATCGTCGAGGAAGTGGCGGCGTGGCTGGAGCTTCATTTTCCGGGTATTTAATTCACAAACTCACCGCATCCGCCTGGCGGACGAGGCGGAAGATGAACAGGCTGATGAAACTCACGCTGATCGCGAAAATGCCGAGCCAGTGGAAGTTCTGCAATTTTCCGGACGCATCGTGGTAAACGATTTGTCCGGCAATGGCGGCGGCGGTTCCCGAGGCGAGGTCGCGCGAACAGGAAATGAGGCTCATGTAGGCACCGCGCTGCGGGGGCGGCACGGCGAGGGAAATCACCGCCTGGCCGGGGATGAAGCGGCTGCTGGCGAAGACGAAGAAACAGGTGGAGAAAATCAGGATTTCCCACACCGGCATCGGCCCGGAAGACGTAATCACGCGGATGATCGCGCCGGCCATGAAAACGAGCACGATATAGACGCGGAATCGTCCGTAGCGGTCCGCGAGTCTGCCGACCATCGGCCCGGTGAAAACCGTGACGAGGCCGCCGCAGAGATAGACCAGAAACAGGCTTTTCTCCGGCATGCCGACATTGCTCACGAGATAGGGTGAGAGATAGGGAATGATGGTGAAATGGCCGAAGATCATCGATATCATCAGCACGATGCCGATCCACGCATTTCCGCTTCCCAGCAAGCGCACGAAATCCCGGCCCATCGGTGGTTTGTTGGCCCCGAGGTGAGCTCGTACCGGAGGAAGCACGTAAAACAACGCGAGCCACACCAGCGCGGCGGCTCCGGCGGTGATTAGGAAGGGCGCTTCCCATTTCCACCATTGTGCGAGTTTCAAGCCGAACGGAACTCCCAGCGCGGAAGCGGCGGAAAACGCGGTCATGATCAATCCCATGCCGCGCGCACGGCGTTCCGGCGGGACGACGTCGGAAACGATGGCCATGACGGTGGCTCCGCTCACGCCGCCGAATGCGCCGCAAACCGCGCGGGCGATCAGAAGCATTTCATGCGTCGTCGAAAAACCGCAGGCCAGGGTGCCGAGCGTGAATCCGGCGTAACAGAAAAGCAGAAGTTGGCGCCGGTCAAAGCGGTCGATGAATGGCGCGACCGCCAAGCCGACGAGGCCGGCGGTGAGCGCGAACGTCGAAATGATCGCCGCGAATTGGGCCGATCCCAAATGAAGCTCGCGCATGAGCTGTGGACCCAGCGGCATCATGATCATGAAATCCATGATGTGGGTGAACTGCACCGCGGCGAGCAGCAGCAGAAGGTTTCTTTCCGAAAGAACCGGGCGGGAAGAAGTGGCGTCCATAGCGTGGGCGGCGGCTTATGGAGGTGGGAGGAATGAAATGCAAGTGCTTGCTTGCGTTTTCGGGGGTGCCAAGCACCAGCTTGGCTTCTTGGTTTTATGGGTTTGCCGAGCTGGTGCTCGGAGTTCCTGACAAAGAAAAGCTGCTGGTCGAGCATAGATGCCAGATGAAGGCTCCGGTGCCGAGGACGGCGACGAGGATCAGCAGCGATAGCAGAAGACCGAGGCAGGATTTCATGGGTTTTTGATGAGAAGGGCGGCGAAGGCACCGTCGGTGCCGTCTTTGAAGGGGAGGATTTCTCGGTGGTCGGCGAGTTTGAACTCGGGATGATCGGCGAGGAATGCTTCGACCAAGGCAAGGTTCTCGTCTTTCTCGATGGAGCAAGTGGAATAAACGATGCGTCCGCCGGGTTTCAGGCAAGGGACGGCGTTTTCGAGAATCTTGCGCTGGGTGTGGGTGATGCGCTCGATATCGGGCGCTTGCAAACGCCAGCGGACATCGACGCGGCGGCGGATCACGCCGCTGTTCGAGCAGGGGACGTCGAGCAGGATGCCGTCGAATGCGGCGTGCCATTTTTCCGGTGCGGGCTGGGTCCAGTCGTGGAGGGAAATCTGGGCGTTTCCGGCATGGAGGCGAGCGAGGTTTTCCTGAAGGCGCGGCAGACGTTTTTCGTTCGAATCCGTGCAAACGAGGTCGTTGGCGGAACCGAGCGCGGCGGCGATGAGGAAGGCTTTACCGCCGGGAGCGGCGCAGGCGTCGAGAATGCGTTCGCCGGGTTTTGGCGCGAGCAATTCGACGGAATGGCGGGTGGCCGGGTCTTGGATGTAAACGCTGCCGGAAGCGAGCAACGAGGTGGGAAGGGAACCTTCGAGTTGGTAAAATCCGGATGCGCCTTCGAGCGGTTTGCCGGGGATTTCGGCCGGTTGTTCCGGGGCCAGCGGGTTGGTGCGGAAAAAGGTTTCCGCCGGGGAGTTGTTCCATTCCATCAGCTCGATGGTGGATTTTTTGCCGAAGGCGGCGCGCCAGCGGTTGTAGAGCCAATCCGGATGGGAGTGGACGATGGCGGGGGAAAGATCGTCTTCGTTCAGTGTATCGAGAAGGCGCTTGCGGCTGAGCGTGGCGCGACGGAGCACGGCGTTGATGAGGGGGCGGACGTTGGCTTTTCCGGCTTCGACGGTTTCGTTGACGGCGGCGTGATCCGGCAGGCCGAGAATGAGAAGCTGGCAGAGGCCGACGCGGAGGATGTCGCGGGTTTCCGCATCGATCTTGCCTTGGCGGAGTTTGCTGATCCAGAGATCGAGCACGCGGCGGTGGCGGAGGACGCCGAAAAGGATGGCTTGCAGCAGGCCGCGATCCGCCGAGGAAAGTTTGCGGCGCTGGGCGTGGCGCTCGATCAGGGTGTCGGCGTAGTCATGGCCTTTTGCCCAGGCATGGAGGGCGGAGACGGCGGCTTGGCGGACGTGGTAATTTTTCGCAGGCATGGAAAGAGGAAGAGCCTCCCGCGATCACGTGATGGTGGGCGGCGGCGGGAAGGAGTATGACTTATGCCGTCGCTGCGGAAAATGACAGAACAATTCCCCGGTGATGAGACCTGCGGCGGGCTCCAGGCGTCTTCCCCTCTGGAGCCAGCCGTGGTTTCTTCTGGTTGTAAAACGAACGCCGAACCGGAGCCTGGGGACTTGCAGGCTTTGGTTCGGCGTTTGGTTTTTTGAAATTGAGCCGACGTGAGCGTCAGCGCTTGTATCATTCCGCCGGGACGTGCGGCTCGAAGGTCATGGAGCGTTCGTGCTCGCGGGCCTTGGCGGTGCGCTTGGCTTGCTGATAGAATTGCTCCTGCGCGCGATGGGATTTTTTGCCTTTTTCACGGACGATGCGCTGGGAGGTGCCGTCGGGAAGAATACGCGAGGCCTGGGTGTTGTCCTGGAAATAGCTTTCCAAAATACGGACGAGGCGGCGTTTGATGGAAGATTCCTCGATGGGAATCATCAGCTCGACGCGTTTTTCGAGGTTGCGCGTCATCCAGTCCGCAGAGGCGATGTAAACTTCCGAGTCACCGCTTTGATGGAAGTAGAAAAGGCGGGCGTGTTCGAGGAAGCGGTCGATGACGGAAATGACCTCGATGTTTTTCGAGAACTTCGGATCGCCCGGTTTGAGGCAGCAGATGCCGCGGATGTTGAGTTTGATTTCGACGCCAGCCTGCGAGGCTTTGTAGAGTGCCTGGATGATGTCCGGGTCTTGCAGGGAATTGACTTTGCCGATGATGCGGGTGGGTAGTCCTTGCTTGGCGCGTTCGGTTTCTCCGGCGATGAGTTCCAGCAGGCGCGGCTTCATGGCGGTGGGTGCGGGAACGAGGCGTTGGAACCGAAGGAGCTTCGAGCGGCCGGTGACGGCGTTGAAAAACAGCGAGGCGTCGTTGCCGTATTCGGCCTTGCAGGTGAGATAGGAGAGGTCGGTGTAGAGCTTCGCGGTGGATTCGTTGTAGTTGCCGGTGCCGAGATGGACGTAGCGGCGGAGGCCACCGGATTCGCGGCGGACGATGAGGCAGATTTTGGCGTGGGTTTTCAGGTTTTTCACGCCGTAAACGATCTGCGCTCCGGCGCGCTGGAGTTCGTCCGCGCGGTCGAGGTTGCGGGCTTCGTCGAAGCGGGCTTTGAGCTCGACGAGCGCGGTGACGTGCTTGCCGTTTTCCGCCGCCTTGATGAGCGCATCGACGATGCGGGATTGGCGGGCGGTGCGGTAGAGGACTTGTTTAATGGCGATGACGTCCGGGTCTTCCGCCGCTTCTTCGATGAGGCGCACGACCGGCTCGAAGGATTCGTAAGGGTGGAAAAGCATCACGTCTCCGGAAGCGATGGTCTCGAACATGGAGACTCCGGGGGTGATGTTCGGCGAGTTCTGGGCGGGCCAGTCTTCCGCGCGCAGGTGGTCGAAGCCGGGAAGGAAGGCCATTTCCATGAAGGAGGCGAGGCCGGGCGGGCCTGCCTGGCGGTAAACTTCCTGCGGGGTGGCACCGGTGACTTGCTGGATGATTTTCGAAAGATCGCGCGGCGCGTCGGTGCGGAGTTCGAGGCGCACGGTATCGGCGAAACGGCGTGCGGTGAGCATGTCTTCCATTTCTCCGGCGAGGTCGAGGCCGTCCTCGTCCTGCACGGCGATGTCGCCATTGCGGGTGACGCGGTAAGTGGTGGTGGCGGTCACGGTTTCACCGGGGAAAAATTGTTCCGCGTAGGTGGCGACGAGGTCCTCGATCAGCAGGAATGCGATGCCATCGCCCTCGACGGTGATGTTCACGCGGCGGTTGATAAAGTCCGGGATGGGAATCAGGGCGTAGCGGGTGGCTTTTGTTTCCGGGTCGGAAAGGCGGCAGGCGACGGTGACTTGCAGCGCCGGAACGATCGGCGGAGTGCTTTCGGGATCGACGGCGAGCGGAGTGAGCAGCGGGAAAACATTGTCCTCGAAGTAAGCGGCGGCTTGAGCGGCTTGCGGGATGGTGAGATCGCGGGGTTCGAGCGGCCGGATGCCCGCCTTGATCATGGCGGGGACGAGCGTGCCGGTGAGCAGCTCGTATTGGGCGGCGCTCATTTGCAGGATGCGCTGGCGGAGGGCTAACAGGTTTTTGGTCGGGGTGTAGCCGGATGCGTCCGGGGATTTCCGGCCGCTGCGTTTCATCAGCATCAAGCCGCCGATGCGGACCTGGAAGAACTCGTCGAGATTCGATGCGGTGATGGCGAGGAACTTGATGCGCTCCAGAAGCGGAAGGTCTTCGCGCAGGGCTTCATTGAGAACGCGCTGGTTGAACTCGACCCAGGAAAGCTCGCGGTTGATGTAGGGAAACATGGAAGAAGTGTGGAGTGAAGGAGTGCGGAGTATTTGAAGCGAAGTTTGGAACGCTTGCGTCTTCATTCGACACTCCGCATTCCGCACTCCGCATGGTTTAAATTTCTTCGTCGATGACCACGCTCAGGCCGAAGACTTGCTCGAATAGATCGGCCTTGGAAACCATGGCGAGGCGTTCGACGGCGGCATCGGCGAGACCGGGGAGGCGGAGGAGGAGTTTTCCGGCTTTGCGGGTGATTTCGATTTGGGAAATGCGTTGGGCGTGGGTGCGTTCGAGCGCGTCCGCCACGCGGAGAATGGCGGCGAGTTTGGAAACGCGGATGCGGTCGTCGATGCCGAGGGCGGCGTAGCTGCGGTGTTCCAGCTTCGGGCCGGAATGGCGGTGATAACGGGCGACGAGCGCGACGATGGTGACGTCGAGCCGGTCCAGTCCGAAGATTTCCGAGTTCAGGATGATGTATTCGGAGTGTTTGTGATGAGCGCGGGCGCTGATGTAGGTGCCGACTTCGTGGAGAATGGAGGAGACTTGAAGCAGCAGGGCATCGTGGGCGGAAAGCTGATGGAGATCGGAGAGCGATTCGAAAAAATGTCGGCACAATTTCGCGACGTGTTCGCCGTGGCCGGGGTCCGACTGATAGCGTTCGGAAAGGATGCGGGCGGAACGGATCACTTCCTCGGCGAAGTCGTTCGTGAGTTGGCGCGAGGCGATGAGATCGTGGAGCAGGCCTTGCTCGTAATCGCTGGTGGGGATGTGGAGTTCCTGAAGTTTCAGGGTTTCCGCGATGGCGAGATTGATTTCCAAAGCGGGCAGCAGGGCTTCGGCGGTTTGGTAATCAAGCTGGTAGCGCCTCACCAGTTCGAGGTCGCTGAGATTCGCGCATTCGCTGCTGAACTGGCGGAGCTTTTTCAGCGGGCAGGCTTCGCTGGTTTTGGTGAGGGAATTCGAAACCGACTGAAGTTCGTAGCCGATGGCGATGAGGCCCTCGATGCTGACATCGGAGTAATCGTGGCGGATTTGGGCGAGATTGCCGAACGCGTGTTCGCGGATCACGCGTTGGAGATTCGAGCCTTCCGCATGTGTGCCTTCCACGGCTTCGCGGGTGCGGTGGGTGCCCATGCGGTAGCTGGTGTAGCGGGTGATGAGGCCGTTTTGAAACAACAGCGCGCGGGTGTTTCCGGGGCCGACGTGGAGGACCAGCGTCGTCCGGCTTCCCATGGAAGGGAGGTTGAGGAGGCGGCGGCGCGTTTTCAGGTAGATGAGGCGCGTCATTTCACCATCGTCGATGGTGGTGACTTTCAGTCCGCAGGCGATGCGGATGCGGTTCATCACCGTGTCGTGATTGGCCGCTTCGGAGAGGATGTTGGTCGCGACGGCGCGGGTGAGGTTGTTCGGATCCAGGCCGAGTTCGGACAGGGATTTCTGGAAGCCCTTGATGATGGAAACGATGCGTTCCGCGGTGCCTGAGCTGACTTTTTCGTTGCGGAAAATATCGCGGGCGAGGGGGGCGGGCTGTTCGAGGAAATCGACCGGAGAAAGCTGGCCGTCGGCGGAGCGTTCCGCGACCATCATGGAAACGGAACTGGCGCCGATGTGGAGCGCCGTGAGAAGCTCGCTGGTTTCGGAAGCGGCGGTTTTTCGCTCGGCAATATACGCATCAGGCATCATCTGAAAACAACGTGAAAAGCTTGATCTTTCAATCTCCAATGTGTGACGAAGGTGTTTCTTTGTCAAAGTGGGCTTGTCAGACGATGACTGAAATAAGATAACCTCCATCATGCCAGCCAGTGGTGCCGTTGAACGTTATTGTGTGAAGCCGGGGTCGAAAGTGAACTTCGACGATTGGAATCCGAACGAGAAGTCGCTTTTCAAGGGAGAGTCCAAGCAGGATTACGTGCCACAGTTCGAGCACATCACGCGTGAAATCCAGCGTTTGCAGAAAGTGCTCTACGCGCAGAACAAGCACCGCATTCTGGTGGTGATCCAGGCGATGGACACCGGCGGCAAGGATGGCTGTGTGAAGGACGTCTTTTCCGGAGTCGACCCGCAGGGCATCCACGTGCAGGCGTTCAAGAAGCCGACGGAAGAAGAGCTGGCGCACGATTTCCTGTGGCGCATTCACGATCAAGTGCCGCGCAACGGGCAGATCGTGATTTTCAACCGCAGCCACTACGAAGACATCATCGCGGTGCGGGTAAAAAAAATCTATCCGGATGAAGTGTGGCAGCGCCGCCAGCAGCACGTGGTGGACTTCGAACGCATGCTCGCGGAAGAGGGCACGACGATCATCAAGATTTTCCTCAACATTTCAAAGGAAGAGCAAAAGGCCCGTTTGGAATCCCGCTTGGCGAATCCGGCGAAGCATTGGAAATTCCACCCGGAAGACCTCGCGGACCGCGCCCGCTGGAGCCTTTTCATGGAAGCTTACGAGGATGTGATCGGGAAAACTTCGACCGAAGCGGCTCCGTGGTACATCGTGCCGGCGGACCGCAAGTGGTACCGGAATCTCGTCGTCGGACGCATCATGCTTGATACGCTGAAAAAGCTGAACATGGAATTCCCGCAAATCACGTGGGATCCGATCGCGATCAAAATCGAGGATTGAGGTAGGTAAGTCCAACCCTTTAAAGCGGGCTTCCTCATTTGAAGGGCAGGATTGCTTAGGCGATCACTTTTGCTCGTCGCTGATCTGAAGTGTAGGCGTTGAGGAGCCGAGGCCGGGGATCACGTTGCGGATCATTTTGGTGAGGCCGCCGGAGGCTTTTTCGGCTTCTACTTCGGCTTGGCGGATGGCTTTTTCCCAAGCGGGGGCGAAGCCGGGGGCTTGCTCGCGCATGCTGCGGATGGCGGTTTCGTAAATGTTGAGCTGGCGCAGCTCGGGACGGCCGGGTTTTTGCTGGAGCGTGGAATTGGTGACGCGGAGGTTTTCGTTCTGCTGTTTGAGCGAGTCGAGTTCCTGCAACAGCGTGCTGTTTCCGGTGGAGTTGATCTTGAGCTGGGTGTTGAGGTGGGTTTGCAGCTCTTTGAGTTCATCCGAAAGTCGCTTTTGTTCGCGTTTTGCGAGGCGTCCGGCGGTGAATCCGGCTTTCCAGATGAATCCGGCAATGATGAGGCCGACGAGCAAGCCCCAGGTGAAGGGGTATTCGATGAGTTTGAGAAAGAAATCGTTCATGTGGGGGAAGGGTTATGGATTCGGAACCGGGGCGCTGGTTTTGAGCGCGGTTTTGACGTCTTCGGTGATGTCTTGCGGATTTTTTGCGTAAAGCAGCACGGGAACGGTGGTGTTTGATTCACCGGAGCTGTCGAAGAGGCCGTCGTAGCCTTTTTCTTTCGCGATTTTTTGGGAAGCGGCGGTGATTTTGGTGAGGGTGGAGCGCATTTCGGTGACGATGATTTTATTGATCATCTTGCGTTGTTCTTCGCGATAGGTCTCGAATTCCTGCCGCAGGGTTTCGGTTTCCTGGCGTTTGATTTCGAAATCGCGGGCGAGCTTGGCGGTGGCTTCCTGGGTGCGTGGGGTGGATTTATCCTGGAGCTGTTTTTGAAGTTCCTGAAGCTCGGTGATGGACTTGCGGAGCTGCTCGGCGCGTTCGTTTTTCATGATCGCTTCCTGATCGGTCTGGATGCGTTTCATGAATTCCAAGGTGGATGGTAGCGTGCGGTAGATCTCGGTGACCTTGACCGTGGCGAAACGCGGCGGGGCGGCCGCGGCGATGCCGGAACAGGCAAGCAGGGCGAGCAGGGAGAAAAACGGGGCGGCAGAGGCGGCGAGGCGATTCATGCGGTTGCAGGAATCTGAAACATTCGCGCGCGGATGTCGATAGGAGATCTCGGAGGGAATTCGGCAAGTCACGGCTCGCCGATGTCTTCGTTCCAGAGTTCCGGTTTTTCGCGGATGAAATTCGTCATCAGGTCGATACATTCCTGCGAGTGGGCGACTTCGAGTTCGACGCCGCGTGATTTCAGGTGTTCTTCATCGCCCATGAAGGTGGTGTTTTCCCCGATCACGACTTTCGGGATGCCGTAGAGCAAAATGGCTCCGCTGCACATCGGGCAGGGGGAAAGTGTCGTATAAATCACACACTCTTGATAGACTCCGGCGGATTGTCTGCCAGCGTTCTCGAGAGCGTCCATTTCACCATGCAATGTCGTACTGCCATTTTGCACTCTCCGGTTGTGGCCACGGCCGATGATTTTCCCCTGATGAACGAGAACGCTGCCGATGGGAATGCCACCTTCGGAAAGGCCGAGACGCGCTTCCTCGATGGCTGCTTGCATGAATGGATCCATGGCCGGGAATTCAGCACGTTTCAGGCCTCGCTATCAAATAAATCGTGCATGGCACGGAAACTGCCATATACATGATTGGTTCAAATCCATACACATATGCCAAAGGTAAGACTCGCTGGTACCGTCCGCGGAGAAAAGGACCCCAATCGGGAAATCCGCGCCCGCCTTCTCTACAAGCTCTTCAGCAAAGGCTGGGACATTTACAATTCAAATGGTGACCAGCGAATTTCCCTTTCCAACATCGAGCGGAAAATCATGGAGTCCGATGGCTTCGTGTTCACGCCGGGAGCGACGTTGGAAGATCAATTCAAGGCGGTTTCGATTTTCGTGGGCTATCAAACGCTCGATGTGAATCTCGCGGGCAAGCCCACGGTTCTGCTGAACTCGGATGGCTCGTGGAATCCGCTGTTTTCCCTCCTGAAGCACCTTCATGGCCTGGGAACGGTGAAACAAAACCACGAGGAATACCTCCTGCTCGCGAAGAATCCCGAGGAAGTGCTCGAACTGCTGGAGCTGGCCCGCCGCAATGGCTTGCCGGATGCCGGGCGTGAAAAAATCGGCGCGCTTGTCGGCCCGTCTTTCGAAACGCCGCTGCCGGAAAACCATGAAGGCAGCGTCTGTGTGTTCTGCTCGGCCTCCATGACCGATCCCGCTTACCTGAACGACGGCTACGAGCTGGGTCGCCAGCTTGCGGCGGCGAATCTCGGTTGCGTTTCCGGTGCGGGAAGCTCCGGCATCATGGGCGAAGTCGTGCGCGGATCGGTGGATGCCGGTGGCTGGACCGCCGGTTCCAATGTTCCACACATCATTGAGCTTGAAGGTCTTCCTGATGGTTTGTCCTCGTTCTGGCTGAAGCCGGACATTTACACCCGGATGGAAGTCATGATCCAGAATTCCGAAGCCTTCGTGATTTTCCCCGGTGGAGCCGGAACGGTGCAGGAGATGCTCGCGTTGATGATTTTCAAACAACAAGGCCATCCCTCGATGAAGGACAAGCCGGTGATCATCTTCAACCGCAAGGACGCCAACGGGGTTTCGTTCTGGGATCCGCTCATCAAGATGCTTGGAAACTGGTGCTATGACGGCGAATTCACGGTGGTCGATCAGCTCGATGACATCGTGCCGACCGCGCAAAAGCTGATTCCCGCAATCACCCCGGAACCTCTCCCTCTGGCGGTTTGAAAATCTTCAGGCTCAGGCTTCTGCGGCTTGCTTCCGACAACACTTCTCTCTTAGCTGGGTGTCTGTGATTGCCGGAATTCTTGCCAACCCGCACAAGCCTGAAGCCCTGAAAACTCTCAAAGGTCTTCGCAAGGCTCTCAGTTCACACGGTTGGACTTCCGTGTTCGACGAGGAAACAGCGAAACTCGCCGGGGAAAAGCAATCGGTACCGGTCGCGGAGTTCGCCGACAAGGTGGACATCGCGATCGTGCTCGGCGGCGATGGCACGATGCTCAACGCGGTTTCGCGGTTGGGAAATTTCAACAAGCCCGTCGCCGGGATCAATATCGGCACGCTCGGGTTTTTGACGAGCTGCACGGATGACGAACTGGAGTTTTTCGCGAGCGAACTGGCGCAAGGCCGTTACAAGACCAGCGTGCGCACCTTGCTCGAAGCCACGGTGTATCGTTCCAATAAAACCACGGAAACGTATTACGCGCTGAACGAAGTCACGCTCGCACGGGGCGACACCGGACGTCTGGTTTCCCTGACCGCGATGGTGAACGGCCAGTTGCTGAACCACTACCGGGCGGATGGCTTGATCGTCGCGACGCCGACCGGATCCACGGCTTATTCCCTATCGGCAGGCGGGCCGTTGATCGCGCCGCAAGCCCAGGTTTTTGTGATCACGCCGATCTGTCCGCACAGCTTGAGCCAGCGTTCGTTGATTCTGGGGGATCATTCGGTGATCGAGCTTTCACCGGAATCTCCGGATGGAAATCCGATGCTGTTCACGGTGGATGGGCGGGATAACGCGCGCATCGAAGGCGGCGACCGCATCGAGGTGAAAAAATCCGAGCGTTCGTTTAATTTGTTGCGTCTCGCGGATCGGAGTTTTTACGAAGCGTTGAGGCAGAAGCTGAGATGGCAGGGGGTATGAAATGGTTTCCGGCCGCCCGTTGCTGGAAGCGGATCTCCCTGTCCGCGGTGGTGGGAATTTACTTCCTGATCTTGGGGATTTCCAGTTTATCAGATGCCGATCAATCGTGGAGTCGTCTTCTTTTGAGTTGGACAGTGATCGTGGGGAGCCTTGTAAGCTTTTTTTGGAGGTTCGTGAGAGGATACGAAATCACGGAGAATGCAATCGTGGTTCGGGGCTTCGGCTGGGCGCGACACTATCCAAGGGAAGATCTGGTATCTGCTGAATACGATGCGGAGGCGTTAAAAGGAATGATAGTTGGCAGGTGGACTCCTAAATTGGGCGACATGGTTTATTCCGGCACCGACGAGCGGTTTCCCGTGGTGCTGAAGTTCAAATCCCAAACCGTGGTGGTTTCTCCCAAAGATGTGGAAGGCTTCGTGAGAGAACTGGGAAAATGACGGGATGCAACCGGAAAGGGCGCGTGAGGCCCGCTCGCCCGCGAAGGCTACACACAGTTCGGCAAACGCGAGGTTCGCGTTCGACCCTTCAAGACGGTTTTTTGAGATCCGCTCCTTATACCGGAACGTAAACCTCGGCACCCGCTTCGGTGAATTCCTTGCTCTTTTCCTCCATGCCTTTTTCGAGGGCTTCCTGTTCGGAGAGGCCTTGGGCGGCGGCGTATTGGCGGACGTCTTCGCTGATTTTCATCGAGCAGAAGTGCGGGCCGCACATGGAGCAGAAGTGGGCGGTTTTGGCGCCGTCCTGCGGGAGGGTTTCGTCGTGGAATTCGCGGGCGGTTTCAGGATCGAGGCCGAGGTTGAACTGGTCTTCCCAGCGGAATTCGAAACGGGCTTTGGACAGGGCGTTGTCTCGGTATTGGGCGCCGGGGTGGCCTTTGGCGAGGTCGGCGGCGTGGGCGGCGAGCTTGTAGGTGATGACGCCGTCCTTGACGTCTTTTTTATTCGGCAGGCCGAGGTGTTCTTTCGGCGTGACGTAGCAGAGCATGGCGCAGCCGTACCAGCCGATCATGGCGGCACCGATGCCGGAGGTGATGTGGTCGTAGCCGGGAGCGATGTCGGTGGTGAGCGGTCCGAGGGTGTAGAACGGGGCTTCGTGGCACCATTCGAGCTGCTTGGCCATGTTTTCCTCGATCATGTGCATGGGGACGTGGCCGGGGCCTTCGTTCATGACCTGGCAACCTTTCGCCCAGGCGCGGGTGGTGAGTTCGCCTTGGACTTCGAGCTCGCCGAACTGGGCTTTGTCATTGGCGTCCGCGACGGAGCCGGGGCGCAGGCCGTCGCCGATGGAGAAGGAGACGTCGTATTTCGCGCAGATGTCGCAGATCTCGTCCCAATGGGTGTAGAGGAAGTTTTCCTTGTGATGGGCGAGGCACCATTTGGCCATGATCGAGCCGCCGCGGGAAACGATGCCGGTCATGCGGCTGGCGGTCATCGGCACGAAACGGAGCAGGACGCCGGCGTGGATGGTGAAGTAATCGACGCCTTGCTCGGCTTGCTCGATGAGGGTGTCGCGGTAGAGTTCCCAGGTGAGGTCTTCGGCCTTGCCGTTGACTTTTTCCAGCGCCTGATAGATCGGCACGGTGCCGATCGGCACGGGGGAATTGCGGAGAATCCACTCGCGGGTGGCGTGGATGTTTTTGCCGGTGGAGAGGTCCATCACGGTGTCCGCGCCCCACTTGGTGGCCCAGCGCATTTTTTCGACTTCTTCCTCGATGGAGGAGGCGACGGCGGAGTTGCCGATGTTGGCGTTGATTTTCACGAGGAAATTGCGGCCGATGATCATCGGTTCGCACTCCGGGTGGTTGATGTTGAGCGGGATGATGGCGCGGCCTGCGGCGATCTCGCTGCGGACGAATTCCGGGGTGATCTCGGCCGGGATGCGCTGCGGGAAACGGCGGAAAATGCCGGGCGTGTATTGGCTGTCCGGGAGCTGGTTCGCGCCGGAGTGCTGTTTGTTGAGATCGTTGCGGACGATGTCTTCCTTCATGTCCGCGATTTTCGCGCGGCGCATGTTTTCGCGGATGGCGACGAATTCCATTTCCGGGGTGATGATTCCGTTGTCCGCATACCATTTTTGGGTGACGGGCTTGCCGGTGGCGCGGAGCGGCTGACGGCGCTCGGCGGTGAGGCCGGGGAACTCGACGAATTTGTTCGCGCGCTCGGATTTCGAGGCGAATTCGACGTGTTTTTCCGTGAGGTAACCATTGTCCTGCGGCTGGACCTTGCGGCCATCGTAGGCTTCCACGTCGCCACGGGCGAGAATCCACTCGCGGCGGAGAGCTGGCAGGCCTTCGTCGGAAGTGCCGGTGAAGGCGGGATCGCCCCACGGGCCTGAACAGTCGTAGACGCGCACGGGTTCGTTTTTCTCGATGCGGCCGTTGAAGGACTTGGTGTCCGAGAGCGAGATTTCACGCATCGGCACCTGGATTTCCGGATGGAGCTGGCCCTGAAGGTAAACGCGGGTGGAGGCGGGCAGGGGAGCGCGGGAGGCGTCGTGTTTTTCCGCGGCCGGGGCGGAGGATTCTTCAGGGCTGATCATGGGAGAAGTTTGCTAGTGTTCAGTTTACAGTTTTCAGAAAATAAAAAAGGCCGTGCGGTGGGGCACGGCCGGAAAGGAAGAGAGAGGGGGCGTTTTCTCGACTTCCTACGGCGGCTTGGCCCGCATCAGGTTCGGAGGGTGTATTCCGCGGCGTCGGAAAAACTCGGCTTCGCGATCGTGAAGCTCCCCTGTCGTGTGGAGGATAGCGTGGCGGCAAGCGGGGAATGTGTCAAGGAGCCGCAACAAGAGGGGAATGAAGGGGATTCAACCGGAGATGAGCGGGATTGGCGGCGGAAGGCGGTGATCGAGGCGCGTTTTTGGGGATTCACTTGGTGGTTTTGTTTTCGCGCAAAGGCGCAAAGACGCAAAGGAGAAGAGAAGAGTTTTTGAATCACTGCGAATCTCTCCACGACCTCAGCGTCTCTGCGTTTCGCTGGATCTTTAAAATCTTTGCGCCTTTGCGTCTTTGCGCGAGAACATGATTTTACTCCGGGATGTGGATGCGGGCTTTGATGTGCTTCAGGTTCACGACGATGGTGAAGGTCATGAGCACGAGCATGGACCAGGCGCTCCATTTTCCGAATTTGACGAGCGCCCAGGCACCGAGTTGGTGGGGGTAGGACCAGAGGTTGAAGAAGGTGCCGAGATTTTCGGCGAGCCAGATGAAGAAGCCGATGAGGATGAGGGCGAGAAGCAAGGGCATTTTCCGGTCGCGCCGGTAGGTGTGGAAAATGACGGTGGAGCGCGCATACAGCCCGAGGGCGAAGGCGGCGAAATACCAGCGGTAATCGCCGATGTAATGGTGGGTGAAGAAATTCACGTAAACCGCGATGGCGGTGAGCGCGGCCAGCCAGTGCGGCGGATGGTGGCGGACGCGGAGATCGAACAATCGCCACGCCTGGATGATGTAGCTGCCAATGGCGGCATACATGAATCCGGCGAAGAGGGGGACGCCGAGAATCTTCGAGTAGGCGAATTCGGGATAGGACCAGGATTTGATCCCGGCGGAGGTTTTGAAGGCTTCCAGGGCGAAGCCGAGGAGGTGGAAAAGCGTGATGGCTTTCAGTTCATCGAAGGTTTCCCGACCGCTCCAGAGAAGCCAAACCTGGATGGCGAGCGCGATGAGGAGGAGCAGGTCGTAGCGCGGGATGCCGAGGAATTGCCCTCGCGGAACGAGGAATACGGCGAGGAAGAAAAGGCCGGGGAAAATACAGGCCTGGGTTTCTTTCCAGATGAAGGCGAGCAACTCGCGCGGGAGATTCATGAAGGGGAGAGGGATTTTTGCGCTGCTTTGGGCAACGAGGAAAACACGAGTTGATGCGAGTGGTCGATGAGTTCCGCGACGAGAGCGGGCGGCAGGGAACCGTCGAATACGAGCGTGTTCCAGTGGCGTTTGTTCATGTGATAGCCGGGCTGGATGGCCTCGTAGCGATCGCGGAGATCGAGCGCGCGTTCGGGATCGCATTTCAGATTCATGCGGCCGGGGACATCGTCCGGAGAAATGAGGGCGAACATTTTCCCGGCGATTTTATAAACCAGTAATTCCGGGCCGAAGGGTGTTTCTTCGGTCACGCCGGGAAAGGACAAGCAGCGTTCGCGGGCGTCGGAGAGGTCCATTTTAGGAATTCTGTCGGGCGGAAAGAGCTTTGAAAACGGCGTCCGGCACGTAGCGGTGCACGGTTTCCTGCCAGCCTTCGGGGCCGGTGAGGCCTTTGATCATGTTCGAGGAAACCTCGGCGATATCGCGCGGCGGCATCAGGAAAACGGTGGTGATTTCCGGGGCCATGTCCGCATTGATGTGGCGGATCACGCGTTCGTATTCGTAGTCGTCCGAAGAACGGATGCCGCGCAGGATGAAGTCGGCGCCGACTTTCCGGGCGTAGTGGACGAGGTATTTGTTATCGAAATGTTCGATGCTGAGCCGTTCGTGCGGGCCGGTGGAGGCGTGCAGCAGGCTGAGGCGTTCCTCGACGCTGAAGGAATAGTTTTTCGACGGATTCGTGCCGATGGCGACGATCAGGCGATCAAACATTTCCAGCCCCCTGGCGATCATCCAGAGGTGGCCGTTGGTGGGGGGATCGAAGGAACCGGCGTAAACCGCAGTGCGCATGACGCCGTGCTAGCGGAGAAAATCGGTCCGTGAAATGCAAATCTCCGAAACCCCGGCGGGTCTCGCTTGATATATCGATCCGGCTCGGAATGATCCGGGCGTGCTGAAGCCGCGATGCCAGATAAACGCCCTGCGTGCGAAAGATGCGTTTCACGGGGCGTTGGTGGATTGGTTTTCGCGGAACGCCAAAGATTATCCGTGGCGGCGGACGACGAATCCCTATGAGATTCTGGTTTCGGAAGTGATGCTCCAGCAGACGCAGATCGCGACGGTGCTGGGGCGCGGGTTTTACCACCGGTTTCTGGAGGTTTTCCCGGATGTGGAAACGTTGGCGGAAGCCGGGGACGAGCCGTTGCTGAAAGCGTGGGAAGGGCTCGGGTATTACCGGCGGGCACGAATGCTGCGCGATACGGCGCGGGCGGTGATTTCCCGGCATGACGGGCGTTTTCCGACGGAGCCGGAGGTGTTGCAGGAGCTGCCGGGGATCGGGCGCTACACGGTGGGCGCGCTGCGGGCGTTCGCGTTCGGGCTGCCTGCGGTGCTGGTGGATGGAAATGTCGCGCGGGTTTTATCGAGGTTGTTCGATGAAAAAAACGCGGTGGACGATGGGCCGGGATTGAAGCGCATCTGGCGGCTTGCGGAGGAACTGGCGGATCATGCACGGCCGCGCGCTTATCATGCGGCGCTGATGGAGCTGGGGCAGACGATTTGCAGGCCGGGTGTGCCGGATTGTTTGAGCTGCCCGGTTTCCGGTTTCTGCGAGACGAGGGAGCCGGAGAAGCTGCCGGTGAAAAAGCCGAAAACCACCATCACGGAAGTGGACGAGCATGCGGTGTGGATACTCGATGCGCAAGGACGCTTGCTGCTGCACCGGGAAAGCGGGAAACGCCGGCAAGGATTGTGGAAACTGCCCACGCGATCCGCGGAGGAAATCGGTGAACTGCCGGTGTTGGCGGAGCTTCGCTACACGATCACGCGCTATCGGGTGACGCTCAAAGTGCATGATGGAGGCGATGTTCCCCATTCATTTTCCAAGCAGGAAGATGAGTGGTGGATTTCCCTCGATGAGGTGCTGGGATTGGCGATGCCCGCGCCTTTCCGGCGGGTGATTGTGAGATTGTTTGAGGAATTGTAAAATCGGGTGTGACGAAGTGCCTAAGTTATGGTTACTTGGCCGCAGATGGAATACATCGCACGTTTGTTTGGATTGGTCATGATGAGTTGGGTTGTGGTGTCCTGCGCCCAACCGCCCGCACCTGATATGGTGGTGCCGAGTAAAATGACGCGTCAGCTCGTGACGGAGCGGGTGAGCGCGGTGGTCGTGACGAACCGCGCGGACATCCAAAGCTGGATGCACGGGAATTTTTCCGTGAAGCGCGCGCCGAAGGACGCGGATGGCGGCTCGGCGGCTCCGATTTCTCCGGATGGATATTTCCTGACGGCCGATCATGTGTTGAGCCGGCTGCAAGACCGCAATGTTTTCCTGATTTTCGGCCAAGGGCATAAACGTCTGCAAACGATGAAAGCCCGCGTCGTCTGGCGTTCGGAATCGTCCGATCTCGCGCTGCTGCATGTGGACCTCAAGACGCCTTATTATTACCGCTGGTCCTCTCCGGAAAAATGGCTGCCAGCGGGGACATTCGTGATTCACGGCGGGATTTCGACCGGGTTTAAAAATGCGGTCGGCAAGCTGGGCACTTCTCTTAGCCCGGAAAGCCCGATGACCGGAACACGCAGTTTTAAAATGGATATTCCACTCCAACCCGGCGATAGCGGCGGGCCGATCGTGAACGCTTACGGCGAACTCGTGGGCATCAACTCGGCGGTGGAATTTCTCGTGCCGATGGAAACCGCGTTTTTCGTGGATTCCGAAGGAAACCGCCCGAACACCCGGTCCATCGAGGAGATCATCGCCGAGGATCGCAGCCGCCGGCAAGCCGCCACGCCATGATTAAAGCCTGGATAGTTCTGGCCGCCGGTTGTTTGTCCGTTTCCTGCGCGC
Organism: Luteolibacter sp.; assembly: GCA_047605125.1. Lineage (GTDB taxonomy): Bacteria > Verrucomicrobiota > Verrucomicrobiia > Verrucomicrobiales > Akkermansiaceae > Luteolibacter. Next base: position 58,799 of record JASGGK010000005.1, read on the forward strand.
ATGTGGGAGACCGTTGGCTGGTTGGCACGGATGCGTTCGCCGCTCAGAACCAGATTATGCTGGTGCGGAAAGCACCGCCTTCCATCGGCTACCGGCGTTTGACGGATCAGACGCAGGTTCACCCGGACTTGGGAGTATTCGTGGGTCTCCGGGGAACTCCGGATTTCCTCGCGGAAACCAGTTCGCAAGGACGCCACTATTTCATTCTTTATTATCTGAAAAACCGCCAGGCTTATGCGTGCAGAACACTTTCCCGGTATGGCCGCGAGGTGGAATTCACCGGCCCGTATCCGATCACGCCGAAGGAATACCGCTTGTTGCACGGCATCCAGCAACGCCAGGCCGGTAAAATGCCGAACCGTGCGGCAACGGGGGCCTGATTTTGCCCGATCAAGGGTTCTCTCATTTTGAAATATTTGATTTCCAGCGACTTGGCTGGAGCGTGGTTGCGGCGGGACGCCTCAACTACTTTTGCAGGAGCACCTTCAGTCACAACAACTTCCAAAATGAAGGGGGCGTTGTCTGCCCGACTTTTTCCTTCTTGCACTGCCGTCGCCCGCGCCTACCCTGATCTCAATCTCGTGAAACATTTTCGTTTTCCTCGGGGTTATCCTAATCCGGGGCGTTTTGCTCCAATCCATACAAACCCAAAGTAATAACCATATGAAAACCAATCGCCCTCAACGGCGCGGTTTCACGCTTGTGGAACTTCTCGTCGTGATTGCAATCCTCGCCGTGCTCGCCGGTTTCGCGACGCCCCAGCTTCTTCGCCAGAAGAAGAAAGGCGACCTGATGCAGGCCACGAACAACATCCGCCAGGTCGGTCTCGCGCTGACAGACTTCGAACAGGAGTATGGCAGTTATCCGGACCACTCCACGGCGGAAACGGTGAAACAAAACACCGAGACCCAGCTGGATCTCAGCGGCACCACCGCCAACGACTACTTCCGTCAGTTGATCGCTTCCGATATCTGCAAATCGGAAACGATTTTCTACGCGAAGACCGGCTTTACCAAAAAGCCCGATGACGTGCTCAACACCACCGAAACCGCCCTTGGCAAAGGTGAAGTCGGTTTCGGCTACATCATGAACGGTGAATCCGGTTTCAGCACCTCCGGCAGCCCATCCCGCCCGATCCTTGCTGCTCCGCTGCTGTTCCCATTCGCGGACGGTCAGTTCGATGCGGATACCTATGACAGCAACGCCGTCATCTGGAAGGTCGATGGAAGCGCGACTTCGGTGAGAATTTCCACCACCAAGCAAGCCCAGCTCGGCGGTGGCAAGCGCCTCCTTCAAACCGGTGCCGGTACGGTGTGGGGTGAAGAAGGTGTCGCGACTCCACGCATCGCGAACCCGCTGCCAAACAAATAATCTTCGGGTTGAATTTCTGATCTGAATCATGAACCGGGGTGCTTTGTAAAAAGCGTCCCGGTTTTTTTGTGCCCGGCGCTTGCGTCACTTCGGTGGCTCGCTAGCCTTTGTCCGTGAACGATTTATTTCCTGTTTCGCCGCCGCGTTCCTGGGCGGAAATCGACCTTTCCGCGATGAAGCACAATCTGGCCGTGGCGCGCGAAGCCAGCGGCTGCGAGGTGATGGCGGTGGTGAAGGCCGGCGCATACGGTCACGGACTGGAAGATATCGCACGGGCGCTGGAATCGGAAAAAATCGTGTTTTTCGGCGTGGCAAATGTCGGCGAAGCACGGCGCATCCGGAATGCCGGGGTGAATACGCGCGTCTATTTACTCGGTGCGACCTGGCGGGAAGAGCGCGAGGAAATCGTGGCCCGCGATTGGACGCCGTGTATTTCCTCGCTGGAAGAAGCGCGGCATTTCGATGCTCTGGCGGCTCGATACAACAAGCGGCTGAAGGTGCACATCGCGGTGGATACCGGCATGGGCCGTGGCGGATTCGTGCCGGATCATTTACCGGAGAAACTCGATGAGCTTCTGCGATTGGAAAATTTGGAAATCGAAGGCATTGGCTCGCATTTGCCATCGGCGGATGAAGACGAGGCGTTCACCCGCGGGCAGTTCGCGAAGTACGAGGCGATTGTTGAAGAACTCGGCAACCGGATTACGTTCCGTTACCGGCATCTTGCGAACAGCGCGGGGTTGTTGGGTTATCAGACGAAGGTCTGCAATCTGGCGCGGCCCGGATTGATGACATACGGGATTTCGCCGCTGCCGGGGTATCAGGAAAAACTGCGCAATGTGATGACGCTGAAATCCCGCGTGACGTTGATCCGCGAGCTTCCGGCGGGGCATGGAGTTTCCTACGGCCGCGATTACGTGACCAGCCGTCCGACCCGTGTGGCGACGATCGGCGTGGGCTACGGCGATGGCTACCCGCGCCGGATTTCCGGCAAGGGCGGGGAAGTGTGGATTAAAGGACGACGTTTCCCGATCATCGGACGCATCACGATGGACCAGCTCATGGCGGATGTGACGGATGATCTATCCATCGTCGAAGGCGACGAAGTGGAGCTTTTCGGCGCGAATCTTTCCGTAAACGAAGTCTCGCAAAAAGCCGGGACCATCGTGTGGGAGATTTTCACCGGAATCACCCCGCGCGTGGTGAGGTGTTATATGGAGTGCGGCAGCCTGCTGCCGCTTTGATAATCCGCAGCCTGCTGCGGGGCCGGCTGGCTGGCTAAAGGAAAGCGGCAGCAGGGCTGCCGCACTCCAAGGTTTCACTTGCCGATGCTTTTCATCAGGTGGAACAAATCGCTGTCCGTGGTGAAGATCGTGGTGGTGTCTTTGGACAGCGTGTTGCGGTAGGTTTCGAGCGTTTTGACGAATTGATAGAAGTCAGCCGCCGCCGGATTGGTGTTGTAGGTTTCCGCGTAGATGCCGGTCGCTTCGGCGTCCGCCTTGCCTTTGATTTCCTGTTCTTTGCGGTAAGCTTCGGATTGGATCGAGAGAAGATCACGCTCCTTGCGGCCGAAGATTTTGGCGGCTTCACCGGCACCTTCGGAACGGAAACGATCCGCGATCTGCAAGCGCTCGGAAGCCATGCGGGCGTAAATTTTCTCGATCACGCCGGGCTTGTAGTTGATGCGCTTGAAGCGCACGTCCAGCAGCTCGATGCCCCAGGCTTTCACCTTCGGCTGCGCGGCGGCGAGGATGAGATCGGCGAGGTGGTCGCGGCCGTGCCGGATGTTTGGCAGGACGCCGATTTTATCGCTGGTGCCTTTGATGGTTTCGTCCTGCTGCGGCACGCGGCCTTTCTCGGTGCGGATGACTTCGATCAGATCGTGCGAGGCGATGATGCTGCGGGTTTCACCGCCGATGATGTCATCGAGGCGGGAAAGCGCGCTGCGCTCGTCGCGGATTTTTTCGTAGTAAAGAACGGGGTCGTAAATGCGCCAGCGCGAGAAGCAATCGACGGTGATGTAGAGCTTGTCACGCGTCGGCATTTCGGTGGCCGGGCCGTCCCATTCGAGCACGCGCTTGTCGATGCGGTTGATCTTTTGGATGAACGGTTTTTTGAAATGCAGACCGGCTTCGTCCTTGTTCGGATCGGCGTTGATCGGTTTTCCAACGGGTCTGCCGAATTCGGTGATGAAGACCTGCTCGGTTTCGTTCACGGTGAAGGTGATCGCATTGAAAAGGATCAGCGCCGCGACCAAGCCGAGGATCACGAGAGTGAGAGAGAATTTTTTCATATAGAGAAAAGAAAGTGGGGTTAGCGGCGGTTTGCCGGGGCTGTAGCTGGAACCGGAGCGGGAGAGGGGGAGTCCGGCTGCAAGTTCATGAGGGGAAGGAACTGCTTCGCATCCGCGTCGAGGATCACCTTGTTGCCGAGTTGCGGCAGGACCTGGTTCATCGTTTCCAAATACAACCGCTGCTTGGTGATGGCTGGGGCTTTTTCGTATTGCACGAGCAGTTCCTTGAAGCGGGCGACATCGCCTTTCGCTTCGTTCACGCGCTGGACGGCGAAACCTTCGGCGGCGGAGATTTTCTGCTCGGCGAGACCACGGGCTTTCGGGATCACGCGGTTGTATTCGCCGTTGGCTTCGTTGATCATCTGCTCGCGTTCCTGTTGGGCGCGGTTCACTTCATCGAAGGAACGTTGGACGGGGCCGGGCGGATGGACGTTTTTGAGTTGGATCTGCTCCACGCGGACGCCGAGTTTGATTTCCTCGACCACGGCACGGAGCTTGGCCAGTGCATTGCTTTCGATTTCGCTGCGTCCCACGGTGATGACTTCATCCACGGTGCGGTCGCCGATGGTTTCACTCATGACGCTTTCGGTCAGATCACGCAGGGTTTTCCCTGGAGAGCGGACATCGAAGAGGTATTGGGTGGGGGAGGAAATGGTGTATTCGAGAATCCACTCGACGCTGGCGGCGTTCAGATCGCCGGTGACCATGTCGCGCTCGCGTTCCGGTTCGAGGCTGGCTTGGTCGGGATTGGTGGAACTATCGGTGGTGAAGCCGAATTCGAGTTTCAGCTGGCGGCGGATCGGCACGATGGTGGCCTGATCGATGCCAAACGGGATTTTGAAATGAAGCCCCGGCTCCTTGACCGAGAGGAATTTCCCGAAGCGCTGCACCACCGCGACCGATTCCGGGCTGACGGTGTAATACGACGAGAACACGCCGTAGATCACCGCGAGGCCGATGGGTGCGTATTTTAAGAAGCCGACCAATCCGGGCCAAGGATTTGAAGACGGGCGGTAAACAGGGCGAAGAGGTGGTGGTTCCATGGCTGAAGTGATCGGTTTCCGCGTGAAGTAGAGATTTTTCGCAGGAGGGCCTATAGGAAAATTGGGTCAATTTCCCACTCAGGTCCGATTTTTGAGAATTCGTGAGGGAAATTCATGCGTCGGATCGACGAAAACCACGAGGCACGCCTTGACCAGCGAGCGACGGGCTGGCTAGGGTTCCCCGTCTTTTATAAAAAGAAGAGACGCGACCTCACGCCGCCATCATGAACATCCACGAATACCAAGCCAAAGAGCTTTTCGATCGATTCCAAGTCCCCAGCCCCAAGGGTGCCGTCGCAAGCACGCCGGAGGAAGCTGCCGAAGCCGCCCGCACTTTCGCGGATGCCGCCAAGCTCGTTATCAAGGCCCAGGTGCACGCCGGCGGCCGTGGTAAAGGTCATTTCAAAAACGGTTTCCAAGGTGGCGTCCACCTCATCGAATCCCCGGAGCAAGCGGCTGAATACGCAGGCAAGATGCTCAATGAAACCCTCGTCACCGTGCAAACCGGTGAAGCCGGCAAGCTCGTCGGCAAGGTGATGGTCGCGGAAGCCGTGGATATTACCCACGAATACTACCTCGCCATCCTCATGGACCGCGCCACTTCCGGCCCGGTGATCGTCGTTTCCACCGAAGGCGGCATGAGCATTGAAGATGTCGCTCACAACACCCCGGAAAAAATCGTGCGCCAGTTCGTGCATCCGGTGCTCGGCCTGCAAGCCTACGAAATCCGCAAGCTCTCCGCCGCCCTCGGTTTCTCCGGAGATATCGCGAAGCAGTTCGGCAAACTTCTTTCCAACCTCTACAAGCTCTTCATTTCCTGTGACTGCGCGATGGTGGAAATCAACCCGCTCGTCACCACTCCGGACGGCCGCGTGCTCGCGCTCGACGCCAAGTTCGGCTTCGACGACAACGCGCTCTACCGCCACCCGGACATCGTCGCCATGCGCGACAAGACGGAAGAAGACCCGCGTGAAGTGGCCGCTTCCGAATACGACCTCAACTACATCGGTCTGGATGGAAACATCGCCTGCCTCGTGAACGGCGCGGGTCTCGCCATGGCCACCATGGACATCATCAAGCACTACGGCGGCGAGCCTGCCAACTTCCTCGACGTGGGCGGTGGCGCTTCCAAGGAGCAGGTGACCGCGGCGTTCAAGATCATCCTCGCCGATCCGAACGTGAAGGGCATCCTGATCAACATCTTCGGCGGTATCATGGACTGCAACGTCATCGCCGAAGGCGTGATCGCCGCAGCGAAGGAAACCGGCCTGCCGATCCCGCTCGTCGTCCGCCTCGAAGGCAACAATGTCGAAAAGGGCAAGGCGACCCTCGCCGCCTCCGGCCTGAACATCACTTCCGCCGACACCATGGCGGATGGTGCGCAGAAAATCGTCGCCGCTGTCGGCTAAGCGTTTTCGCGGTCATGACCCAACGGCAATTTTACGACTGGCAAACCCTTGGCGGAGGCACCGATGTCTCCACCTTGGTCTACGCCTTGGAAAAACGTGAAATTCCGTGGTGCATGATCGGCGGTCTGGCGGTGAATCACTGGGCTGCGGAACCGATGGCAACTGCCGATGTCGATCTCGTCATCGCGGCAGGTGCCGTGGAGGAAGCGGTCCAGGCCTTCAAGGAAGCCGGATTTGTGGAAAATCGTTTCGAATGGTCCGTCAATTTGAAGGGCCAATCCAACGTCAGCATCCAGATCAGCACGGAATCCTTCTACCAGGATTTTCCTTCGCGCGCCGTACCTGCGGATGTCCATGGCATCCTCATGCGCGTCGCTTCCCTGGAAGATACCTTGCGCGGAAAAATCGCCGCTTTCAGCGATTCACAGCGCCGTCCGAGCAAACGCCAGAAAGATCTGGCGGATATTGCCCGTCTGATCGAAGCCCACCCGCAACTCAAAGACCTGCTGCCGCAAAACGTCTCCGACCGCCTCGAAGTCTGAAAATTTTGAAATTTTAACATCCAGCAAACTACCATCATGTCCATTCTCGTTGACGAAAACACCAAGCTCCTTGTGCAAGGCATCACCGGAAGCTTCGGTGCCCGCCACGCCTCACTTTCCCTCGCCTACGGCACCAAGCTCGTCGCTGGTGTGACTCCGGGCAAAGGCGGCCAGAAATTCGAAGACCAAGTGCCGATTTTCGACACCGTTTCCCAAGCGGTCAATGAAACCGGCGCCACCGCGTCCGCGATCTTCGTGCCACCTCCATTCGCCGCCGATGCGATCCTCGAAGCCGCGGACGCGGGCGTCGATCTCATCGTTTGTATCACCGAAGGCATTCCGGTGATGGACATGATGCGCGTGAAGGATGCTCTCCGCGGTTCCAAGTCCCGCCTCATCGGTCCGAACTGCCCGGGTCTCGTCACTCCGGGCTACGGTGAAAAATCCCACGGCGGCTGCCGCATCGGCATCACTCCGAGCCAGATTTGCAAACGCGGCAACGTCGGCGTGGTTTCCCGTTCCGGCACGCTTACCTATGAAGCCGTGTTCCAACTCACCCAACTCGGCTATGGCCAGAGCACGCTCGTCGGCATCGGCGGCGACCCGATCAACGGCACCAACCACCTCGAAGTGCTGGAAATGTTCAACAACGACCCTGAAACCGAAGCGATCATCATGATCGGTGAAATCGGTGGCTCCGCCGAAGTGGACGCCGCCCGTTGGGCCAAGGAAAACTGCAAGAAGCCGATCGCCGGATTCATCGCCGGTGCGACCGCGCCTCCGGGCCGCCGCATGGGCCACGCCGGTGCGATCGTCGGTGGCGAGGAAGACACCGCCCAAGCCAAGAAGCGCATTCTGGCGGAGTGCGGCATCGCCGTCGCCGAAACTCCAAGCGACATGGCCAAAACACTCCTCGAGCGTTGGGGCAAGTAATTGAAGGAAGGAGCGCTGGTGTTCACGCCGGCGCTCTTTTCTCATGTAGTCCAGCCCGTTGGCGGCGGTTTCATGAAAAACGTAGCCGAGATGACGAAGGATATTCCCGTGTGGAGGCCGCAGTTGCTCCGCGTTTTTCTTAAACCTAAATCATCATTCCCAAAGCTTTGCGTTTCGTTGTGAACCCGGCGCTTTGCGATCAATCTTAAATATTGGCATTTCCCGCCGCATCGGCTTCAACTTCGCGGCATCGCGAACGCAATGTTCCGAGGAAACCGATTTTTAATTCATACCGCCATGTGGAAAGGCCGCTTCTCTCAAGACACTTCTTCGCTCGTCCAGCAATTCGGCGAGTCCATTTCCTATGACTGGCGGCTGTTCCCGCATGATATCGCAGGCTCGATCGCCCATGCGCGTGCCCAGAAAAACATCGGACTTCTCACCGGTGGTGAATTTTCCCAGATCGAAAACGGCCTGAAGGAAATCCTCGCGGACATCGAAGCCGGACATTTCGAGTTCAAGACCTCGCTGGAAGATATCCATATGAATATCGAGGCGGAGCTGACCAAGCGGATCGGTGCCGCCGGGGCAAAGCTCCACACGGCTCGTTCCCGCAACGATCAGGTTGCCACGGATACCCGGCTTTATTGCCGTACGGAAATCGATGGACTCATGGATGCGGTCACCGGCTTGCAGAAAGCGTTGCTGGATCGTGCCGGGAAATACGCGGAAACCGTCATTCCGGGCTACACCCACCTCCAGCGCGGCCAACCGGTCACGGCGGGCCATCATTTCCTCGCGTATGTGGAAATGCTGGAGCGTGACAAATCCCGTCTCGCCGATTGCCGGAAGCGTCTGAACATTTCACCACTTGGCTCCGGCGCGCTTGCGGGCTCGACCATCAATCTGGATCGCCGCGCCATCGCTGAAGAGCTTGGTTTCGACGGGGTCACGCAAAACTCGATGGATGCCATCGCGGATCGGGATTACATCGCCGAGCTGCTTTTCGTGATTTCCCTCACCGGCGCGCACCTTTCCCGTTTGAGCGAGGATTTGATCCTCTGGTGCACTGCGGAGTTTGGCTTCGCGTCGCTTTCCGATGCCCACACCACGGGTTCTTCGTTGATGCCGCAGAAGAAAAACCCGGACGTCTGCGAACTCACGCGCGGCAAGACCGGACGCCTCGTCGGCAATCTGATGAACCTCATCGTCGCCATCAAAGGCTTGCCGCTCACCTACAATCGCGATCTCCAGGAAGACAAGCCGCCGCTTTTCGACTCTGTGGATACCCTGCGCCTGATTCTCGCGGTGAACACGGAAATGATCGCCGCAATGGAGCTGCGCGAAGGAAATTGCCGCGCCGCCGCCTCCGATCCGATGCTGCTCGCGACCGATCTCGCCGATTACCTCGTGAAAAAAGGCGTGCCATTCCGCCACGCGCACGAACTCGTCGGCAAAGCCGTGGCGGAAGCGATCGCCACCCGGACGCCGCTCGATCAACTCGATCTCGCCGCCATCGATCCCGCCTACGGTCCGGATGCGAAAGACGTGTTTTCCCTTGAGCGCGCCCTCGCCGCCCGCACCAATCCCGGCGCTCCTTCGATTTCCAATGTAACGGCGGAGATCTCCCGCTGGAACGTGCTTTTAGCGTGAAATCAAACCGCCGCGCACTTCTTGGGCAAGCGGCGGTTTCAGGCTGGGATTTAACGACGACGGCGCAGCAACGGCAGAAGGCCGAGCAGACTCAGCAGCGTAGAGGAAGGCTCGGGAACAAAGGTGATTCCGGTGGCGGTAAGCACCGGGTCTTCGCCGAGGAATACCGTATCGTAATCCTGAAGAGCCCCATCCTCCGGAAGAGTGAAACTGGAGTCTTCGATGTATCCCGCACTGGTGCCTGAAGGATCGAACCACACCAGAAGGAACGCGTTTTGAGCCTGGATGCCATTTTCGAGGTAGAGATTGGCGGATGAGGGTGATCCCACCATCGCAGCCCCACGTGAGCAGGTTTTTTCCGAGTTGGGATCGCCTGCGCTTGCCTGTGATTCCGATGCGGGTCTGAAACGCGCAACAAACCGAACTTAATTCCTACCATGCAGTAGGTCAATCTAAGCATTACTTTAAAACGCAAATAAGTAATCTTTTGTTTGATTCGACGGTTCCAGAGCTTAAATCAGTGCGGAAATCATGAGAAAAATCGCGTCGATATTTTTGGTTTTCTTCATCGGACCGATGGCATTTGCCGACACTGGAACTGAGAAACCCCGGCCGGGAATGCGGATGATCCCTGCCGGAAACTTTGAAATCGGTTCTTCAGGCAAGTTCGACACCGCCTTCGGACCGAAGTATTTTCCCGAGGAGGCTCCGGCACGAACCGTTCATGTGAAAGCATTTCAAATCGATGAAACGGAAGTCACGAACCGCGAATTCCGGAAATTTGTGGAGTCCACCGGATATGTGACTTTTGCCGAGCGAATTGCCCGTTTGGAGGATTTTCCAGAGGAAGCTCGTTCGAACCTGCCGAGTGGTCCGTTCCGCCAGGGAAGCGTGATTTTTTCACCTCCCCGTGATTTTTCCGGAAACTTGAGATCGGAGGATGCTTACAGGGCATGGTGGATCTGGGATCCGGAAGCAAACTGGCGTCATCCCAACGGAAAGGATTCTTCGATCGAAGGCTTGGATGATTCCCCGGTCGTCTGCGTCAACCACGAGGATGCGGTGGTTTATGCGAAATGGGCAGGGAAGCGCCTGCCTACGGAAATCGAATGGGAAGCCGCGGCGAAGGGTGGTCTTGCCGGAAAAATGTATGCCTGGGGAAATGAAATGCGGCCGGATGGAAAGATCATGGCCAACACGTTTCAGGGGAAATTCCCGAACTTCAACAGCTGTGAAGATGGCTACGCCGGAACTTCGCCGGTGAAACAATTTTCTCCGAATGGCTACGGGCTTTATGACATGTCCGGAAATGTGTGGGAAATTTGTGCCGATGTTTTCCAATCCCGGAGGCCGGATGCCGCCGCCTGCGAAGTCGATGAAAACGGCAAACCGAAGCCTTCATTCCCCGCGACACAGGAGGGGAATGCATTGGCATATGTCATCAAAGGCGGATCTTATCTTTGCCATATTTCCTACTGCATGCGTTATCGCCCGGCGGCGAGGGAGTCGATGGAAGACGGTTCTCCGACAAACCATATCGGTTTTCGTTGTGTAATTGATATTGAACACGCTTCGCCGGGGGAATAACAAATTGTGAATAAGATGGGTTCAAGCCTTGCCAAAGCTCCGAAAGCCCGTAGGGTCCCCGGCGAGCAGGTTTTTCTCTTACCTCCTGATGCCCGCCTTTGGCCGAATATTCACCGATCCAGCCCTTTCTCATGAATCCCATGGGCGATGGATTCGGCCTGCGGCCGGAAATAAACGGAACTCCCTGACTCGCGAGCGGCAGCGCAAACCGGCCGGCTCAGACCCACCCGATGTCCTTTCCGCTTTTGCCGCGGAGCATCAATCCGGCACCAAAAAGCCGATGGTCGGAGCCACGTCGGTTCGCTCGCACGGTCCATCCAGCATCGCCGGACGCCAGTGCGTCGCGCCTGGACCGCTCGCTCCAGACCAGACCCATGCGAAAACATGTCCAACGCAACTAAAGACTCCCAGAACAATTCGGGAGAAAGCCGTCGCCGCCGCTCACGCGGAGGCAAAAACCGCCGTCACCAAACCCATAACAACAGCTCCGAGCGTCGTTCCGGCCAAGGAAACGGCCAGAATCAAGGCCGCCGTCAGGACGAGTTCCGTCCAAACAAGGGTGCCAGCCGTCCGGCCCGCAGCTACACTCCTGTCAAACTGACACTTTGGCAGCGTTTCCTTAAACTGATCGGCCTCTACAAAGAGCCTGTCCGTCCGGAGCGCCCGGCCCAGCCTGAGAAGAAAAAGGATCAGAAACAGGAAGCCCGCGCGCCAAAGGCAAATGTCCGCAACGCTCGTACCGGTGAAGGTTCGGAAACCCAGAGCGGCGAAAAGCGCCAGCGTGGGGAGAAATCCGAGCGCCGCACCCGTGGCGGAGACCGCGATAGCGTGGAATCCTCCCGCGTGTACGTGGGAAATCTGTCCTACGATGTGACCGAGCAGGATCTTCAGGAACTCTTCAAGGGCATCGGCCCGGTGCGGAGCACGGAAATCGTTTACAACCGCACGACGCATCGCTCAAAGGGCTACGGCTTTGTGGAAATGATCAATTTCGATGAAGCGAAGCGATCGGTGGAGATTCTCCACGATCAGTTCTTCATGGGCCGCAAGCTCATTGTTTCCGGTGCCAAGTCGAAAGGTCAGGACGAGCGTGAGGATAAGGAGGAGCGCACGGAGCGCAAGCCGCGTCCGGTCGTCTTGGCTCCGATTCCTGAAGAAACCGTGGTTCCTCTTTCCGAAGTGACGCCCGAGGTCGCGGTGGAAGCCGCCGTCGGGAATGTCGCCGCCGCAGGTGCTCCGGAAGTGATCGTCGGGGCTGTCGAACACCAGGTGGAGGAAGCCGTCGAAGACACGGAAGATGCTCCGGTTGTCGCCGCTGCGGAAGAGCTGAAGGAAAAGCAAGCCGAAGCCTGATTCCGGATTTTCACAAACCTCCGTCGGTTTTTCCGGCGGAGGTTTTTTTATGTAAGCTTTACTCTTCGAAGTCTTCCGGATAGCTGGCGTGGAGTCGGCGTTCGACGACGATGGAGCCGAGGAGTTCGTTTTGGCGGACGACGAATTGATTGAGCTTCATGAGCTCGAGCACCGCGAGGAAGGTGACGATGACTTCCGCCTTGGTGGAGGTGTTTTCGAACAGATCTTCGAAGCGTTGTGTCTGGCCGTGACCGAAGCGGCCGAGCAGGAATTCGATTTTATCCGCAACGGTGTACCGGTCATCGATAATGTCGCCGAAATCGTGGGATTCTTCGAAACGTTTGAGAACGTTCTGGAATGCGCGGATGAGGTCGAAAATGGAGACTTCGCCGAGGGCGACGGGATCTTCGGCGGGAGCATCCGGTTGTTCCGCCTGATGGGCGAACCGGCCTTCCTGTTCCTGTTCGCGGAAGCTGAGGAAACTGGCGGCGTCCTTGAATTTTTTATACTCGATGAGCTGGCGGATGAGTTCCCAGCGAGGATCGTCCTCTTCGGCGTCTTCCTCCGGCGGCTGGTCCACGCGGGGCAGGAGCGTGCGGCTTTTCAGATACATCAGATTCGCCGCCATGACGATGAATTCGGAGGCGAGATCGATGTTGAGCAATTTGAAGGTGCCGATGTAGTCGAGGTATTGGCGGGTGATGCGCTCGATGGAAATGGACTGGATGTCCACTTCGTCCTTTTTGATCAGATAAAGCAGCAGATCGAGGGGCCCCTCGAAGATTTCCAGGCGCACCTTATAGTCAGTCTCTTCCACAACGATTTGGTAAAAAATGACGGGAAGAAGCGCGAGGGCAAATTTCCTCTCGCACTGAGCCAAGCGGCTCGCTTTGATCCTGAATTACGAAATCCCGGAAGAGTCGGGGCGGAAGAATATGGATTCTCAGCAAGAGCAGATCATCAATGAGCGCCTCAGCCAATGGGTGGCCGAGCAGGGGTTTTGGTTTCAGTTACTCCATCCGGTAGCGGGGACGAGTGTGGTGGGGCGGCTGATGCAGTTGGTTTCCAAGCTCGGACTTTATCTGTTGATCCTTGCGGTGATCGCCGGATTTTTCTTTTACAGACATTTGAACTCCCCGGTTCGAGGCCGGGAGGTGCAAGCGGTTTTGAAAGACGGACTGAGGGCGCAGGAACTGATGGCGACACGAATTTCCCAATCGCTGGTGGAATTCAGTATGAGCCGGGTCGCGGCGGTGGGTGGCGACGGAACGTTTTTCAACGAATTTGTGGCGCGGGATGTCCGCTGCAAACGCAATTTGCTCAGCCTTTTGACCGGTAAATGGGACGCGGGCTTGGTGGAGGTGGATTTGCTCGATCTCAATTTGCGAGCGGGGGCCGATAGCCCCCAATCGGCGGCGAAGATTGGCGATTTGATTTTCCGGGTGACGGATGAAAAACAAATCCAAGGGCTGCATGCCAGCCGCAGTTCCGTGCGTTGGGGATTTTCCGAACGCACGCGGGGCTGCATCCTGGATAGCGAGCTTTATGCCCAGCGCGTGGGGGAAAGCTGGCGTTTGGTATTCAAAGGAGGCACGTTTTCCCAGAACTGGCTGCAGGATTTACAGATTGAGGAACTCGTTGCCGTGGTTTCTCTGGATCAGATCATTTTCGAACGCGCCCGGTTTAAAAGTAATTCAGGCGGCAGTGTGGAATTGGTGGATGTGGTGATTACTTGCGGAAGCAGTCCGGTGGTTACCGGAAAGGTGAAATTCCAGCATGTGAGTCTGGATCACTTGTTGCCGGAAAGCGGAAGCCAATATCTAAGAGGGAAAATCTCGGGCGACCTTTCGATAGCCGGCTCTCTCAACACGGCGGAAGGAATTCGTTATGAAGGCAAGGCCTTCTTGCTGGAAAACGACCAGATCATCCCCACGGAGAAAATCGATCTGCTGGAGGCTCTCACCGTGGCGGACGGCGTGAACAAATACCGGCGTCCGGTTTTCAAGGAAGGAAGTTTCCAGATGAAAACCTCAGGTGGCGGATTGGAATTGTCCGAAATCGACTTGAAAGCGGGGGATTTGCTGAGTTTACAGGGAAATATCAGTTCGCTGCGGAGTGAGGCGGATACGCAGCGCTCGGTGGAGCGTGAAATGGAATTGGCGGCAGCCATGCCGATCTTTCAAGATCCGAAGGGGCAAAAGGAAGCGACGGCGAAAAAGGAGGAACAGGGATCGGCAATCGCTCGCATCGTTTTGGGGCAAGTCGCTCATGAGGCGAACAAGCAGGAAGAGGAGACCTCATTCAAACGGCACGAATATCAAGGATTGATCCGACTGACGTTTCGAGCGGATGCCTTCATCCGCTCGGAGCGATTGAAGGAAACCTTATCGAAAGACCATCAAACCGGCCGTCTGGTTCTGAATGTTCCACTTGATGGCGGCATCAATGATCTGACGCGAAAGCAAGCGGAGCAATTGCTGGAAACCGCACGGCGCGGCGAGTGACCGCTTTACGCCGTTGCGGCGGTGAGGCCGATGGTGCTGTAAATTTCGCGGGTCGCGTGGCTTTTGTTCAGCGTGTAAAAATGCAGCCCGGCGACGCCGCCGTCGAGCAGTCCGGCGCATTGCTCCGCCGCGTAGTGGATGCCGATTTTTTCCACGGATTCCGGGTTCGATTGGCCACGGGAAAGCGCGCGAATGAGTTTGGCGGGATAACGGGCACCGCCAGCGAGCTCGGCCATGCGTTTCATGCCTTGCAATGAGGTGACGGGCATGATGCCGGCGAGAATCGGGATACGGATGCCCGCGAGATCGCAGCGGTCGCGAAAATCGAAGAAGTCGTGGTTGTCGAAAAACAACTGGGTGCAGATGTAGTCCGCTCCTTCATCGACTTTTGCTTTGAGAAAATCGAGTTCCTCCACCCGGTTCGGAGTGGCGGGGTGGCCTTCGGGAAATCCGGCCACGCCGATGCCGAAACCACGCGCGTCGGGATGTTTCCCGGATTCGTTGAATTTGCGGATAAAACGCACCAGATCGGATGCGTGGCGGAAATCGCCCTGGGACCAATCGTAGTTCGGCTGGTCTTTCGGCGGATCGCCGCGCAGCGCGAGGATATTCATGACTCCGGCAGCGGCGTAGCGTTCGAGGATCGCCTGCACTTCCGCTTCCGTGTGGCCGACGCAGGTGAGGTGAGGCACCGGAGGAATCGAGGTGGTTTGGCGGATGCGGACGACGAGGTCGTGCGTCAGTTCGCGGGTGCCGCCGCCTGCGCCATACGTCACGGAGACGAATGAGGGTGCGAGCGGCTCCAGCTCGCGGATCGCCTGATAAAGATCTTCCCACGCTGGCTGGGTGCGCGGCGGGAAAAACTCGAAGGAAAGCGACGGCTGCGGGCCGGAGAGGATGTCACGGATGTGCATGTTTAAGGAGTGGAATGAAATCTGGGGTTGAGCGGAGGGTCGGATTTGCAGAGAAACTTCCGGGCGGTTCGGGAGTTTCTCTTATCACAGGGCTGCTCGGGTGGGCTTCAAGGAGCCTTATTTTTGTCATGAAAACAATCACTCTTTCCTTCCTTCTTTCCGCAGGGATTTTCTCCGCGGTGTTGCAGGCGCAGCCGGTCGAGGAAAAGAAACCGGAGCAGGGGAAGAGTGAGAAATCCGAAGACGGGGAAACCCGCCCGCCGAAGCAGAAGCCGAATCTGGATGAAATCTGGAAATCGCTCGATGCGAATAGCGACGGTTTCATTTCACCGGAGGAATTCGCGACCCTGCCGCGGATCAGCAAGCTACCGGAGGAAAAGCGCGGTGAAGTTTTCAAGCGATTCGATAAAGATGGTGATGGTAAACTGACGCGCGAAGAACTGGAGGGAATGTTCAAGCGTTTCGATGGCAATCGAATGCAGCGCTTGAAGGAACTCGATACCGACCAAAGCGGCGGCATCAGCTTCGAGGAATTCAAGTCGGGGGAGACTTTCAAGAAACTGCCTCTGGAAAAACAGGAAGCGATTTTCAAACGCCTTGATACCGATGGCGACGGTCAGCTCACTCCAAAAGATCTCCCGAAACGCGATCGTGGCGAACCGCACGAGCGTCCGTCACCAAAGGAGATTTTCGAGAGGAACGATGCCAATCACGATGGTTTTGTCTCCTTCGAGGAATTCCGGAAAGATCCGTTCATTGCCCGGCTTTCCGAAGACGAGCAGGAAGATCGTTTTCTGAAACTTGATGAAAACAAGGATCAGAAACTGACCGAAGCGGAGATGGAGAAAATGTTCCCGCCGGATCGCGAGAAGAAGTGATCGTAAGTAAACCAGCCCTTTGGGGTGTTTCTGGATAAGTCGAAAGCACCGCGAATCTCACGAATCCAGCGAATGAAGAAAATTCGTCCGATTCTCTGGATTCGAGGTGCTTTTTTAGAACGCTCTGAAGGGCTGGACTACGAACGAAATTTGCGTTTCCACCACATCAACGTGCCGGTGATGGCGAGGATGGCAGGGGTGAGGCCGCCGATGCTCCAAAGGATTTTGACGGGAATGCCGCCGAAGTTTCCGTAGTGGAGCGGGCGGAAGGAATCGAGAATCTGTAGGCCGATGCCTGCTTGTTGGATCGAGGTGGCGCTTTTCACGTCACCGGTTTTCGCATCGCAAACGACGATGGAGCCGTAGGGGCTGTGGAGGACGCTTTGCCGGTCGATGCTGCCGAACATCATGACATCGTCTTTTTCCGTGAAGGGAAGGGTGATCCAGTTCGCCTGATAGCCGGGAAGTTTGTCCCGTGCGGCGGCGACCATGGAATCAATGGAAACGCCGTCCGCCCAGTAGCGTTGGGTGGAGGTGATGACGGGTTCGGGGTGGTCTTCGATCCAGTGGCCGACGATGTGGGTGATATTCCACCAGGCACCGGTGAAGCCGAGCAGGAGATTGAAAACGGTGGAGGTGATGCCGACCATTTTATGGAAGTCCGAGAAGAAAATGCGGGCGCTTTTTCCCCAACGCAGACGGAAGAACGTCTTCCAGAAACCGCGGTAAAGATAGACGCCGCTGCAACCGAGGAGAAACAGGACAACGCCGAAGATCCCGACAATGAAAGCTCCGGCGTGGTCACCGAGGAAGGAGTAGTGGATTTCCAGCAGCCAATCGGTGAAGGTCTTGTTTTGTTCCAGGTTCGGATTGCGGGGAATGCCGGTGGTGGAGTCCACGTACATCAGTTTCCCTTCGGTTTTGCCGAGGGGAATGGCGTAAACGGCGTCGCTGAGGCCGGGCTTGGGCGCTTTTCCCCAACCCGCGACGCGGTAGTCCGGCAGCTCGGATTGGATCTTGGCGAGAAAGGCGTCGTGGCTCAGGCGGGGTTTGGATGGATCGGGGAGACGCACGAGTTCCGGGGCGACGAGCGCGTCGATTTCCTGTTTGAAAACCAGCGCGCTGCCGGTGATGCCGACGACGAGCAAGCCGAGTCCGGCGATCAGGCCGAGCCAGGAGTGGGAGTGATAGATGAACTTTCTCATGGAGGAAAAAGGCAAAACCACCGGTGCGGGTAAGTCCCGCACCGGTGGTCGATTGAGCGGCAAGCTACGGAAACGAATCAGAATTTATAGGTCACGCTGGCGGTGACGTTGAATGGATTGCCGGGGAGGACGTAAAGGTCGTTGTATGAACCGACGTAATAGCGCTTGTCCAGGATGTTGTTGAAGTTCAACTGGGCACGGACTTTCCCGGTTTCATAATAGAGGGCGGCATCGAGGAGGCCATAGGAGGGGAGGTCGAAGGAGTGGTTTGTATCCCCTGACTGGCTGCTTACGTAGCGGCCGCCGAGACCCGCGCCGAAGCCCTTGAGAGGGCCATCCTGAATGATGTACTTCACCCAGGCGTTGAGGGTGTTTCGCGGCACGCCCGGCAAAGGAGTTCCGACGGCGATGGTGTTGTCTTCGGTGACTTCCGCATCGATCCAGGTGTAGGCTCCGGTGATTTCCAGACCTTCGATGGGGCGGGCGGCTCCTTCCAGCTCGAAGCCCTGGCTGCGTTGCTCGCCGCTGGTAATGGCGTCGTAATAATCGGCGGTGGCGAGGTTGGCGGTGGCGACGTCGCTGCGGGTGAGGTGGAAAACGGAGGCCATTCCGCTGAATCTGCCGTCCGGTGTGATGGCTTTGATTCCGGTTTCGAAGTTTTCTCCTTTTTCGGGAGGAAGTGAATTTCCGTCGGCATCGGTGGAATACCATTGCGGTGCGAAGGAGGTGCCGTAGTTGGCGTAGGCGGCCACGCCCTTGATGAATTCGTAGGTCACGCCGACCTTGGGAGTAAACGCTTCTTCATCCGTGCCGGTGGTGACGTTTTTCGCGATGTCGTAGCGGCCTCCGGCGGTGAGGGTGAGCTGGTCGGTGAGTTTCACGTGATCCTGCACGTACCAACCGAATTGCTCGCTGACGGTTTTGGAGTTGCCGGAATCCGTGGCGTAGTTCGCGGCGCTGAAGTTATAGACCGGATTGAACAGATCGAGGATGTAGTAGGAGGAGAAGTCGGAATAATCGATCTGTCTGTTGGAACCGATATCGCGGGTGTAATAGTAATCGAAGCCGGTGGTGAGGGAGTGCTTCAGTTTTCCGGTTTCGAAGGTCCAGTCGAGCGCGGTGTCCACCGCCACGCGGTCCACCTTGCCATCGTAATCGTAAGGATAGAGGTAGAGCGTGCGCTCGTCCGCATCGAGCCAGGAGTTATAAAGGATGTCCGTCCAATCCTGGGTGAGGTGGCTGAAGCTGAAATTCTGGCGGAGGGTGACGAGATCGTTGAAACGGTGCTTGAAGTCGTAACCGATTTTGAGGCGGTCCTGATCGAAGTTATCCCCGTTTTTGAGACCGATGTAGAGATCCTGGGAGATGTCACCGTTGATGTTGGAAAGCACGGTTCCCTTGGCGGGCTGTGGCATGCCGAAGGTGCCGGTGTCCTTGGTGTATTCGCCGAGGAGGGTGAGCTTGGTATCGTCACCCCATTCGAAGGAAAGGGAGGGAGCTACGTAGATCCGTTCGTTGTGGATGTAATCGGTGAAGGAGTCTTTTTCCCGATAGAGGGCGACGATGCGGCCATAGACCTTGGCTCCCGCGAAGTCACTGGCCCCCGGAGTGAGCGGGGTGTTGTAATCGAGCTTGCCTTCGTAATGGTTCCAGGAACCGACGGTGGCGGAAATTTCACCCCCGGCTTCGTGTTGGGGGCGTTTGCTGACGATGTTGACGATGCCGCCGAGAGGCGCCTGGCCGTAGAGGGAAGAGGCGGGGCCCTTGATCACTTCCACGCGTTCGAGGCCGTAAAGTTCGACGTTCGTCCCGTAATCGCCGTGCAGGCCGTCCCAGAAGGTTTCGAACGAGGAATCGAATCCGCGGATGCGGTAGTAATCCCAGCCATCGTAATAACCACCGGTGGAAACACCGGCCACGTTGCGCAGCACGTCTTCGAGTTTTTTCGCTCCCTGGTCTTCGATGAGATCCTGGGTGACGACGGAGATGGATTGGGCGGTTTCAAGCAGGGGAACATCGCTTTTCAGCGCGCCCGTGGTGGTTTCCGGTGAAACATAGCCGGTTTTTTTCTCCGCTTGGGCGGTGACGACCACTTGATCCAACTGCGTGTTTTCGGTGGTGGATTCGGTTTGACCGAAGGCGGAGCTCAGGGTGAACGGCAACAACCAGAAGGCCGGGGACATGGGAGTGAATTTCATGACGGCGCGTATTATTGTTTGTGATTCTCAATATCAATAAAAATGTAAAAATTTGTAACAAATGTTTGTTTAATGGTTAACCTATAAAAAACCGGTTGAGTCGCGATGAACCCAACCGGTTTGAGGAAATTTCTGAAAATCAAGGAGTCGCTTCGATGGCGGCTTTCTTGAGCTGCTTTTCCTGAATCTCTTCGCGCAGGCTCTTGCCTTTGCGGCTGCTCCACCAGAGCACGACCGGGGAGGCGATGAAGATGGAG
Organism: Luteolibacter sp.; assembly: GCA_047605125.1. GTDB lineage: Bacteria > Verrucomicrobiota > Verrucomicrobiia > Verrucomicrobiales > Akkermansiaceae > Luteolibacter. The sequence continues at coordinate 78,939 of JASGGK010000005.1, forward strand.
GAGAAGGTGCCGACCAGGATGCCGATGAAGATCACCAGGCCGAAGGCGCTGAGGGAATCTCCGCCGAGGATGGAGAGCACGGAAACGCTGAGAAGGGTGGCACCGGAGGTGAGGATGGTGCGGGAGAGCGTCGCGTTGATCGCTTCGTTCATGGTTTCCTCCAGCGAGTGGTTGTTGTGGAGAATCGTTTCGCGGATGCGGTCGAAGACGATGATCGTGTCGTTGATCGAGTAACCGGCGATGGTGAGGATGGCGCCGACGTGGATCAGCGAAAGCTCGCCGCCCAGCAACACGATCACTCCGATGGAAATGATGATGTCGTGCAGGATCGCGATGAATGCGCCGATGGAGAAGGCGAATTCGAAACGGAGGGTCATGTAGATCATGATGCCGACGATGCCGAGCGCGAGGGCGATGAGCGATTCTTTGACGAAGTTTCCACCGATCAAGGCGGAGACTTCCTCCTTGCTGGATTCGATCAGGTATTGGCCGGATTCGGATTTCTGGCTGAGAGCCGGGATGGCTTCACGAAGGCGTTCGGTGACGGTATCGGCATCCTGTGCGGCGCAACGGACGGTGAGCAGGGTGCCGGTGGCGACGTTGCTTTCCTGTTGCGGATAGGCTTCTTTCGAAAGCTGGAGGCCTTTGAGGGCGTGATCCACTTCCTCGTTGCTGACTTTGTTCCCCTTGCCGAGCTGGAACTGGACGCGGGTGCCGCCGGTGAAGTCGATGCCGAGGGCTTTTTCACCCCGCACGCCGAAGGCGACGAAGGAGATCACGACGCAGGCGAGGGCGGCACCGATGCAGATGCGGCGCTTGCCCATGAAGTCGAAGTTCTTGGACTTGATGAGGTTGAGGAAGGAAAGCGACTGGAAGAGCTTGAGGTCGATGCACCAGCGGAAGAGCACGCGGGTGACGAGGATGGCGGAGAACAGGGAGGCGATCAGACCGATGATCAGGGTGATGGCGAAGCCCTTGATGGTGCCGCTGCCCAGCCAGAAGAGGATGAAGGCGGTGATGAGCGAGGTGATGTTCGAGTCGAAAATCGCGGTGAACGCCTTGTCGTAAGAAGCGCTGATGGCGGCCTTGATAGGCTTTCCGGCGGCGAGTTCCTCCCGCAGGCGTTCGTAGATCAGCACGTTCGCGTCCACGGCCATGCCGATGGTGAGAATCATACCGGCGATGCCCGGAAGGGTGAACGAGAAGCCGAACATGGCCATGAGGCCGAAGAGGATGATGGCGTTCAGGATCAGGCCGAGGATGGCGATGAAACCGGAGAAACGGTAGTAGATGAGGACGAAAACGAAGGTGAGCAGCAGGGAGAGTACACCGGCGAGGAGGCCTTGTTTTACCACGGCGGAACCAAGGGTCGGGGAAACCGTGCGCTCTTCTTCGACGACGAGCGGGTTTTGCAGCGGGTTCATGAGCGCGTCGGCGAGCTTTTTGGCTTCGCCCGCTTCGTGGAGGCCGGTGACTTCGAAGTTTTTGCCGAGTGGGGTTTGCTGGACGGTCGGAGCGCTGAGGACTTGGCCGTCGAGGACGATCGCGATGCGGTCCACGCCTTTTTGCATGTCCTTGGTGAGGGCGATCATTTTATCGGTGCCGGCACCATTCAACGTGATGGAAACGGCATCCGATTGCTGTTGGGAAGGGAAGGCGCTGGCGATGTCGAAACCTTCGAGAGAGGCACGGCGGTTGAGCAGGATCGGCTGGGAATACTCGATTCCGTCCTGATTTTTGCCTTTCAGCGTGTAGGAGCGGTAGCCGGGAATGATCTCGATGCCTTCGGCGACGTTGGCGGCGAGGGTTTTGCCATTGGCTCCGACTTCGTCCGTGCGGCGGCTGACTTCGCGAAGCTCGAGCTTGGCGACTTTGGCGAGCGTTGTACGGATCGCTTCGGATTCCTCCGGTTTCACGCCCGGCATTTGGACGATGATGCCGTTGGTGCCTTGACGGGCGATTTGCGGCTCGGCGGTGCCCATCACGTTGAGGCGGTTTTCGATGACCTTGATGGCTTGATCGACCTGCTCCTTGGTGACGGCGGTGGGATTGCCCTTGTCATCTTCACGCGGCTGGACGCGGAGGGTGAAAGAGGAGCCGCCGACGATGTCGATGCCGCCCTTGAGTTTTTCCTTCGGCGGGGTGATGGCGGCGATGCAGAGCGCGGTGATGCCGACGAGGAGGACGGTGCCGATGTTGCGTTTGCGGCGCTCGATTTCCGTTGCGAAATACCAGAAGAACAGCACGAGGAGGGTAAGTCCCGTCAGAAACAGGACCAGAGGATCTTCGTAGAAAGCAGGCGAGGCGGCGAGCATGGCGGGATGGTGAGTTTGCAAATCGGCGGCAACCGGGAAATGAACCGGGCGGAGCGGAGGGAAAACGGGGAGAGAATCAGGCGTCTTTCTTCGCCACGGTGGCGATGGCGTTTTTATCGAACTCGATCATGGTGCTGTCCGCGACCTTGAGGACGACGGTGGTGTCCTTGATGTTGTGGACGATGCCGTAGATGCCGGCGCTGGTGACCACCTTGTCGCCTTGCTGGAGGGCGGCGATGCGGGCGGCCTGTTCCTTGCGTTGTTTTTGCTGAGGGCGGATGAGCAGGAAGTAGAAAATGACGATGAGGAGGATCGGCATGACGATCGGATTTCCCAGAAGTCCACCTGGAGCGGAGGAAGGAGCGGCTTGGGCGAGAAATTGGGCGGCGAGTGTGGCAACGGTAGTCATGATTGGGCGGATTGGGTATAGCGTCGGATGAACGAATTTTTGTATTCGGAGAATGTCCCGGCCGAGATGGCCTCCCGGGCACCTGCGACGAGGGACAGGTAGAAATGCAGATTGTGGAAGGAAAGCAACCGCAAAGCGAGGATCTCGCCCGCCCTGAAGAGGTGGCGGAGGTAGGCGCGGGAAAAGTTCGCGACGTGCGGGTGGGCGCTTTCGCAGACCGGGCGCGGGTCTTTGGCGTGGATGAGGTTTTTGATATTGATCGGGCCGTCGAGGGTGAAGGCCATGCCGTGGCGGGCGATGCGGGTGGGCATGACGCAATCGAACATGTCCACGCCGCGGGAAATCATTTCCAGAATCTGCGGCGGAGTGCCGAGTCCCATGGCGTAGCGCGGTTTTTCCTGCGGTAAAAACGGCACCGCGTTTTCGATGGCGCGGAACATTTCGTGTTCCGGCTCGCCGACGGAAACGCCGCCGACCGCGTAGCCGTCGAAATCCAGCTCGACGAGTTCGCGGGCGGATTGTTCGCGGAGATCGGCGTAGATGGAGCCTTGGACGATGCCGAAGTGCATCTGGCGGCCGTCGCCGGATTTCGGTTCGTTCGCCGTCACCCAATCCTTGCAGCGCTTTGCCCAGCGGGTGGTGAGGGCGAGGGAGTTCGCGGCGTATTTTTCATCGCACGGGTAGGGCGGGCATTCGTCGAAGAGCATCGCGATATCCGAGCCGAGCGCGCCCTGGATTTCCATGCTGAGCTCGGGGGTGAGCAGCATTTTCGATCCGTCGAGGTGGTTTTGGAAACGCACGCCTTCTTCGGTGATTTTGCGGAGCTTGGCGAGGGACCAGACTTGGAAGCCGCCGGAATCGGTGAGAAACGGTTTTTTCCAAGTGGTGAAACCGTGGAGGCCGCCGAAGTCACGGATCAGCTCGTGGCCCGGACGCAGCCAGAGGTGGTAGGTGTTTCCGAGAATGATTTGGGAACCGAGCTTTTCGAGTTCCGCAGGATGCAGGGTTTTCACCGATCCCTGGGTGCCTACGGGCATGAAAATCGGCGTTTCCACCGTGCCATGGGCGAGCTGCAGCTCACCACGGCGGGCGGAAGATCGGGGATCGGTGGCAAGGACGGTAAAGGACACGGTGCGGGAGACAGAAACCTTCAGGAGAAGAGACGCAAGACAAGAAAATGTGTCGGGAATGAGCGGATCTGTGACAATTCTTCCATTCTTGATCCTTGTGTCTTGGGGAAAATCATTGGAAATAGGCGCAACTTCACGCTTGTCGTGTTGTTTTTACGCGAGGGTTTGGAGATTTTTTCCAGAGCCGTGGGTTTTTTGGAATAAAACCACGGTTCGGCCGCTCTAATCCCACGTCAATCGACCTCAACCAACCACACATACCTATGAAACTCATCCTCTCCGCGATTTTCGCTTCCAGTCTCCTCGCTCCGTTTGCCATCGCCGGTGGCGTTTCCGCCGGGGTTGAAAAGCAAACCACCACCGCCTGCGATTGCGAAAAAGGCAAGGACAAGGGCGATAAGAAAGAAGGCACCGTCGCCTGTAAGGACGGGAAGTGCGAAGGCAAGGAAAAGGAAAAACAGGAAGGCACCGTCGCGGGCTGTGACAAGTGCGACAAGAAGGACAAAGAGAAGAAAGAAGAAGGCACCATCGCCGGTTGTGACAAGTGCAAGGACGGCGACAAGGACAAGACCGAGAAAAAAGAGGGCACCGTCGCCTGATTCTTTTGCCGAATCAAGAATTTCCAAAACCGCCCGGATTTTTCCCGGCGGTTTTTTGTTTCCGCAAGGGCAGGAAGAAAGCCACAGTGACGGGGTGATCGATGTGGTTTGCGGAGTGATCCGGAATGAAAGGGGTGAATATCTGGCGTGCCGGCGGCCGGAAGGGAAGCATTTGGCGGGATTGTGGGAATTTCCGGGAGGAAAAGTGGAAACGGGGGAAACTCCCCAGGCCGCGCTGGTCCGGGAGCTGGAAGAGGAGCTTGGCGTGGTGGTGGAGGTCCGCGACGCGCTGACGCCGGTGATTTGCGCGTATGAGACCGTGACGATCCGGCTGCTGCCGTTTGTGTGCGGGATCGTTTCCGGCGGATTGCACGCGCATGAGCATTCGGCGGTGGAATGGTGCGCGCCGGAGGATTTCGGGAAACTGCCGTGGGCGGAAGCGGATGTGCCGATTCTGAGGGAGTTGTTGAGGTGATGGGGCTTGGGTTTTATCGAAACGCGGAGACTCGAAGGCCGCGGAGTTTTTTAGAGTGGAGCCGACGTGAGCGTCAGCGGTCCCTTTTCCTGCTCTTTCCATCAACTCCCAACCTCTTCCGGCATTCCAAAAGCTTGCCAAGCGGGCGATTGGTCCTCATTGCATGGCCACCTCACGTGGGGACTCATTTTCATGACCATTCCTGATCTTCCGATCATTCTGACTCTGATTGTTATCGCCGTCACGCTTGTTGCTTTCATCCGCGAGTGGGCGGCACCGGATGTGATCGCGTTGACGATCCTGTGCCTCGTGGTGGCGCTCGGCCTCGTCGATGCGAAGAAAATGACGGACGTTTTCAAAAACGAAGCGCCGATCACCATCGCGGCCTTGTTTGTGATCGGCGGAGCGCTGGAGCAATCGGGAGCGGTGGATCACATCGGGCGCCTGATGCGTGACAAGCTTCCGGGAAACGTCCGTTATGCCATTTTATCGTTTTCCCTGCTGGTGGCGTTCTTCAGCGCGTGGATGAACAATACGGCGATCGTCGCCATCATGCTGCCCGTGACGCTCGGATTCGCCCGATCGAAAAACATCGCGGCTTCGAAGCTCCTGATGCCGCTTTCCTACGTTTCGATCCTCGGTGGCTGCTGCACGCTGATCGGTACCTCGACGAACATTCTGGTCAACGGCGCGCTCCGGGATCTGGGGGAACAGACGATGGGCATGTTCGAGCTGGCTCCGCTCGGGATTCCCCTCACGCTGGCCGGAATCACGTATCTGGCGATTTTCGGCCCCAGGCTGATTCCGGACCGCTCTTCCATCACCGGCAGTCTTGATATAGATCTCCGCACCACGCCGCTTTACCATGTGCTGATCGGTGAAAATTCTCCGTTGGTGGGCAGGAAGCTGGTCGAGACCGCTCTGGCGGACCGGGAGCAGGGGATTCACGTCATGGAAATCCGCCGCAAGGGGGCGCGCGTGATGCAATCGCTCTCGAAGGTGACGATTGAAATGAACGACCGTTTTCTCGTCGCCCTGCACCATCGCAAAGGCCGTGCGCTGGATTCCGAGGCGTTCTTTTCCGAAATCGGCGGCCAGCTTTTGTCGACGGTGGACGGCCTCGTCACCGAACTGGTGATCCGCGATGAATCTTCCCTGAACGGAGTCACGCTCGCGCGCTCGGATTTCCGCCAGAAATACAATGCCGTGGTGCTCGCGGTGCATCGCAATGGCGTGAACATCACCGATCGCATCGCGGAACTGCCGCTGGATATCGGTGACACGCTTTTGGTCATCACCGCGCAGAACAACCTCGAAGCGCTTCAGGAAACCAAGGACTTCATCCTGACGGATAATCCGGAGGACGAAGGCGCGGAAGAGAAAATCGACAAGCCGAACGCCCACGTTTTCCTGTCCTGGGGAGCGCTGGTCGGCGTGGTGCTGGTGGCGACATTATCGGATCTGCTGCATCCGGTTTTCCCATGGATTCCGGATATTCCGATCCATTATTGCGCGTTGGTGGGTGCGCTGGTCTTGCTGTGGCTGAAGGTGCTTACGCCTCGCCAAGCTTATGCGAGCATCGATTGGCAGGTGCTGCTGATGCTTTACGGTTTGCTCGGCCTCGGTATGGCGATGCAAAATACGGGCACCGCGCAGTGGCTCGCGCAAACGATGGTGAATGGCGCGGAACATTGGTTTTCCCCCGAGCATCTGCCGACGGTTTTGCTGTGGATGGTTTTCCTGTTGACCTTGCTCCTTACCGAAGTGCTTTCAAACAACGCGACCGCCGTGATGATGGTGCCGATCGTGGTGAAGATGTCGCATGAACTTCAGGTGAATCCATGGCCGTTGGTGATGGCGGTGACGGTCGCCGCTTCCACCGCGTTCGCGCTGCCGATGGGCTATCAGACGCACATGATGGTCTACGGTCCCGGTGGTTACAAGTTCCGTGATTTCCTCAAAGTCGGGATTCCGCTCAATATCATTTGCTGGGTGACCGCCTGCTCGCTGATTCCGCTGATCTGGCCGTTTCATCAATGAGTTTTTCAAAAATCCTCGGCGCGCTGAGCGGGAGATCGTGGAAACGCACGCCCGTCGCGTCCGCGAGAGCGTTGGCCAGCGCGGGTGCGACCGGATTGACCGGGCTTTCGCTCATGGGTTTCATTCCCATCGGGCCGATGCCGTCGTAGGTTTCGGCGAAATACACTTCGGTGTGGGGAACGTCCGCGAAAGACGGGATGCGGTTGTTGCGGAACGTCGGATTGGTGATGGTTCCCGTTTCATCGAGAATCATGTTTTCGAACAACGTGTGGCCGATGCCCTGGGCGACGCCGCCTTCGACCTGTCCCCGGCATTGCATGGGGTTTAAAACCGTGCCCGCATCGGCGGCGTGGACGCTTTGTAGAATGCGGATTTCCCCGGTGATGGTGTGGACGGCGATGCGGAATCCCTGCGCATTGAATGCCACGGAGCGCGGCGCGGCGTAGGCGCGGCGGGTAGCTTGCAGCGGATTTCCTTCTGCGGTGGAACGCGTGTGGATTTCCGCGAGGGAAATCGATTTTTCACCGGCGATGACGGAGTTTTGAGCCAGCACGCAGTTTTCCGGTGAAACCTCAAGATAGCGGCTGGCGCTGGCGAGCAGGTGTTTTTTCAACACCGCCGCCGATTCGAGAATCGCGCGTCCACCGACGAGGCTGCCGGTGCTGGCGAAAGTGCCGGAATCATAAGGCGCGCGATCGGTATCGGCGTGGATGAGGCGGATTTGATCGATGCCGCAGCCGAGCACGGTGGCGGCGATTTGCAGATGGGTGGTGATGCTGCCGTTGCCGAATTCGGCGGAACCGATGGCGAGTTGATAGGAACCATCCGGCAATAAATCGACGCGCGCTTCCGAGCGGTGTTCGGTCGGCGGGCCGCAATCGAGCATGCTGATGGCCACGCCTTTTCCTTCCAGCCATTCGGGATCGGCGGGTTTGGGAAAACCGTTGCCGCCGGCGAGCGCGTTTTCCACCAGATCGAGGCATTCGGCGAGGCCGTAGCTGGCGATTTCCAGATCGCTCGGATCGCTCCAGATGCTGATCAATCCATCGCCGGGACGGATCATGTTTTTGCGGCGCAGGAAAACCGGATCGATGGCGAGCAAACGCGCGAGTTCATCCATGGCGGATTCCATCGCGAAGGTGGTCTGGGTGATGCCGTAGCCACGGAACGCGCCGGAGGGAACGGTGTGGGTGTAAACGGAAAAGGCGTCGGCTTTTTTGTTCGGGCAGCGATAGACCGCGAGCGATTCGTTGAGTGAATGGCCGAGCACTTCGCCGCCGTGATTGCCGTATGCGCCGGTGTTTGCGATGACGCGGAGCTGGATCGCGGTGAGCGTTCCGTCGGTTTTCGCGCCGAGTTTGACGCTGACTTTGAAAGGATGGCGGCAAACCGAGCCGAGATATTCTTCGCTGCGGGTGAATTCCCATTTCACCGGGCGTTTCGTATCGAGCGTGGCGAAAGCGCAAAGATCCTCCGTGAGCATTTCCTGTTTCGACCCGAAACCGCCGCCGACGCGCTCGGTGAAGACGTGGATCATCGCGGGATCGAGCTCCAGCAGATAAGCGAGTTTGGCTTTCGTCAACGACGGCGTCTGGCTGCTGGTGCGCACGTGGAGGCGGCCCGCATCGTCGAGCGTGGTGATGGAAATGTGGGTTTCCAACTGCGCATGCTGTTGGCGGGGCGTTTCGAATGTACCTTCGTAAATGGTGTCCGCAGCGGCGAATCCATCGCTCGCGCTGCCGTGCTCGCCGTGGATTTCGCGGAGGATGTTTTGTTCCGGTTTGGCGATGCGCGAGGCGGCGGTTTTGCCGGAATGCACGAGCGGCGCACCGGGTTTCATCGCTTGTTCGGCATCGAAAACGGAGGGGAGAATTTCGTAGTCGATCTCGATCAGGCGGCAGGCGTTTTCCGCGATGGCTTCGGATTCAGCGACCACGGCGACGACGCGTTGACCGGAGAAACGCACGGTATCATCGAGCAGATACGTGTCGTCGGGATCGACGTGGTAATCGTCGTGCGTGGCGGTGGTGAACAATCGGCGTGGCACATCTTCCCACGTGTAAACGCGGACGACGCCGGGCAGGGCGAGCGCGGCGGCTTTGCGGATGGAGCGGATTTTCGCGTGGGCGTGGGGTGAACGCAGCACCTTGAGATGCAGGAGATTTTCGATGGGAACATCGGCGGTGTAGCGAGCCGCACCGCAGACGATGGACGGCCCGAGCGGATTGGCGATGGATTTTCCCACGCTGTCGCCGGGAGTGTCCGGGGTGACGTGGGCGATGCCGTGGATCGCATCCTGAATCGCCCGATAGCCGGTGCAGCGGCAGAGGTTTCCTTTGAGAGCCTGGGGCAGATCGTCGAGCTGCGCGGGATTCAGGCATGCGGCGGTCATGATCATGCCGGGCGTGCAGAAGCCGCATTGAAATCCCTGCGCGGCGATGAATTGCGAAGGCAGAGCGTTTTCCAGACCTTCGATGGTCGTGATTTTCCGGCCATCCGCACGCTGAGCCGGGTAGAGGCAACAGTGAATCGGGCGTCCATCGACGTGGACGGTGCAGGCACCGCAATCGCCTGCGTCGCAGCCTTTTTTCACGCCGAAGCACCCGTGCTCGCGCAGGAGCGTGCGCAGGCATTGGCCGGGTGCGGCAGTCGTTTCGACGGTGCTGCCATTGAGGGTGAAAATCATGGTGAATCGGCGGAATCCGCTGAGCGTGAATAAGCAGATCGGCGGCCAAGGCGAGGGGGTGAGCGAGAGATTTTCAAAATTTGCACGGCCTGTGCTCAGTAGGAGGCAAAAGCATGGAAGATCTTGAGGTCATCGTGATCGGCGCGGGAATGGCGGGGCTGACGAGTGCCATCGCGCTCCAGCAGGCAGGCTACCGTGTTTCCGTTTTCGAGAAAGTGCAGGAACTGCGCCCGGCGGGAGCGGCGATTTCGCTCTGGTCGAATGGCGTGAAAATTCTCAACCGCCTCGGCCTGGCAAAGCCGCTGGCGGAGATCGGCGGAGAGATGCGGACGATGGGGTATCGTGATGGATTTTCCGGGAAATCTCTGACTCATTTCAGCCTGGAGCCGTTGATCGCAGCGGTGGGCCAGCCGCCTTTGCCGGTCTCGCGCACGGATTTGCAAAACCTGCTTTTGGCGCAGGTGGAAAACGTGAGTTTTGGGAAAAAACTGATCGAGATTCAGGAAACGCCGGATCGCGTGATCGCGATTTTTGAAGACGGCAGCCGTGCCGAAGGCGATGTGCTGGTAGCGGCGGATGGCACGCATTCGTCGCTGAGGAATTACGTGCTCGGTAAAAAAATCGAACGTCACTACGCCGGATACGTGAACTGGAATGGTCTGGTCACGGCGGCGGAAGATCTCGCACCGGAAGGGGCGTGGGTGACGTATGTGGGCGATGGCAAACGGGTTTCCCTGATGCCGGTGGCGGGTGGGCGGTTGTATTATTTTTTCGATGTGCCGCTGGAATTTCCGGGAGAGTGCGACCGGGGAGCGATCCGCGAGGAATTGTGCGGGCATTTCCACGGTTGGGCGGAACCGGTGCGGACCTTGATCGGGCGGATCGATCCTTTCACCACGGCACGGATTCCGATCCACGATGTGCCGCCGTTGGAAAATCTGGTGCGCGGGCGCGTGGCGTTGGTCGGGGATTCGGGCCACAGCATGGTGCCGGATCTCGGGCAAGGCGGCTGCCAGGCGATGGAAAGCGCGTGGGTGCTGGCATCGTGTTTGAAATCCCATTCGCTGGGTGTGGAGGATTCGTTGAAACGTTATGAGAAACGGCGGTTGGAGCGCGTGGCGGCGATTATCCAGGCGGCGCGGAAACGCTCGGATGTGACGCATGGAATCGACGAACTCGAAACCCGCGCGTGGTATGAGGAATTGAAAAACGAAGACGGCGTGACGATCCGCGCGGCCATCGAAAGAACCATCGCGGGAGGGCCGCTGGCATGAGGTTGTGCGAGGTGAATTCACTTTCGGCGGAGCGGTTTGTCGGCTGCTTCGGGAGCGTTTTCGAGCATTCCCCTTGGGTGGCTGCGGGTGTGGAACCGATGCGGCCGTTTTCTTCGGCGGTTCAGCTTCATTCGAAGATGGTCACGGTGGTGAAAACGGCGACGCCGGATCAGCAGATGTCGCTGATTTGCGGGCATCCGGATTTGGCCGGGCGATTGACGCTGACGGCCGAATCGGTGCGGGAACAGGCAAGCGCGGGTATCGGAGACGCGGGCGATACGATTTTAGCGGAAATGCGACGGCTCAATGGCGCTTATCGCGAGCGTTTCGGGTTTCCGTTCATCATTTGCGCGCGCTTGAACAAGGTGGATGCGATCGTTTCCGCGATGAAGCGGAGGTTGCTCAATGAGCGAGACGCCGAAATCGCGGCGGCGCTGGAAGAGATTTACAAGATTGCGGAACTGCGTCTGGCTGATCTGGTGGAGAAAGCGCGATGAATGGAAAACTCACGACCCATGTTTTGGATACGGCGGCGGGAAAACCGGCGGCGGGTATCCCGGTCCGGTTGTTCCGGTTTCAGGAAAACGAACGCATGCCGGTCACGGAAATGCGGACGAACGCGGATGGCAGAACGGATGAGCCGCTGTTGCAGGGGAGCGGGTTTTTGCCGGGGAACTACGAATTGGTTTTCCGCGTGGCGGAGTATTTTCCTGACGGGTTTTACGAGGAAATCCCGGTGAAATTCCGGATTTCAGAAACCGCGCGGCATTATCACGTGCCGTTGCTGTGCAGTGCTTGGGGATACAGCACTTACCGGGGAAGTTAGAATAGGATTTGTTCTCGCGCAAAGGCGCAAAGATTTTTCTATTACTTTGCGTCTTTGCGCGAGAATTGAATTTTTATGAAGAAATTCCCAAAATGAAAAAGCCCTGCGAGCCGAGTGGCCGGTAGGGCTTGTTTGGGGAAAAATAGTTGGTTCTCAGCCTCCGATTTCGGTGCGACCGGACAGCTGGGCACCTTCTTCCATGGAGAATACCTTGGATTTGATGTCGCCGTTGATGCGGGACTTGTCCTTCAGTTCGCAGCGCTGGGAAGTGATTTTACCTTCGACGTTGCCGTAGACTTTGACTTCGCCGGCGGTGAGATCGCCTTTGACGATGGCGTTTTCACCGATCGTGACGCGGCCTTTCTCGGAAGTGATTTCACCCTCGATTTTGCCGTCGATGATCATGTCATTGGAAAAACGGATGGAACCGATGATCTCGATACCGGTGGAAAGAACGTTGGTCGGATTCGCCATGGTGGGTAAAAGTGAGCAAAGGGAAGGTGGGTTGGCAAGCGGCAATCCGCCGGATTTTTTTCAGCTCACGGATTTTTCCCATTCGAGAATCGCGCCGAGGCTGAGGGTCCAGAGGGTGTGGAGTTCCTGCATTTTCGCAGGTGCCTGGGCAGGAGTGGTTGGCTCGCCGTGTTCGAGGGCGAAAAGTTTCGCGCAGAGCTGTTTGCAGCCGAAATTGGAAAGCATGCCGCGAAGGGTGTGGGAGGTGCGCTTTGCGGCGGGGAAATCGTCCGCGGCGAGGGATTTGGCGATTTCCTGGAGACGGGCGGGCGTTTCTTCGATGACGTCGTGGAAAATGCCGCGAAATTCATCGAGACCGATGTCGATGAAGGGTTCGAGTTGTTCGTAGTCGATGAGCGGGTTTTTTCCGGTGGGATCAGTCATGTTTTAGGAGCGGGTGAGGGAATGATAGAGGCCGGCGAGGGTTTCTTTCAAGCGCGCGAGGGTGATGGGTTTGGAAAGATATCCGTCCATGCCGGAAGCGGCGGCGGCGTCCTTGTCTTCCTGGAAGGCATTGGCGGTCAGGGCGATGATGCGCGGGCGCTTCGGCAGATGGAGCGAGTGAATGGCGCGGCTGGCCTCCAGACCATCCATGACCGGCATTTGGAGGTCCATCAGGATGACGTCGAATTCGCGCATCCGCACCGCATCGACGGCGAGTTGGCCGTTATCGACGATTTCCGGTTCGATGCCGAGGCGGTTGAGCAGGAGGCGGGCGACTTTCTGGTTGTTGATGTTGTCTTCCGCGATGAGCACGCGCATGCCGGAAAGTTGTTCCGTGCCGACTTCGCTCGGGCTTGCGACCGGTTTGAGCGGTTGGTTGCGGAAAATGCGGCCGAGCACGCTGTGGACGGCGGAGGTCCAGAACGGTTTGTTGATGGTTTCGTTGAAAAGCTTGGGAACGCTTTCCGGGTAACCGGTGCCGGGGCCGGTGAGGACGAATTTCGCGGAGTCCGCGGACGGTTGCGTGCGCAGGTGGCGGACGAGTTCCTGGCTGTCCATGTCCGGCAGGGTGTAATCGATGACGACGAGATCGAACGGCCCGTGATTTTGCCAGGCGTGCAGGGCGTTCTGAGCGCTGGTGGCGGTGGTGGTGGCGAGGTTCCACTGTCTGAAAATGTTTTCCAGCGTGGTGCGGTTGAGATCGTGATCGTCCACGATGAGCACGCGGAAGTTGGATTTTCCGAGTAATGGCGGCAACAATTCGGGAATGGCGGCGGCAGTCGGTGTGAGGCGGAAGGAGGCGGTGATGTTGGTGCCTTTGCCTTGGACGCTGCTGACGGTGATATCGCCGCCCATGAGCTGGGTGAGGCGTTTGCTGATCGCCAAGCCCAGACCGGAACCGCCGAAACGCCGGGTGGTGGAGGAGTCTTCCTGCACGAAGGGTTTGAAGAGTTTGTCGATGGAATCCGGGGAAATGCCGATGCCGGAATCCTGCACGCTGAGGCTGATGAGCCATTTGCCATCGGCCTGCTGTTCACCGCCGATGCCGAGGAAAACGTAGCCGCGCGGGGTGAATTTGATCGCGTTTCCGAGAAGATTGACGAGCACCTGCCGGATGCGCGAGCTGTCTCCGATCATCATTTGCGGCAGGCCCGGTGCCATGCTGCCGACGAGTTCCAGCTCCTTGCCCATGGCGCTGACGCGGACGACATCGAAGGCTTCGCGGCAGAGATCGGGGAGTGAGAAGGCGGCGGATTCCAGTTCGATTTTTCCGCTTTCGATGCGGGAGTAATCGAGAATGTCATTGATGAGTTCGAGCAGGAAGTGGCTGGAGCGGAGGATGGTTTCCGCGTAATCGCGCTGCTGGGCGTTGAGCTGGGTGGTTTCCATCAGCGAGGCCATGCCGATCACGGCGTTGAGCGGCGTGCGGATTTCATGGCTCATGGTGGCGAGGAAGGTGCTCTTCGCGCGGTTGGCTTTTTCCGCGATGCCGGCGGCGATGTTCGCTTCATCGCGGGCGAGGCGGAGGGCGTCGGATTCGTTTTGGGCGACCATCCGCAGCCCGATGTTGGCGGCGGCGGAGCGGAGAATGGCGACTTCCCAGGATTCCCAACGGCGTTCTTCGGTGCAGGAGTCGAAGCCCATGAAGCCCCAGAAGGCGTCGCCGACGAAAATCGGGACGACGACGAGCGAAAGCGTGCCCTGGGCTTGCAGCAGCGCGCGCTCGGTTTCCGGCATTTCTCCGGTGACGCCGTAAATGTCATGGCCTGCGGAAAGGATGTCGCGCCAGCGGTTGAGGCCGAGCTCGTACATGGGCAGCGATTGCAGCGCGGCGTTTTTGATGCGCGGGAAGGGGATTTTCGAGTTCCACTCGGCGAGCTGGCTCATCAGCGGGCCGCGTTTGTCCGCCGATGGATGGACGCGGTAAATGTAGGCTTGATCGACATGCGAGGCGCGGCCGAGGGATTCGAGCACCTCGCCCCAGACGGCATCGTGCAGGTCGGAGGAAAGCAGGGTGCTGCTGACGGAGGCGACGGCTTCCAGCAATTTCGCGGAACGGCGGGTGCGGGTGATGTCCCGCTCGATGACCGTGTAGCCGGTGAGCGCGCCGTTTTTATCGTGCAGAGGCTGGCACTCGACATGGACGAGATACGAGCGGCCGTCTTTGCGGTAGTTGACGATCTCGGACTCGAAGCCCTGGCCGGTGCGGAGTTTTTGGGCGACGGAAGCCGCGGTGCTGCCGTTCGCGAGGAAAATTTCGGGGATTTTTCCGAGAACTTCTTCCTTCGCGTAGCCGCTGATGCGGGAGAAACCTTCGTTGACCCACTCGATCTGGCCTTGGGCGTTGGTGATGAAAACGGAGTTGTCGGTCCGTTTTGCGACGAGGGCGAGGCGGTTCGCTTCTTCCCGGCTCTGGAGCAGCGCGCGTTCGGAATTTTTTGCGGCGGTGAGATCGATCACGGCGAGGATCGAGCCATTGCGTTTCCCGCCTTCGGAAAGGGGAGCGGAAAACGCCTGCACCGGGATGACGTTGCCATCAGCCCGGACCATGAGACCTTCCTGTCCGCGGCGCTCTTCGAGGGGGGGGGAGGAAAGTTTCAGCAGGGAATCCAGCGGGGTGCCGATGATTTTCGTCTGTGGGTAATTCGACATCCGGATGAACGCGGGGTTCGCATAGGTCAGCGCTCCGTGGCTGTCGATCACGGCGAGGCCGTTCGGCACGGATTCCATCACGTGAAGGGCGAAGCGGCGCTGGCGGTCGATCTCGTGGCGGATGCGGTAGCTCTCATCGATGTTGAGAATGGTGCCGACGACGCGGGTGTCGTTGTTGATGGCGCTCGGATTGAGAATGCGGCCGCGCAACATGAACCAGTACCAGCGGTTCTGGCTGTCGCGCAGGCGGATTTCCGCTTCGGCGGGCGGGAGGTGAGCGTCGGGCGGGCGCCGCAGCATCTGGTGGATCTGGTAGCGGTCTTCCGGGTGGATGAGTTTCCAGATTTGGCGCAGATCGAGCGTGCGGTTTTCATCGGCGAGGCCGAGGGTGGTGAGGAGCTTGTCGCCGCTGCTGAGGCGGAGTTTTTTGCGGAACCATTCCCACGTATCGAAACCGGCGGCGTCCATTGCGTCCGAAAGCTGCTCGGACAAATGGTCCATCACCAGCGCGTTGCGGATGGACGTGAGATGGAAGAGATAGAGCGCCTGGAGAAGACAGGCGATGGAGAATGTGATCGCCATCGAAGCGAGACGGCGTGACGCCAGAGGGCGGATCCATTCCTTGGCCGGATAATCCACCGCGAGGACCGATGAAAGCGTGGGTGTCCCCTTGTTGTAAATCGGGACCATCGCCGTGAACCATACGCCCCAGGCATCGGAATCCGGGCCTTCGAAGGTGGAGTTTCCGGCGATCGCGCCATGCCACTTTTCCGGGTAATCCTTATGCACCATGCCGGGTGGGGAGAAGTCCTTGGAATCGACGGGCTCGGCATCCACGAGATACACCCATTTGCCGTTCCGCATGCCCGAGAGATAGGCGAAACGGGTTTTTGGCAACGCCTGGCGGAGGGTGGTGAGTTTCTCCTGAATGACTTGATAGAGCTGGGTGTTCGTATCCTCCGGTATTCCGCGGATTTGGGCGATCAGATTGGTGTCGAAATTGGTGGAACCGAGTTTCAGCGCGCTGAGCAGGGTTTCGGTTTGCTCCTGCTGGACCTGATCGCCGAGCCAGTGGGCGAGCCACGCGCCGTTCGTCAGGGTGATCAGGCTGGCGGTGAGCACGACGGTGGTGCCGATCTTCTGGCGGCGCTTGAGTTCCGGGGAAAGCATTGCCTGCATTTGCGAGGTTTTCGCGGCCCAGACGGTCATGCTGAAAAACACCGAGCCGACTGCCGCCGCGACGAGCGCGCAGAGGACGTGGAGGCGGTGGGCTTCCAACGGCTTGCCCTGTAAGTTGTAACCCACATCGACCAGATCCGGCATCAGGCAGACGGCGGAAACCAGCAGAAACAGGAAACCGCACGCGATCCGGGAAATGGCGGATTTCCCGACCGAGGCCTGGATTTGCCAACCGGCGAGAAAGGCGGCGATGCCAGCGGGAATATAAAAGGCGGGCTGGAGCAGGCCTTTCATGCTGGCCGCGTAAATGAAAACGCCGGTGATGATCGAGAGAAGCCACTTCAAGCCATCGTAACGGCTGTGATTTCCACTGCCGGAGCGAAGGAAATAAAGCAGCAGCGTACTGACGAACAGAGCTCCCAGCACCGGGTCGATTTTGTTCAGCAGCTCGACATCGTCGGTCAGAAAGCGGGCGAATTTCGTCCACAAATGAATGGCGAGGGATGAGATCCCGATGGCCAGAAGCAGGCCGTTCACCCGTTTCGCTGAGTCATTGGAAAGCCAAATCGACGAACTGGCCCCTGCCGCCCCGGAGAGCAGGATCAGCCCGATCAAAAAAATGACGTAATCCATGGGGAAAATTGGGAGGTGATCCGAAAAATGCGCGCGAAATGCGTTTGGAATCGGCACTCCGGTGAAGTGCCGATTTGATATGAAATCCGGAAATTCATTGTCAATTCACATCAGGCACCGGATGCATCTAAGTTTTCCGAATCATTGCAAAAAAGTGTGGCGAACGTCAGTAATCCGGGTAGGACTCTTGGCATCATGCCGCGAATTACGTTTGAAGTCCCCGGATATGCTCCCCAGCCTTATCGGTTTCCTTTGGATCAACCGGTCCTGACGGTCGGGCGCGGCGCGGAAAGCGACATTTTCCTCGATTGCGGTTCGGTGTCCGGGGTGCATGCGGAAATCCGCCGTGTTCCGGGTGGCTTCGAGCTTCGCGACCTGAATTCCACCAACGGCATCACGCTTGACGGATACCGGGAAGAAGCGATTTCCCTGCGTCCCGGCGCGGATGTGAAACTCGGGGATGTGATTTTAAACTACGAGTATGATGCCGGTGAGGCGGAAGCGCTCTTGCTGGAAATGGGAGAAGTCCAACCACAACAACCGATCCCGGCCTACAATCCGCCTCCTGTCCATTCCATTCCCCAGCCGCCGCCTCCCCGGCAGCGGGAAGAGGTGATCTATGTGGAGGAGGCTTCTGGAAACGGCTGGAAGCTGGTTTTCGTGATTTTCCTCATCGGAGCGTTCTGCACGGGCCTTTCGTTGAGATTCCATAAGGAAACCGGCGGCTCGCTGGTGGATGCGGTGCGGAAGCATTTCTTCGAGCCGGAAGTGAAACCCGCTCCGGCACCTGCCACCGCTCCGCCCGCCGCGCGGTGAGATTTCTTCGGGCTTGGATTGGCTGGAATACTCGGGCAGCGTGCCCCGCGCATGAGGAAAGATCGGATCGACGCCCTGCTGGTGGCACGTGGACTTTGCGATTCCCGCGAGCAGGCGAAACGTCTGGTACTGGCGGGAGAAGTCCGCAGCGGCGATCACATCATCGACAAACCGAGCGCGAAACTCCCGGAAGACGCGCCGCTGGAACTCAAGACAAAGCCCCGCTACGTCGGGCGCGGCGGTTTGAAACTCGAAGGAGCATTGGATGCCTTCGCCATCGATCCCGCCGGCTGGACCTGCATCGATGTCGGCGCATCGACCGGTGGTTTCACCGATTGCCTGCTGCAACACGGCGCGGTCCGAGTGCATGCGGTGGATGTGGGGACGAACCAACTCGTTTGGAAACTCCGCAACGATCCGCGGGTGATCGTGAAAGAACAGTTCAACGCCCGCCACATGGTGCCGGAAGATCTTGGCGGGGATCGGCCGAAGCTGGCGGTGATGGATCTTTCCTTCATCTCGCTGACCAAGGTTTTGCCGGCGGTTTTCAGAGTGCTGGAGCCTGAGGCGGGCGCGGTCGTTTGCCTGATCAAACCGCAGTTCGAGCTGGAGCGTGAGGATATTTCCAAGGGGGGAATCGTCCGTGATCCGGCCTTGCACGAGCGTGCGGTGGAAAAAATCCGCCGCTTTGTGACGGAGGAGCACGGTTGCGAATGGCGCGGGCTGATTCCTTCGCCAATCACCGGCATGGATGGGAACCAGGAATTTTTAGCATGGATCGGGCTTCCATCCGCTCCAGGAATTTGAGAGAAAGCGCGCGCCTCCCCACATGAAATACGAGCTGATCCATCGCACGAAATACGTTTATGACGGGGCGGTTACGGTTTCCCACCATCTGGCCCGGCTCGCGCCACGCCGATTGCCGACACAGACCTGCCCGTGGCATCATCTCGAAATCCGCCCGGAACCGGTGGGGAAAGGCGTGCATGAAGATCCCTATGGAAACATCACCGCGTATTTCGAAATCGAGGGCCTGCATTCCGAGTTGGAAGTGACGGCGCACAGTTTCGTCGATGTTTCTTCCACGGAACATCCGGAACCTTCGGCGACTCCACCGTGGGAAAGCGTCCGCAACGGCTGCCAGGCGCACGAACTCACGCCGGGTTCCGAAGCGGGGATGTTCCGTTTCGCTTCCCCGATGGTGCCGGTTTCCCAGGATTTCGCCGATTATGCCCGTTCGGAATTCCCCGCAGGGCGACCGATTCTTGAAGCGTTGATCGCACTGAACGCGAAAATCCACCGCGAGTTCAAATTCGACACCCGCGCCACCGATGTGGCCACCCCGGTGACGGAAGTGCTGAAAAAGAAAGCCGGGGTTTGCCAGGATTTCGCCCACCTGATGTTAGGCTGCCTGCGTTCGCTGGGGCTTCCCTCGCGCTACGTCAGCGGCTATTTGGAAACCAAACCGCCAGCGGGACAGGCGCGTCTTACCGGAGCGGATGCTTCGCATGCGTGGGTTTCGTTGTTTTGTGGGGAAGCGGTGGGCTGGGTGGATGCCGATCCCACCAATAACATCCTGCCGGGTGAACGGCACATCACGGTGGCGTGGGGCAGGGATTTTTCCGATGTCAGCCCGTTGCGCGGCGTGACGTTGGGTGCCGGTGGGCAAACACTGCAGGTCGCGGTGGATGTGATTCCGGTGGAAGATAGTTGATTCACGCGTGCTAAGGCCGATTTCGGGGACTGTTGGCCGGGTTTGGGGATCTAAATAACTTTTAAATCCGTAATTTCCGGGGCACTGTAACGACATCGAAAGGCCCATGGGCAACCGGAAGCCGATCGTGAACATTATCTCAGTTTTTTGTGAAAAGGTCTGCCAACAACGGCTAACTTGAACATCCGGGGGGAAGTTCAGGCGGTGCCGGTAAACCGTCCCAAAAAACACAAGGGGGGAAAATGTGCAACGTCAGGCGCGGATCGGTCCAACGATCCGCGCCTGCTGCTTTTTACGGATGGAGCGCCGGTCTCCCCACCGGCTTGGATTCGCATGGCAACGAGCCGGTGGGGAGACCGGCGCTCCATTTCTTCCTTGGCAGGATAGGGCGCGTGGCTTGAATGGCGGGGCTTTGATTGATCCTCCTTTTACCCACTGGATTTGGCTGATTCCGGCCTTTTTGATCGGCGCGTGCATCGGTTCGTTTCTGAATGTGGTGATTTATCGGGTGCCGTTGGGAATGTCGGTGAATGAGCCGAAGCGTTCGTTCTGCCCGGTTTGCAAAAACAACATTCCGATGTGGTTGAACCTGCCGCTGATCAGCTGGCTGTGGCTGCGGGGAAAATGCGCGGAATGCGGCACAAGCATTTCGTTCCGCTACTTCGGCGTGGAATTACTGACCGCGCTGCTTTTCACCGCCGTATGGTGGTTTTTCCCGGCTCCGCAGGTGGCGGTTTTCCTGTGGGGTCTGATGGCCATTCTGGTTTCGGTGACCTTCATCGATACGGAGCATCTGATCATCCCGACGAATATGACGTGGGCTGGTTCGGCGCTGGGCCTGATTGCGTGCGCGATCCATCCGGCGCTTCCGGCATTGGGCGGAGAAGTTCCTGCAACCGCGTGGGGCGGGGTGAAACTCGGAGGTCTCGGCTGGCTGGTCGGGTTCATCGGGCTGTGGATCGTCGTGCAGCTCGGGAAACTCGCCTTCGGCAAGCGCGAGCTGAAATTTCCGGAGGAAAAAGCGTGGTTTCTGAAAGAGCCGACGAATGATCAGGACCCGATGTTGTTCGTGATCGATGACGAGGAAATCGCGTGGTGGGATATTTTTTCGAGAAAAACGGATCGGCTGCTGGTGGAAGCTGGAGAAATCCGGGTGGATGGCGTTTCCGCTGGCAAAGGTTCGCTGGTGATTCGTGAGGAGGAAATCCAGCTCCCGGATGGTAGTGTGCGTCGTCTGGAAGACATGAAATCCCTCGACGGCACGGCCACTTCCGCCGTGATCCCGCGCGAGGCGATGGGCATGGGCGATGTGCATTTGCTGGGAATGATCGGCGCGTTTTGCGGCTGGAGCGGGGTGTTTTTCTCGCTGTTTTCCGCATCGATTTTTGCCATCGTGGCCGCGATTCTGGGGCGCGTCGGATTCGGCCGCCAGTTGCCGTTCGGGCCGTTTCTTTCGATGGGCTGCGTGGCGTGGCTCTTCGGCGGGTGGAAAATCTGGGAGTGGTATCTGCATTCCCTGCAGCCGCTTTTCTGAAACGTGGCGGCCCGGGAAAAAATTCTTTTGGTCGATGGTCACAGCGCGATTTTCGCGTTGCCGGAATTCCGCGAACTTCATCACGGGCCGGGGCGGTTCGTCGCGCGGCTCGAAGTGATCAAATGGCTCCAGCGTTTCGCGGATCTGAATGACTGGAATGTCGTGGTGGTTTTCGATGGAAAACAAGCCGAGCGCGGCATCGAAGGCGGCAGGGACACGAATGTTTTGGTGATGTATTCCCGCAATGGCGAAACGGCGGATTCGGTGATCGAGCGGCTCGCGGCGAGGTTTGGAGAGAAGGATGAAGTGCTCGTTGCCAGCAATGACACGATGGTGCGCACGACCTGCGCGGTTTTCGGGGCTTCGGCGATGACGATTGAAGCGCTGAAAATGATGATCGAGCGATAATTCGCTCAATCATGTGTGGGTTAAAGGAATGGAATTTGGGAAGTGAAGATGCGGACAGTGTCCGCGTTCCTTATTCTTCCATGGCTGCCGGTTCCTCTTCTTTCTCGTCGGCGTAAGGCAGGGTGTCTAACGATTCTCGATAGGATTTTTCGTCGAAGCCGCGTTTTTTCCTCATCACTTCGTCCATTTCTTCGCCGAGACAGAGGGCGATCTGGTTTTTCGCTTCGTCGCTGGAGAGGCCGAGTTTGACGAGGCGGCCGTAGGTTTTGGCGACGTATTGGGTTTGCGGGGAAACGAGCTGTTGCCCGACGGCGGCGAGCAGGTCGTGGAGGAGATCGTCGTTCATGGAGATGGAAGTTGCGAGTTTTCAGGGTTCGGTTTTCAGCGGAAGATTTCCGGAGAGGTCGAGCCAAGGTTTGTATTCGGGAGGGATGGGGGATTCGAACTGCATTTTTCGACCGGTGATCGGGTGTTCGAAACTGAGACGCCAGGCGTGGAGCATGAGTCTTCCGACTTCGGTGGCGGTTTTCGAAGGTTTTCCGTAAATCGGATCGCCGACGAGCGGCGCGCCCTTGTGGTGCAGGTGGACGCGGATTTGATGGGTGCGGCCGGTGTGCAGGTGGCAGAGCACGAAGGCGGTGAGCGATGCGGGATCGGTGGCGAGGATTTCGTAATCGGTGATGGCGGTTTTGCCGCCGGGCGGATTGACGACGGCCATTTTCTGGCGATTCACCGGGTGGCGTCCGATGTGGGTGAAAATGGTGTCTTTTTCCGGCTTCGGGATGCCCTGCGTCACGGCGAGGTAGAGTTTTTCCATGCTGGAGCGCTCGGAAAACTGGGTGACGAGCGATTGATGCGCGGGATCGGATTTCGCGACGACCAGACAGCCGGAGGTGTCTTTGTCCAAACGATGGACGATGCCGGGGCGCTCGACGCCGCCGATGCCGGAGAGTTTGCCTTTGCAATGGTGCAGCAGAGCGTTGACGAGCGTGCCATCGGGGTTTCCGGGCGCGGGGTGGACGACGATTCCGGGCGCTTTGTTCAGGACGACGAGATCATCGTCTTCGAATAAAATATCGAGCGGAATGTCCTGCGGCGCGGCATCCAGCGGCACGGCTTCGGGCAGCGCGATGGTGATGAGATCACCGCATTTCGTGGCATCTCGCGGTTTCGCGGGTTTTCCGGAAACGAGGATGTATTGCTCGCGGATCAGCGTCTGGATGCGGGAACGCGAAAGGTCCGGCAGGCGTGCCGCAAGATACGCGTCCAATCGCTCGCTACCGGTTTCCTCGACTCTGATTTCCACGCGGGAAGTGATTTCAGGAGTTGGGGAAATGATAAACTCTTATTTTCAACGGCGGCGGCGCAGGCTGAGTCCCACTCAAGGTGCGATGCCAGATAGCTCCCCAATCCAATCCCCCGATAGATGAAAAGTCCGTGGTGGGAATTACCGCCCGCGCCCTGGCCTTCGTAGGGGGAGAGTTGAAATCGGCGAAAATACAGGGGGTGTCGAGTCCTTCGAGCGTGCGAGACTTGGCAAAAGCGCGATGGAGGCTGGAAACCCGACATGGACCACTCGGAAATAGCGGGGAATATCGCTCATGAGTGCTGGTGAAAAATGGGATTTTCTCTGAATGTCAATTCATTCGAAAGAGATGATGGCCTCGAATACGACCATTAAGAAATGCTGGCGGAGGGACAATTCATCGAGGTAGTTTTGAGAAAAATGCAGGGACCGGACGCAGACATCACAACATGCCACGCCTGTGGAAATGCCATGGATGTTTCCCAAGTCGGTCCATTTTCCAATGTCGGGTGTCCTGTTTGCGGTGAGCACAACCGGGTGAAGCGGGAATTCGGCCCGTATTTTCTCGAGCGCCGGCATTCCATCGGCGGCATGAGCACGGTTTTTGTGGCGCGGGACCGCACGCTGAACCGGGAAGTGGCGATCAAGGTGCTCAACGAGCAATGGTCGGCGGATGAAAGGCGGATCGCGGCATTTGTGGAGGAAGCGCGGCTTACGGCTTCGTTCACCCATCCGAATGTGGTGCGGGTCTTCCGGACGGGTTGGGCGTTCGGGCGGTTTTATATCGCGATGGAACTGGTGCCCGGAGCGCATCTGGAACACTGGATTACGCAGCGCGGAAGAATCCCGGAAAAGGAAGCCCTGGTGATGGCGATCCAAGTGGTGCAAGGCCTCCGCGCCGCGCAAATGGCGGGATTGATTCACCGCGACATGAAACCCGGAAACATCCTGCTGGATGAAAAGGGCAACGCGAAGATCGTGGATTTCGGGCTCGCGCTGGTGACCCACGCGGGTGCCGCGCAGGCGAAGGAACTGTGGGCCACTCCTTATTACGTGCCGCCGGAAGCGGTGGAGGGGAAACCGGAGACGTTCCGCTCCGATATGTATGCCTTCGGGGCGACACTCTATCATGCGCTCGCGGGGGTGCCTCCGTGTTCGGAGGAATCCATGGCGACCGATAAATTGCGGGATGCGAAGAAACATGTGAAACTGCTCCGGAGGGCTTGCGAGGATCTATCACCCGCGACTTGCCGCATCGTCAACCGGGCGATGGCTTACGAGCCGGAAGATCGCTATGATTCCTACGATGAGATGCTGGATCTGCTTGAGGAGGCGCTGAAGCAGCTTGAAACGGGCGAGGTTGAGGGAAACACGAAGCGAAAACCGTTTTCGCGATGGATTGCTTTCGCGGGGATTCTCGGGCTGATCGGTGGAGCCGCCTGGTGGATGGGTGAAATGGTTCAGAACAAGCCGAAGTCCGGAGTTTCCCAAGAGGCGAAAACCAAGCCTGTGCCCGGAGTGGAGCCGTCTCCCGCTCCGGCTGCCGATGCTTTCGCGGCCTATCAGGAAGTGAAACGGCTTCTTTTTTCAGGCGATTACGAGGGGGCGGGAAAGAAGCTCGCCGAATTGAGGGATCAACCTTCGGTGCCGGAGCCTACCGCGAGTTGGGCGGGGATCGAAGCGGTGGTCGTTGCCGGGCTGACCGGCGATTTTGACGCCGCGCAAAAGGAAGCTGAAAACACCCGGCGTCATATCGAAAATAGCGATGGCGGCAAGGACGCGGAAATCCGCCAGCGTATGTTGCCGATTCTGTCGGCGTTCGTAAAATCGGCCCGCATCAATTTGCTGGAGGAAGCGAAAATTTCGACCCGCGCCGATGTGCTGGCGGCGATGCTGGGAGGCCTGAGCCACTGGGAACAAGGCCGTGTTTCCGAATCGTTGATGTTTTTCCAGTCGATCGCGCAACTCGGTAATCGGGATCAGGATTCGTGGTTTTTGTTCTATCAAAACATTGCCGGGAACTACCTGCATGATGCGCGATTGCTGGAAAGCGGAACGATGACACTGATTCCCAAAACTGCCCGACAAGCCCGCGCGGCGATGGCGGAGGCCGAAACCTTGTTGCCGGAACTGAAAACCCGTGGCTGCGCGCGCGGTGTGATCCGCGGGAAACAACTGGAATGGGCGAAACGGGCGAAGCAATTCGAGGAACAGGAAAAAGCAGCGGCGATACCCGAAGCGCCGGTGAAAAAGGTCGTGGCGGATTCGCCGCAGCAAATCGTCATCAAAGTTTCCCGCTTCGCCAAAGAAGGGAATTTTGCCGATGCGCATCGTTATCTGGAAACGTTGGGAAATTCCGAGCTGGTGGAAAAACTCGACGTTCTGGTGACCGGCAGCGAGGAGCTTTTGATGGTGCTTGAGGAGAGCCTGCGCGAAGGCCCGGCACCGGGAGATTTTCAACTGAAATCGGGGATGCGGATCCGCCGTTTGTCGATCGATGATTCGCGGGGATTGATCGCGGTCGATACGCAAGGGAAAGAGCATCGCATCGCTTGGTCCGAACTTGCGAACAGCAGCATTGTTTTGCTTCATCGCACGGTGGTGCAAAAGGTGAGGGAGCCGCAAGAGCGCATGCGCCGCCACGAATTGGCGATCGGTTTCGAATGGCTGGCGGGAAACCGTGACGTGGCTTTGGAAAGCGCCAGGCGCTTGTCGGAAAGCAGCCCGGATTTCCAAAAACGCTGGGAGGAGTTTTTGCGGGTATTACCGTAGAATTGCCCCTATTTTATTTGATAGCCAATACTGAAATCAGTGATAGCTGTTTTGATGATCAAACTCAAGCGTGGTCCTGATGAAGAGATTTGTCCCAGAAAATATCGCTGGGGATTTCTTTTTGTCGCTCTCCTGATGACGGTTACAGTCAGTCTTCAGATTTATGAATACGCAGGCCAAAAGGGGTGGTTTGCGAAAATCTGGATAGTCAATCTCGTGCTTCTGCCGCTTTATTATCTTATTGCCTATCGCTCATGGCGAGCCAAAGGTTGAGATGAGAATTGAGCCGGTGTGGACACCGGCGCTCCCTTTTCAAGCGCAGGCGGCATCGGCGACGCGCATGCCGTCCATGGCGGCGCTGACGATTCCGCCCGCGTAGCCCGCGCCTTCGCCGCAGGGGAAGAGCCGGGTGATTTCCGGGTGTTCCAGCGTGTCGTCGCGGCGCGGGATGCGGACGGGTGAACTGGTGCGGGTTTCGAAACCGAGCAGCAGGGATTCGCTGGAAACATAGCCGCGCATTTGCTTGCCGAAGAGCTGGAGACCTTCACGCATGCGGCTGGTGATCCATTGCGGTAGGATGTCGTGCAGCGGCGCGCGGTTGGCACCGGGGAAATAGCTGGTCTCCGGGAGATCGGCGGAGATTTTTCCGTTGATGAAATCGGTGACGCGCTGGCCGGGCGCGATCTGGCCGCCGCCGCCGGCTTTTTTCGCGGCGCGTTCGAGGTCTTTCTGGAACGCGAGCCCGGCGAGAATGCCGTGGGATTTTTCGAGATACTTCACGTCTTCCGGTTCGACGGTGGCGACCATGCCGGAGTTTGCGAACGGCGAATCGCGGCGGGAAAGGCTCATGCCGTTGACGACGACTTCGTCATTTTCCGTGGAGGCGGGGACGATCCAGCCGCCGGGGCACATGCAGAACGAATGCACGCCGCGGTTGCGGATTTTCGTGGCGAGTCGGTAGCGCGCGGCGGGCAGGAGATCGGGGCGCGGCTGGTCTTTCGCGAGGTGGTATTGGGTGCGGTCGATGAACGGCTGCGGGTGCTCGATGCGGAAGCCGACGGCGAACGGTTTTGCTTCCAAGAGGATGTGTTTATAAGCGAGCAATCGGTAGATATCGCGGGCGGAGTGGCCGGTGGCGAGGATCACGCCATCAGCGGTGATTTCGTCGCCCGCAGCAGTGGCCACGCCGTGGAGCTTGGTGCCGGAAAGCAGGAAATCGGTGACTTTGGTTTGAAAGCGGACTTCGCCACCGGCGGCGATGATCGAGGCGCGGATGGATTTGACGACGTTTGGCAGGAGATTCGAGCCGATGTGCGGATGGGCGTCGGTGAGGATGTCTTCCGGCGCGCCGTGGGCGACGAGGATTTCGTAAACGCGGGCGACGGGGCCGCGTTTGGTGGCGCGGGTGTAGAGCTTACCGTCGGAAAACGTGCCCGCGCCGCCTTCGCCGAAGCAGTAGTTGGATTCCTCGATCACGCGGCCTTCGCGGAGGATGGGTGCGAGATCGAAACGGCGGGCGCTGGCGTCCTTGCCGCGTTCGAGAACGATGGGTTTCACGCCGTTTTCGAGACAGCGCAGCGCGGCGAAAAGTCCGGCGGGGCCGCAGCCGACGATGATCACGGTTTTCGCATTGGCGGGAAGGGGAGGTGCTTGCCAGTGCGGCTTTTCATCCGCTGGCATGTCCACGCCGATGGCGACGTCGAGGCGGAGCTGGATTTTGATGTCACGCTGGCGGGCATCGATGGAGTGTTTCCGCAGCTTGGTGCCGCCGATGGTTTTCACGTCGATGCCAAGTTTGCGGGCTGCGGCTTGGCGGCGCGCGTTTTCGTCCTCGGATTTTTCCAGAGGTAAAATGATATCGACGGTTTGGATCAGCGGGTCCACGGCGGAGAGCTAGAAAGGAATCGCGCGCGGATCAACCCCGGAGCGGACGTTTTTTTCCGGTATCATCCACATTCACGAAGGTGACGTGGGTGGAGAAAATCGGGGTGCCGCCCGCGCGTTCGTCATGAACGGTGACATTGTAGGTCACGCTGGTCGTGCCTTCGCGGGCCTTGGTGCAGCAAATGCGGAGGATGGTGCCGTCGCGGACGCTGTGGTGGAATTCCACCTTGTCCATGCCGATGGTGACGAGCTGGCCGAGCGGGTAATCCAGGCTGGCGGCGATCCATGACGCTTCATCCACCCAGGCGAGCAGCCGTCCGCCGAAGAGGAAGCCGTAGTGATTGAGATCACCGGGCAGGACGAGGCGGTGGGTTTCCATGGAATGAAATGTTAGCGACGGCGGCGTTTTTTATCGGTATCGATCAAGGCATCGAGCGAATACAAGCCACCGCCGGTGAGGAGAATGGTGACGGCCGGAACGAGATACAGGAGGGCGGCTTCCTTCGCGGCCGGGCTTTGCGGGGAAATGAACCACGGGGCGGATTGCATGGCGCCGAAGGCGGCAATGACCATGGTGAATGCGAAAACGAAGGCGGCGGGGCGGGTGGCAAGTCCGAGAATGAGCAGGGCGGCGGCACCGACTTCCGCGCCGATCACGGCGATGTAGCTGACTTGCGGGGACATGTGGCTGAGCAGGGGAACATCCGGTACGAAAAAGGAGCCGCTGTTTTTCGGATAAGCGTGAATTTTCGGCAGTCCGTGGCCGAGAAGCATCATTAGAGGAATGACCACGCGCAGAACAAGCAGGCCGAAGGAAGCGGTGGCATCGCGGGTGCCGCAATCGAAGAACAGTTTTTTCATGGGGAGATTGGTTTTGCGGCGATGGTGATCCGCTTGAGGCGCTCGTTGCCTTCGGGCGAATGAGAAACGACGCGTTCGTCGCCGACGAGAACATTGTGGACGAGGCGGCGGTAATACGCGTTGAGAGGACGCATGCGGAACGGTTTTCCGGTTTCCACCACGCGGTTGGCGATGCTGCGGACTTCCTCATACAGCCGGTCTTCCTGGATCGCGCGGTAGTGTTCGCAATCCACTTTCACGCGTTCGGCGTCCGGCATGTGGCGGCGCAGGATGCGGTTGACGAGATATTGCAGGTCGTCCAGCCGGTCTCCGTCATGGCCGATGAGCGCCTTGCTTTCCGAGGAACTGATCTGGAGGCACGGCCCGTCGTGGGTTTCCTGGGCTTCGATGGTCGCTGAAAACCCGAGATGGCCGAGCATGGTATCGAGAATTTTCCGGGCTGAGTCCACCGCGTTCATGCAGACAGGCTAACCGGATCCGGGCTTGGGTCAATCATGCGCCGCCGGATTATCCGTAGATTGTGATAAAAAATGCCGTCATCGCCTCGGGAAATTCGCGCTTGGCAGCACCGCGAGAATCGGAATGCTCTGGAGTCTCTCAATCTTGTGAAACCCAATTCTATTCGTGGCGAGTCTTACGGTCTACTGCCAGACGGGCGTGAAGTCCGCCTGTTTACCCTGACGAATGCTTCCGGGTTGCGTGCGCGGGTTACGGATTTCGGCGCGATCCTTGTCTCGCTGGAAGCTCCGGACAAAGCGGGGAAACCGGCTGATTTAACTCTTGGTAGGGATGCTTTGGAAGAATGGCAGAATAACCCTGCCTACTTTGGCGCGACCGTGGGGCGTTATGGCAATCGCATCCGCGCCGGAAAATTTTCTCTGAACGGAAAATCTTACGTTCTTGCCACCAACAACAAGTCCGGCGGGCAGCCGTGCCATCTGCATGGCGGCGAGACGGGGTTTGACCAGGTGCTGTGGAATGCCCGTGTTCTCAATGATCGGTCGGTGGAGTTTTCCTATTTCTCGCCGCATGGCGAGGAAGGTTATCCGGGAAATCTTTCGGTGAAAATCACCTATACGTTGAACGATCAAAACGAACTCATCTGGCAGGCGCAGGCGACCACGGATGAAGACACGCCGGTCAATCTCATCCACCACACTTACTGGAATCTCTCGGGGGACGGTGCGTCTTCCATCGAGGACCACCTGCTGACCTTGCATGCGGACCGGTATTTGCCGACCGATGCGGGGATGATCCCGACGGGCGAGTTTGCTCCGGTCGCAGGCACACCGATGGATTTCACTTCCGAGCATGCGATCGGCGGGCGGATCGAAGATGATTTCGAAGCGTTGAATTTCGGCTCCGGCTACGACCACTGCTGGGTGATTTCCGGAAAAGGAACCCATCTTCGAAAAGCAGCCCGTGTGAAAGACCCGAAAACGGGGCGTGTGATGGAAATTTTCACCAACCAGCCCGGCATCCAGTTCTACACCGCGAACTTCCTCGACGGTTCTCCGGGGAAAAAGCAGGTGCCGCTCCGCCGCCGCACCGGTTTTTGTCTGGAAACCCAGAATTTTCCCGATGCGCCCAATCACGCGCATTTTCCAAACAGCATCCTGCGTCCGGGAGAAACATACGACCATCTCCTGATCCACCGCTTTTCCACCGAGTGATTCTTCAACCGATTCTCCAACCCCCAAAACCTATGATCGATCCTTGTTTGCAACCGTTGCTCGCTTCCGTTTCCGGGGCTGGCGGAGCCCTCAGCGGAGGGAGCGCCATTAAAATCAACCTGAACTTCGTCGATTTTTCGATTCTCGGGATCTATCTCGCCTTCGTGATCGGGATCGGCTTCGCGTTGAAAAAATACGCGAAAAGCGCGGAGGACTTCCTGCTTTCCGGCCGCTCGATTCCCGGCTGGATCACCGGCCTCGCGTTCATTTCCGCGAACCTCGGCGCGCAAGAACTGATCGGCATGGCCGCGTCCGGCGCGGAATACGGCATCATGACCTCGCACTACTACTGGGTCGGCGCGATCCCGGCGATGGTCTTCCTCGGGATTTTCATGATGCCGATGTATTACGGCTCCAAGGCCAAGTCCGTGCCGGAATACCTGAAGATGCGCTATGACGAAAAAACGCGCGTCTTCAACTCGGTTTCCTTCGCCTTCATGACCATCGCTTCTTCCGGCATCTCGATGCACGCGCTGGCGGATCTTCTTCATTTCCTCCTCGGCTGGAATTATCACATCTGTCTTGTCGCCACTTCAGCGATCGTTCTCGCCTACGTTCTCAAAGGCGGTCTCAGTTCCGCGATTTACAACGAAGTGCTCCAGTTCTTCATGATCGTCTTCGGCATCGCGCCGCTCGCCTACCTTGGCCTGAAGGCCGTGGGCGGTTGGGAAGGCCTCGTGGCGAAACTCGGTGAAAGCCACATGCACTCGTGGGCGGAAACCTCGACCACAAACAACCCTCTCGGCGTGCCGTGGTATGGCATTCTCTTCGGCCTCGGCTTCGTGCTCTCCTTCGGCTATTGGTGCACGAACTTCGCGGAAGTGCAGCGCGCGCTCGCCGCGAACTCGATGGGTGCCGCACGCCGCACTCCGATCATCGGCGCCGTGCCGAAGATGCTTTTCCCGGTGATCGTGATTCTTCCGGGCATGGTCGCCCTCGCGCTCACCCAGAACCCCACCGAAGGCGGCTACGCCATCCCGGTTGCCGCAAACGGCGCCCTGAACTACAACCAGGTGCTGCCCTCCATGATCAACCACTACTTTCCGAACGGCCTGCTCGGCTTGGCCATGACGGCCCTGATGGCATCCTTCATGTCCGGTATGGCGGCGAACGTCACCGCGTTCAACACCGTCTGGACCTTCGATATCTATCAAGGCCTCGGCGGCGGTAAAACCGACAAGCAGCTTCTCACCATGGGCAAGTACGCCACCATCGGCGGCATCTTTCTTTCCATCGGCTTCGCCTACGTTGCGAAAAACTACAATAACATCATGTCCATCCTCCAACTGGTGTTCGGTTTCGTGAACGCGCCGCTGTTCGCGACCTTCCTGCTGGGCATGTTCACCAAGCGCTCGAACAGCACCGGCTCGTTCTGGGGTCTGCTCATCGGCACCGCTTCCGCAGTGGCCTTCCACGGCCTCTCCATCGCCAAAGGAAATATTCCCGGAGTCAAAGGCGGCTGGATCACTCCGCATTTCGAATTCCCGAAAGAAATGTCCCAGACCTTATGGGTGGCTATCGTAGCCTTCTCCATCACCTTCATCCTCAACGCCGTGCTTTCCCTCGCGACCAAGCGCTCCAAGAGCGACGGAGAACTGCGCGGCCTGGTCTACTCGCTCACTCCGAAATATCACGAAGAAGGGGGGGCATGGATCGGCCGCCCCGCGGTTTGCGGCTCGCTGGTGCTTCTCGCCGCCGTCATCCTGAACCTCATCTTCTGGTAAAAACCCAACCTCACAGGAACCATGGACCTTCGACTTCCCATCGGCGTCATCTTCACCCTCTACGGCATCATTCTGACCGTCTACGGGATCATCACCCAAGGATCGGCGATTTATCAAAAATCTCTCGGTGTGAACGTGAACATCATCTGGGGCATCGTGATTTTCGTCTTCGGCGTGATCATGTATGTCCTCGCGAAACGGAGCAAAAACTCCTGATCCCGCCACCTCATTCCCCCAAGCCCCGTTCCTCACGGAGCGGGGCTTTTTTCATGTTGCCGAAGCGGGCGGGGGGAACCACCGTCCCGCCATGAAAATCAGCTCCTACACCGGCGGCTTCGTCGAAACCAACGGCTATCTGATCGAAACGCCCGAGGGCAACCTGCTCATCGACGCCCCGGCGGGAATCCGGCAATGGCTCAAGGATCGCGGCGTGCGGGTGGATCACCTGTTGCTCACCCACCAGCACTACGATCACGTGGAAGACGTCTCCGCGCTGCAAGCGGATGGCGTGAAGGTGCATGCCTTCGCGCCTTATTCGAAGACTCTCACCTTGGAAAATCTCGGCCTGCCGCTTTCGGTGAAACCTTACACCGTGGATTCCATTTTCGATCTCTCCCAGCCGCTCGCACTCGCTGGCCGCACGATCCGGCTCGCCCACGTGCCGGGGCATTCCACCGATAGTGTGACCTTCTATTTTCCCGAAAACGCGCTGTTGTTTTCCGGCGACACGATTTTCGCCGGAAGCATCGGGCGCTCCGATCTGCCGGGCGGCAGCACCAAGCAGTTGTTGGATGGCATCGCGGAAAAACTCCTCGTTCTCCCCGGCATGACACAGGTTTTCCCCGGCCACGGCCCTTCGACAACCATCGACTCCGAGATCCGGGAGAATCCGTTTCTATGAGATGAGGGATACAAGCGCCGACGTTCACGTCGGCGTTCCATCTCACCATCCCCATGCCAATCTCGGCAGAACAATCGTCTGGCTGCCGCTGCGGCGGTCCTCGCTTTGCTCGATGGCTTTGACGAGGTTGTTTTCAAATTCGACGGCGGTTTTGCCTTTTTCCTCGCGGGTGATGTAGGCGAGGACTCGGTAGACTTGCCCGCTGCGCGGATCGATCTGATTCGTGTAGTGTTTGATTTCGACGTAATCGATGAATTCCCAGCGTCCAGCCTGGCCGGTCACTTCGGTGCGCATGGTGGTTTTGGTCGGTTGGCCGAGAGACAAGATGACCTCTTCCGGCGTCATGCCGACGGCGACTTGTTTTGCGGCGATGAGTTTCCGCACCTGAATCTGGCGGGTGTAGAGGTCTCTCAGGTGTGCCGCGAAATCCGGATCGTTTTCGTAGGAAAACGCCCATGGAGCGACCCATCCGGCGATGCCGCCGTGGTAGCCCTGGCCGCGGACTCGGTAGCTTTTTTCGGTCATGGCTTCGAGTACGAGCGTTTGGTTCGCCTTGAGAACACCGAGGCGGTTTCTGCCGGTGTGATCGGAGAAAACGGGGGCTTCCTTGATCACTTGCAGTTCGATGGGTTTCTTCAGCGTTTGGTCGAGGTAAACGACGTCCGGGTCTGAATCGAGCAGGGATTTCCGTTCGGTGCGGATGATCTGGGCGTCCGCGGTGAGGCTGCCGAGGAGGATGAGGAAACACAGAAATCCCGATTTCATCCTGAAGAACTTAGCGGGGATTCTTGAAAACGGAATCGGCAAATTTGGAGGAAATAAGCATCAAAGGTTGATGAACACGAAGGGGCGGTGAAAGATGCCGGGCCACCGCATTTCCACCATGTCCACGATTTCCCAAAAGCTTTTCGCCACAGCCAAAAACTACATTCCGGGTGGAGTGAACTCTCCGGTGCGGGCGTTTCGGAATGTGGGCGGAGAGCCGTTTTTCGTGCGTCGCGCCAAGGGCAGCCGGATCGAGGATGTGGACGGGAAACATTACATCGACTACATCGGCTCTTGGGGGCCGAACATTCTCGGCCACGCGCCGACGGTGATCACGAACACGATTCACGAAGTGGCGAAGGACGGGATTTCGTTCGGTATTCCGAATCCGTTCGAGGTGGAAATGGCGCGCACGATCACCGAGTGGGTGCCGTCCGTGGAAAAGGTGCGGATGTGCAATTCCGGCACGGAGGCGACGATGTCCGCGATCCGGCTGGCGCGTGGATTTACCAAACGCGATGTGATCGTGAAATTCGACGGCTGCTATCACGGCCACAGCGATTCCTTGCTGGTCGCGGCAGGCTCTGGCGCGCTGACGAATGGCGAGCCGGATTCGGCGGGCGTGCCGAAGGCGTTCGCGGAAAAAACGATCGTGCTGCCTTACAATGACTTCGAGGCGCTGGAGACTTTGTTTGCCGTTCGCGGTGAGGAAATCGCGGCGATCATCGTGGAATCGTATCCGGCGAACGCGGGGCTGGTTTTTCCGAAACCGGGATACCTGGCGCGGCTGTCCTCGATCACGAAGGAATACGGCGCGCTGTTGATTTTCGACGAAGTGATGACCGGTTTCCGGCTCGGGAAAGCGGGCGTGCAGGGATTGGAAAATCTCACGCCGGATCTGAGCTGCTTTGGCAAGGTGATCGGCGGAGGCTTGCCGGTGGGAGCGTTCGGCGGTCGGGCGGAGGTGATGGATTTGTTGGCTCCGGTAGGTCCGGTCTATCAGGCCGGGACGCTTTCCGGGAATCCGCTGGCGATGGCGGCGGGATTGGCTCAGTTGAAGGAACTGGCGAAACCGTCCGGTTTTCCGAGGCTGGATATGCTCGGCGCGCATTTCGAGAACGGCTTGCGTGAACTGATGAACGAGAAGGGGATTCCTCATCGTTTGAACCGCGTTGGCTCGATGTTCTGCCTGTTCTTCACGGATCGGGAAATCGTGAACGTCAACGATGTGATGAAGCAGGATCTGGAGCTGTTCAAAAAGTTCTTCTGGGGCTGTCTGGAAAAAGGGATCTACATCGCTCCATCGCCGTATGAAACCGGCTTCCTCTCGCTGGCGCACACCGAAGCGGATCTGGACGACACGCTCAGCGTCTTCAGAGAAGTGCTGGCGAAGATTTGATAAGAAATGGAGCGCCGATGTCCTCACCGGCTCTTTGCTTTACGAATCCAAGCCGGTGGGGACACCGGCGCTCCATTTCAATGGCAGCCGCCGAGGGCTTTTTCGTGGAGCTGGTCGAAAACGTTTTTCGGCATGGGCGACGGGTCCGGGTATTCGAAAATACCGCCTTCGTAGTTACGCAAGGTGACTTTGCCGGAGGTGGTTTCGACGACGTAGTTGGGGTTGATCGGGATTTTCCCGCCGCCGCCGGGGCCGTCGATGACGTATTGGGGAATCGCGTAGCCGGTGGTGTGGCCGCGCAGGCCTTCAATGATGCCGACGCCTTCCGCGACGGAGGTACGGAGGTGCGAGGAGCCGTTGATAAGGTCGCACTGGTAGAGATAGTAAGGACGCACGCGGCACATGAGAAGCTTGTGCACGAGGGCTTTCTGGACTTCCACGGAATCGTTCACGCCGCGCAGGAGCACGCTTTGGTTTCCCATCGGAATGCCCGCATCGGCGAGGCGGGCGAGGCCTTCGCGGACTTCGGTGGTGAGTTCGCGCGGGTGGTTGGTGTGGATGGAAATGAACAGCGGATGATGTTTTCTCAACATCGCGCAGAGTTCCGGGGTGATGCGCTGGGGCAGGAAAATGGGAATGCGCGAGCCGATGCGGACGAACTGGATGTGCGGGATCGAGCGCAGGCGGGTGAGCAGGCGGTCGAGGATCGCATCGGTGAGCAACAACGGGTCGCCGCCGGAGAGCAGGACGTCGCGAACCTCGGTGTGTTTTTCGAGATACTTGAACGCCTCTTCCCATTTCATGAGAAGGTGTTGTTCGCCGACGCCGGAAACGACGCGGGAACGGGTGCAATAGCGGCAGTAGGAGGCGCAGCGGTCCGTTACGAGAAACAGCACGCGGTCCGGGTAGCGGTGGACGAGGCCGGGCACGGGCATGTGCGAGTCTTCACCGCAGGGATCGGAGAGTTCTTCGGGTGCGGTCCAGCCTTCCTCGATGCGCGGGATGACTTGGCGGCGGATCGGGCAATCGGGATCGTCGGGATCGATGAGATTGAAAAAGTGCGGCGTGATGGCCATGGCCAGTTTCGTCCCGGCGAGGAGGACACCGGCGCGTTCTTCATCCGTCAGCTTGATGCGGGCTTCGAGGTCGGCGAGCGAGTCTACGCGATTGCGAAGCTGCCATTTATAATCGTCCCATTTCGAGGTGTCTTCTGCGGCAAAGTAGCCGGGAAAATGGGAGGTGAAGGAGGGATCGAGATCAGTCGCACGCATGGTGAGCAGGCCAATAGTTTCCGACGGCGTGGAAATTCCGCAACGGGTTTTTATTTCAAACAACGTCGGATGAGTTCGATGAGGCGACCGGTGGAGGATGTCAGTTTTTTGAGATCCGGCAGGTTTTGGTCGATTTCTTCGGGGCTGACCAGGGCACGGGTGGCGACGCGTACGGCGGGAAGATTCATTTCAAACAAGGTGCTGGCGAGGTCCACATCGTCGCCGAGACAGACGACTTCCGCGCCATAAGCGGTGCCGAGGCCGCTGAAGCGATCGAGTGGCATCGCGGTGGTATCGCGGCTGCTGAGCCAGAGCGAATCTCCGGCTCCCATGGCTTCGACGCACAAGATGGCGGCGGGTTTCGGTCCGGCATCGATGAGTTTTTTCAACGCGGCGGCGGTATCGATGACGGGGGATTCCGGATCGTTGGCATGCGGGAGAAACACGAAATGGAGAGAGCCGTTGGTTTTTTCCCTTGCCAGTGATTGGGCGGCGGCGAGGGTGGCGGCGAGGCCGGTGGCATTGGCTTCCGCACCGGGGGAGCCCGCGCGGCTGTCATAGGAGGTGACGACCCAGACCGGGGCGGCGGCCGGATTTTTCCCGGTGACGGAAACGGAAAGCAGCGGCCATTGGGACGGACCGAGGTGCTTGGTGACGTTGTAGCCGGTATTCGAAGGTCCGAGCAGGCCTTCGATCATGGAAGCGGTGCGGGTGAGGTTTTGGCGGGAGGCTTCGGAGGAAACGTTGCGCTCGCCGATGACTTCGATGATTTTTTTCACATCGTCCGCCATCAAGGGTTCGGAAACTTCCTGGGCGTATCGCTGATGCTCAATGGCTTCGCGTTTTTTCGCGTTCTGGAAATTCAGCCACAGGCCGATGCCGCCGCCGAGGAACAGGCCGAGCGGAAAAATGCCGAGTGCCCAGCCGATCCAGCGGGCGCGGGGTGATGGGTTACTCATGGCTCGGAATTTTCAGGCTCGGTGGGGGTTTCCTCTTCGGCTTCCACTTCGATTTCCTTGCGCAGGCGCTGGGAAATCCACGGGCGCACCCAGCCGTAGATCAGGTAAACGCTGAACAGGATGACGGGCATCACGTAGCGGAATTGCACGGTGATGGCGACGAGCAGCAGCGCGAGGACGATGGCGCTGAGTGTCCCGCGTGTGCCCCAGCCGACTTTCTTGAAGCTGGGGTAGCGCACATTGCTGATCATCAGCCATGAAAGCGCGAGCATGGCACCGGCGAGGACGTATTTCCAGTAGCCGATTTCCCGGTCGTTTTCGTGGAAATCGATGAGCAGGAAGGTCAGCGAGGCGATGAAACCGGCGGCCATCGGGATGGGCAGGCCGCGGAAATCCTGGGAATCGCCGGGTTTTTTTGGAAGGCGGGCGAGGCAGTTGAACTTCGCGAGGCGCATCGCTCCGCAAACGAGATAAATCAGGGCGATGCCCCAGCCGATGTTGTTCGGCAGCGGGAAAAGCACGGCGCGGGAAAGCAGAAGCGCGGGTGCCATGCCGAAGGAAATGATGTCCGCCAGCGAGTCGAATTCCTGCCCGAAGGGCGAATCCTGCCCCCCGAGGCGGGCGAGGCGGCCATCGAGCAAATCGAAAATACACGAGCCGAAAATCAGAAGGATGGCGTATTCATAATAGCGGTGGGAGACCTCGTAGTATGCCTTCGCGGATAGCGCCTTGCCGCCGGCGATTTGCACCTCGTTGAGACCTTTGAAAATCATCAGCACGGCGAAGAATCCGCACGCGAGATTGCATGCCGTCATCAGATTCGGCAGGAAATAGATTTTCACTTCGTCAGTCTCGGGTGACTTCGGCATGCGGGAGCTTATTCCATGAGAGACGGGGATAAAACAGCGGAAAATGGTGAGAAGATGTGCCAAGTGAGCAGTGATCGGTGATCAGTGTCTTGATTTCGGGTTTCGGTAAAAATTGAAATGCGGTGGGACCGGGCCTAGGTTTCGCGCATGCAAGTGGCTGAACTTTCCGTGGACACGCCGATGGGGGTGATTCTTGAGACGCTGCCGGGGGCGAAGCGGGCGATTTTCGCCCGTTACCACTTGGGCGGGTGCCAGAGCTGTGCGTTTTCCAATGATGAGACGCTGGCGCAACTGGCGGCTCGCTCGGAAGTGGATGCCGGGGAAATGCTGGATCACTTGCTGGCGAGCCATGAGCATGATCTGGAAATGCTGATCCCGCCGCAAGAAGCGAAGAAAAAACTCGGCAGCGCGCGCTTCGTGGACCTGCGCACGCGCGAAGAGCACGAGGCGGTGGTGATTTCAGGATCGGAGTTTTTCACTCAAGAATTGCAACAGCAGCTCTTCGCTGGGAATCCGCAGGCGACGATCATTCTCTACGATCACAGCGGGAAAAACGTGCTGGATCAGGTGGCGTGGTTCCGTGGCCACGGGCTGAAGGAAACATATGGCCTGACGGGTGGAATCGACGCCTGGAGCCGGGAGGTGGATCCGACGTTGCCGAGGTATCGGTTGGAGATGGAGTGAAGTGCCGGGATCAAATGCGGAGCATTTTAAGACAAGCGATAGCGCGGGTGAAACCCGAGGCGAAGCCGAGTCAAATTGGTGAACAGTGATCAGTGGAAGATGAAAATTTCACCTTGCTCGTGGCTTCCGGAGGTATCGGAAACTTTGGATTTCACGCACACGCGTCGGCATGGGGAGGTGAAGGGCGCGGCGTTTTATGTGGATGCGCTGATGTATGCGCAGTCGCAGTGGCTGGCGGGGAAACCGGCGCAGGCGATCTTGCAACTGAACAAGGCGTGGATGGCGGACTTGGCGGGCGGGGAGGCGATTTTGGAAAAATATCCGCCGCCGTATCGGGCGTTGGCGTGGATTTTAGAGCACCTGCCGATGGGGCATCCGGGATTTTTTGGAAATCCGGTGCGGCATTTCCAACATCTGGCGAGCCGGATGAGCGGGCCGCGTGCGGAGATCCGAACTTGGCGGGCGTGGGTTTGTTTTCATTTGGCGGAACGGATTTTGCCGGGATGCGAACGGGATGGGCGGCAGCTTGCGAGGGAAGGAATTCGAATCCCGACGCTGGAGAATGCGCTGCGGGGTGTGGAGAAATTGGGGTGGGACGG
Organism: Luteolibacter sp.; assembly: GCA_047605125.1. GTDB lineage: Bacteria > Verrucomicrobiota > Verrucomicrobiia > Verrucomicrobiales > Akkermansiaceae > Luteolibacter. The sequence continues at coordinate 118,313 of JASGGK010000005.1, forward strand.
TGAAGTGGAAGAGATTCGGAACATCGAACATTGAACGCCCAACATTGAACATCGAAGTCTATTAAGACTGAACGATCTCTCTGGCGCAGCGGTTGTGGGTTTCGATGATTTTTCCCATGTCCTGGGTGACGATCTGGCCGTGATCGACGATGATTTTTCCGTGGATGACGGTGTAAACAGGTTTCTCCGGGGCGCAGAAAACCACGGCGGCAACGGGGTCGTGAAGGGCTCCGGCGTAGTTGAGGGAGTGGAGGTTGAGGGAGAAAAAATCCGCGCATTTTCCGACTTCGAGAGAGCCGATGTCATCGCGGCCGAGCACGCCGGCACCGCCGAGGGTGGCGAGTTCGAGTGCTTCGCGGGCGGTCATCCATTCGCGGGCGCGGGCGGGGTGGGATTGTGGAAGGAGGAAATGTTTGCGAGGGCCGTCGGGTGGCAGCAGGCCGAGTTGCAGGCGGGCGAGGAGCATGGCCTGGCGGACTTCGAGCAGCATGTTCGACGAATCGTTGCTGGCGGAGCCATCGACGCCGAGGCCGACTTTGACCCCGGAGGCCATGTATTTTTTGATCGGTGCGATGCCGGAGCCGAGGCGCATGTTGGAACACGGGCAATGCGCCGCGCCGCAACCGGTTTGGGCGAAGGTGCGGATTTCATCGTCATCGACATGGATGGCGTGGGCGAACCAGACGTCATCGCCGAGCCAATCGAGATTGGCCATCCACTCGACGGGGCGTTTGCCGAATTTTTCCAGCGTGTAGCGTTCTTCGTCGAGCGTTTCGCAGAGATGGGTGTGGAGTTTCACGCCGTATTGGCGGGCGAGGGCGGCGGAATCCCGCAACAGGCCTTCGCTGACGCTGAAGGGCGAACACGGGGCGACGACGACCTGGGTCATCGAGCCGTGCGCGGCATCGTGGTGGGTTTTGATGGCGCGTTCGGTATCGCGTAAAATGAAGGTTTCGTCTTCGACGCAGGAGTCCGGCGGCAGGCCGCCTTTGGATTCGCCGAGGGACATTGAGCCGCGGCTGGCGTGGAATCTCACACCGAGCGCGCGGGCGGCGTCGATCTGGCAATCGACATTGTTGCCGTTTTGATAGAGATAGGTGTGGTCGAAAACGGTGGTGCAGCCGGAAAGCGCGAGTTCGGCGAGACCGACGAGCGTGCTGGTACGGGAGGCTTCTTCGCCGATCTTCGCCCAGGTGAGGTATTGCGCCTTGAGCCAGGCGAAAAGGTTGTTGTTTTGCGCGGCGGGGAAATTCCGCGTGAGCGTCTGGTTGAGGTGATGGTGGGTGTTGACGAAACCGGGCAGGACGATTTGGCCGCCGAGATCGAGCACGGTATCGGCGGTGGCGGGGAGGTCCGGGGTTTTCCCGACGTGGGTGATGATGCCGTTTTCCGCGAACAATCCGCCATCGGAAATCTCCCGCCGCTCACGGTCCATGGTGACGAGGACTTGGGCGTTTTTCACCAATAACGTGGCCATGAGAATGGCTTAGCAGGAAATGCGCGGGGCGGGAGGTTTATAATGAAGAATTCCGGAGCGGGGGAGGTTTTTCAACCGCAAATGAACAGGATGGACGCAGATGAAAGAGATGTTTTTGATTTCGTCAGATCCTTTCTTCCATCTGCGTTTATCCCGTCCATCTGTGGTTCAATTTTTCTATTTGAGCAGAGAAATGAAGAAGCCGAGCTAGGGCTCGGCGCTCCCGGTTTAGATTTTTTCTTCCTTTTTGCCGACGAGCAGCGAGGTGATGACGCCGGTGGCGAGGATCGCGAGGATCAGGCCGAGGACGACGAAGTTGAAGGAATCACCGAGCCACATTTTCAACCATTTCGCGGCGAGCATTTTCACGCCGACGAGTAGCAGGATGAGCGAGAGGGCGGGCTTGAGGTATTGGAATTTCGCAATCATGCCGGCGAGGGCGAAGTAGAGCGAACGCAGGCCGAGAATGGCGAAGACGTTGCTGGTGAAAACCAGGAATGGATCGGCGGTGATGGCGAAAATCGCGGGGATGGAATCGACGGCGAAAATGAGGTCCGTCACTTCGACGAGGATCAGTGCGACCGCCAGCGGGGTGAGCAGGCGTTTCCCGATAGGTGCATTTTCCACGACAGGATCGGGAATGACCGCAGCGCCGGGCTCGGCCGCTTCGTGGGATTGGTTGCTGCCTGCTTTCACGATGAAATGCTGGCCGTGGTAATCGCGGGTGATCGGGAAGCGTTTTTTCAGAAAACGCACGACCGGGTTGTTTTCCGGATGCTCTTCTTTTTCCTCCATGAAGAGCATTTTCAGCGCGGTGATGATGAGGAAAACGCCGAAGAGGTAGAGTACCCAATGGAAGTTCGTGACGAGTGCGGAGCCGATGCCGATCATGCCGCCGCGCATGAGCAAGGCGCCGATGATGCCCCAAAAAAGCACGCGGTGTTGGTAGCGCGCGGGCACGGCGAGTGAGCCGAATACCATGGCGATGACGAAGATGTTATCGACGCTCAGGGATTTCTCGACGACGTAACCGGTGAGATACTTGGTGGCGGCGAGCTTACCGGTATTGAGTACGCCATCCACAGCGTCCACGCTCATGCCGAGTCCGAACCAGTGGAGATCATACGCGTAATAAACGAGAACGGAAAACGCGAGACCGAGCGAGATCCAGAACGCCGACCAGCCGAGTGATTCCTTGAAACCAACGACGTGGGATTTCCGGTGAAACACGCCGAGGTCGAGCGCGAGCATCACGAGGACAAATGAGATAAAGATGAGCCAAGGCCAAATCATTCGGGAAAGATGTCCCCGTTTTCCGGGAAATGCCTATTGGAAAAGGCCGGAGGGATTCCAATGGAGGATGGAGGGCTGACGTTCACGTTGGCTCTGAACTTTATCTTGCACGAGACGACGTGAACGTCAGTGCTCCATAAATATCCCTTGATTTTCGCGAATACGGGTGCATCTTCCCACCACATACAGCTCTGGGGGCGTTCTGGTTTCGACGGGACATCCGATGTGCTGGTTGCACGTAGAGGTTGATCGGTTGGCCTCTTAAAAAAGCCGTTCAAACAAAATAAATGCAGACTCTCACGAGCTCGCACTGGCCGCTTAATTGACGACCACGCCCGAACCCCGACGCCTACTGAGGGGGACGGCGACACTTCAGCAGGCTGGGTGGAAAGCCGGGAAACCGGGCCTTCCGCCGAGACTTAACAGGTTTCTAGGAGAAAAGACGCCGCATGCGGGCCGGAAATCTCCGAAATACCAGACCGCATGCTAAACGTGTAGATGCCAGTGTTGACGGCGTTTCGGACAGGGGTTCGACTCCCCTCGCTTCCACCACTTTAAATCGCTAAAACCCTGTGTTTTCAATGTTTTTGAGAACACAGGGTTTTTCGCAAAATGGCCAAAAGTGGCATTTTTTCCACTTTTCGTGGTGTAATATGGTGTGAAATGTGAGCCTTGTGAGGCCGTGCCGAGCGAGAAAGTCAACTACGGGAGTGGAGTCGTAACATTGAACACTCGGTCCGATGGGCAGGTGGCAATTCGATGGCGGGAAAACGGCAAGTGGCAGAGAACGACGAGAAAGTCAGAAGCAGATGCAAAAAAGTGGGCGCAGACCAAAGCCCGCGAGCTGGATGCCGCAACGGGCGCTCAGTGGATCACTCCTGCATCAAAAGAGCATCTCGATTGGCTCCGCCGACTGGCTGGCACAAGCGAAGTTCCTCAACTCCTTTCACGGATCGAGACCGCTTTGGCGTCATTGAAAGGGGAATCCCAAGCTCTCCCCGACGCGGCGAAGTGGTATGCCATGCAGGGAGAAGGTGGAATCGTTTCGATTTCATGCCGGGAGAGCAAAGAAGGCTGCAAAGTCTGAGTTCATTTGCCTCCCGAAAGCCCAAGTGCGCATTTCCGAAATTGCCCGCCGAATCGGCCTGAAATGGAGCATCGATGTGCTTCGTCACTCTACAGATTGCAGGAACTACACGACATTGGCCGGGTTCGCCCTCCGGCGCGGCGCGAGCTTCACACCTTTCCCGCTTCCCCAGTCATAGGGCGGATAGGCATTTCCGAACGCGGACAGCACCGCCCAGATTGGGTGATTGATCAGGGCGATTTGTGGAGAAAGCAGAGCGCCGGGAACGGAAGCCGTGAGCCGGTGAGCCTTTTCCCACCGTTCGTCCCAATTCTGGCGCGGACGCTTGCGCGGTGCTACGCGGATAAATTCCCACGCAGGAAATGCGCGAAGGGATTTCTGAGCACGCGCCCACATGGCGGGGCATTGCTTTACACTCTGCGCTCGGTCACACGACATCCGGCCGACAAGGGGATTTTGCCACCTGATGCAGACATTTACCGGGCGGCGGCGGAAGCGGCGACGGAACATATCGATTCATTCGAGTGATTTTGGGCGGGACCACCGGGAGGAATAGCATCTTGGGAGGAAAAGCCGCTTGCTTGGCGGCGTGAACCCGCTTTCCGATCCATCACTCCGCTTGCCGCGAGTGAGGCACAGAAAAACCAAGACCACCCCAATAACAAAGCCATGAGCTTCCAACTACTCGCCAAATGCGGCCTTTTGACCGCCAACGAAGCCGCGCTGGAAGGTGCGGAGACCCTCGCCGCCAGCCGCGTTTCCGCGCTGAAAGCCGCCGAAAGCCGCATCTCCACGCTGGAAGCCAGCTTGGAGGATGCGAAAAAGAAAGCCGAAGACGCCAAGAAAGAAGCGGACAAGGCCAAGGGCGAACTCGACGAATCCAAGAAGAAGGGCGGCACGCTCAAAATCAAAACCAGCGGCATCATCGCCAAGGGCGCTCGCGTCACGTGGGGCGCTGGCGGCAAGGCCGTCACCCAGCCAACCGCAGCCGGAACCTACCGCACGCTTGGCCGCAAGCTCACTCAAGGCAACTCCGCTGATGGAGACATCATCGAAATCCTCGACGTGATCGAACGCGTCACCGTGGCTTAATCCGCCCTATCTATCACCCTCCGATTTATATATCCCATGAAAGTCAACGCTTCCTTCAACCAAATCCTGACCACCGCCGCCATGGAATACGCCGTCAACGAGGCGGAATACGCCGCCGCCGCGCTGTTCCCGCTGTTTCCTACAGGCGTCAACGCCGCCCGCTTCCCGGTGTGGAAAAAGGAAAACATGCTCACCGTGCCGCTGATCAAGCGCGAATGGGCGCTGCCGACCGGCGGATACAAGGAACGCACCACGAAAAGCACCACTGAAGACGCCTTCGAAATCACGGTGATCGATTACGCCACCGGTCTCTTCGACCAGCTGCTGTTCGGACTCGCCTCCGTGCCCGTGGCGGATACCGCGCAACAGGCATTCGCATCCCCGTGAAGTGAAAATCGATTGGATGGTCTAAACGCCGAGATTGGAATGATCAGAATCAATGCAATATAGGCAATCCAGAAGACGCTCGTCGAAGAATACTCCAAAGCAACTCTGAGAGATTTCGCGTATGGAAAGAGGATCGTCTCAATGCCTTCCAGAGCTAATGCGAGGGCCAGTCCGAGAAGCGTCCAGACGATCATCGTTCTAGTTGTGGCATCATGCGCGCGCTGTAGGATGGTCATGGTGAGTGACGTGTTGAGTTAGGCGAACGTCAAGGATCAGGCACCGGGCTTTGCCCGGTTGCCTGCATCCGCTTGTTCTGCTTGGGGTTTGATGCGGTTTTATTATCGGCCTCGCACAGGAAGAGGTCATAGCGATCTGAGTAGATACGGAACTCGAACCACTCGGCATCACAAAATCCTGTAAGCTCGAAATAGTGGCCCTGCTCGGAGGGCATGTCGCCCGAATCCTCCAAAGTGCATCCCACCAGTCTCGAAATATCAGGCTCAAGCTGGTATCCGCGATCATCCGGCCACAATCGAAACTCAATCTTGCCCGGGGTATAAAAGCAGCACACGCACTCTCCCTGTGACAGATCCTCGCGACTCTCATTCCAGGGGTCGTCGAGACTCATCGTGAAGCGGTCGAAGGTGAAACATATCTGACTCGGGTTCACTTCCAGAGCGGTGATCTTGGCGTCACCCGGCCAACAATAGTCAAAATGCTCGCGAGCTGGAGTCTTCATTTTATGCCGAACGTCAAGGATCAGGCACCGGCGGAACGCCGGTTGCCTGCATCCGCTTGTTCTGCATTTTGTTGTTTAGTGGGTTTGATACCAAGAATCTTCTGCGACTTGGCGACGTTGGCCGCATCCGCATTGCCTCGTAATGCTGCATCAAGCGCCTCAAGGGAATCAAGTCGTAGAGGCGTAACGCGAGTGTCTCCGAGGACGGAAGGGTCTCGAAAGCGCATAAACCAAGGCTCACCCTGCTCAACTACGAATCTGACAAGATCATCGACGCACCGATCATAAGTGCTTCCAGTCTTGGCATTGAACCTCAAATGGAAGTTGCCCGCACGTGTAAGGGCGGAATCGCTGAATGGTCCATTGAGTGCCGCCGCCTCAAATGTGTCATTCAGGACACGAATGCCAAAATGAACGCGGATGCCGACCGAGAAATTGCGAGGAGCACCGTAGCTACTCCCAGACCGATGAAAGTGGATGAAATCGACGGTGTGCTGATGCTCACGCGTCCAGAACATCTTCTTCGTCCGCGCGAATCCAAGCGGAGTGATCCGCTCGGTGAACTCCCTACACGCCTTCTCGAGTCCATCGCGGACTACTTGAGTTGTGCTTTTTTCAGGGGTGTCCATTTCTTGCAGAACGTCCAAGCTCACCCACGGCTGCCCGCGGCGCGACTCCTGCCGGAGCGAAGCGACAAGCAGGAGGCGTGACGTGGGTAGCCGTTGGGTGCAGCGCCTTGTTCGCCCGTTTTCTTCTTAGAATAGTCCGAATAACTTACGCTCATAAAATGGCTTACAGTCTCGCCTAAAATAGTCCTCGATGCCATCCTTGCCGGTCATAGGCAGAAAATCGACAGGTGGATCAGGCACATGGACATCACGGGCAACAATGCCAGCCCCAGCCATAATCGGCTCCCACTCGCCTGTAAATTCAACAGCGATAAGAGTATGCGCCTTCTCATCGCGCTGTGGATGGAAAAAATGAGCAAGAAAGACGCGCTTCACTCCCTTCTGTGTCTTAAAATATCGTGTCAGCGCATCCGCAAGCTCCTTGGGATAGTTTGCGGGCTGTCCAATCATGACTTGTGCAGCTTCCTTGGCGACATATCTTTCGGTGGGCTGCCAGATCGAACCGTCAATCAAAGAGGAGATTTCCTGCTTAGTGAATTCCTTTCCGAAATCTGACCCTGGATTCAGAATAAACTCTGCTCCTTGGGTAATCTTCATAAATTCGATAGCGTTCAGGGCAAGATAGCCAGCCTCCTCGCGCAACACGGCTTGAAGGCGGGGCAATGACGAAAACACGGGAATATAGTTCTTCCCGTTCCATTCCATATGTCTGATTTGGATTGTTTGGCTCTCCTTCAATACAGTTTTACCGCTAGTGGCAGGTGGCGGCCCTTCCTGAATAATGAAAAGGTCGGCAGACGCTAGATCTCGGTAAAACTGAGGCCGGTGTGCTGGGTCTGACGCCGCCTTCATCAAGGAATGTTCAAGCTCGTTTTGTGGGTCAAATGGCATGATTTTTTGGCGAACGTGAGAGGTGAGCCAACCCGCGCAGCGGGGTTGGCTCCACCGTATTGTTCGCCGTTTTTTATAGTTCGAGCGCGAATCGAAGGGCGTCTTTAACTCGGTCGAGGGCATCACCGAAAATCACTCCCACTCGTGCTTGTAATTCATGATGTTGGATCGCTTGGAGGCCCTGAACGTTGGCGAAGCTCTGAGATCTGAAAAATGGACGCGATGGAAGCTCAACTTCGTAACCTGAACCACGGTTGGATGTCGTGATCGGGACACAAAGGCTGAGCGCACGGGGTGCGTCACGATCTTCGCGAGAGACGACGAGCATCATTCTGACCTTGCCGCCCATTCCTAAATCGACCCGATAAATCTCGCCAGGCTTAGTCGTCATAAACCGAATCGAGGGCAGCCTGCCTCATGCGGCTGGATATCAAGAGATCTTCATTCCGAGGAACTTCGACGGAAAACGGCAGTCCTCCTCGAAGGCGAACCTGACTCAAAAACATTCGGATGGCTTCGGTCGTATTAATACCAAGTGTTTCGAAGACTCTTTCTGCGTCCTCTTTGAGGTCTGGGTGGACTCTCGCCCTGACAACGGCTTCTCTCATGGTTCGAATGTAGCCCGTATTGGCTACGCGGCAAGAGAATTCTGGGCGAACGTTTGAGCTGAGCCACCGCGGGACGCGGTTGGCTCCGGCGTCTTGTTCTGTCATGGAATAGCAGAAAAGGGTGGACCTTGGGAACTCAAATCAGTGTGGATCTGGTGAAAAATCTCGTTGCGTAGAATCGCGCCGTAACCCGAGCCGGAGAATCTGGCGCGAGCGAGCGGACGGGCATGCGTGCAGCGGATAATCTGGCTGGGAAGACAACGAATCAGGAATCGGCGGAGAATCTGGAACGCGGGGGCGGACTGGAACCGAACGTCGCGGAGCACCCGGAAAGCAAAAGGAAAGCGTCGTGCTGGCTCTCTGACAGAACGTCTTAGGTGAGCCAACCCGCGAAGCGGGGTTGGCTCCACCGTATTGTTATGAGTTTTTATCGCAAGAGATGGAAACTGTGAAGGCGGAAAATGAAGGGAAAGATTGAAACTGGGAATTGGAAGAATCCCGCCCCTAGCCGAGCTGGAGAATCTGGCGGAAAAAAACTCGGAATCGCCAATCGTCAGGGAATCTGGAACGCCGGAGCGGACGAGAACTGGTGACGCAAAGAATCTCGCCGGAACCTGAGAAGACGCGGAAGGAAATCGATTCGTCCGGTCTTCTCTCATAACGTCAAAGGTGAGGCACGAAGCGCAGCGGAGTTGCCTCCACCGTCTTGTTCAACGTGACATTGATTTTACCACTAGCTAAAATGAGCCCGGGTAACAATGAAAAAAGCTTATTCTTACATTCGGTTTTCATCAGCGATGCAGGCTGATGGGAATAGCCTTTCCCGTCAAATCAAGCTTACGAAGGAATATTGCGCGAAGCACAATCTGGTGCTCGATGAAACTCTATCCTTCCGGGATCTCGGTGTTTCGGCTTTCAAGGGTGACAACCGGAAGAAAGGGTTGGGTCAGTTTCTCGCCGCCTGCGAAGCGGGACTGGTGGAGGAGGGAAGCGCTCTGGTGGTGGAGTCGCTCGACCGTCTTTCCCGGCAACGTCCACGCGTTGTTGTGACTTTGTTGGGGCACCTGCTCGATGATTATGGTCTGGAAGTTCATCTGACGAGCATCAACCAGATTCTCAAACCGCATAGCGCTTCAGCGGCGGAGGAGGGATCAAGTTTGATCATTGCCGTGGCGCTGGCCATCCGGGCGGCGGAAGAACAGGAAACCAAATCCCTGCGTGTCCGCGAAGCGTTCGAGAAAAAGATGAAGGCTGTCGAAAAGGGACAGGATTTCTGGCGGAAAGCCTCCTCCCAACTGCCGTGGTGGATTGAGTTCGACGAAAAGACCTCATGCTTGCAGGCGATTCCGGAAAGAGTGGAAGTTCTGAAAATGATGTATCAATGCGCGGCGGATGTCGGACCCGGTGAAAGTGGTTCTTGATCCGACCCGGTATCACAAGATCCAGCTGAGCCATTACGGAACCGACCCCCAGTATCTTCAGAATAATTCAGGTCCTGACTATGACTATTGGGCTGCGGTAAAACCGGATGCGAAGTCTCCCTTCCTTCTGTGCGATCCTCACGGGCTGCTGTTCGATTACGATACGGGCCCTTCCAATTTCGCCAGTGATGTCGATCCGGAGGAATTTTTCGACAAGATCGCCTATCTCGTCCCGCTGGACAATTATTCCTGGGCGAACAGTTACAGCGGTGGCGATGCGGTGGGACCGAAATATCGCAAGGTCGCGTTGAATGGCCGGCCGATTGCGGACGAGCAGCCGCAACAGGAGGAAGAAAGCGACCAACCGGAGGAGGAAACCTATATCGATGCGTTCAATCTCTCGCTGCATCACGACACGACTTTCAACTACACCCAACTCGGAGCTTCCGATTTGGTGCTGCAATCCAGCATGAGTAGCGAGGAGACGGGATTCAGCAACCGTTCCGGCCTGCGTCCCTACGAGCGTTTCGACCTGCCGTTCGGCGCGGGCTGGTCGTCAAACCTCTGTTCGTATGTCGAGGTGGTCGAGACCATCGGGGACGACACTGACGATCCGGTAGCGGTCAACGTGGTCGATGAAGCCGGAAGGCCCCAGCGGTTCGGCACGCGGAATTTCCAGACATTCTTCCCTTGGCCGTCTTCCCGGACGGATAAGAAAACCTACCTGAATTCCCTTCGCCGGAATGGAGAGACGTTCGTTCTGGAGAAAAAATATGGCAATGTTCTGACCTACGCCGCGTGCAAGACATGGTTCATGTATTCGACCGACCGGATCGAGGGCAGCAACAAGATCCGGAAGCACACCTATTGGCGGCTGGTGGAGACGCAGGACCGATATGGCGTGCGCGTTCGCTACGATTACGATTCCTCTCCCGGAGTTCCGAATGAAGTCGCATTGATTCCGCGGAAAATTTCCAGCCCGGATCGAGAAGGGCAGTTTCTGGTCATCGATCGCAGTTCGGATTCGCGGCGGGTGGAAAAAATCACCGACAGCCGGGGAAATGTCACGGAGTTCACTTACGATTCATCGGCATTGGCCTATTCGGCCGGAGGAAGCGGAGGGGACAACGTGGTGACACCACGGCTGGTTTCCGTCAAATACCCGGACCAGACCACGACTTCCTATTCCTATTCGGGAGCTTTAGAAGTCGAGGTGGACGCTTCGGACCCCGAGAACCCCCGCTCGACACTTCACTACCATCTCAACGTCGCATCCATCACCGACAAGCGTGGCAACGCCCACCATTTCACCTACGGTCACCACACCGGAATTCATTCGCAACGTGGAGAGATCCATTGGAAGGAAACCGCGGACCGTGGTGGTCAACACCTCGTGGGGGAGCTGGTATCCGCAGGATCATCGTCCGAATCCCTGAAATCACAACCAACCGGATCTCCCACGCCTCCGGGGTGGTGGTTGATCTCACCGACGGGAAAATCCGATGCCACCACCCATCCGGAAACCTCGCCTCGGTGGTTTGTTCCACCGCCCCTGGCATGAGTGACCGGATGTGCTGCCGCGACACGGAAAAGGGGAAATTCCCCTGAAAATAACCTCATTCGAGGAAGCGCACCTCTTAAAAATTTAAGGCATTTTTCTTGCTTTAGTATCATGTGATACCATCTTGAATCCAAGCGCGATGTCCATGACCAGCCATGCCTCATTTCCCGAGACCCAGTCACAAAGAGCTTACGAAGAAGCTTGCCGAAGCTCTTTCCGCACTGGATGCCAAGCGACGGGTCATAATCGACGAAGAACGTCATTTTACCGTGGATATGGACGAACTGGGCAGCGCAGATGCTGCGGAACACTATGAAAAGATCACCTATTTCCTGAAAGAAATCACATCCTCCGGCGGTGCGTGTTGTTATGTGGGTAAATTTCCTCCCTACAAGTGCTACCACGCTGGATTTGAAAATGTTGAACTGTTTTCCTTTGCTTGGGACAGCTCCAGTGAAGGAAAACGCATGTATCTGAAATTCGGGATTCGCCTGAGCAAGAAGGGCTCTCCCACTTATCTCTATCTCAACTGCCATGAAGACCAACCGGAAAAAAGAAACCGCTGAACCGACTCCTCCATCGGACGAATGCGTGGCATGTGGTTCGGAGAATTCCTACGTTCGTGCATTGATTCGGACGCAGAAAAATTTTCGGGGCGAAACCTTTACGGTGAAGCATCATCACTGGAAATGCAGCGCATGTGGCGTGGCCGTGCTAGGTGACACAGAAATGGACGAGGCAATGCGTGCCACCATAATTGCTTATCAGGAGGCGCACAACTTACTCACCGCCACTGAGGTTTATGAAGCCCGCAACCGCATGAAATGGACTCAAAAGCAACTTGCTGATCGTTCGGGATTGGGTATTGCTACCATCAAGCGTCTCGAACTCGGAGGTGCTGTCCAGACTGACGCCAACGACGAATGCTTGCGCAAAGTCCTGGGGACCTCTGTAAATGGAGCCTTTGTGTTCATGCTCACCGAGCAGTTTGGTGTGGTCAGAGAGCACCTCACGGAAACATGGAACGATGGCTGGAGCCATGACATTGAAGTTAGTCGTCAAGAAGTAGCGCTTGATGACTGTTTCACAAATTTCTGCCTCGTGTGAGCCATGCTTAGTGCAATTCAAATCAAACAACACGTCTTCACTCGTGTGGAGGTGCATTGCGACCCGGAGTGCGGCAAAACTCCAAAAAATGAAACCTACGAGGTAAGGCTGGCCGCTACTGAACCGAAGTTGGAGCCAGATAGTCCCATGTGGCGAATGAGTGTGGATGTGAGATTCGGTCCTAGCGACAAGTCGCATCCAGTTCGTTATAAAGGACATCTGACTGTTCGCGGGCGTTTTGAAATTCATCCGAAATTTACTGAGGACAAACGACTGGATTTGGTGAGGATGAACGGTGGTAGTCTCCTGTTTGGCGCGATTAGGGAAATGGTGCTCACTATTACTGCCCGAAGTGCAAAAGGTCCAATCGAGTTACCTACTTTTGACGCTCGAATGTTCCTTGCCAAAAAGCAAAAGCCTGCATCCGATACGTTCCAAGAGGAGTGATTGATCAAACGACTCTGTGGAAAAGCGAGGAAATTGAATAATTAGCCCTTTGGCGAACTCTTCCCGAAGCCATCCCATTCCGTCTTAGGAAGAGTAGGTGTTCTCCCAGCAGTGGAAATCTCCGGGGCCACCACCGCGTCCGGGGAAATCCCCCTGATTATCCCATCTATTCCCCACGCCACCGGTTTCCCGGTGGCGTGTTTCCATGAACAGGGGGATCGTAAATGGAATACAGCGCCACCACCGAAAACAACATCGTCAGTACCGATCCCGTCATCCGGGACGATCAGACTCTCATTTACCTTGGCACCCCTTCTCACACGACGACTCCCTATGACTTTTACGCCCGGATGCTCGTCAAAGAAGCCCGGATCGCGTTCGCCCGAGTGGGAATTCCCGCAGAGATCGTTTCATGCCCCCGCCGCATCGCCTCGGTAGGCTACGGATCCGGCCCGGGAGGGGCGGTCCGGTTCGGTGACGACATGCTGCCGCCGGACGTCCAGGCGATTGTCCCGCAGGAATACGAAGAGGGAGCCAGGCAGGCATGGGAGGATCACCGAGCAAGAAAATACCTGCCACGCCCTTATTCCGTGATTGGAGACCGGTGGTTCGACACCCGGGCGACACGAAGCGGGCCGGAACCATGGTTCGGCAATTCCGGAGCATGGGTGAGGGGAGGCGCGTGGAACCGCACCATCCACAACGCGATCTCCATCGCCAAAGCCCTCGGTCGCGACACCGGGAAACTCGAAGCCTACCTCGTCCGTCATGCCGCCTGAGCAAAACGCCATGAAACCAGAGCTTCTTTCTCCAGACCTCGCCGGAGGCATCCAATTCTTTCAATCCGTCGCCGCGGCCATGCGGACTCTGACCCGTGGGATGATGCGGATCCAACTTCGCCACAACCGCCGGGACACCATCCAGCTGCTCTGGCACATCGGCCCGAGCCAGTTCATGCTCACCGAACGATCGGAGGAAACATGGGAGGGCTACGTGGTGGAACGCGTCGGACCAAATCCCCAAGACGGCCGGCCCGCACACCTGCGTCCATTCATCGCCTTCGACGAAGCTCCCCACCTGGTGGCTCGTTACGCGCTGTTTGTTTCGCTTTCCTGGCAGCCGCCGGACTTCCTAGCCGACGATTCATTCATCATTGACCCGCCGACAGACGAATGGAGTTATCCCGAAGCAGGTGAATGATCCGTTCCCAATGTACGAACGCCCGGGTGGAACCCGCTTGAAAGAAATAGCCCTGCGGACGCATCCACGCCACGGTCGTCGTAACTGACCGGACGGATCGCTCGAACGGTGGCATTGCCAAAAAAACCGGTTACAGTTGCGTTGTAACCGGCGGAAAAATCCGGAGTATTCCTCCAGTCCGGGGAATGGCCCGTTATCAATCCCAATCATGATCCATCCATTTCTGGAATCCGAAGATGCCCTGACCATTGCCATACGGCTTGGATACGAACCGAGGGAGTCGCCGTTGCTGGCCAAGCTCCGGGCATGCGGTCTGGAGAATCCCCGGCAACTCGTCTCCGCCGCTGTGAACCGGGGTTGCAACCACTATTCGCCCTACGCACGGGGGCTGGCCGTTGACGCCCCGGAGATTTCCTCTGAAGAACTCGCCGTGGCGCTGCTCTCACCCGAACGGGTACACGACCCGACGTTGATCCGGGTGGCGAGCCAGCTTCTCAGTGATCCCCATACAGACGTTTCCCTGCTTGTCCGGCTTGCCCGCGAAGAGCGGTGCCTTCCTATTTTGCGCTATATCGCCGTTTGCGGGATGCGGACGGAGCCGGCAAATCCATTCTGGGAGAGGCTGCTCGCCGAGTTGCCGGAAACCGACGATGCGCCGGAATGGCTTTGCCCGCACATCAGTCGTTTCCGAAGCGAAACCGGCGTGGTCGATCCCCGGACCCCGGATGCCCCGAAAATCATCTGGCTCAGACCCTCCCGATGAACAATCCGCTTACCATCCTTCAGACACTCGACCGGAAGCTCGGCCGCAAAGTGAACCTCGTCGTTTACGGGAGGGCGGCCATTGCACTCGGTTTTGCCGATCCGCCGGCCGACTCTTTCATCACGGAAGATGTCGACAGTATTCTTTCCGACCGGCTCGTCGGTGGAGTTAGCAATGACATGGAATTCTGGGATGCTCTCAAGGACACCAATCAGGAATTGGCAGCTTTGGGCTTGTATATGACTCACCTGTTCGAAGAACAACAGGTGATCCTCACGTCGGACTGGTTGGACAATCGCGTCCCGATCGCCACCGGCTTGACCAATATCCACCTCTCCCGGCCGTCCACGATCCATCTTGTTCTCACCAAAATGATGAGGGGCAATGACCGGCAGGACATCGTGGATATCAAATTTTTACTTGGCTCCGAACGCATTACTCCCGCGATGTTGAAGGCTGCGTTTGATCGTGCCATCGTTCCGGATTTTCCTGAAATAGAGGATTCCTTCAACCGGTTGAAACCGGACGCTCTGGCTTACTGTGAAAAAATCCGGGGAAGGTTTGTCCCGCCGCAATCGCCCGGCGACATGCCGCCGCTTTGATGGCTTTCCCAGATTTGTACCATGATGGAATCACGTCAATTCATCCACCTGCGTAACTGGGAGGCAAAATGGCAATTCCGCCGCAAGCTCCTGCTTGAAATCGCCCGGCTTCTCGAAGACGCGCCGGATGAGACCTGGAGATCTGTTTCGCGCATGGCGGAAAAGTTGTCATCGGATCCGGGTTCTGGCGGCCGGTATCATGTCAAAAAATGGCGGCGTTTTTTCGGAAACACCCCCGCGAAAAACATCGAGACCATCTGTCGTTATTTTGCCACGGACACCCCGAGGGGCCGCCGTCGGGAAAAACTTCAGGATCTTTCCGATGGGACTCCGTTTTCCGGCATCGTCCCGTCTTCCAAGCTTCAACAAATGAGGGAAGATGCATATAACGAAGCGACGCTGATCGTGGAGGAGGCATTGTCTGAACCGTAGAATTTCCCCGCATGTCTTCGGAATCGTCATCCCTTTCACCATCTTCCCGGCCGGGTGAATTCACCCCGGACCAGTTGGCGAAGGTCCAGCAATTTTTCGATGACCATCACGCTGACTGCTTCTGGTCATGGAATCCGAAGGTCCGGGTGACTAACTCAAATGTTTTCCGGGTCCTGGAGAAGGTCCGCACCTACGGAGGCTCCGAAGGCCGCGAACTGCTGTCCGTGATTCTTAGCGGAAAATCCTCCCGGAGTAGCGGTCCCGGCTTCCTTTTCTTCCCGATCCACAACGACGGAGAAGGCCACCGGCTCAGCAATGCCGACGCGGCGATATGCAAAGTTCTCGCAGCCGCGTCGAGGATGGATCCCCGGGATTACGTTGAATGCCTGTTTCTCCATCAAACCTACTGTTCGCTTGGCACTTTGATCTGGGCGGCATCGGGCACCGACAGCGGCCTTTCTTCGGAATTCATCCTCAATCAGCTCATCCGCAACAGCCAATATACCAGAGAACAGCTGGAAGAGGTGATCGACCCGGAGATAGCGTTCGAAACCGGGCGGATGAAAGAATGCTGGCTCATGGCCTGCGACGAGGCGAAACGGCTCATTGCATGGCTCCCTCCGGAGGATGCCGGATGTCTTTACCTCACGCCGGCGGGAAAAGTTGCCACCCCCACGCCTGAAACCATCAGCTCACTCGTGAAGCTCCGGGCACATGAACCCACTCCGCTCACTCAACCCTGAACGAATCGCCGAGGACGGTTTCGGCGTGACCCGTCCGCTGTCCGACCACCCCGAAGCACTTCGCAACATGTTGTTGCGGGGAGGCCACCATGAATGGTGCGAGGTCATCGAACGCACTCAGTCTGAACCCGAATTCCGCGTGCTTATCCGGCAGGTGCTGCAAACCATCCCATACCCTCAGAAGTGGGACTACCCCGGGAATACCGATCCCGAAGGCGATTCGGAGGTCGAAAGTTCGGCACGGCCGCTTTTTGAAAACCTGCTTCATTCATGCGAGGTTGGAGAAGATGTCCAGGACTGTCAGGAAGACCATACGGAAGGGGAAACCGCCCGGGCCGATGGAATTATCCAAGGAAACTGGAGCGGAATCGACCTGCGGCAAATCCCATCCGGCAAACGGCTCAAACCGTATGAAACCGAGATCGTGGGTGGAGTCACCATGCTCACCGCCCCCGAATGCCTCCGGGTAAAGGCATGGCTGCTGGCCACCCGGTCCAAGCTCCGCGACTACTCGGATGTCGCGGCTCTGTCGGACTGCTTGGGACACCGGGAGGCTGTTTCCGTTCTCTCGGAGCTGAACGACTATTTCACGGATACAACCTCGACGACCCCGGTTCAGAACTTCATCGAAGCCTGTTGGCTAAAACCTTCGGATTGGGACGATTTCAAAGGAGCGGACGGCAAAGGGGAATTTCCTTCTTGTGACAACCCTGAAGCGATCCAATCAACCTGCCGCAACCTTGCCGGCCGGTTGTTTCCGCTTCTTTGCAAAATGTCCCCGCATCCGTTCCCGGTTGGAGACCCTCCATATTTCGTCCAACCCATCCTCATGAACGAAGCAGACCGCCTCCGCTATTGGCTGGCATTGGCCGTAGTCCACCGGATCCGCGAAAGTCCGGAGGAAGCTGAGCGCGTGATCGGCATTGTCCGCCGCAACATTTCCAGGCTCGCCGAGCACCGGCAAAAAACCTGGGGGGATGCCGAGTGGCTTGAAATCATCAATACCAGAAGCCCCGAAGAAGTGGCTTCCATCCTCGAAGAAAAATCAGACGAAGGGCAGCGCCTGCGCAGCAATTTCCGGGGATACGGAATTATGCCGGACAGCCAACGCCGGGAAATCATCGAAGCTGCAAACGGACTCCGGCCATTCAGTTCGTCCCTGCTTATGCCGAGAGCGTTTGATTGAATAGCCCCGCCGTCCTACCGGACGGTGGGTTTTTTGTTTCCCCCTCGCGCCCGGCGTCGGCCCGGTTTCCCGGCCCTGGCTCCGAAGTTGCCGTCGGTCGTGACCTGCTCAAAAGTCATGACCCATACCCTACAATCCAATCCGTATCCGAAACCACTCACAGTTCTCGGAATTCTGGCCCTCATATTGCTCCTGTCCGTCTGGCCGGGGCGGCATGCTCCACCATTTTCGGATGACGGAGAGGCAATCCTTTATTCACAGGACATGCTCGCCAAGGGGATTTCCCCTTCCAATTCCATGGCTTACCGGGATAGCGTAGGCTACTACCGACCGATCAAAAACCTGACGTTCGGGCTGATTGCCGGCATGTCCGAGCCGGAGAGGCCGGAAACCGTCCAGACCGCGCTGACCACCGCACGGACTGTCGGATTTCTCTATTGCATCGCTGCTGCCGCCAGCGTGTTCGTGATGGTCCGGCACATATCGAAGCACGAGTGGCTCGCCGTGACGGCCGCCGGTTTCTGGCTTCTATCCGCAGCCGGCACGTCGACCGCAACCTGGGTATCGGCTCAGAACATCGCCCTGGCAGTAGCATTCGCCGGATTTTCTTTCGTAGCCACCTCCAGATTCATTTCCAGAGGAGGGAACATTGACGGATTTCTGGCAGCCGTAACCTTTGCCGCAGGTCTTTTCTGCTACGACTCAATCGTCGCATTGCCGGGAATGATTGCCGCGGCCATGTGCTTGCTTTGGCTGCGTGAACGTCCCGTCCGGCAGGAGATCCATCGGTTCGTCTACATCCTTTGCGTGTTCGCCGCCGTCATCGGCGGATGGCTGTATGCCCGCCATCAGGCAGGGGCCATCAGCGATGGTGCCGGAAATTCGGTTCTGTTCAGTCCACACACGTCCCGGTTGCAGGCATTCACCGCATCCGCATGGTTTTTCTGGCGACACGTCCTCATGTGGATCTGGCCATATGGCACCCTTGAGATCGGTGGATTGTATATCCCCGGAAAATCCGCTTCGGTAGCCAGCCTCGTGTGGGGATGGATCTTTCTTGGTTCTTACCTGATCTCCATTCCGGTCATCGCATGGCGCGGAGTGCGCCGGAAGTGCGCGTTGTCCGGCCTTATCGCCCTCGGCCTTGCAATGGGCCTCATCGGAGCATTTCCTTCCGGTAACTTTATCCCGCTGTTCGCCGGGCCGATGGGTGACTACTACACGATGGTGCCATCGCTCGGCTGGTGCCTTGCTCTCGCCGCGTTCGTGTTCCTTCTGGCCAATCAGGTTCCCAAATTCCGTTCTTCCGAGGCGCGGAAGGTGATGCCAATTCTCGCCACGGCTCTTCTTGCCCTGATTGCTGCCAACCGGATTGCCGGCGTGGTGACAATGTCGATCGTAGCCGAACGCTCGATGCGCCCTGGGGATGTGCATCTGGCCGCAATCGCCGTCCGCCCGCACATGGCCATCAGCCAGCTCAACCTCGCCGACGCGTTGATCGCGGCAAACAATCCGGAACAGGCGCTCCCCATTATCGAGAGCGCCCTGGAGATCGCCCCATGGGCGACCCGCATGAGCTACGCGCAAACGCTCTCCCGGCTCAACCGGTTCGAAGAGGCGATCATTCAATTTGATATCGCCCTGGCGAACGAAAAGCAGACCGAACGCCTGCTCACCGCGAACTATGGCAAGGCCGTCGCTTTGCGGAAACTCGGTCGGAAAGAGGAAGCGAAGGAGATCATCCAGTCCGTAATCCACAACACGCACTACCGGCATCACCTGCAAATGGCCTGCTTCGGTATTGTAGTCGCTCACGAGGCCGGCGACGACGAAACGGCTCGCCGATGGCTGACAAAGGCTCGGGAACTTTACCCGGGGCGGCCGGAAATTGCCGGGGCGGCAACGCTTGCTGGATTCTGACCGTTCATCCCCGTCGTCCTGCCGGACGGCGGGGTTTTCTTTTTCCCGCGCTCCGTTGCACCCCGGCCCGGTTTCCCGGACAGGGGGTGCCCGCGGTGGCTGAGGCCGCATGAATCAAGCATCCTCTCCTTCTTCGTTCTATCGCGGAGCCGGCCCCCTCTATTTCTGGTGGCTAGCGCTACGGATGATCTGGATCGCCCATGAAGCAACCCACGATGCCAGCGAAACAGAGTCGCAGCCGATGCAGAATGTAGACGTATGTGCGACGTTGTCAGAACTGACTCCAGGGGAACCATTGAATTTGATCCTCCCCGACACCTATCGATCTCAATAAATTGACTCTCCCTGTTTCCTTCGCCGGATCCCGGGAAGCTACTCGCCAGTCGGTCACCTCCCCGCAAACCTCGTGAACGGCTCGAATGTATCCAGCATCGACCTCGGACAAGGAATGCCCTAGAACCAATACTTTGCTGACGTTCGACAGGTTGCGGAAGAATTGGTCATGCTGCTTCAAAATCTCGGCTGTCGGTTTGAAAGTGGAGGCAAAGTATGAATCTATGATAGAATGGGCCTCATGGAGGCGGACATCTAAATCCTCCACACCGTCAAAGTCGTTAAGCGAAGGCCGCATCGATGGGTTCCACGCGTGACCAAGGACAAGATCTTGATCCGTTTTCTCCGCGCATCCATGAATGTGGAGAATCCTTTCTGGAGCTATTCCATAAAGCGAATTCAATGTTCCTGTGTAGTTGAAATTGAGAAAAACCGATGAGGAGGTCTCCAAATTTAATCTCGCGTCCGCTGATTGGGTTACATCAATGGAACGGACCCATCTGGTGAACTGCGTCAATAACTCTGACGAAAGCTGCCTAACCACTTGTTCAATTTCATACTGGAAATCGTGGTGACCGGAGTCGCTCCAGTCTTCAGCGCCGTAGGGGGTAAGAAAGCAGCCGTGATTATCGATCAAAAAATCGACGTCCAGATCAGCAAGAGCGGACTCCAAATTTGACCAATCGTCCTCAACCGGAAGGTAGTTCTCGAGTTGTTGAAACAGTTCTCGGTCGTTGGCTCGGATAAAATTTCTGAAATCGGAATACTTTGAGGGAATTCCGTGCCATAGATCGAAGCCATTACCAATGACGTAAAGCGTCTCCGGGGAAATCATGGGTAGAAAGGATCTCGTTTCTTGGGAAGATTCAAGTTTTTGGTAGGCCCCGCCGCTATCGAGTCCCACCTGCATCAGGGGAACTGCCCGTTTGCCTTCCGATACCCAATGAGGCAGGCGGTAGGACCGAGAATCCTAAACTTGAGTTGTAGGGGAAGTCTTGTCAGATCCTGACTGAAGCCGAAAACGGTTCACCTCCAAATACCTGACGCACCGGATCCAAACCGCGCCCACACGGGTGCGCGGACCAAATTAAGCAAATCCATCAATGCCTCTCCTCAAAATCCACTCTGTCCGATCTTCACGCCGAACATTTCCCCGAGAAGGAAATGGCGTCCCGGCTTGCCGTCGTGGCGGAGGAGATTCGTTCCGGCAATCCCGACCTAATCATTCTGGCCGGTGACATCCATCAGCGGAAGAGGGGAGTGGAATGGGTGGCGGAAATGCTCAACCCGCAACAAACCGGCGTCCCGGTGGTCATCATTGCCGGGAACCACGAGTTTTACTCCCGCGACCGCTACGACAAAGTGATCCGCCAGTGCCGCGCCACTGCCGCGCAATATGAAGGAATTCACTTCCTCGATGCCACCGGCCCCATCGAAGGAATCCGAGGTGTCATCACCGTCGAGGCTGCCGGACTTCGCATCACCGGCACCACCCTCTGGACTGATGCCCGTTTCGGTGTCCGCAATCAGGTCGACGAGGTTACCGTCATGATGGATCTGCAGGCGAAGATGAACGATTTCAAAAAGATTCATTTCCGCGACGGGACAACCTTCCGGAAATGGAAGGTCAATGATATGCGCAAGCAGCACGTCCGGGAGGTCGAAGCCCTGCTGGCCGGTGGACAATCCGACATCATTGTCACCCACCACCTTCCGCATCCGAAGGGAATCAGCCCGGAGCACACGAGCTCCGACGTCAATGCCGCATACCTGACGGATCTTACCGAGGTGATCCACCGGATCAACGCTCCGCTCTGGATTCACGGTCACTCCCATGGTGCCCGCAATTATCAAGTAGGCGCCACCCGCATCGTGAACGTTTCCCGCGGCTATCCCGGCGAGGAAACCTCCCGTTTTACGGAAATTGTGTTCGAGCCGGGGAGGGGAGTTGTTTCGGTGGAGCATTTCCGTTGAACCATCGCTTTCCCCCTTAAATGGTGGGGGGCTACGGGAACGGAAACCTGCAGCCAATCGCTAGGATTTCCGCCTGGGCGAATGACCATATCTCAAAATTTAGTTGACAAAAGTTGACATCAGTGAAGGCTGTCCCAGCAAGCGCACCCATGGAGAAAAAACTCAATACGTCCAAACTCCAGGAAGCGGCGGATTCCAAGGGCCTTAATCAAGCGGCCATTGCGAACGCGCTGAACGTGACTCGCGCTTCGGTCTCCAAATGGTTCACCGGCAAATCTTATCCTCGTCCTGCGGAGCTTCTAAAGCTCGGGCGGTTACTCGGTCTTAGTCACAAAGATTTGGTCGAGCGCGTCACCCCCAATGAAGAGCCTTTGGTGGCATTTCGCAAACGCGGCTCTTGCCTGACGACCGATGTGCATGTCGAGCGAGCCAAAGACATGGGGCGTTTCCTCAAGGCTTTGGTGGAATACGTTGACGTGGATCCATTCCTCGGTCCGCCAAGCCTAAAGAATCCTTCCTGCGTCTATCGTTACGTGCAGGATCTTGCGGCACGAATCCGGCGTGATTTGAACATCGCCGAGAAGGCGGCGTTTGAGTTCAAGGATCTGATACAGCTTTTTCACGATCATCAGGCGATTATCATTCCTACCCTGTGGGGGCCAAAAACCCGCCACGAAAACGCGATACACATTCACCTGCCCGAATCTCAAACCACGTGGATCTATCTGAACCTCGATGTTGAAATCCACGACTTTAAATTCTGGATGGCGCATGAACTCGGGCATGTGCTGACCATCGACCTGCTTCGCGAGAACAGGATCGAGGAAGCCGAGAACTTCGCTGATGCGTTTGCCGGTGCCCTGCTTTTCCCCGAGCCGTTGGCCAGGAGAGCGTTTGCCGAATACAGGGAGGCCAAGACGAGTCGAGGTCGGCTCAAGGTGCTGGGGAAGTGGGCGGAGGATCACATGATTTCGCCGAACTCGGTTTATAAGGAGATCAAGAAGCATGCGGATGACTCCGGTGCCTCGTTTACCGAGGTTGAGGGTGGGGTATTGCACGCGTTCATCTCTTCCTTCAACAAGCGTTATCAAACGCTCGGAGAGTATTTCTTCGACAAAAAACTGCCGACGGCGGATCACTTCATGAGGGTCGTCCAGGATGCGTTCGGCACGAGGGTATACAGCGCCCTTAGCCAGTATGTTCGTGAGAAGAAGCCGGGAGCGGGGACGATCGCCACGATTCTTGGTGTCAACCCGATGGATGCACGCGGATATTTGGAGGCGTTCTCGGTGTAAGATGTAAACCAGGGAAGGATGGACGGATGGCGCAGACGAAGATCATTGTGGATTCCAACAGCTACTTTCGTCTGGCACAGAATATCCACCCTTTCCTTTGTCAGCCGTTTGGGGACGAGGAATTCACCCTGTACATGCATGCCGACCTGACGAATGAAATTCGTGACAGCTCACGCATCCAGAACCGGTTTCACTGGATCGGGGAATCACGTTATTCAAGCAACCGGAACCGCTCTGTTTCCCTGAGCAAGGAACAAAAGAAAGCAATCGCGGAGACCTTTGAGTTCATGTGGGAGCATGTGAAGGATGAGTTTCTCCATGTGCTGGGCAAGGGCCCTTCCCGTGTGGATACTACGATTGTGGCGACCGCCGCGGTCTTGGAAATCCGTTTCGTTACGGACGATCAGGACATGATCGATCTGGCGGAAACGTATGGCGTTCACCACATCACGAGCTTGGGACTGATGAAGCTCATGCTGGACTGCGGGCATATTGACGATGCCAAGGTGGATCAAGTCGTGCAGCAGTGGATGTATGACAACGACACTCCTTACCGGGACTGGAAGAAGGAATTCAAAAAGCACTTTGGCAGAAAGCCACCGGACGGCTATTGATATTCATTCGCGAGCCCGGTGGTCTCCTGCTCTCGTCGCCGGACACCGGTCCGAGATCCACCCCGGCGAGGAAACCTCCCGGTTCACCGAATTTTGCTCGAATCGGGAAGGGGAGTTGTTTCGGTGAAGCACTTTAAGTGAGCTGACCGGTCTCCGTTGCTTGTTCTGGACTGGTGAAAGTTACGTTGGAGGGGGAATTTCAGGCTTCGAGGTGTAGACCATGAACGATACCACCCTCCCGGTCGAACCGATCGGCAATGATCGGATAGAAACGATCATCGTTCTTTTCCCACTTCCGGAACACCGAATAGGCGATGAGATCGGCAAGTTGGATCAAACGGGACGCCTTGCTGTCAATGAATACTGGAACCTCGCTCAGGTTTCGCAGCACTCCCCATTGGTGACCGATTTTCCGGAAATCCTGCGCGAGTTTTTGAAGCGAGGCTTCATGAACCGATTTATCGAAGAGAATCAGCCCGCGTTGGGTATTGCCCTTGCGGTGCATCCGACCGAGAGCTTTATCGAAGCGAGTGGTGATTTGTTCGAAGGCCACTTCCACCGGGTCTTTCGGTGAAACCGCCGTTTTGTCTACGATCACTGCGAAGGCCGTGTTACTGGGATGGGAGGAAGTAAGTACCGACAGCGCGTCTTTCATCGCTTGCTGTCGGTCAGCTTGCGGATGGGCCTTCCAGCCATCCCGCCCCTGCAACATGGGACTGCCATGCAGTTCCACCGCATCGGGATTAGCCGGATCAAATCGAGCAGCGATCCGGTCCAGTTCTTCTGAAATCCACCAGCTCTGCCGCTCGAAGACCGAAAGGCCGGCGAGCACGAAATACTTCTGGTTCGGGTCAGCACCGTGACCGGATTCATCAACGTAGAATAGGTACATAAAAAAGCGGCCAAGGAAGGACCATGCCCTCACGGCCCGCGATGGGCGGACCTCTTGACCAAAGAAAAAGTAGTTTGTGAGGGAGGTTTTGTCAACACGTTCACAAACGGAACAGAGCCCCCATATTCTGGAAGCTTTGATTTTTCAACAATTTGAAAAATTGCCGCAATTTCCGCGACCGGCAAAGAATAGCCCCGGCGATCCTCCCGACCGCGCCGCCCCGATCAACCGGAACCGGGACCCAGTGAAAAGAGGAAATCCCCGGGCCATTCCAGCCCTCTACTGTCCTGTCCATCCCATTCCCCACGCCACCGGTTTCCCGGTGGCATGTTGCCGGGAACGTGGGAAACGCAAATGGAATACAAAACCACCTGCGAAAACAACATCGTCACCATCAAACCCATCATCCGCGAGGACCAAGTGCTCATCCATCTGGGGAGCAGCTGCCAATCCTCCACCGCCTATGACGCCTACGCCCGGTTCCTCGAAAAGGACGCCCGCACCGCGTTCATCCGGGCCGGGATCGAAGCGGAGGTGATTTCCTGCCCGCGCCGGCTCGCCTTATCCAATTTGTCCAGCCACGGCGATTCCGCCGGTTCCGCCAATCAAAGCTACGAAATGCTGCCGCCTCTTGTTCAGGTCATCGTCGCCAAGGGCGACGAAGCGCGTGCCCGAAAAACGTGGGAGAAATTCCTTGCGAAAAAATACTTCACCAAGCCGGCCCTGGCGAACGGAGACCGGAAGGCCGTCACACAGACAGCAACCTGCGAGCCGGCGTCCACTCCGATCCGCCCCATCCGCAACGTGATCTCCATGACTAAGGCAATGGTAAACCACTTCCGGACTTCCGCCGGGATTGGAGGGATCTCCCGTCATGCCGCCTAATCCCGGACGCCGGGACCAATGCAAAAGGGGAAATCCCCCCGGACAGTTATTCCCCACGCCACCGGTTTCCCGGTGGCGTGTTTTCGTGAACGGGGAAATGCGCATGGAATTTACCTCAACGATAGAAAATAACCTCGTCAAAGTCGACCCTGTCATCCGGGAGGGTCAGGCGCTTGTTCACCTCGCATCCACATTCGACACCCAATCGGCGACTCCATACGAAGATGCCCGACAGCTCAAAGCAAACGCCCGCACCGTATCTATCGATGCCGATGCGCCTTCCTGCCTCCGGTTGATCAATCTCAGCCTGATCCGTTCCGAGCAGATCATGCGTGTCTGTCTCCCGGCAATCCTCGACCGGTCTGAATGGACTGACCCAGCGTTTGGATCGGGAACCGGACTCCTCGGACCAAATTCGTCAATCGTTCGGAATCATACTTTGCTCAAAACCGGCCCTGCGGGGGAGCGTTTGATCACCCTTGCAAAGCTTGCCGACGCCTGCGGATTCCATTTATCGATCCGCGATGTTCTGTGCCTGATCGCAAACGCGATCCTTGGGAGTCCTCATGCCAACAAAGGTATTCTCAACATTGATGCCACAGGGGATGCCATAGGGGATGCCATAGCGGTCCAATACTCGGATGAGGCACCTCTGCACAGGACCTTGTTCGGGGATTTCCTGGAGTCATCCTCCCGGGAGAAGCGGATGTGTTACGTGTTTCTGTCGCTGCTTCAAATCGGCAAGGAGACGACCAACG
This sequence comes from Luteolibacter sp., assembly GCA_047605125.1. GTDB lineage: Bacteria > Verrucomicrobiota > Verrucomicrobiia > Verrucomicrobiales > Akkermansiaceae > Luteolibacter. Next base: position 144,649 of record JASGGK010000005.1, read on the forward strand.
AATTGGATGATCTCCTGATTTTTGGCGGCATCGAGCAGGAGGACCACGACATCAAGAAACAATTTGAACTCTATGTGTCCGAGGACCCCTTCAAACAACGGGACAGAAAGCTCAACAAACAGGCGGAGCAATATGTCACCGGCGACATGAACGATAAGGAATATCAGGAACTCCGCGATGTCCTTGTGAGGGAAAGGCGGCGTTTGTTTCTCAATTCCAGCGACAAGGCTTTCGATAAACTGAAACTTTGGAAGAGCACGGCATTCCATCACGCGGGACTTTATCTGGGATTGCTCGACACGCTCAGAAAAGGACAGAAGCCTCAGCCCGAATTGATCCGCCAAATCATTGGCGGTCTCAACCGGATATGGACAGGGTTTCTCCTCAGCAAGGATGCCGATGTGCTTTATTTGTGTACCGGTCTTGATGTCACCACGTCCGCCGTCAGCGACTTGATGCTTGGGCAAATCGAAGTTGACGGATTCAATGGCGACGCCATTCGCGTAAGGGCGGACTCCGTTTCGGAACTTCCCGTTCTGGTTTTCGATCTGCCGATGAAGAAGGACGCGTTTGCCTTCACGCTCACCCTTCAACGATTCGAATTTCTGATCCGGGTTGCAAACGGTGCCATGCCAATCTCCTTTTCCAGGGAATCCACCGAAGATTTCGCAGTGCTCAAGCAGCGGTGTATTCGCGATGTCTGTAAATCCAGTGGCGACACCCTCCAAAGTATCAACGTGGATGTGAACGACCGATTGATCAGGACCCCCATCCATTTGTAATCAAACCTATTTCAAAAACTGCAACAACACGCATCATGCAGGTCCACGACATAGCCAACCGGATTCCGAGCCCCCCCGATTCGAGAAACAATTCCTGGGTATCTGAATTGCTGTGGGGACATCGTATTGAGAGACAGCCGTGCGAGCTTCTTCTGCTGGAATTTCTTTCGATGGCCGAGGGACTCCATCGCAAAGGTAAATTGTTGGAAGAAGCTACTTCTCCCGGAAGCGCTGACTACAAACCCTACCTGAGCACCCAGCTCCGCAACCTACTGTTCAAGAACCCGATGATCGGGGAAATTCTGCGAGAGCATCAGGATACCGACGAGGCATGGAACCAATGGTTCGAGTCCATGAAGGACGCGGTGGCGAAAGATGAGGCACTGAATGATTTTAAATACCTGAAGGAGCGTTTTGTGAGTTTTGAAAAGTTCGCGTCGGTCGTCAATCTGCTCTCCCGGATTGCGATTTCCGGAATCGGAACTAAACAGTGGAACCACATGAGGATCCATCCTATCGGGCCCGCTGCCTACTACGACGAACGGGATAAGAAATTCAACACGACTCGGGTCCAGTTTACCCGTACAGGCGAGTTGGCGTATCTGATGCTGGCTCGTTCCAAAAACAACAAGGCGACTATCAAGCAGGCGTTGTCGGGCGCCTTCCAGCTCGACGCTCCAAAGAACCGACTGCTTTGCAGCCTCATGAAGGACGAGGAGCCCGATCTTTCAGAAGCAACAAAGACGGGAACCTACCTTCCTTATAGGGAACATCCGTCCTATGATTTGCTCGGCGAGGATGTCCACGCGCTGTTTGCGCTTGGAATGCCTGCACCGGATACGTTCCGGCACCTGGCACCTTTGCTGGCCTTCCACGTCATGCTATATCAGTTGCGGACATCCGGAATGATAACCGACACCGGCATCCCGCCGATCGTTTGCGAGATTCTTGCTGCCAAAAGTTCGCAGGTCAGAAAGGCATCCTTGGAATCGCTCGTGAACAACGAATCACTGGCTCTTCCGGGAGCGATATGCCCTCCCATGTGGTCCTTGCTATGGGAATTGATTACGGATCTGCTAGTGGAGCTCTCCGGGTTTCTCTCAGCCGGGAAAACACAGAAAACGAGATCCGTAACTTGCTGAAAACCATGAGCTTTTTCATGAAAGGTGAGGACGAGAAAGCTGACTCCTTGGGATAGCTTTTTCCGGGGATACGCTTACGGCTAAACTTGACTCCCTTGATCTGAACCTCAATGGAAACTCTCTTACTCGGAGATCTTCGGGCCATTCAGACCAATCACCGCCATGCTTGTCGTCGAGGAGCAGACCGACGCCGCACTCAATCGGAAACCGGCCAAGTTGTTTCATGAAGAAGGCGGTGCCGGATTCTGAACATTGTTTCTGGATGTCGCGTGCCCAGTCGAGATGGAAAGGGAGGGCTGAGGTTCCAGACTCGCCGCCGACGATCACCCAATCAATCCCTTCGAGGTCCAATGTCACCGCCTCCACCAGAGGTTCCACGCTCAAACCTTTGGCTTTCGCCCGGATCTTTTTAAGCGCTTTGATGCCGGGCTCCATTTTTCGATCCATGACCGAGGTCATAGCAACTAGGTTGTCCGGCCACGGGATTCCGCGGGCTTCGAGCCACCGGTCGAATTTGAGCATCCGCGCAGGACGCTTGCTGAGCCAGAGCCAGAGATGGCGTGAGCCATTGGACGACGCGGCAACTTCGACAATTTCTTTCAAAAGGAATTCAAATGGAATACTTGAGGACAGGGCATCTCCCATGTCGGAGATAAAGATCATCCGGGGAAGGCCATCCTTCCATGGAGCTTCCGGCCTCGGCTTACCGGTGAGATCAGACCACTTTGCCGCAGCTTGGGTTCTTCCAGGATACAGTGCAACTTCTTCGAAGATCCGGGCGTATCCCGCATTTAGCTTTTTGGTTGGATTCCGAGGATTCTCGCCGCGAACCATATGAAGGGATGCCGCATAACAGCGCACGGGACGGCGAAGTTCGCGGGTGAGGTCGCTAAGCAAATCCGGACGGTTGAGCTTCCGGCAAAGCTTCCCGGAGAATTCCTTATAGAGATGATAGATGTGGGAGAGGGGACTATTCCCGAGAATCTCTTCGATCGAGGTTTTGGGATCAGCAATGCCCTGGCGGATGAGCCAATCCGTGAGCTGTGATTTCACTTTTGTGAGAGATGGATAGAGTGGGCAGCCGTCGCAGCCCATTACCGGATTGATCGTGGAATCGGCCCACTGGATTGAGGCGTCTTTCATGTTAGTATCGCGTGAGCTTCGAGGGATTTTTTCCTTAACTCACGAAATCCAATGGCGGTTATTGCGGGGCGGCGGTGGCGAAAGCCACCACGACCGAAAACCGAATTCCGGACTTCCTGCTTGACATCTAACGTCCATGTGCGTATAGAATTTCCATTGCGCGAAGTGCTTCAATGCCTCTTCTGAGGCGACTTCCACCGGCGTGTGGATGGGCCTTTTGCTCCAGCTTTAAAACTGAGCGTGAGTCGATTGATTTTCTTTTATGGGATCGGGTGACTTTTTCCCGCGTCTTTCCTCCTCCCGCTTTCGCGTCCGGGGCTGATGTCGCCGGGGGATGGCGATGGATACGATCTTCGAAACCTACTGCCTCTACCTCCACGACGACCCCAACCTCGCCGTCGCTCTCACCGCCCGGGAACTCGACCTCGACGAGGTGGAAGTTCGTTTTGCGCTTGGATTCTAACGTAAACCAAATTTCAAAACCATGGGATACTCAAACAAAACCTGCCCCCTCGCAGACCAACCCTTGTTCAAACTCGGCCGAATGGTCGCATCCGCCGGTGTGACGGAGCTGATTGAAAACGAAGACTTTCCCGCCGGTGAATATCTTTTCCGGCATCATCACGGCGACTGGGGAGATGTTTGCGAGGCGGACAAGGAAGCCAACCAGCAGGCGTTGCTTCTGGGATACCGGCTCGTCTCCAAATACCGGATCGAAGAACCGGACCGGGAACCCGTGGAAATTTTCATTATCACCGAGCATGACAGGTCGCTGACCACGATCATGCTGACGCGTGAATATTGAAATTTTCCGGACCGGAACCGGGTGGGTATTTCCCAAAAATCGGTTACGACAAGGGCACAATCGATTGAAAATGAACGTGTTTTCCATCCTGTAAGGGGGCGGTCCGGCCGACCAGCGCCGGGAGTATACCCGAGGTGCGTTTTTTCTGACAGGCACGTTCTCGGCCGCTTTCGCTGCCGGGGTCCGGTTTGAGGCATTCCATGAAATTCTTGTCAATTAACCGTATTTGATCAATATTTTCCCCATGAGTCCGCTTGAAGCAAAATCCTTCGGCACCCAGATCGCCCGTTTGCGCAAATCTCAAGGTTTGTCCCAAGAGAATTTGGCCAAAGAAAGCGGGGTGCCTGTCACGGCCATAAGACGTTGTGAACAGAAAGGCCAGATTCCGCTGGAGCGTTACCTTGCCCTCGTTTCGGTTCTCCACGCCCGGGTTCAAATCGTCCCGGACACACCAACCGGTAAGCCGATGACCGCTCCCACGTTCCGGTCGATCGAGGAGGTGATCCAAGCCGGGAAGCAAACACCGCCCAGGAACACCACCCATGTGCGTAAACCACGTCTGGGTGGGGTGTTTGAGAGCAAAATCAGAGACCGTTTTCAATGAATCCGATCCCTTCCATCGCGAAGTGCGACATATTCTGGCACGTTCCCATGCAGGGGCCCACACAGGGCACAGGCAACTCCGATACGGATCCAGTCAAGGTCGGGACGCTGGCCCGCGCCAACAACCATCTTTACTTCGCCTACGATCAGGAGTGGCTTGCCCTCGGAATTGAAATCTCACCCAGCTCATTGCCGATCAGCTTTGGAACCACGCCGGTCTCCCTGACGGATTCATCGTCGTCGGCCTATGTCAGGGATCTCGAACTCCGCAACGAGTTGCGGGGGCTGCCGGGTCCTTTTTATGACAGTCTTCCCGACAAATGGGGAATGACGTTGCTTTCCCGTCACACGGGAAAAGACGCCGACGAACTTGCCGCGACCGATATTCTTTGCCACCGGGGAAACCGGTGCATGGGCGCGTTTTCATACGAACCGGCATTCGGGCGCTCTGCGCGGGATGAGAATCTATTTGCATTGGATATTGACCTCTATTGCCGCCAGGCCGCGTTCATTACGTCCGGTAACGAACCGGAATCGCTTGAGGATTCCGTCCTCGACGCCCTTGAGGATTCAGGAGGCTCTGCCGGCGGAATGAGGCCGAAGATGTTGCTCGCCATCCACTCCGCTTCATTGGCTCGGGATTCCGCTGCGGAAATCCCGACCTTGCGCAAGCTTACCGGATACGATCATCATGACATGCCATCGGATTTCAGCCCGTGGTTGCTCAAATTCGATACCGATCCCGAAAAGTTCCGAGGGCGCATTGAGCAAGCCTGTGCTTTGATGGCCCGCGCCGCGGGTGTTGAACTGCCCGAAACCACAGTGATTGACACCCATTCGTCCGGTGTCCGGCGCTCGCACTTCGCGGTAAAACGGTTCGATCGCGAATTGGTAAATGGAAAGTGGCGGAGGGTCCACATGCACACCGCCGCGGGAATGCTTCAGCGTGATTTCAATGCATTGGATCTGGATTACACCGACTTGCTGGAACTGACACGGATCCTGACAAACGACCCGGTCCAGATCCGGCAGATTTATACCCGGGCGGTCTTCAACGTCCTCGCGGGCAACTCCGATGATCACGCAAAGAACCATGCTTTCCTTTTCGGTGCCGACGGGCAGTGGAAGATCAGTCCGGCTTACGACCTGACTCCCAGTTCCCTGCGCCTTCAACCCGGAATCCGCTCCACTTCCGTCCTGGGAGAAAAGAGGGAGAAAATCCCGTTGCGGCTTTTGTTGGAATTGGCGGATCATCACGAAATCGAAAAACCGAAGGAAATCATTCAGGTGGTTTCAGACGCGATCCGGCAATGGGGAAGTTTCGCCAAGGCCGCTGGCGTGCCGGAGTCGATCTACAGGCGATATGGTGAGAGGATGGCGAAAATCCACCCACCGGAGCTGAAAGGCACTGGACGTAAACCGCCGGGGTCGCAAAAAAAGAACGACGATCCGAGTCGATAAATCGTGGTGCTCTCGTTTCGGAAACGTCCCGCCCCCGGCAGCTTTCGCCGCTGGGGGTGCGGTATGCCGGCGGGGAAGTGTCATGAACACACCAACGAATTCTCCCAAAGTCACCGTCAACCCCGAGATGGGTCTTTATGTCATCCCGTGCGCCGGCGGAGGATGCACCACCTTGGGAATCCACCGGCTGGAAGTAATGCTGACCCAAATGGCGGAGCTGATGGAAAAACCGGTTTCTTCCGATACCGAACCCGGCACACCGGAACGCTATCGGACCTATCTCGCTGTTCTCCATGAATTTTCCAGCCATCCGGCATCCAAAAAGACATGGTTCGACTCGCGCACTCCACCAAAAGTCAAAACCGTCCTCGAAAAACTGCGCGGTGACCGGAACCACCTCGTCCGCCTGTGGTATGGGGATCCCGAAACCGGCCGGGCATGGCTGGAGGAATGCGATACAATCGGTATCGTCAGCCGCTCCGGCGGCGTCCTTAAATCGCCGATCCTGTTGGTTCAACCCGGAGCGTTCAGCGGTCCTATCATTTCCACCTCGAATATCCTCCGCATCGACCTGTTGCAGGGAGACCGTCGCGGGCATTTGAAAACCCTCTGGAAACATAAATCGTTCTACCACCCGGAACTCCGGATCTCCACGTTTTCCGCCACGCTTGAAGGATATTACGACGTGGACGTGACCAAAGAGAACGACGAGCGCGAATGCGTCGCACGGTTCAAAACCTACCCGGAAGCCTGTGCGTGGATTGCCTGGATGAACGGTGTTTCCTACCCGGAGACCGACATCTCCTGTCTGCCGCCGGAGGAGGCGTGAAATTCGGATTTGGGAATGAAAACCTCCATGCTACCATAAGGCCCATGTCCCGGAACCCTCAAAATCTCCCATTTCCGGCACCGGTCGCCCCGTCCGGACACGCTCCCCTGAAAATCGTCGAGATCAACGACGAAGAATGGGCGGCGTTTAAACGGATGGAGGCCGCTCAACGCCTGGAGTATGCGCTGAGCGAGGAGGCAATCCGCGATCATGAAGCCTGGGTCAACGCCCCCATGGCGTCCGATGACGAATGGGGGAGCATTCCCGAGGAGGAGGAAGCGGAGCTGCGCGAACCGGTTATCATCCCGAACCCGGATCAGATTCCCTACGATGAACTCGTGGATTTTTCGGAGTTGGTTTCCAAGTGAACGATCATGGCTGAAAATGACAAACTTCCCGAGGCGCTTGTCACCCTCGGAAATTTCAAGAAGGCGCTCAAATCGCTGCGCGATACCAAAACACTTTACTGTGTCGTGGGTGGCCTCGCCGTAGGCCAATGGGGCGAGGAATTTCTCAAACCCGAGGAAAAATTCCGGTTCGACCTTCCCATCCGCAGCAAGGACCTCGATATCCGTGCCCAAAAGGATGCGGCCGTGATCCTCGTTCTGAATCTCAGGAACGAAGGGGCATCGGCGAGCCAGCTGGTGATGAGAAATCCGAAGAACCGGGACGCGTCGTTTCCCTCCTGTGCGGTTTCCGTTGTCCTGAGTGATCCACAGCCGCTGAATACGACCATCGAAGCCCTTTCCGGCATGCCGCTGCTTGATGAATACGATTCCAATCACAACATCCGCCAGAACGGTTCCGCCCTCCTGTATCGGGATCTATATTTGCTCGACCCCTGTTCGCTGCTGATTTGCAAGCTCAATGCCATTCACACCCGGCCGCCGGGGGAGTCTGACAACGACCGGAAACACGCGACGATCCTTTCGCTGGTGATTCCGAGGTTCATCCAACGAACCATCCAACGGCTCAACGAAGGACGAGACCGCTATCATCCATTCGCCGATGCCAACCGCCTCGCCGGATTCCTGACCCGGGAACCATGGAGCGGACTGCTGCCGGCGGACGAGAAAGAGCGGGTGCTGCAAGCTTGTAAGTTGGCCGAACAGGACAAGGAAAATAGGGAAAATCCTCCGCCCGTCCTCTGACGAATTATCGCCAGTGCTTCCGGGTTGGCTGGAAAATCCGCAGGCTACGCCTGCTCCCGCCGGTGAAGCCGCCAACCTCGCCTGTTTCCAGGCGATGGGTTTGGCGCGACCCCGGTTGAAGTATCATGGAAACGAACACAGCCACCGCATCCATCTCCAAAAACATCATCGATTCCGCCATCCTCGCCCTGACCGGCTTGATCGAATCCGACAAAGGCCACATCATTTCCGAAGAGGCGACTCTCGCCCGTATCCAACTCGAAAAAGATGGCGTCATCCGCCCTCTTGCTGATCGGGTCAAAGACCGTATCCCTCTCCCGGAATTTACAGAACAGAGCTATCTCGCTTTCAAAGCCATCGCCACGGGCGATTCAGAACTCGCCGAAGGTGCCAAAAAGGTGGTCGAACTGACCGAACAGATGCTGGAAAGTGACAGACAGTTGCTGAAACGTGACAAGGCGGCTTTCATCTATTTTGAAACCTATGAAGCTTGCGTGTAAGCCGAAGCCGGAAACCTGTTTCCGGCTCATGAGGCTTGCCTTGCCTCATAACCCCCTGTAGCTTTACCCCAAGGTTGCGATGCCAGATTTCGACTCCGAAAGTCATGAATCAAGAAAACCAGAACTCTCAGCTCCACTCGTTCACTCAGCTCATAACGCCAGGTTCGCGGACTTTCTCCGTCTCACCCGTCACGCAGGAAGAATTCCGGAAGCAGGTGGAAAGGTCAATTGGAAGACCTACGAGTACGAGTATTGTGAGAAGCTCTTGGAGTGCTTGGAAGGCTCGCCGAAGCACATCCGGCAAAGCAACAACCTGAGTAAACTGATCGACGGGCTGGAATTCCTAAAAGGCGGCGACGAGCATTTCATCCACGAAAACGACTCGGTCGTGATAAAGTATACTTACGGAAACAACTTTGGGATGTGCCTCAATGTCTATCCCGAAGACATGCCAGGTTACGACGGACCAACCGTCATCCCCACTGGTAATTTCAACCACCAGTATTACCTATTGCGTTGGATGCTTCTGAATGCAGCTTTCGGCCCGATCACATCCTTCCTGGGGATGATTCCCCCGGAACAGTCAAGAAACGAACGCTTGCCTGCGCTGGCCATTGGCCAAATGCGCCTTCCCGGCGACAACCCGCCACTCAAGCGGATAATTTCATCGTTCCGTAAACTGGGATTCGTTCACATATCCGAACACGCTTATTATAGACCTAAAGACAATCTGCTTCTTGGTGACGCCGCTCCCAGAAACGTCCGGATTATCGATGACGAAATCATCCCATTCGATGCCGTGGCCGAGAGGCCAAAGGGAAAAACGAAGGCTCTTTGTTTGCTGAAGGCTTCAAAGTATTCATAGGCTTCGCCTTACTCAGGCATGAAGGTTTTCTTTGAATCTAGGTACATCGCCGGAACATAGGCCGCTAAGGTCGTGTGAGGTCGTGTGTCCGTCCGGGCAGAAAATCCGCGGGCTACGCTCCGCTCCCTCCGGGCAAGCCGCCAACCTCGCCTGTTTCCAGGCGATGGGTTTGAGGCGGCCCCGTTGAAGTATCATGGAAACGAAAACCACCACCGCCACCGCCACCTACGCAGCCACCTCCAAAAGCAACGTCGGCTCCGCCATCCTCGCCCTGTCCGGCATGATCAGCGCGACCTACAACAAGAAACCTTCGGGCAAGGCAATTTCCTGCCGCATCAAGCTCGAAAAGGAAGGTGTTCTCCGCCCGGTTGCCGATCGTATCGCGTCCGGCCTCGCCCTCTCTGAAAAGAGTTACCGTTTGTTCAAGGCGATCTCCAAAGGCAAATCCGAATTCGCCGAAGGTGCGGGCAAGGTCATCAAACTCGCCAAGGAGCTGGCAGAGCGCGGCATTGCAATTTCAGAATATAAGTCGGCTCAGTCGACCACGGAAGCCGCTCCTGAAGTCGCTGCAGCAGCGTAAGTAGATCCCCCAATGCAATGCGTGGCCCGATCCGGGGATGTTCCGAAGCGTGGGGAGCATAACGCCACCGGACGAACCGGAGAGGGCCACGCTCCACTTTCCCCAAATCCCCCACGCCACCCGGCGTGGGGGAATTTCTTTTTCCCTGGGATGTGCCCCGGTTCCCACCGGATGCGGATGGCGCGAAGAAAGGGAGGGAAAGGGACTTTCGCTCTTTCCCTCCGCCGCGCCGGTCCGGTTGGCCGTATGAGTGATTCCCAGACCTTACCCCATCCCGTTCAGACTGCTTTTGTCTTCGCCGCTCGCTACACTCACGACCGCCCGACCGGTGGCACGCTCGCCGTGGTTCGTGCGCTGGAAATCGTGTGGGACCAGCTGGATGATACGACCCGCAGGCAGATTCTCACGGAAGCCTCGGAGGACGCGATCTGCAATCGTGAGGACTGGCAACGGCTTCATGAATTTGCTGCCCAAAAGCAATCCGGCTCGTTGAAAGAGAAACTCTGACCTGCTGTGCGACCCGACCTTGGCGAAGCACGCTTCCGTTTGGTCTCTGATCCGGAACAGGACATTTTCCACTTTCACCCCTCACGCTGCCCGGCGTGGGGGACTTCTTTGGGAAATTTCTCGTATCAGAACGTTTTCACTGCCGGTGTCCGTTTTAGCGGCTGTAGGCGACGGAAGTCGTCAAACCGGCAGACGGGGACAGATTCTTCCGGACCGTTACCTGTAAATTTCAGAATCGATCTTGAAAAATACTAATATTTTGGTAATTTATGTCTGTGAAACGTATTGAAGCAGAGCAGTCTCCCGAGGACGAGATCCGTCATTGGTTCAAGTTTTTGCGCAAACAAGGTGCCAACTTGACCCAAGCTGAGCTGGCCGACCGCACCGGAATTCCTCTGGGAACAATCCGGCATTTTGAACAGACCGGTCAGATTGGTTTTTCAGCCTTCCTCCTCTTGGCTAGAGAACTTGATGTGCTGCATCTGTTTCTGGCTCTCGCTCGGAACGAGGAACCCGAAACCTATCACAAAATCGCAAAGGAAAAAATCATCTCCCGGCTGAAAGACTCACTACGGATGGCGACGGGGGAAGCCGATCCTCCGAAGATCCGCAGTGCCAATGGCATCCAACTAAAGGTTAATCGATGGAGACTGGCTGGGCGTTCCAAATGGTTCAAAGCGCCGAATGATTCATCCCGAGCGCAATGAATACCAAAAAAGCCGACGTGTCCGGGAATAATCCAACTTCAGGTTACCCGCCTGAAGCGTTTTATCCCATATTCCAACATTTCCCGAAGGAAGGTGACGCTGTGATCTGCGGAGGCCAGGCGGTCCACATTCTCGCTTCGGTGTTCCTTACCGAAGAGGAAATTTCCGACCTTCTCGGAGAGGGGGGATCCGCTACATCGGCGGACATGGATATTGTGGCGACCCCGGGACTTCAAAAAGCTTTCGAACTTGGTGCATTCGAAGGCAAGGATCGGCTTGCGATCAAAGCATTCGGTGACACGAGGCAGTCTATCCGATTTTCAATTATTCCCGCAGAATTGAGCAACACACGCATTGACGTGCTCCGGGCTATCAAAGGGGTCCATTTGGAAAAGGACAAAGTCTTTGAAGATGCACTCGAGCTGGATACGCCATTCAAGGTGATCAATCCCATCACTCTGATGATCGCCAAGGCCGAAAATTGCGCGTCTCTGGACCAGAATTCATCTACCGGAAAAAGAAACGACTTCCAGCATCTTGCAATTACAGTCCATGTCGTCAGAAGGTTTCTGGCAGAATACATCCGCCAGAGCGACCCGGAGGAAAAACAGGACCAGCGAGAGCTCATCAATCTTCTGAAGAAGATTCACAAAGCGGCCAAAAGCAGAACCTTCGTGAAGGGTTTCCAAATGGCAGGGCTCAAACTCCGGCATGCGGTTCCCAGCGAGGAAATTGAACGAAGCTCGCTTGAAACGTTGAAAAACTATTTCAATAGGTCGTTTCTTCCCGCGATCCAAGCGATCAACAATCCTCCTCCCGACGAATATTTTCGTTAGGCGCTGCCTTGCTTCGAGTGCAGGCGGCTCTCCTGAACCGAGGGAGGTTTGTTCGTTTCGTCCGAACAGTGACATTTTCCAAAAAATCGATTGCGGCGACGTCACAACCGATTGAGAATTCCAGTGTTTTCCCCCTGCATGGGGGGATGGTCCGTTCGACTGCGTGATGCGGTGCCCGGTGACGTGGTTTTCCCCCTGCATGGGGGATGGTCCGGGCTGGCGACGGGAAACCGCGTGGATACTCCAGTTTTCCCCCTGCATTGGGGGACGGTCCGGTCCGGGCCACGCTCCACTTTCCCCAACCCCTCACGCCGCCCGGCGTGAGGGGCTTTTCTTTTCCCGGGGAACGGCCCGCCTCCGGCCGCTTTCGCTGCCGGAGGCAGCACGGCCGGAGAGCGCGGGTTATGGAAACAAACCATCCACCAGTGCCGGCGATTCAGCCCATCCCTCTCGAAGTCGGAAAATCATACACCTTTTACGGGTGTTCGGATTCCGCGATGACGACGCGGAGGGAGGTAAGCATCATCGACGTGCTGCCCGAGCCGGAATTCCGCCCCGCGTATTCCGGAGCTATCAAAAGGAAGTGGAGGCTCGCCACCTTCAAAGAAGGCAGGAAACGCAGCACCTTCTACCTCGACGTCAATGCGGCCGGGACGCTGGTTGTTCCGGGAACGGGACACGTTCAGGCCGACCACGAGGCCTACAATTCATTCTCAATGTCGGCCACCATCAATTTGGCTGCAACGCCGGAGCAAATTCGGGAATTGGTTGCGTTGAACATCAACCCGAATTTCACCCATCACGATACGCTGATCGCCTATCCCGAACCATTGAATGCCAGCACCGGGGAAAACGGAATCCTCGTCTATCCGGAAGCGCCGACCCATCATGCCGTGATCCTCCGCATGCGCGAAAACCTCAAAAAGGAGGAAGCATGATCCGCATCGAAATCAACACCGACAATGCCGCCTTCGACCCGGACGGGCGTGAGGGTTGGCGCTCAGAAACCGCGTGGATACTCCATGACCTGGCCGACCGCATTCTGACAGGACATGCGCTGCCGATCGTCCTGCGGGATTACAACGGAAACCGTGTGGGCAAAGCCGTAACCGACCCATCCAAACTCCTCTCCGCCACGGCCAGCGAGCGCGAGACGGCGTAAGAGCGGCGGTTCCCACTGCGTGCCAGCTGTCAACAATGCCCCACCCGGAGCGATTGTGCCCGGGTGGGGGAATTCTCCGCTATCAGATTATGAGATTCGTCGTCAGAGATTTCACCGCATCCCATACCGGAACGCCATCGAGAATGTCGCTTGTCTGCGAGGATGCACCCGCAAAAGTGTGCAAGTTCTATTATGATGTGATCGCGTCGGATCCATTCTACGATCCGCAAAAGGAGCACGTAATCGTGTTGACCCTCGATTCGAGAATTTGTCTGACCGGATGGAATCTGGTGTCGATTGGCGGACTCACAGAAACCTCCTGTCATCCTCGGGAAGTATTCCGGCCAGTGATCGTTCGCGCTGCCTATGCTTTCATTCTCATCCACAACCATCCGTCCGGTGACTCGTCACCGAGCCGGGAGGATGCCCGCATGACCCGAAAATTGAAAGAATGCGCCGACATTTTCGGGATCGAGATGGTCGACCATCTAATCATCGGCCGCCCCGACACCTGCGGGCTGGCATTCTATTCATTCAAACAAGTCGGGATGCTCTGACTTCCAACCCATTTTCCCATTTATGATTCTTTCCCCTCAGCAGGAAACTGCTCTTCAGACATTGCTGCCGGTGGCACGCATTGCGACCTCGGGCATTCGGGCCGGACTGCCGGTGACACCCCGAACCCACACGCTCATAATTGGACCATCCGGCTCCGGGAAATCATTCCTGGGTCGGAAACTCGGTGAGGTGCTGGGTATCCCCGTGTTGGTGATCAATGTGTGCAACTGGATGGTTGCCGGGGCGCGATCCGATCAATGGACATCTTCCATGATTGCCGACTGGCTCGATCGCCTTCCGGGAGGGGGCATTCTCGTTCTCGACGAACTCGACAAACTTGGAGCGGGGGAGGGTAGCTACGGCGGGTCGGACTGGAACCGGAATACCATCCTCGAAATCTTTGATTGGCTCGACGGGGTTGTGCCTTCGTCGGCCAAACTCCCTCTCGAATCGATCGAAGCGGAAGAATTATTCACCCCGGACGCCGGGCGCAACCAGCGTGAGAAGCTCGGAACCATCATCCGCGAACGTGTGATGATCCTGGGCGTGGGTGCCTGGCAGTCCGCTTGGCGATCGAATGCTCGCCAACTTGGGTTCAATGCCGCCAAGGAGTCGTTATTGCCTGCACCGCCGAGCCGGGAACAGATCCTTCAGAGTATTTATCCGGAACTGCGCCAACGATTTCGTGACGATATTGTGCTGCTACCGGCCATGCTTCCGGACGACTACGCCAAGGTCGCCAGGGAGATCGCCCAGAAGATTCCCCCGAAGTTGGTGCCAGCATGGAAAAAGGAAATTGGAGGAGTGCTCCGCCGGGCCGCAGACGGATCCCTCGGAATGCGGGCTCTTGAGGAATTACTTTTGACTGCACTTGTCTTATCTGGCGCGGGCAACGAGCCAAGTGAGGCACCTGCGCCTCAAATCCTCAAACCGTCCCGCCTCCAAGTTGTGCAATCGCTTTGGTAGAACACCAAATTCTGCTATTTGAGGATAAATGCAAAGCGGATGAAATAAGTGAAAAAGTCCTCTCCTAATAAGTGGTAAAATCACTTACATGTTTTTCGGCTTGATTGTGTTCACGGGTGAGGAAGTTGCCGCTTCCGACGAAAAGTCCGAGGAGTCCGCATAAACCAACGGTGAATTGGAAACCTCGCTCAATGGAATCTTCTTTCGATGGAACAGCCAGAGCCACGAATTGTAAGAATATTCCGATCATAGCGAACCAGAATAGGGTGATTTGCATCCAAGTTGATTTTGGATTCATTGAATTCAATAACCTGTGATTGATCTCGGCGATCGCCCTTGCAAGGAATGGCCACAAGTAGGTGAAAGAGAAACTGAATGGGCAGGCGAATAGCAAGAAGATCGCGAAAATCCAACCGAGATCCGAGAAGGCCGCCATGAGTGCGGAAACCAAAGTCAGGGATAGCGCGATCAATATCGCTATCCGACGGAAAAGATTCCAGTGTCGATAGAAGATATTCATTGTTATTCTGCCGAACGTCAAAGGTCAGCCACTCGGCTTTGCCGGGTTGGCTGCACCGCCTTGTTCGGGTTTTTGATTCTCGGTGGAGATCTTCTTGGCAATCTCAACGCATTTGTCAATGGCACTCGGGCGATCTTCCTCGGTTGTTGTCGCAACCTCTGCAAGCTGAAATCCAAGGTCGGTGAGCATCCGAGGAAGTCCTGTCCGAGGGCTCCACACTTCACCGAAAAGGTTGTAATGGCAATAGAACTGGAAGGTAGCGCCATCAAGCCCTCGGTAATCTTCATCTGGATAGCGTGTCCGCCGTAAAACGGACTGCCATGCCGAGAACATCTGCGCAGCAAACTCTTTAGTGATCTCCGCTCGGCTCCGGACCACATCCTTCGTAACCTTGATGTCCAATACTGATCGGCCTTCCTTGATCTCCTTCCACTGCCAAATCTGCTTCTTGGCTTCAGCTCGCTCGACGATCCACTTCTCCGACTCGATCCTGCGATCAAACGGATCGTCCGATTTAGCGTATTCTACCTCATGGCGGATAATAACAGCATACTCCGGACTGAAGCTTGGCTTGCCGACCATCCAAAGCTCTCCAAGGTCGTCTCCTATGAGTGACCGAAAAACGGCCTGATCGTAGGCATCCGGATCATATGCTGGTAGCGGCTCCAAGTGATTTGGATTCGAGGGAGGCTCTGGGTGCTTCGCATCAACGGCGAAAGGATCGGAACCCGGCGATTCGGCCTGCGCTGTAACAGCCAGCACTGCGGCCACAAAGATCAGGAGGCATCGAGTCAGCTTCATATTTTATCCCGAACGTGAAAGGTGAGCCAACCTGCGAAGCGGGGTTGGCTCCACCGTATTGTTATGGATTTTTATCGCAAGAGATCGAATCTGAGAAGACGAAAAATGGAGAGAAAGGATTGGAACTGGCGGTTCGAAGAATCCCGCCGGAACCCGAGCCGGAGAATCTGGCGCGAATGAGCCGACTGGAATGCGTGCGGCGAAGAATCTGGCGGAGAAGAGAGCGTAAAAACCAACTGTCTGAGAATCTGGAACGCAAGAGCGGACGGGAATCGAACGTAGCGAAGAATCTTGCCGAAAAGCCAAGCATCTGGAAAAGGAACTCAATTTATTTCGGTCTTCTTCCATAACGTTTGAGCTGAGCCACCGCGGGACGCGGTTGGCTCCTGCGTCTTGTTCTGTCTTGGATAGCAGAGATGAGCGGACCTTGGGAACTCAAATCAGTGTGGATCTGGTGAAAAATCTCGTTGAGTAGAATCGCGCCGTAACCCGAGCCGGAGAATCTGGCGCGAGCGAGCGGACGGGCATGCGTGCAGCGGATAATCTGGCTGGGAAGACAACGAATCAGGAATCGGCGGAGAATCTGGAACGCGGGGGAGGACTGGAACCGAACGTCGCGGAGCACCTGGAAAGCAAAAGGAAAGCGTCGTGCTGGCTCTCTGACAGAACGTCAGAGGTGAGGCACCGGCTTTAGCCGGTTGCCTCCACCGCCTTGTTCGGATTCTTCGATTTCGGTGTCTTCGTCCGGTTCGGTCCAGCATCTCCAGACTGCCTCAAGATCTTCATCGTAACACTCGCCCTTGCGAGCGCGTATCAGATCCAGAAAACCCGCAATCGCTCGATGCTGCTCGGGAGTGTAGCGTCGAGGAACATCCCACCCCTCTCCGTTGAGTAAAAGCTGAATTACCGCGTCGGTGTAGGCCATCTCAGGTTGCCGGATTCCAAGTCTCATCCAACCGGGAAGGAAGTAATGTCGAGCCTCTGGCGTCAGTAGGGTCATGTCCCAAGAATGGAATCGCATCCTATCGGCGGCCAGCTCATCTGGATCTCTATCGGAAAAATCCTCCCGAATCTCAAGGCACTCGCCACAGGTGCAGCTGGTGATTGAATCCTTCGCTGGTCGTGGGACGCTTGCGAAGGCAGCTCTGATCGAGGAAATGACTTTGTCTTCATTCATTCTTATCCGAACGTCTAAGGTGAGGCACGGAGCGCAGCGGAGTTGCCTCCACCGCCTTGTTCGCCTTCTTGGTTTACGTTAGGAGTGGCTGTATCGCTCTCAGAAAATCAGTGGGCGATGAGGGGTCAGGACCTGCACCACAGTGCCAAGAACTAGTTCCTGCTACAGCTCTTATGTCGGTGCCTCCACCGGGAGACTGTCCTAGCACATGTAGCCAACGCTTATCTGAGGAACTCTGATGTGAAATAGCGACGAAATATGGCCCATAGAATGGCATGTTGGCAGGATCTCCCTTACCTTCTAGAATTGCGTTGATCGCCTTCATGTCTAATTCACCCTCCTGCGGTGGCGGTGGCGGATACTGAATCACGTAGCAATCAATATCATCACCAATACTACCCTGCATGGACTTAAATTGATTCACTTGCTCTGCGCTGAGACGCTTCTTCAAGCGTGTTGCAACCGTAATTGCGAGGTGTGCTGAAAAAGGCAGTTTGCTCATCCATAGTTGTTGGAACTCAATCCACCGATTAAAGACCAATTCGGGTAAATACATGTAAGAAGCTGTATAGCAAAGCTGTGCAAGATCCTTGGAGGGACAAACGGAACCCGATGATTCCTGCCCATACCCTCTGATAAACTCGCTAATCGCTTTCTTCGCGTCGTCATCACGCCCAACCGCACACATGTTAGCAACGCGCTTCTGAAGGTTCTCAAGCTCCATGAATGCCATCGCATTTCGAATCTCAGGTTTGTTAGCGAAGCTGACATTCTGTTTCTTTGGCTTTATAAAATCGAAGAGTCCCATATGATTAGTTATTTGAATGAACGAGAAAAAATGCCAGTAGATTTCTTCCAAGACCGAAGAAGACTATGACCAAGCAATGAATAGTCAGATGGACGATTCTTGGGATTATGCGCAATCATTTGAAGTATTAGCTGTCCGACAGCCATAGGAATGCCATTCTGCTTCAGAATGGAAGTGGCATCAACAATATATCTGCCAGAAAGAAGAGCTTCGACAGGATGGACGCCGCTTTGAAATGGACGCTTTCCAGTCAGCATTTCCAAATACATTATTCCGAGAGAAAAAATATCGGATTTCGAAGATGAGGTGTATCCGCGTAAGAAACGTTCTGGGGCCATGTAAAGCAATGTTCCCATGTTGTTGAATGTCGTGAGTGCTGCTCCTGCTGATGGAGGCAAACCTGCAATCGAATTTAGCTTCGGTTGCTTGATCGACGCGATGCCCCAGTCTGCGAGCATAAAGCGAAACTTCTCAAGTGAAGCATCGTCAGAGTTGTGCTTCTCCATGAGTCGATTGAAATCCAAGTGGTAAAGGATGTTCTCTGGCTTCAAGTCAAGATGGTGAACACGATCCTGTTTGAAAGCATACGATAGGCCGTCTATAAGATTAGCCAGAATCATTGTGGCATCCCGTAGCGGGAGCTTGCCACGCTGTATCATCACATCGCGGAGCGACCCGGGACACCAATGCATGGCGGCAACCCACCCCGCGTCACCCCCATCAACAATTTCTATGAGTGACACGATATTGGGATGTCTCAAGCCAGCCCAAACTGTGAGTTCTCGCTTGAATAAAGAACGACCCTCTGTGTCAGCGGCCTCGGGTAAAATCGCTTTGAGAGCGACCTTAAGCCCGAGCGCACTCATTACAGTTGGGCAATTCTTGGAATCCTGCCAAAGCAAGAACACGCAGCCCATTCCGCCCCGCGCCGCACCTTCCACGATATAAGGCAACTCGCCAATCATCACTCGGTCTTTGAGCTGCAAATCGAAGAAACTCGACCGCGGATGTGAGATTGAAGTCATCATTTTCTTGGCGAACGTCAAGGATCAGGCACCGCGCGTAGCGCGGTTGCCTGCATCCGCTTGTTCGGCTTGTTTGGGATTGTCATTCCAGCCACGACTTGTTCGGTTTTTGAATTTCTCATTCATGGACCGACCTTTGATATTTGGGTGAGAGACTCTTCAGTGACTTGGATGCGAGCTTCGACCATTTCAGTCTTCCAGTCGGGATACCGCTGCTTCACTGCTCGAAAATAGCAGAGAGCCTCTTGGAGGTTGCGAATGGACGCCTCCCGATTCGCGTTCTTATCCGCTTCTCGCGTCAACAAATAAGCATGGAAGTAGCCGTCTGCGGGATCGTCGAATCCCTTCTTAGACAAGACCGATTTTGTCATCTCCGCAGCAAATGAATTCGATGAACTATCGGGCTTGCTCGGAATCGATTTATCGGAGTGATGAGTCTGCCTTTGCTTTTGACAGGCTGGGAGGCAAAAGATAATGCACGCGACACATGCTATTGCTTGGAGTGAGTTATTCATCTCTTTGTTTCTTGCCGAACGTTTGAGCTGAGCCACTGCGGGACGCGGTTGGCTCCGGCGTCTTGTTCTGTCATGGAATAGCAGAAAAGGGTGGACCTTGGGAACTCAAATCAGTGTGGATCTGGTGAAAAATCTCGTTGCGTAGAATCGCGCCGTAACCCGAGCCGGAGAATCTGGCGCGCGCGAGCGGACGGAAATATGAGCAAACCGCGCAAACGATGGGTGATGCGGGGGAGAATCTGGCGCGCGCGAGCGGACGGAAATGCGTGCAGCGGAGAATCTGGCTGGGAAGACAACGAATCAGGAATCGGCGGAGAATCAGGAACGCGGGGGAGGACTGGAACCAAACGTCGCGGAGCACCCGGAAAGCAAAAGCAAAGTGTCGTGCTGGCTCTCTGACAGAACGTCTGAGCTGAGCCACCGCGGGACGCGGTTCTGCCGCAGGATTTCACGGATGCCGTGGTGGTGCGATCCGCGCCGCTGAGCTGGAGCGCGGCCCTCAGCCGCTATCACGATCTCTTAAAAGCGGGCGGCGCGGAAGTGAACGTGAGCCTCACTCAGATGACGGATCAATGGGGCGGCGAGCAGGAATCCAGCGGAGGCGGGGTGACCGTTTACAACAGCTATCCGAAAAATCCGCTCCTGCTCGTCTCGGATGAAGAAGGCAACGAGCTGCTCAGCGCGGGCGTGGAGTCCGAAGGAAACGACGGCACGACGCCGACCTACAGCGAAGGGGCGGACGGCGTGAATCTGGCGGATTACCCTTACTTTCTGACGAAAGGTGAGCCGAAGGACTGGTGGGAGAAAGACGGCATCCCAGCGAAGCCGCCGCGTGGGCAATCAGTATCGCGGCGGACACCACCAACGGCTCGCTCCAGATCACGGCCACCGGAGCCGCCAGCACCACCATCTACTGGCTCGCCGAAATCCAGACGGTGGAGCTGGCTTAGTGGTGTAAATTTGGTGTTTTTGCCGGGTTTGTAATGTAACTTATTGAATAATAATGGTTATAAAAACGGTTCGACTCCCCTCGCTTCCACCACTTTCAACGAAAACGGCTCCTTCGGAATCGAGGGAGCCGTTTTTTGATGATGGATGAGAATGCCGTAACTCCTCTTTTACTTTTTCTGAGTGAGGAGTTCCCAGAATTCTTCGGGATCGGCCTCGGTGGCGCTGAGCGGGGTGGTGATGGAGGGGGAAAGGGTGGTGATGAGGCCGGTATTCAGGCGGTAGATCCAGCTGTGGATGGAGATTTCCTGACCGCGGCCCCAGGCGTCTTCGAGGATGGAGGTGCGGGCGACGTGGCGGGCCTGGGCGAGGACGTTGAGTTCACAGAGGCGGTCGAGCGCTTCTTCCGGCGGGAGGGCGTCGAGCTGCCTGCTGTATTTGCGGCGCAGCGCGCGGATGCTGCTGAGCCAGTTGTCGATCATGCCGTAACGGAAATTTTGGAGGGCGGCCTGGACGCCGCCGCAGCCGTAGTGGCCGCAGACAATGATATGTTTCACTTTCAGGACATCGACGGCGTATTGCATGACGGCGAGAATGTTGAAATCGGTCTCGACGACGACGTTGGCGACGTTGCGGTGGACGAAGACTTCGCCGGGGGCGAGGTTGGTGATCTGGTTGGCGGGGACGCGGCTATCGGCGCAGCCGATCCAGAGGTATTCCGGGCTTTGTTGCTTGGCGAGATTGGTGAAAAAGGTCGGATCGGCCTTGATGACGCTGTCCGCCCAGGTGCGGTTGTTCTGGAGGAGGTGGTGGAGTTGCTGATCCATGCGAGGGTATGTCCGGGAGTGAAGGGGGATTTACAGGCTGTGAAAAGGGAAAGAGATGGGAATGGGGAAATGGAGTTATGATTTCGATTCACGTTTCCATTCCGCGCTGGCGATTTTGCGGGCTTCGGCGACGAGGTGGTTGCTGGGTTCTCGGCTGAGAAGGGGGATGGCGGAGGGTTCGGTGATGCCGTCGGGCAGGCCGTTGAAACGGGTGGCTTCGCTTTCGTGGAGCGGTGTTCCGGAATCGAGCCGCCAGAGGATTTTCTGGGCGGATTCCTGATCCGGGCCGTAGATTTTTTTGACGATTTCCTGTGCGCCGGGATCGCTGATGTTTTTGGCGCGCTGGTACATGCCGGTCTGGCGGTTGAGCTTGTCGCGGAGGTTTTCGACTTCGAGGGTGCCGTCTTGTCGGGCGAAGTAGAGGCCGAGGGCGGCGGGGTAGAAGAGGTCGAGCGCCTGGCGGAGTTCTTCTTCGTTTTGCAGGCCGATGACCCAACCGCGGCGGAGGTTTTGCTGGCTTTTGTTGAAGCGATAGGTGCCGTCTTCGGTGTAGGTGGAAATATCGCGGGCGGAGTCCGGGGTTTCGGAGAGTTCGAGGCCGCCGAGGCCTCCTTCGCCGGAGAGATCGAGATCGAGGTGGTGGCAGAGGAGATATGGATAGCCGTAGACGTCGTTCTGGATTTCGATTTCGCCGATGCGGTGGAAGCCCGCGCGGAGGAGGGTGCGGAGTTTCGAGGAGATTTTGGCGGGAGCTGGCTGCGGGAGGGATGGAGAGACTTGGTGGGTTTGATCGAAGTCGTGGACCTGATCGAGAATCACGTCCGCCATGTGGGGCTCGGTGCCGATGGCGGATGAGTAGTAGAGGGTTTTTCCGCGCAGGTGATGGGGATTGTGGCGGAAGACTTCGCGCTGGCTGGCGGCGGCGCCGGTTTCGCTCTCGATGCCGAGGAGGACGGGGATGTCCTGATAGGAGTGGAGGCCGTCCGAGATGAAGAAGGGGACGACGATGACGTTTTCGGTGGCGGCCATTTCATCCCACTTGGCGATGAAAGGGGGTTCTTCCATGAAGGCGTCGAGCACGGCGGCGTAGCCCGCGCCGGAGGCGGCGATGAGAGAGACCTGATCGCGGATGGCCTTGGTGGAGTTCTGGTTCAGGCCGGTGCCGTGGCCGGTGATGATGAGGGTGGTTTTTTCCGGAGGCACGCCGGGAGCGACTTCCTTGGCGCGGCGGAGGATGAGATCGGTCATCGACGGGTGGACGCCGACGGGGAGGCAATAGTGCCAGGTTTTTCCGCGGACGGTGGTGGTCGGGCCGGTGAGGTTGAGTTCGCGCGGGATGATGTCTTGGGTGAAGTAGCCTTCGCTGATGAAATCCGGGACGACGTAAATGTCGGTGGCATCGATCAAATACCCGGCTTCACGCATGGACGGCTCTTCTTTCCAGAAGCAGCAGTGGACTTCCGCGAAGAGATGGCGGCGGCGGATTTCCTGTGCGTGTTCGAAATAGGGGGTGGAGGAGTCGGGGTTTTCGGTGGAACCGTGACCGACGATGAGAAGGGCGCTGTTTGGCTTTGGCGCGATGGACATGGGAGGAAAATTGACGGCCGGGTGGGGGATTGCAAGGACAGGGAATTGGAGATTGGAAATTGGAGATGGGGGATTGAAGATGGGGGCGATGTTCGAGGAGTTGAAGCTTTGGGTGGATCCGGTGGCCCGGTCTGGGCCGGAGGCGATGGCGGTGGATGAGTGGCTGGTGGAGCGGAGGTTGGGAGTGGTTTTGCGGGTGTATCGCTGGGAGGGCGATTGGGGATCGGTGGGGTATTTCGGGAAATTGCGGGAGGCGCAGGCGGATTTTCCGGGTTTGCAATGGGTTCGCCGCTGGACGGGAGGGGGAACGGTGGATCATCGGGGGGACTGGACTTACAGCGTGATCGTGCCTCCGGGTGAGGCTGCGTTTTCGTGGAAAGGTGCGGAGAGCTATCGGGTGATCCATGAGGCGCTGGCGCAGGCGCTGGGTGTGGTGGGGGTTTTTGCGCGGATGAGTTCGGGAGCGGAGGAAACGGGGGCGAGCGCGTGTTTTGAAAATCCGGTGTGCCACGATTTGATCGATGCCAGAGGGGCTAAATTGGCGGGGGCGGGACAACGGCGGACGAGATCCGGGTTGTTGCACCAAGGTTCGGTGGCGGTGGAGTTGAAGAGTCCGGAAAGCTCGCTTGTTTTGGCGGAGGCTCTTGCCGGGAGGCTTGCCGAGCGATGGGGATGCATCGGACTCGAATTACAAAAGGAGGAAATCGCTCCTTTTCTTCAGCGATATGCGAAAAATCAGTGGCTGGAAAAACGATGAGTTCGGCTAATGGGTTCTGCAAAAATTGCAGGTTTATCTTGTAATAAGTGCAGGATTAGAGGTGATTCCTTCAGTAAGGATATGATTTGTTGATTGTTTAATCATTTGGAAATAAATGACTTTTAATTTTAAACGATCGTTTGGCATGATCCGTGCATCTTTAATTGCATCTCCGGGGGGAGAAACTAGGGACCTCTTGGTCCCCATCCCTGCCGGCCTGTCAGCTTGCTGATGGGTCGGCGGGATGATTGTTCACAGGTTTCCAATGTGTTTTGGAAAAAACAAAAGCATGGATGCGTTGTGGGACTGGACTTGCTCGACCAATCGATTTTGGGGGAGTGAAAATTATCATCGAATTCTTGGCAGGGACGAGGTCACGACGGATTTCTCGATGGAAGATTGGGAGGAGTTGATTCATCCGGAAGATCGCGCCCGGGTTACGAAAAATCTGAAGGACACGCTGGCGGGTGAATCGTTGGTGTGGGGGGATGAGTATCGATTTTTACACTCGGATGGCCGGATTTCCGAAGTGGTGGACCGGGGGAAAATCATCCGCGATGAGGCAAACAGGCCGGTCAGATTGGTGGGGGCCTTGACCGATGTGACGGTCCAGCATGAATCGAACCGAGAACTGGCCCGTGCAAACCGGGCGCTGCATTTGCTGAGCGCGTGCAATGAAACGTTGATCCGTTCCGCGGGTGAGAGGGAGTTTTTGGCGGATATTTGCCGTCACGCGGTGGAAATCGGCGGATGTGTGATGGCGTGGGTGGGCTATGCGCGGGAGGATGCGCGGCAAATGGTGGAGCCGATCGCGTGGGCGGGGCGGGAAGAGGGATTTTTAACAAATGATGTGTTGCGCTGGGCGGAGGATGATCGCTTCGGCAAAGGTCCGGCCGGGCGTTGCTTGCGGGGTGGGAGGTTCGAGGTGTGCGGGGATTTGTTCCATCCGGATGCGGCGTTTTTCCGGAAGGAGGAAGCGGCGGAGAGAGGATACCGGAGCTCGATCTATCTGCCGCTGATTGAGCAGGGGAAAGCGTATGGATTTTTCGGCCTGTTCTGGGCGGAGCCGTTGGTCATGAGCGATCAGGAAACGACATTTTTGCGATCGCTGACCGAGGATCTGGCATTTGGAATCAGCCACTTGCGGAATCTCCGCCGGATCGGGCTGATCCAGAGTGCGGTGCTGAAAGTTTCCGAGGCGGCGCGCTATGGACGAGGTGTGGAGTTTTACGATCTGATGCTCAATAGTCTGGCCGATGCGCTTGGAGGAATGGGCGGGCTGATCGGGAAGGTCAATGTGAAGGATCTGATGGTTTCCTCGATTTCCTGGGTGATGAAAAACGAGATCCAGGAGCCCGTGACCTACAGCCTCGTGGGGACGCCGTGCGAGGATGTTTATTCCGGTGAAATCCGAGTGTTTCCTCATTCGGTGAAGCAGCGATATCCCGAAGATGAGTTTCTGGATATCTGGGGAATTGAAGCCTACGCGGGCATTCCTCTTCGGTATCAAAGTGGAGAAGTGGCGGGGATTCTGGTGGTGCTGTTTGACGAGCCGGTGGAAGATGTCGAGCTGGTCGAATCGATTTTACGGATTTTCTCGGCACGGATCGGTGCGGAACTGGATCGTCATCGGGCGGATGAGCGCATTGTCGAGCAGGCGTCACTGCTTGATAAGGCTCGGGACGCGATTTTCGTCTGCTCGCTGGATCATACGATCACGTATTGGAACAAGGGCGCGGAGCGGCTCTATGGCTGGAGCGCGGTGGAGGCGATCGGGCAAAAAGCGGATGTCTTGCTTTACCCGGATTCGGGCAACTACATGCAGGCTTATCAGGAAGTTCTGAAATCCGGTGAATGGGTGGGGGAAATGCGGCGGATTACACCGCGCGGTGCGGAGCGAGTGATCGAAGGCCGCTGGAATCTGGTGAAAGACGATGCCGGAAACGCGAAGAGCATTTTTGCGATCAATACGGACGTGACGGAGCATCATCGTCTGGAGCAGCAGTTCATCCGGGCCCAACGCTTGGAAAGCATCGGCACGATGGCCGGAGGATTGGCGCACGATTTGAATAACATTCTGGCTCCTGTTTCGATGGCGGCGGAGTTGTTGAAAAGCCGGCTCAGAGATGACCGGAATCTGGAACTGCTGAACACGATCACGGATAGCGCGAAGCGTGGCTCGGACATGATCGAGCGGGTGATTTCCTTTTCGCGCGGCATGGAAGGCCGGCGGGTGGGAGTTGATCCGAAGCTCCTGATTTCCGAAATCGTGAAAATCGGCGGTGAGACTTTTTTCAAGGGGATGGAATGCAAGGTTTCCGCAGGCAGTGATTTGTGGGTGGTGCGCGGTGATCCGACACAGCTTCACCAGGTTTTGCTCAATCTTTGTCTGAATGCCCGTGATGCGGTGGGCGAGGGTGGCTCGATCCACATCGCCGCGTCGAACGTGCAGATCGACGAATCATTTTCCTCGATGGTTCTTGAGGCGCAATCTGGCCCTCATGTTTGCGTGAGTGTGGAAGATCATGGCACGGGGATTCCTCCCGAGATGCTGGACCGGATTTTCGACCCGTTTTTCACCACGAAATCCGTCGGGAAAGGCACAGGCCTGGGGCTTTCCATCACCATGGCGATTGTGAAAAGCCACGGAGGTTTCATCCGGGTGAAATCCGTTCCCGGCGAGGGTACCTGTTTCCGGGTCTATCTCCCGGCTACGCCCGGTGAGAAGCCGCAGCCCGCACAGCTGCAACAAGGCCATCAGCCACAAGGAAAAGGATCGGCGGTGCTCATCGTGGATGATGAAGAATCCATCCGGGAAATCACGCGCAAAGCTTTGGAGTCCTATGGCTACCGTGCCCGGACCGCCTCGGGCGGGAGGGAAGCGCTCGTGCTGTGCGCGAAACATGCCGACGAGATCGCCGTTGTGATCATGGACATGATGATGCCGGGGATGAGCGGCGGGGAAACGATCGAACTTCTTGCGAAAAACAATCCCGATGTGAAGGTGATCGCCGTCAGCGGGATGATCTCCTATGAAAAACTGGTCCAACGGCCGGGGGTGGTGAAGCGCTTCCTGGCCAAGCCATACCACATCGAGACCTTGCTGGAGGCCTTGGCCGAACTCATGGTTTTTCCCTTTGAAACTTGATATCAAATGACTTGTTTGGCGGTTGGGAATGTATATGATTTTTAAGTAATTTCGACGCGAGTTTCCGATGCCCGTTTCTCCTCCCATTCCACCCAATCTATTGATCGTTGACGACGACGAAACAATCCGGCGCCTCCTCGTGATCGCGGCACAGGATCATGGCTGGAGGCCGCAAGCGGCATCGAATGGGGCCGAGGCCCTTGGTTTGCTGAACACGTCCCATGAAGCGGTTCTTTTGGATCACGGATTGCCGGAGATCGATGGTCTCCAGACCTTGATCCGCATCCGCGAAGTGAACCCCGACATTCCGGTGGTCATCCTGACCGGATTGAACGATGCGGAAACCGCCGTGCAGGCGCTTCGGGCCGGGGCGAATGACTACGTCACCAAACCCTTCGAACTGAGGAGATTGTTTGATATTCTTTCAAACTGCCGGGAAAAACATTCTTCCCTTCCCGTGGTGCCGAAGCCTCGTGGAAAAGGAGCGGGCAAGGTGGAGAAGATCCATTTCACCAGCTCCAATTCTCTGGTCCGCCAGCTTCTCAAGCAGATGGAACTTGCTGCAAAACTGGACAGCACCATTTTGCTGACGGGTGAGAGCGGCACGGGAAAATCGTTTTTCGCCCGGGAAATCCACCGCATGAGCAACCGCGGCCAGGAGGAATTCATCACCGTGAGCTGTCCCGCGCTGCCACGCGAGCTGCTGGAATCCGAGCTTTTCGGGCACGAGCGTGGATCGTTCACGGGAGCGACGGCATCCCGCGCGGGGCGTTTTGAACAAGCCTCGAAGGGCACTTTGTTCCTCGATGAAATTGGTGATTTGCCGCAGGAACTGCAGCCGAAATTGCTCAACGTGCTGCAGGATCGCGAGTTTTTCCGTGTAGGCGGGAACCGGCTGCTTAAAACCAATGCCCGCGTCATCGCCGCGACCAACGTGAACTTGCGTCACCGGATGGATGAGGGTTTGTTCCGTGAGGATCTTTATTATCGTTTGAATATCATCGAATTGAATATTCCGCCTTTGCGCAGCCGGATGGAGGATATTGAAGATATCGCAATCGCCCTGCTGGAACGGATTGCCGGGCGCCGCGGTAAAGGAAACTGGGAAATCCAGCATTCCGGAATCGATGCCTTGAAGAGCTACGATTGGCCGGGCAACGTGCGGCAGTTGGAAAACGTGCTCGAACGTGCCACCGCCTTTTCCGAAAAATCCGCCCTCGGTGCGCAGGATTTCCTGCCTTTGCTGGAAGACCGCCGCTCGCCAAACCGCGGAACGAATCTGGAAGGACTGACGCTCCAGGAAATCGAGCGCAACGCCTTCATTCAGACGTATTTGAAAAACGGCAAGAACAAGGCGAAAACCGCGCGGGATTTGGGCATTTCCGAGCGATCCGTTTACAATCTGCTCGGTCGCCACGGTTTGAAGTGAAAAAAACTGAAAATTTTTCGCGATTACCCCGATTTGAAGGTGGTAATGGGATGGATTTTCGTCAAACTTACATTGTGGAATCCGCTTTAAAGTCAGCAAAGGGATGTCCCGTGGACGATTTGCCACGGGTGGAGCCGGCGACGATTGAAGACCTGCCTGCGTTGACGGAGCTGGTGATGGAGCTTTTTACCGGCTCGGGGGATTTTACACCGGATCGGGCGACGCAGGAGCGGGGGTTGCAGCTGGTCCTGGAGCAGCCCAGCCGTGGCCGCATTTTCGTGGTGAGAAACCGCGACCAGATTTTCGGTATGGTGAATCTCCTGTTCACCATTTCCACCGCACGGGGCGGTTTCGTGATTCTCATGGAAGACGTCGTCATCCACCCACAGCATCGCGGACAAGGCTATGGCTCGATGTTGCTGAACTACGTGGTGGATTTCGCGAAGCAGAAGCAATTCAAGCGCATCACTCTGCTGACGGACCGTATCAGCGCGGCCTCGCAAAGCTTTTTCCAGAAGAACGGCTTCGACTATTCCAATATGATCCCGATGCGCAGGATCATCGATTGATGACGAACCATGATTGCCCTGACGTCAGCGGATGGAGTGGTTTTGGTGATGCTGGTGGTGCTGGCTCTCAGCTTCAGCATCGTCGTGACGATGGTGTGGACGATTCGTTCCGCAGGCCGGGTGAGGCGGGACCGGGAAGTGGAACAGTTGTTGGCGGAAGTCGCGGAGCAAGTCGAACGAGAAGAGAGGGCGCGGGTCCAGCCTGCTCCCCGCAGTTCGTCGGCCGATGAAATGCGGCCTTGGGAAAAAGATGCGGATTGGTGGAAGAATTAAACGTCCGCTGGGTGTGTTTTGCAAACTAGCCCCGGTGTTTTGCAATTTTCCAGCGACCGATTGAGCGCTGAATTGATCCTAATCTCGGGTTTTCCTGTCAGAAAGTAGGGACAAAGACTCGTTTTTAGCGTGTTCCACGGCCTTTGTGAATAACTTGGGGAAAAGCTGGCATGGTGGAAGCTACTAATTTCACGCGCGTAGGGGATTGCCGGGGGCGTGTGCCACCGGACGAAGAATCCGCGTGACGAACTTAGCCCATTTACCGATTCAACCGCCATGTCCACACTCAGTGTTTCAGCTTCTCCTTCGGTTCAGAAATTGCCGAGGAAACTGAGACGCCCGAGGATTCTGATCGTGACTCCTGAGTTGAATGGCAGTCGCGCGCTTTCGCTAAACGGTTGTTTCGCTCCGAGGGCGAAAGCGGGCGGGTTGGCGGATATCACGACTTTGCTGGTGGATGAATTGATTGCCGAGGGTCTCGATGTGCATGTCGCGATGCCGGATTACGGGAGTTTGCTGATGGATGGTTCGGCGAAAATTTCCCCGCAGCTTCATTTGTGCCCGGACCGTGAGTTCTCGTACCGCCGTTCGGTTTACGATGGTTCGCCGGAGGCGAACCGCCGCGCCGCACTGGCATTTCAACGCGAGGTGATCCACCATGTTTTACCGCGTTTGCGCCCGGACATCGTGCATTGCCATGACTGGATGACGGCGCTGGTTCCCGCCGCCGCGCGCAGCATGGGCATGAAGAGTCTTTTCACGATTCACAATCTCCATGACGAGCGTACGAATCTGGCGGAAATCGAGGATCGCGGGATTGATGCGGCGCGTTTCTGGGGGCATCTTCATTTCAACTATCAGCCGCATTCCTACGAGGAAAGCCGCCATAACAATACGGTGAACTGGATGGCTTCCGCCGTGCACGCTTCGGACCGGGTGAACACGGTCAGCCCGTCGTTTATGGATGAAATGATCCAAGGCTATCATACCAGCGGGCCGGGCATGGTGGATTGCCTGCGGGCGAAGCATTACTTCGGCTGCGCGACCGGTATTTTGAACGCGCCGGATCCGACGTATCATCCGAATTCCGATCCTTCGATCGCGGAGACCTACGATGCGCACAGCCATCAGTCCGCGAAGATCGCGAACAAGATCCAGCTTCAGAAAATCCTCGGTTTGGAAATCGATCCGGAAGCACCCTTGCTGCTCTGGCCGTCGCGGCTGGATCCGGTTCAAAAAGGCTGCCAGCTCCTGGCGGACCTGCTTTATCAGGTGGTCAGCGATTACTGGGCGCTCGGCCTCCAGGTCGCGTTCATCGCGGATGGTCCTTATCGCGGAGCTTTCGAACACATCGCGGATTTCCATCATCTCCGCCACCGCATCGGCATCCGGGGTTTCGATGAAAATCTTTCCCGCCTCGGCAATGCGGCTGCGGATTTCGCGCTCATGCCATCGGCTTACGAGCCATGTGGATTGGCGCAAATGGTCGCGTTGAAATACGGGTGCCTGCCCATCGCAAGAAACACCGGCGGCTTGCGCGATACGGTGCGCCACCTGAACTGGGACGAGCGCCGTGGAAACGGTTTCGTGTTCGATCATCATTCCTCACAAGGCTTGCGCTGGGCCATTGATGAAGCGATGCGTTTTTACATCCGGCCCGCCCATGAGCGCGCGCAACATGTCACCCGCGTGATGCAGGAGAGCGAATACGAGCTTTCACCGCAACGGACCGTGGAAAATTACCTCCGCGAGTATAGCCACATCACCGGGCGCGACGTCCGGCTCTATGATGGAGAAGAGTGAGGAACGGTCCGGATTTCATCGGCCTGGATGAGTGCGTGGACACCTTTTTCATCACGCAGCAGCAATTCGCCCGACGGGCCGATTCCTTCGATCAAACCGTGGCGTGGACCATCCGCCGTGCTCAGCGTGACGTGGTGGCCGGTGAGGGCGCAGCGCTCGCGGATGCCGGTGAGCATTTCTGAAAAATCCGCGCCGATCTGGGTATGGCGGTGGGCGAAGTGGCGGATGATCTCCGCCAGCACTTCAGGCCGTGAAATTTCGGCGCCGGTTTCCAGTTTGAGCGAGGTGGCGATGGCGGCGACCTCTCCGGGAAATTCCGTGGTGTGCAGGTTCAGGCCGATGCCTACGACGGCGAAGTCTTTTCCGGCTTCCACCAGAATGCCACCGAGTTTTTTCCCGTTCAGCCAGAGATCGTTCGGCCACTTGATGCCGGCGAGCGGCACGTAATTTTCAATCGCCTCCGCCACTGCAAGCCCGGCGGCAAGTGCGAGACGAGGCCAGAAGGCTTTCGGCTCCTGCGGACGGACGAGGATGGAAAACGCGAGAGATTCCCCCGGCGGCGCGAACCACGCCGCACCGCGCCTGCCGCGGCCCGCGAGTTGTTTTTGAGCGAGAATGACCAGCCCGTGCGGTGCTCCGGCCTCGGCGAGCACGCGCACTTCATCATTGGTCGAGTGCGCGCTTTCCCGGATCATCAACCGGAAAGGATCCGGCAAATCGGGGCCGATGAGAGTGAAGTCTTCCATCCGTGCCGTTCAGATTTGTGCTGCCGGAGGAGGTGTGGATTTCGAGCGGATTTTCAGGTTCAGCATTTCCACGCCCAGCGAGAAGGCCATGGCGAAGTAGATGTAGCCTTTCGGAATGTGGAAATCCACGCCCTCGGCGATCAGCGCGGTGCCGATCAGGATGAGGAAGGAAAGCGCCAGCATTTTCACGGACGGATGTTTCGAAACGAAGCGGCTGATCGAGCCGGATGCCAGCATCATGACGGCAACGGAAATGACCACGGCCAGCGCCATCACGCTGAGATGATCCGCCATGCCGACGGCGGTGATGACGGAATCGAGCGAGAAAATGATGTCGATCATCGCGATCTGCACCAGCACGGCGGCGAAGCTGGCGGCCTTCGCGGTATGATGTTCTTCTTCTCCTTCCAGCTTGTGATGGATTTCCTTGGTCGATTTCCAGATCAGGAAAAATCCGCCGAAGAGCAGGATGAGATCTTTGACGGAAATACCGACTTGTCCGGCGTGTTCCGCCGCGTGCGGCATCATGTTCCACAGCACCGGATGCACCGCGAAGTGGAATAGCGGCGCGGTCATCCCCATGATCCACTTGATGGTGAAAAGCAGCAAAAGCCGGGTGAGCATCGCCAGCCCGAGTCCGAGGAAACGGCCTTTGGCGCGTTGGTTTTCCGGCAGGCGGTCCACGAGGATGGAAATGAAAACGATGTTGTCGATGCCGAGCACGATTTCCAAAAGGCTCAGCGTGAGCAGCGCGGCCCAGGCATTGGGATCGGCGAACCAGCCGAAGTCGAACATCGAGGAGGCGAGGAGGGTGGTCATCATGGGAAGATCAGGCTTGGTTGGTGGAAAGGACGAGCGCGCGCTGTTTCATTTGCGTGGCCATCAGGGTGAGAGCGTTCGCGCGGGTCGGGGCAAGGTGTTCCTTGAGACCGGTGCGGTCGATGAATGACATGTCCGCGGTGAGGATTTCATCGGCACCGGCGTTATCGAGCACCTTGACGAAAAGGGCGATCATGCCCTTGGTGATGAGCGAGTCCGAATCGGCGACGTAACGGATTTTCCCGTTTTCGAGCGTCGCGTCCAGCCAGACTTGCGATTGGCAACCTTTGATCAGGTGCTCGGGAGTTTTCGCGCTTTCCGCCATGGCTGGCAGTTTTTTTCCGAGGCCGATGACGTATTCGTAGCGCTCGGTCCAATCCTGGAAAAGCGAGAGTTCATCGAGAAGTTCTTCCTGTCTGGCGGCGATGCTCATGCGTGGCGTGAGTGGAGCGGCTCAGGCTGTCGAGATCAAGTCGCGGGAGTCACTCTTTGCAAAACGAGTGGGAAAAAGAACGAAATCCGGCGGAAAGCGGAAGAAAAACCGGCGTGGCGGATTCGCGTCCCGGCATGCGCCGCCGCGGAATCCATCCACCATGAATTTCCGGAATCAGACGGTGGACAATGCGTTTTTACCCCGCTAGTTTGGCCACAGTGCAAAGAAACCCAATGAAAACCCAAATCTTGCCGCGTCGTGCGCGCGGCTTCACCCTCGTCGAGCTTCTGGTGGTGATCGCGATCCTTGCGATCCTCGCCTCCGCCACCTTCATGATGTCCTCGAAGTTTATCGACAAAGGCCGCAAGGTGCAGGCCATGAGCCAGTTCAAGGATCTGGAAAACGGCCTCACGATGTATGCGACGGATTTCAATCGTCCGCTGTTGCCGATGGAAAAACGCTCCACTGGTGAAGATGCGGTTTTCGGTGAAGCTCCCGGCATTGGCAAAGATTACTCGAACGGCCTGATCGTGGCGGTATTGGCCGGTGAAGCGAGTGACCTTCCTTACACCTCTTCGTATGATATCCGCGACTATAACCCTCGTGGTGAGACGGTTCTGAAACTGCCATACAGCGCTAAAAACAAAAACGGCGTGGGCCGGGATGGAAATCTCTACGATCCATGGGGCCGCCAGATTCTGATCGCGATCAACGCGTTCAAATCCACCAATCCTTCCGACGTGCTTCAGGATAACAACGAAGAATCTCCGGGCACGAACGACAGCCATTTGGAAACGTATGGCTACGGAAAATATAAGGAAACCGCTCCGCGTGACCAGCCGTTCGTTTTCTGGTCCTACGGCACCGACGGCAAAAAAGGCAACGGTGCGAAGAACCCGAAAGACGTCGTCGGCTACACGAAGACCGACGATGTGATTTCCTGGTAAGTTCGGAAAAACTTCATTGCGAGGAGCGTGCGATTTTTGGATCGCCGCTCCTTATTTTTTGAGTTCGTTCAGAATTCCCAAGCAACCGTCTTCCAGAAGTTCGATCACGTGATCGAAGCCCTGCTGGCCACCGTAGTAAGGATCGGGAACCCGTTCGGCGGTGGTGTGGATTTTACAAAAACCGACCAGAGGCCGGATTTTTTCGTAATACCGGCCTCCGGTATCAAGTTGGCGGACATGCTCCAGATTTTCCTCGTCCATGGTGACGATGAGGCTGAAGCGTTCGAGATCCTCTTCCTGGATGCGGCGGGCTTTCCCATCGATTACATAGCCCTTGCGGCGGAGCGTGTCCGCCATCCGGGAATCCGGCGGCGAGCCGCGGTGGTAGCCGATGGTGCCTGCGGAATCGATCTCGATGTGCCCGGCCAATCCGGCGTCGTCCACCAGTTTCCGGAAGATGATTTCGGCGGCGGGCGAGCGGCAGATATTGCCCATGCAGACGAAGAGAACACTGGAGCGGGACGATTGGCTCATTGCGGCGCGGTTATATCCGGAACCATGATGCGGAAAAAGTCCGAAACTTTCCGAAGTTGCCACGGTTCATCCTCCAGCAACCAACACTCCATGAAAAATCCCTGGATATTTCCCGCAGCCGCCTTGGCGATCGGTGCCATCGGCGGCTTTCTTTCCGGTAAAAATTCCGGCTCGGATGCCACCAAGGCCTCTGCGGAGCAAGCCTCCCTGCGCACGCGTTCGTCCGTTCGGTCCGCTTCAACGGCGGAGGGCGACAGCAAGCGCGCGCGCTCCGGCAGTGTGGAAGACGCCTTGCGCTCCGGCAGCACGAGTTCACGGGTGCAGGCGTTGCTGAATTTCTATTCCGGCCTTTCGACGGATCAACTGGCGGAGGAAGCCAAGAAGCTCGAGTCTTTGCCGATGGGCGAGCGCATGATGGCTTCGATGCTGCTTTTCGGCCGTTGGGGTGAGGTGGACCCGACGGCCGCGATGGCTTTCGCGAAAACCCTGGGATTTGCCGGAAACTTCGTGCGTCCCGCGATCATGCAAAGCTGGGCCAGTTCCGATCCGGTCAATGCCGCGAAGTATTACTCGGAAAATCCCGGCCAATTTGCCGCGATGAACGGCATGGGTGGTGGGCGTAACGGCCAGAATGCGGCGTCGATCATCGCCGCGGAATGGGCGAAGCAAGACCCGGAAGCGGCTTTCGCCTGGGCAAATTCACTCACCCAAGGCAAGGGTCAGGCGTTGAATTCCATCGTCGGTGAGTTGGCGAAAACCGATCCGAAAAAAGCGGCGGAATTTGTCGCGAAAATGGACCCGGCGGATCAGGCGAATGCCTATAATTCCATCGCCAGCCAGTGGGGTGCGACGAATTTCTCCGAAGCTCAAAACTGGATCAACACCCTGCCTGCGGATCAGCGTGCGGGTGCACTGGCCAAAGCGATCGAAGGTTTGGCCACCACCAATCCCGAACTCGCCGCCCAGCAAATCAGTTCTCTGGAACCGGGACGCGAAACCGATGAAACGATCAACGCCACCGCCCGCAATTGGGCACTCCAAGACCCTCAAGCTGCCGCCGCATGGTTGATGAGCCAGGAAAGCGACCGAGCCAAACGTAATTCCATGGATACGCTCATCCCGAACTGGGTGGCTCAGGATGCCGCCGGTGCCTTGGATTTCGTCAACAGCCAGCCAGCCGGTGATGTGCGTGACAGAGCGGTGGAAGCCTACATTCAATCGAATGCTGCGGCCGAGCCATCGTCCCAAACCAGCCTGGCCGAAAGCATCACCGATGAGCGTGACCGCAACCGCGCGGTTGGAATGGTAACGATGCGCTGGATGCAGACCGATCCAACTGCCGCAAGAGCTTACGTGGAGCAATCCACCAGCATTCCGGCTAACATGAAACAGCGCATCCTGAATGGTGGTGCCCGTTGGGGCGGACCCGGAGGTCCGGGCAATCGCGATTGATTCAGCGTTGTTGGATCAAAACTTTGAAAGCTTCCCCCACGCCCTGCTCGTCCTCAAGCAGGGTTTCGTTTTTTCCGGCAAAAGGCTGGAGAAATTCACGGAACGACATCAAGCGTGAGTCGCTGAGCCAAGGTTCGCTCCATTCGATCAGATCGGTGAAATTCACGTCCGCCGTGAGATCCTGGTGGCCGGTGTTTTCATAAATCGCCGGTCCTTCCACGCGTTGCTGGAGGAAATACCCGCGAATACTGCCATGAGGGCGGCGATGGTAAAGAGACTCCGCCGTTGAACCGTAATCAATGGTGAGCAGGCTGCCTTGTTTCCACGAAGGGAGCCATGTTTCCAGCCATTGCCGGTAGGATTCGTGAACTTCCACCCATTGGCCGATGCCGTGGCTTTGTTGGAAAATCGATGAATCGGGAAGTTGCGCGGCGGGGAGAAGTTTTTCGGCGAGGTGGCCGTGAGTGTTTTGCTCAAGAGCGAGTTCGCGCCAGCCATCGGCAGTGAGCTGGAAACGCCGCACCGGGAAGGCATCGACGAGTTCGTTCGAGTAGATCACGGCATTGCCCCGGCATTTTTCCAAAGCTTTTGCGAGGTCCGTGTGCCAGAGCGGTTTGTTTCCCAGCAATGTCTGTTGCCGCGCGGCGAGTGGAGCGGAGGTCTCCACGAGATGAAGCTGGGTTTTCAGCCGTTGGAAAAACGGGAGGTTTTGCCAGACGTTTTTGGCCAAAGCTCCCGTGCCGGGGCCGACTTCGATGAGGTGGGTGGAGCGATGTTTTTTCAGCTCGCGGCCGGCCCAGGCGGCGATGGCCCGTGCGGGCAAATCCGAGAGCAGGGGAGCGGTGGTGAAATCGCCGCGAGCGCCGATGCTGGAAATGCTCCGGGCGTAATAGCCGCATTTCGGATCGTGAAGCGCGCGCCGCATGAACTGCTCGAAGGTTTCCATGAAAATAAGGAGGCAGGACACTCTTGTCCTGCGTTTCAGAGTTATGGCCTGCATGAAAGCAGGACAAGAGTGTCCTGCCTCCTCAATAAAAATCCCGGAGCGGAGACCGCACCGGGATTTTGGAAAAGTTCAGATGAACCGAAGCGCCCTTAGTATTTCTGGGAGCGGCTGTGGTCGAAGTAGCTTTCGGCACCGAGTTCCGGTGGGAATTCGGAGAGGCCGTCATGCGGGTTCATCTCGATGCGATTGTCTTCACCGCAACGCTCGTAAGGTGGCTTGAAGGTGCCTCGATAGGTCGGGCAGGTGAAAGTGAAAAGCTCGTAGAAACCATAGCCCAAGCGGCGAAGCGCACGGTGGCCGCCATCGATGGCACCGTAGGCGTATCCTGCATTGCTTCCGTATTGTTCATTCTTGCGGACGACCTGCTCAGGGATTTCAACGAAACCGTAGATGATGTTGCTCAGGGCACGACCAAGCTTACGGGTAGCGGTGTAAGTGGAGCCGGGAGGGGCTTGGATGTCTGCGGCGGCAATGCCACTGAATGCGGCAAGTGTCGTAGCAATGAGGATGAGTTTTTTCATGCTGAAAGGAAGTTAAGGAATCCCGAGCGCGCTTGGCAACGGGATTTTTGAGAAAGATGGATAAAATAAAAGGCCGCGGGCGCTAACCCGCGGCCTTTTGAGAAATTCTGAAATTTCAGAGTTCGAAGCTGAGCACGCGGGTGATGCCCGGAGTGCCGCGGAGAGCGGCAAGCAACTCAGCGGATGGCTCGGTGTCCACTTCGATCACGGTCACGGCGGTCTTGCGCTCGCTGTTGCGGCTCAAGGACATGTTCGCGATGTTCACGGAAGCGTTACCGAGCGCGGAGCCGATGACGCCGACGATGCCGGGACGGTCGTCGTTTTCGACGAAGAGGAAACGACCGGTCGGGTTGGTTTCGACGTAGTGGCCGGAGATGTGGACGATCCGTGCGGAGGTGCCGACGAGCGTGCCTGCGACGGTGACGATTTCAGTGCCTTTGATGGCGGAGACTTCGATGAGATCGCTGAACGTCGTGGCGAGGGAAGGCGGGGCTTCGCTGACTTCGATGCCGTGGTTTTTCGCGAAAGCCGGGGCATTGATCAGGTTCACCTGCGCTTCGTTGTGGGCACCGGCGAGGTAGCCGCTGATCACGGAGCGCTTGAGAAGCTCGGTATCAATTTGGGAAACGGGGCCGACGAAGGAGAGGCGGAGGCGTTCGGATTGGGCCGGGCCGATTTTGGCAAGAAGCTTGCCGAGAGCCTGGGAGAGGCTGAGGTAAGGTCCGACGCTTTCGAGGGTGCGGCTGTCGAGGTTCGGCATGTTCACCGCGTTGACGATCTCGCCGGTGGTGAGGAAATTTTTCACCTGGTGGGCGACTTCGATGCCGACGTTTTCCTGAGCTTCCGCGGTGGAGGCGCCAAGGTGCGGGGTGAAGACGACTTTCTTGGAAGAGAAAAGCGGGAAGTCGGCAGGTGGCGGCTCGACTTCGTAAACGTCGAGCGCGAGACCGCCGAGGTGGCCGTTGTCCATGGCTTCCTTGGCCGCGGCTTCATCGACGAGGCCTCCGCGGGCGCAGTTCACCACGAGAGCGCCGGGGTTGAGCAGTTTGATGCGCTTGGCATCGATGATGTATTTGGTTTCCGGAGTGAGCGGCACGTGGAGCGTGACGAGGTCCGCTCCGGTGAGGGCTTGCTCGGGCGTTTCCGCGAGCTCGACCTTGAGGGACTGGGCGCGGGCGGCGGTGAGGAATGGATCGTAAGCGACGACGGTGATGCCGAAGGCCTGGGCGCGCTTGGCGAACTCGGTGCCGATGCGGCCCATGCCGAGGATGGCGAGGCGCTTGCCGAAGAGCTCGACGCCTTCGAATTTCTTGCGGTCCCACTTGCCGTTGATCATGGAGGCGTGGGCGGCGCCGACGTTGCGGGCGAGTGCCAGCAGGAGAGCGAAGGCGTGCTCGGCGGTGGAGATGGTGTTTCCGCTCGGGGTGTTCATGACGACCACTCCGTGATCGGTGGCGGCATTGCGATCAATGTTATCGACGCCCACACCGGCGCGGCCGATGGCCTTGAGATTCTTGGCGGCGGCGAAAACTTCCGCAGTGACCTTCGTTTGGGAGCGGACGACCAGACCGTGGTAATCGCCGATGATTTTAAGAAGTTCTTCCGGTGCGAGACCGGTATTCACATCGACGGAGATGTCCGGGGAGGAGCGCAGGGCATCCACACCTTTTTCCGAAATAGGGTCTGAAACGAGCACGCGGTAGGTGGCCATAGGCGCGTGGAGTTAGCGCACCCGTCCGGGGCATGCAAGGTTTAGAAGGGAATAAAGGACGATTTTTCCGATGATGAAAAAGGCCGTCCGGTTTTCCGAACGACCTTTCTGGAACAGCAGCCAGGAGGATTTCAGAAATTCCAGCGATAGACGTTCCACGGGGAGATCACGCCGAAGTTTCCGGGATAAAGCACTTCGTCATAATCGAAGAGATAGGCGGTGGAACCACTGACGGTGAGTCGCCAATCCTGTTGGTGGGGTGCGGGATTTGCCTAAAGATTTCTTGGGGTTATGTTTATGTAAATCGCTATATGTCAATAAGTAGTAATGTTAATTGCTGGGTTGTTTTTTGCGCTTTGTTAAGTTTTTCCGCAAGATGAATCAAAAGGTGGCGGATTGCCCGATTTTCACTAATCTGAGGTGTGTCTGAAAAACCCCAGATCGAGATCATCCCGCCGGAAGTGCTGCTGGAGGCTTACACGCAGGGTGTGTTCCCGATGGCGGAGAAGGGGAGAATCCTGTGGTTTTCTCCGGTGATGAGGGGATTGATCCCTTTGGACGAGCGGTTTCATCTTTCCCGTGGCTTGAGGAAAAGCCTGCGGAAAAAGCCGTTTGAGGTGCGCTTCAACACGGCGTTCCGCGAAGTGGTGGAAGCATGCGCGGACCGGAAGGAAACGTGGATCGATGCGACGATTCTGGAAAGCTACTGCCTGCTGCATGAGCAGGGCTACGCGCATTCGGTCGAGTGCTGGGATGGCGAAGGGCTGCAGGGCGGGCTTTACGGTGTGGCGCTGCCCGGAGTTTTTTGTGGGGAAAGCATGTTTTCCCGCAAAACCGACGCGTCGAAAATTGCCTTGGTGGCGTTGGTGGCCCGGCTGCGGGAGATGGATTTCAAATTGCTGGATACCCAGTGGCGGACGGAACATTTGAAGCAATTCGGCTGCTACGAAGTCCCGCGCGAAGAGTATGAGCGGCTGTTGGGAGAGGCGCTGGGAAACCAATGAGGCTTTGAAAAGCCATGGCGATATATCCGTCTGGCAGCCGGGTTTCAAGACGTCCTTGATCAAACCCTTGCCAGCCATGAAAGCTTCCGCATCCACGCGGAAGCCATGCTGGCGGGTTATTCCACGTTTTGCGCTTGTTCGCGGATTTTTTCCAACTCGGTTTTCGCCTCGACGATCGTTTGCGCGATGGCGGCATCGTTCGCTTTTGAACCGATGGTGTTGAATTCGCGGAATAGTTCCTGGCAGAGGAAATCCAGCGCCCGGCCCGGAGGCTCGCTGGCATCGAGGTATTCGCGGAATTTCGCGAAATGGGAATCGAGGCGGGTGAGTTCCTCGGAAACATCGCAGCGATCCGCGAAGAGCGCGAGTTCCCGCACGACGCGTTCGTCGGAAACATCGAGCTCCAGTCCGGCATCGCGCAGGCGTTTTGTAAGGACTTCGCGCTGACGCACCGGGCGGAATGGTGCCTGGTCGGCGATTTTTTCCGCAAAGGTTTCAAGTGTCGAGAGGCGGCCGAGGAAGTCGTTTTTCAAATCGCTTCCTTCACGGGCACGCATGGAGATGAGCTGCTGCAAGGCGTCGCC
Organism: Luteolibacter sp.; assembly: GCA_047605125.1. Classification (GTDB taxonomy): domain Bacteria; phylum Verrucomicrobiota; class Verrucomicrobiia; order Verrucomicrobiales; family Akkermansiaceae; genus Luteolibacter. The sequence goes on from JASGGK010000005.1 coordinate 185,190, forward strand.
GAGTGCGGGAGAGATGGCGAGCCATGCGGCCTCGGCATCCATTTCGGCGGAACCGACGGTGATGATACCGGGCTGGCGGAGGAAATCGGCGGCATTCGGCAAAACGGCGCGGCTGAGAACTTTGGAAAGCTCGGTGAAGGCGGCTTCGAAACCGAGCGCCAGCGAGTGATCCACCTTCACGGAGGCGGTCGTATTGGCTCGTTCGATGAGGATGGAAACCTGGACGCGGCCGCGGGAAACGGCGGAGAGGACGGATTTGCGGATGCGGGCTTCGAGCTCGTTGAGTTCGCGCGGTGCCTGCACGACGACTTCCGCCTGTTTGCGGTTTACGGAGCTGATTTCCACGGTGGCCTGCCACGGTTCCGAAGTGGCGCTGCCACGGCCAAATCCTGTCATTGAATGCATGGATGGAGGATGAACATCGGACATCGAACGTCCAACATCGAACGTCGAAATCGGGAATTTTTGCAATCTGGTCTTCCTTCAAACTTCAATGTTGGACGTTCGATGTCCGATGTTCGATGCTTTCCACATGGCGAAGGTATTGGTCGGTCTTTCAGGCGGAGTGGACAGCTCGGTGGCGGCGGCGTTGCTGGTGGAGCAGGGCCATGAAGTCGTGGGCGGCTACATGAAAAACTGGGTGAACGAGGAGGGAATTCCCGGCGATTGCCCGTGGGAACAGGACATCGAGGATGCGCACGCGGTGGCGAAATCGCTGGGAATCGAGTTCCGGGTGATCGATTTGATCGATTCCTACAAAGACCGGATCGTGGACTATCTGGTGGAAGGCTATCGCGCCGGGATCACGCCGAATCCGGATGTGTGGTGCAACCGGGAGATGAAATTCGGCGTTTTCCTCGATTACGCGCTTTCGCAGGGGTTCGGGCATGTCGCGACCGGCCACTATGCGCGGCATCGGGTGCTGGGCGATGGCTCGGCGGCGATTTTGCGCGGGGCGGACCCGAACAAGGATCAGAGCTACTTTCTCTCGTTGATGACGCAATTTCAGGCGTCGCACGCGCTTTTTCCAACCGGGGAAATGCTGAAACCGCAGGTCCGCGAAGTGGCGCGGCGGTTTTCCCTGCCGGTGGCGGAAAAGAAGGACAGCCAGGGGATTTGCTTTCTCGGGCAGGTGAAAATGAGCGATTTCCTGAGCCATTACGTGCCGGACATGCCGGGCAAAATCGTCGATCCGGCGGGGAAAATTCTCGGGGAACACCGCGGGCTGCACCTATACACGCTGGGTCAACGCAAGGGGCATGGAGTGGCGTCGCCACGCGATGGAATGGCCTATGTGGTGGTGGGGAAAGATCTGGAAACAAACCGGCTGATCGTCGGTTGGGATACTCCGGAATCTTCCGGTCTCTACGCCCGCGAATGCACGGTGGGCACGCTATCGGCGTTGAACGAGCCGTTCGATCAAAAGCGTTTCATCGAAGCGCAGCCGCGCTATCGGGCGAAGGCGGAACCGGCGACTCTTGAGCCGTTGGAAGATGGGAAGATTCGTTTGAAATTCCACTCACCGCAACGTGCGATTTCACCGGGGCAAATCTGTGCGTTCTATGACGGCGGCAGGTTGCTGGGCGGCGGTGTGTTTGAGACGGTGGGATGAGGGAGTCAAGACACTCCTGTCGTGATTATCACGCATCGAAGCCTCTGAACGAAGACACGACAGGAGTGTCGTGACTCCGAGATTGTCAAAGCGGGGCGTTCCGCGCCATGGTGATCTTATGAACGATGAAGTCACGTTATGGAAAGGCAGCCCGTCGCAGTGGCTGAACTTTTGGCCGTTTGTGTTTACGATTCTGGTAGCGACCGGGATCGGTGTCGGCGGTGTGTTTTTCTTTCCGCTGTGGGTTGCCTTGGTGATTCCTCTGATTTACGGGGGGTGGCGTCATCTGCTGGTGAAGTGGCAGACGTTCGAGCTGACCAGCGAACGCCTGCGCGTGACGAAGGGCGTGATCAACCAGCGGATCGATGAAGTGGAGCTTTATCGAGTGAAGGATCATTTGTTAGTCCGTCCGTTCTGGATGCGGATCACGGGGCTGGCGACGGTGTTGCTGGAAACCTCGGACCGCACCTTGCCCACGGTGGAAATCCCGGCGGTGCGAGGTGGAGCGGAATTGCGCGAACAGATCCGCAAGCAAGTCGAGCTGATCCGGGACAAGAAACGCGTGCGTGAAGTGGATATGGAGGAGACGATCACGCCGGAGTCGTTCGGGCATGAAGGTTGATGCGTTTTCCAGCCGTAAAAGAGCGGAAGAAAGGTGAAAAAGTCTCCCGGTTAATTCAGCTTTCTTAAGGATTCGCTTTGACGCTGGCGGCGCGTTTTCGTAGATTCCGGCGTCGTTTTTCGTGTTATGAAATGCCCCCGCTGTGTTCAAAGAATCCATCGCGCGGCGTCGGCGTGTCCTCATTGTGGATATACGCTGGGACAGGCGGATGAGCGGTTCGGCCACGAGGAAGTTCGCTTGAAGCGGTTGACGGATACGGCCGGGCTGTTGCGGAAAGGCGAACGCGTGAAAGTGGAGGCGGCTCTCCAGCGGTTCGACGCGAAGTTTCCGCAGCTTTTCGTGGCGGTTTACACCGGGGTGCTCGGCGAGGTGGCGAATCTGCGGCAATTCGGTTTTTGGCTGCTGAACCGGACGGCATTCGAGGATGTGGCGGTGGAAAAACCGAACGAGGCGGGGATTTTGCTGACGCTCGATCCGGAATCGAAGGGTGCGGGAATCGTTTTCGGTTACCTGCTCGATCCGTTTCTGGAAGAGAGCGATACCTTCGAGTGCCTTTCCCGGGCGCATGCTTACTGGCTGGAGGGGAAATACGCGGAAGGAATCATCCGTGCCGTGGAGCAACTGGAAGTGGTTTTGAAAAAACGCAGCCGCCAGGCGCGGCGTGATCCGGAGAAATTCGAGCGCAAGGTGAAGCCATCGGCGCAAGTCGGTGATCTGGTGAAGAGAATCCGCGCGGGACATCGTGCGGAGCCGGTGGAGCGGAATGAGGAGGTGGAACGATGAGTTTCCGCCATCCGCTCGTGGGAGTTTTTTTTCTGAGTGCTCTGGCCATGGCGCAGGAGCCGGCTTTGCCGCAATGGAAGCCGAACGAACGCAAGGAATGGGAATCCAAGGGCTGGGTGGCCGGTGGTTTGTTGCTCTCGAACGATCCCTTGCCGCCGGAAGTGAGGCAAGAGCTGGTGAAGGAACTGAAGGTGGAAAAACCGACACCGGATGAGATCGCGGTGGAACCGCCGCCATCGGAAATCCCGGAGAAATATCTCGCGCAATACTTCGCGGAAAAACCCACGAGGTTCCTGATCGATCCCCAAGGTTTGTTGTCCGCCAAAGATTACCACGATCGCGAGGAGTTCCTGAAATACCATTCCGGCGATTCATCCATCGACCTTTATATTTACCTGTTGAAGGGAGATCAGGAAATTCCGGGGGATGTCCGTGAGGAGGAAGTCGTGGAGCGGCTCTACTCATACGGACGTCCGGCGGCGGTGATTTACTATTACCTCGGCGCACCGCAGCGGGCGGTGCTGTACTTGAGCCCATCGCTCACGGATTCGATTCCGGGCGTGGAGCAACGGCGGGCTTTGCAAAGCTCGGTGATGCAGGCGTTTCAGAAACTTCAGCCGCAGGATCAGCTTGAGGCGTTTTTGGTGCAGGCGTCCATCCGGGTTTACTGGATGGAGCGTTTGCTGAAGGCATCCCAGCCGCAGGCTCCGGCGGAAACTCCGCAACTCGCCTCGGTGGTTCCTTTGGAAAAAGCGGGCAAGCCATCGTTTTTCCAACGGCACGAGCCGATGATCCGCGCGGCGATTGCGCGATGGGCGATCCCGGTTTCCGTCCTGCTGGCAGCGATGATCGCCGGGGTGGCGGCCAATATCTGGCTGCGGAGAAGTTGGGTGTATCGTTTCCCGGAAATCGAAGTCGAGCCGCGGCTGGGCGGTGGGCATGGTGCGGGAGTCGGCGCGGTGATTTCATTTGCGAGTGCTTCATTACCGCCCGCATCGCAGCGGGATCAGGTGCCGGATTACTTGCGGCGTGCATGAATCCGCGCGATGAAGTTCCCTGTATGACGAATTGGGAGCTGCAATATCAGGCGGGTGAAACTCCGTGGGACAAAGGTCGTGCGGCGCCTCCCTTGTTGGAAATGCTGGAGCGCGGGCTGTTGGACGAGTGGGCGGATCGTGAAATCCTGGTACCGGGTTGCGGGGTGGGACACGATGTCCGCGTCTTGGCGACCCGTGGTTTCCGGCCAGTCGGGTTGGATATTTCACCGACGGCGGTGAAACAGGCGGCTGCATTTCCCAAAGCGGGCGCGGAAACTTACGAGCTGGGCGATTTCCTGAAAGCGGCGTGGCAGGATGGAAAATCCTTCGCCGGGTGGTGGGAGCACACGTGTTTTTGTGCGATTCCGCCGGTGCTGCGTGCGGATTACGCCAAGGCAGCGGGAAAATTGATCGAATCGGGAGGATTATTGGCGGGTGTTTTCTACCTGACGCCGAACGATCTGGGCGAGGAAGATGACGGCCCGCCGTTCAATGCCTCCATCGAAGAAATTCGCGGACTTTTTACGCCGTGGTTTGATTTTCTCGATGGCTGGGTGCCGGAGAATACCTATCCGGGGCGTGAAGGCCGCGAGTGGATGGGATTGTTTCGCCGGACTACAAACGTTGCCGGTGCTTTTTGAAAATCGCGAGGGTGCGGTCGCGCTCGGATTGGTGGTCGACGCAGGGCAGTGGATAACCCGGTGCTAGCGGACCATTTTTCGGCGGTGCGGTGAATAATTTCGGGTCTACTTTCGCGAGTTCCGGCACCCATTGCTTGATATAAACGCCTTCAGGATCGTAGCGGGCGGTTTGCGTCCACGGATTCTGGATGCGGAAATACGGTGCTGCATCGGCTCCGGTGCCAGCGGACCACTGCCAGCCGCCGTTGTTTGAAGCGATTTCACCATCGAGGAGATGCTGCATGAACCAGGATTCGCCGAGTTTCCAATCGATGTGCAGATCCTTGGTAAGAAACATCGCGACGATCATCCGCACGCGGTTGTGCATGAAGCCGGTGGCAAGGAGTTGGCGCATTCCGGCATCGACGATGGGGAAACCGGTGCGTCCTTCTTTCCAGGCATCGAAGTTTTTCCCTGGTTCGTCCCAAGGCAGACCGCGCCAGTCCGCGTTGAATTCGTGATCGAGGACACCGGGGAAATGGTGGAGAATCGCGAAGTAAAACTCCCGCCACGCCAGCTCCTTGATGAATTTGTCGAAATTCCCGCGCTGTGAGGGAGGGGTTTTTTGCCGGGCTTTCATGATTTCCGCATAGACGGTGCGGATGGAAACGAGCCCGAAGCGGAGATCCTGGGAAATACGGGAAGTGCCGCTTTCCGCCGGAAAATCCCGCGTTTTATCGTAATTTGGAATGATGTCGCGAAGTGCGGTCCTCAAGCGCTCGCGGGCCGCCCGTTCCCCGGCGGGAACAATATCGGCGGTAATCGGAGGAAGATTCCATGTTTTCAGCGTCGGCAGCGGATCCGAGGAAATTCCCGCGGGTGTATGGAGCGGGCCGGATTGAGGAAAAGGCTGAGGTTTTTCCTGCGAAAGCCAGTTTTTACTGTAAGGCGTGTAGACCCGGTAAGGCTGGAGACTTTGATTTAAAATCTCATCGGGACGATGTAATGAAACATCCGGATAGGAATGGACTTCTACCTGAAGTTCCTCACATATCGCCGCGATCCGTCGCTCGGTTTTTTTGCCGAACGGATCGGGATCCTGATGATAAAAAAGACGTTTCGCACCTGTCTCGCGGATGAATTGTCTTAAAACATCCGGCGCTGAACCTTGCCGGACGATGAGGCGGCCACCGAGCGTCTCCAGATTTTTTGCCAGAGAAGCGAGGCTATCACTTAAAAACTGTTGGCGCTTTGATCCGGTCCAGAAGTGCTCTTTTCTCCACGTGCTGGTTATATAGAGCGGAATCACCGACGACTGACCGAGGGTGGCGGAATATAACGCTTGATGGTCGGATATTCGAAAATCGCGCCGAAACCAAACGATGGCGGGGTTTCTGGCACCCGATGAAATGGAAACCATCTGATAAGGTGCCAGTTGGAGTTGCTTCCTGGGGGGAGAAACTCAATGAATCAAAATGCGTTTTGGAGCAGTTTGTTCGCTTTCTTGATGGTCGCCGCGGTGAGCTTGCCATCGACACGCTTCGAGCCGTCAACGAGCGCCTTGAGTTCCGCAAGAGTGACTTCAGCAGCGGCGAGCGACTTTTTACCGCCACCGAAACGCTTGTCTGGGAAGTAACGGGTAAAGGTCGTACCAGCGCGGCTGATGCACAATCTCCAGCCTTCAAAGGCTGCGGTTTCATAAGTGAAGCGCGTCAGGTTTTTCTTTGATTTGAGTGGTGCTGCCATAACTTGATATGTGGAGTTCCGATTTGGACACCCACAAGAAAGCATGGCTTTGCTAGGAAATCTAGCGATTTTTTCTTGTTATTGCCGAAAAAGACACTTTTTACGAAAAAAACGCCGAAAAAAAGGCTTTTCATCCTCTTGTTCCGGGCGTAATACCCGCCCCCCGCGGGCCATTCAGAACATGCCGTCGGTCCTCGAAATCCACTTCAAATGAAGCAGAAATCGCCCGCAAGAGGGTAACCCGGCACCAGAAACACACCATGTCAGCCATCAAACTTGCTCGTTTCGAGCTCCCGAACCGCCTCGTCCGCAACGAGGAAACCGCTACCGACATTTACGCTCAGTTCGTCGCGGAACCATTCGAGCGCGGCTACGGCCACACCATCGGTAACTCCCTTCGCCGCGTGCTTCTTTCCTCCCTGGAAGGTGCCGCCATCACTTCCGTCCGCATCGCCGGCGTGCAGCACGAATTCTCCAGCCTTCCGGGCGTGGTGGAAGATGTCACCGACATCGTGCTCAATCTGAAGAAGGTGAAGTTCAAGCACAACGACAAGGAGCCGCGCATTCTCACCATCAAGGTGGAAAAAGAAGGTGTCGTCACCGCCGGTGACATCCAGGACGACAACATCTACGAAGTGGTGAACAAGGACCAGATCATCTGCACCCTCGACAAGAAGGTGAAGTTCGACTGCGAATTCGAAGTCCGCGTCGGTCGTGGTTTCTCCACCGGCGACGAAAACAAGCGCAAGGACCAGCCGATCGGCGTCATCGCCATCGATTCCATCTTCTCTCCGGTGACCCGCGTGAAATACGCCGTGGAAACCACCCGCGTCGGCCAAATGACCGACTTCGACAAGCTCGTCCTCGACATCTGGACCGACGGCCGCGTGACCCCGCAGGACGCGTTGTTGCAAGCTTCCGCCATCCTTCGCCACCACCTCGACGTGTTCGTCAACTATGACGAGAACGCCGTTGACTTCGAAGAAGCCCCGGCGGAATCCAGCGAAGAAAACGCTGCTCTCAAGAAGCTTCTCAACATGTCCGTCAACGAGATCGAGCTTTCCGTTCGCGCGGCAAACTGCCTCAACAACGCAAACATCACCTCCGTGGGACAACTCGCCATGAAGTCGGAAGCGGAAATGCTCAAATACCGCAACTTCGGCAAAAAATCCCTCAACGAAATCAAGGACAAGCTCGTGGAGCTCGGCCTTGGTCTTGGCCTGACCTTCGATTCCTCGCTGCTCTCCGGTCCGGTGGCAGCATCGCGCGCACCACGCCTCGGTGCCGAAGACGAAGCACCGGTCGGCCTTGCCGATCTGATCGCACAAAACCTCGACGACTAATATTTAATAGAAACGGAAGCACCCGATGAGACATCGCAGCAAAACAGCCAAACTCAAGCGCACCGCCTCGCACCGCCGCTCCCTGCTTGCCAACCTTGCAGGCAGCCTGATCCAGCACGGTCGCATCAAAACCACCCTCGGCAAGGCCAAGGCTCTCCGCCCTGTCGCGGAAAAGCTCGTCACCCTTGCAAAGCGTGACGACCTCCACTCCCGCCGTCTGGCCATCGCATTCCTTCATCAGAAGGACATCGTGCAGAAGCTCTTCTCCGAAGTGGCTCCTGCCGCCAAAGACCGCCAGGGTGGTTACATCCGCATCACCAAGCTCGGCGCCCGTATCTCCGACTCCGCTCCGATGGCCATCATCGAGTGGGTGGACAGCCCGAAAACGGAAGAAGCCGCGGCTCCTGCCGCCGACACCACCGTCGAAGTCGCCGCTCAATAATTGAGCGTCTCTTGCGATCAGAACATTTTAAAACCGTCTGTGCTCCGGCGCGGGCGGTTTTTACTTTTCCAGACAGAAGACTTGGAGACAGAAGATAAGAGCAGGCACGGTACCCGGTTTTTCTTTTCTTCTGTCTCCAAGTCTTCTGTCTTATCTTCTCCTCATGTCCGACTCCATCTCCGCGCTCACCGCGAAAATCCAGCGTTTCGTGGATGCCCGCGAGTGGCGCAAATACCACAACCCGAAAGACCTCAGCGTGGCGATCGCCGCCGAGGCGGGGGAGCTGATGCAGCATTTTGTTTGGCAGCAGGACGACCAAATCGAAGCCCGCTGCAGCGCGCGGAAGCCGGAGATCGCTTCGGAGATCGCGGATGTCGCGATTCTGCTTTTCGAATTGGCGGATAATCTCGGTCTTTCCCTCGGTGAAGTCATGGAAGCGAAAATCGCCAACAACGAGCAACGCTATCCGGTGGAGAAAGCGCGCGGCAATAATCTGAAATATTCCGAGCTGTGAGCACGAGCGAAGAAGCTCCGCGCCCGTCACGGAGAAAACGCTACAGCGGGAAAAATCCGCGTCGTTTTGAGGATAAATACAAGGAGCACCATCCCGAGCGCTACGGCGAAACGGTGGCGAAGGTGATCGCTTCCGGCAAAACCCCGGCGGGATCCCACGTACCGATTTTAGTCGAGGAAAGCCTCGCCGCACTGGCGTTGGAGCCGGGTCAATGCGGGATCGATGCGACTCTCGGCTACGGCGGGCATTCGTCGAAGATTCTGGAAATCATCACGCCCGGCGGAAAATTGATCGGTCTGGATCTGGACCCGATCGAGATGCCGAAAACCGCCGCCCGTCTGGAAGCGAAAGGTTACGGAGCTGATGTTTTTGAAGCCGTGCGCTCGAATTACGCCGGGATCGCCAAAGTGTTGCGCGAGCGGGGGATCGACGCCGTGGATTTCGTTTACGCGGACCTCGGTTGTTCCTCGATGCAGTTCGACGATCCATCTCGGGGCTTCAGTTTCAAGATCGCCGGGCCGCTGGACATGCGGATGAATCCCCAACGCGGACTTTCCGCCGCCGACTGGCTGGAACGGGTGAAGCCGGAAAAACTGGAACTCGTTTTACGGGAAAATTCCGACGAGCCACGCAGCGAGTTGCTCGCGGCAAAACTGGCCGGGAGACGATTTGCCGAAACTCTCGAATTTGCCGCGGCGGTTCGTGGAGCGGTTTCCGAACTCGATGAAGATACGCGCGAACTCACGGTGCGGCGTGTTTTCCAAGCGGTTCGGATCGCCGTGAATGAGGAATTCACCGCGCTGGATGCCTTTTTGCGCTCACTGCCGGAGGTGCTGAAGCCCGGTGGCAGGGTGGCGATTTTGACCTTTCATTCGGGGGAAGACCGCCGCGTGAAAAAGTCGTTCCAAGCGGGGGTGCGCGCCGGAATTTACGAGGCCATGAGCGACGGTGTGATCACCGCCGGCCCGGAAGAACGGCGGCTGAATCCGCGCAGCACGTCCGCGAAACTTCGCTGGGCGGTGCGGGCCGGGTGACGGAATCGTGGGTTGACGGAAAATCACCTTCCCGCAAGGCGCTCTTGACCCGCGCTCAAGCCACCCTTAAAGGCAAGCGCGTCTGCCGGAATGTTTTCCGCACACCCTTCTTCCCCGGTCCTTCACTTCCCAGAGCCATGCCGCCTTCATTGACTCGTCTTTTTCCACTGATCTCCGCAGCCATCGTTGCGGCGGTTTTCCTGCCATCGTGCTCTCCGCTGGAGCCATTGCCTCCGGTGAAAGCGCACCGGGTGCTTTACCAGTGGCATGACCACGGCGGAACCGGCAAAGTGAAGGTGAAGATCGATCTGAACGAACAGAAGGCTTTCGTGTATCGCGGTACCGAGGAAATCGGCTGGAGCTATGTGGCCACCGGTAAGGAAGGCCACGGCACGCCTTCCGGAAATTATACGATCACCGAGAAGATCGAGGACAAGTATTCCAACAGATACGGCTGGATCGAAGATGCCGCCGGAAATGTGGTGAACGGCGATGCGAAGCCGAGCACCCGCGTTCCACCGGGTTGCCGTTACGTTCCGGCTCCGATGCCCTATTGGATGCGTCTGACTTCTTATGGAATCGGCATGCACGCCGGTTTGATTCCCGAGCCCGGCCAACCGGCATCCCACGGTTGCATTCGGATGCCGAAGGAATTCGTGCCGGATCTGTTCGACATGGTCGTGGTCGGCACACCGGTGCAAATCGTGCACTGAGGTTTCCCGGAGATTGTTTCGCCTTGTTGCGTGACTTGCCGGAAATTGCGGCTAGGTTGGGAGGATCGGAATCTGCGGATTCCTTTAACGTTCAACCTTCGAAAAACCCCCGATGAAACTGAAATTTTGTGGTGCCGCCGGCACGACGACAGGTTCCCAGCATTTGCTGGAAGTAAACGGCAGGAAGATCCTTCTGGATTGCGGGCTCTATCAGGGAAGCCGCAGCCACGCGTATGAGGTGAATTGCGGATTTCCGCACTTCGATCCGCGCGGTATCGACATGGTGGTGCTTTCGCACGCGCACATCGATCACAGCGGGAATTTGCCGAATCTGTGCCGCCGCGGTTTTACCGGAAACATTTACGCGACCCACGCGACACGGGATCTTTGCCAGATCATGCTGGCGGACAGCGCGCGCATTCAGGAGAGCGACATCGATTGGTTGAACAAGCATCGCCAGCGCCAAGGACTTCCTCCCGCCGAGCCGCTTTATACGGAGCGCGACGCCGAGCTTTGTTTGAGGCAGTTCGTCACCATCGCGTATGACCGTCCGATGCTGATCGCGGATGGGGTGACGCTGAGTTTTGTCGATGCCGGGCACATTTTAGGCAGCGCGCAGGTCGTGCTGGATGTGATCGATCAACAGGATGGTGTGAAAAAACGCTTCGTGTTTTCCGGCGATGTCGGGCGCGGGCACAACGAAGTGCTGCGTGATCCGGTGCCGGTGGCGGATGTGGATTTCCTGTTGATGGAAAGTACTTACGGTGGCCGCGAGCACGAAGCGCCGCCGGGTGTGGGAGATCACTTCGCGGAGTTGGTCCAGCGGGCGGTGCGTCGCGGCGGAAAAATCCTGATTCCGGCCTTCGCGGTGGAGCGGACACAGCAATTGCTGTTTGTGCTGAACGAGCTTTTCGAACAGGGGAAAATCCCGGAAATCCCGGTGTATGTGGACAGCCCGCTGGCGGTCAGCGCGACGGAGATTTACCGGCTGCATCCTGACGCGTTCAACGAGGAGGTTTACGAAGCGCTTTTCAGCAAACGGAATCCTTTCGGTTTCGAAAACCTGACGCTGGTGCGCTCGGTGAGCGGATCGAAATCACTCAACGATCTCGAAGGGGTGGCGATCATCATTTCCGCCTCCGGCATGTGCGAGGCGGGACGGATTCTACATCACTTGAAAAACAACATCACAGACTCGCGCACCACGGTTTTGTTCGTCGGCTACTGCGCGGACAACACGCTGGGACGGCGCATCCGCGATGGCGAGCGCGAGGTGCCGATCCTCGGAGGGCTCTACCGGGTGCATGCGCATATCGAGGCGATCGATTCGTTTTCCGGCCACGCGGATCATTCGGAATTGCTCGACTACTTCGACCGGACCACCGGTCCGAAGAAGAAAGTTTGGCTGGTGCACGGCGAGCCGATCCCGGCGACGGCGTTGCACGATGCACTTGCCGCAAGGCATTCCGGTGAAGTGAGCGTGGCGGAACTCGGAGCGGAGGTGGAATTTTGACATGTTCCCGCACCTTTCCGCTTGATCGCGGCGGGGTTGTCTTAGCACCGTTTTCGCGCATGGATAAATCGCGAACAACGCCACCACCTACCCCTATTGAAGTCATCGACTGGCTGAATGATGAAGGCCTTCTGGAACTGGATGTTTTCTTTCCTGAAGATGGCAATTTGTTCGAGGCCGGTCTTGATTCCATGGCGGTGATGCAACTCGTGGTGGCGGTGGAGGAATGCTACGGCGTGGTTCTCGAAACACCGGATCTCACCAAGAAAACCCTCGCGACGCCGATCTCGCTCGCGGCTTTGATCGCATCGAAAATGTGACCGTTTCCCGTGATACCTTCGATGTGGCGGTGATCGGCGGTGGCAGCGCCGGCTTGGCGGCTGCCGTCACCTCTGCGAGAGAAGGGGCGCGCACCGTATTGATCGAGCGTTACGGTTATTTGGGAGGAATGGGCACCGCTTCCTTGGTGCACACGTTTTGCGGATTGTATTTGTTGCGGGATGAACCGGGCGCGGTGTTGGCCAATCGCGGGTTTCCCGCGGAAATGGCGGCGCGGATGATCGCAGCGACGGGTATGGGTCCGCAGCGGATGGGACGGCTGGATGTGTTGTTCCAGCATCCGGTGGAGTTCGCGCGCATCGCGGATGAACTGGTGCGGGCGGAGCGGGAATTGGAATGCCGGTTTCACACGGAATTGATCGGTGTGGAGCAATCGGCCAAGGGCTGGAAACTGGTGCACGCGGGGCGTGGCGGACGCCGTGAGCTGACGGCGGCTGCGATGGTGGACGCCTCGGGAGATGCGGTGGCGGCGGATTTTTTGAAAACTACGACGGAAATCGTAGAAAGCCCGCGCTTGCAGAGGCCGGCGTATGTTTTCGGGATTCATGGCGCGGGTGCGATTGCGGCGGAAGACCGCCTGCGGCTCGCGGGATTGCTGGTGCGGGGTGTGCGAGAAGGGAAATTACCTGCGGCGGCGCTGGGGATTTCGTTCCGTGAATCCGGCAGACCGGGAGAAGTTTTCGCGGGGATCGATTTGCACATTGAAGATTATGATCCGCTGGATGCGCGATGCCTGACGGAGCTGGAAATGACCGGGCGCTCGCTGGCGGCGGCGGTGATGGATTGGTTCAAGCTGGAAGCGGAAGGATGGGAAAATGCCTATATCAGCCAATGGCCGTTGCGGGTCGGAGTGCGGGAAAGTCGGCGCTGGATCGGGGAGAGAACTTTAACCGGAGGTGATTTGATCCAGGGCGTGCGTTTTTCCGATGAAATCGGGCTCGCGACGTGGCCGATGGAATTCCGTGAAACGGCGAAGGGGCCGAAGTTTCGTTATCCGGTGGAAAACCGTCCGACGGGAATTCCGTTCGGATGTTTGAAACCGCGGGGAATCGAGAGATTGTTCGTCGCGGGACGGTGCATTTCCGCGGATCATGACGCGCAGGCGTCGATCCGGGTGATGGGCACGTGTTTCGTCACGGGCGAAGCGGCGGGAAGAGCGGCGGCGAGATGTTCGCTCAACGGCAGCTTGTGAGCCGGTAGCCGTCTTTTGCCATCATCGCGTCGATTTGTTTGAAATACGCAGGCACGGAGCTGGCGTAGCTGCGGTTTCCGCCGTTCGGAAGCGGATCGTAGCCGCTGATGATTCCGACGAGGGCGAGTTCTCCGTCCGGCATATTGACAAACACGGGGCCACCCGAATCTCCGGGTTTGATCGCGCAGTTGCGTTGCGGATCGGCGGTGGATTTCTGATCGTAATCGAAGTAAAGAAACCACGTGGTGTGCAAGCTGGGTTCGTTCGGCAGGGAAATGAAACCTTCGACGCGTGATGTTCCCACATCCACGAAGCTGCCGCAGACGATGAGCGGTTTTTGCAGGTAGTCTTCTTCGCGGTCCAGCCAGAGAACTTTGTAAATCGTCGGATCGGGAACGGGTGTGGCGAGTTTGACGAGCAGGAGATCGGTTTTTTCGCCTTTGGAATTCGTGACCGGTGTCTGGCTGGCGATGCGGTGGCGGGTGACTTCGCCGTCTTTTCCGAGGAAATTGATCTGCCAGCCCGGATCGGGTTTGTAGTGCGTGGCGTAGAGCATGTGGATCGGTGAAACGAGCACGCATTGGCGCGTCCATTCCTTGCGGTCTTCCGGCCAGCCGACGCCGAGAAGCTTCGCGGGATCGATGGTTTTGAACTGCGGGTTCAAGTAAGGTGCGTGTCCGTAGAGCCATTCACCGGGAAAGTCTTTCAGCCACTTGTGAACGTCCTTGTCGTATCCGCGAATCTCGATGGCGTTACCAAGCGTTGAAAAGAGAAAGAAAAACGAACCGCAGATGAACGCGGATGCACGCCGATGGAAGAGTTTGAAGTTCAACTGGTTTACTCCTCCGGCAGGGTGAGCAGTTCTTCGTCTTCTTCGCGGTATTGTTCGAGCAGGAAGCCATCGTTCGCGTGCCAGCGGAGCCAGACGGAATCTCCCCAGGTGAGCGGGAGTTGATCGAGCTGGAACGTGCGGTGTTGTTGCTCGGCACAGAGACGGTAGTCGCCGCAGCGGATCCAGTATCGGGTGTGGGAGCCGAAGTAGATGACGTCTTCGATGGTGCCGGGAATGGCGTTTTCCCACATGGTGTCGATCGGTTTTTCGCGGGAAACGACGAGCTTTTCCGGGCGCAGGGAAAGGTGGATGCGGTCGCCGGGTTTTACCGGCTTGTCGTTATCGATCATCACGAGGCCTAGGCCGGGAATCTCCGCGCGGGAAAACCGTTCTCCGAGAGATTCGCGGACGCGGCCTTCGAGGAAATTCGTGTCTCCGATGAAAGCGGCGACGAATGAAGTACGAGGCGTCTCGTAAATTTCGGCGGGTTTGCCGGTTTGCTCGATCTTGCCGTGGTTCATCACCGCGATGGTGTCGGAGATGGACATGGCCTCGCCTTGATCGTGGGTGACGTAAACGAAGGTGATGCCGACTTCGTCGTGGATGGAGTCGAGCTCGACGAGCAGGCGCTGGCGGAGCTTGAGATCGAGCGCGGCGAGTGGTTCGTCGAGCAGGAGGACGCGCGGTTGGTTGGCGAGCGCGCGGGCGATGCCGACGCGTTGTTTTTGGCCGCCGGAAAGTTGGGACGGGGCTTTGTCCGCGTGGGTGGTGAGATCGACGAGATGGAGCATGCGCTCCACGGTGGAGGAAATTTCCGCTTTGCTTTTTTTCGCCATCTTCAGGCCGAATGCGATGTTTTCCCGGACGCTGAGATGCGGGAAGAGAGCGTAGTTTTGGAAAACCGTATTCACCGGGCGTTTCTCCGGCGGCAGTGCGGTGATGTCGCGGCCATCGAGTAAAATGCGCCCGGCGTCCGGTGTTTCGAAGCCTGCGGCCATGCGCAGGAGCGTGGTTTTGCCACAACCGGACGGACCGAGCAGGGAGAAGGTTTTGCCGTGCCGGATTTCCAGCGTCACGTCATCGACGGCGGTGAAATTTCCGAACCGTTTGGTGATGCCTTCAAATTTCAGCGTGCCTTCCATCGTGCGTGCCGGGAGGGTGGAAGATTCCACCGAAAGATCAAGGATGCGCGCGGTTCGAAAAAGGGTGGGATTTTGGTCGGGATCGCGCTTGGATACGCCTGATGCGATTTCCCCCCCTGATTCTGGTCATTCTGCTCCCTGCCTGCGCCCCTCATATTTCCCGGCAACAAGTGACTTACACGGCTTACCGCTACACCCAGGTGCGTTGGACGCCGGAAGAGCGGCATGTGCGGCACGGAGTGGATTCGAAAGGCATCGTTGTAAAAACGCCTGATCGAACGATCTCGGCGAAGCGCGGCTGGTGGAGGCCGGGGCATGAGGCGGTGTCCATGCCCTACCAGTGGGGCGGTTTCGACACGCCGGAGACGTTTCTGAAAAAAATCCAGATGGGCTACAAGGCGGGCGACATCGGCGATGCGACGAAACGCCAGCTCGGCGATGCCGGGGTGAGTTTGGAATCCTGCGGGATCGACTGCTCGGGCTTCGTTTCGCGGTGCTGGGGGCTGAGCCGTCCGTATTCGACGAAGGAACTGCCGAAAATCAGCGAACGCATCGAGTGGGACGAGCTGAAACCGGGCGATATTTTGCTCAACGACCGCCATGTGGTGCTTTTCATCAAATGGAAAGTCGAGGGCAAGGAACTCACGGGCTATGATGCCGGGCCGTTTCCGGTGTGGAGTGTGCATCCGTGCGGATTGAGCAAGAACGCGCTTCTGAAAGAGGGCTACGCGCCTTGGCGCTATAAGCACATCGTGGAAGAAAAATGGCAGGCACCGGCTCAGGTGATTCCGCCGAAGAAGCTTTGGATCCGGAAAGACAAGCACACGCCTGCCAGTATGAATCCGATCTCGGGTTCTTCGCGGAACTTCTGGGTGCGGGACGGTTATTAAGAAACGCGGTCGGCGATTTTCCCTCTTCCCATCGCGCGGGGGCTTTCCTAGCGTCCGCGCCCGATGTCCGCCGTCAAACTCCGCTTCACTTCCGCCACCGCCTCCGGGCTTGTTCTCGCCAAGGTCGGCCACCCGCAACGCGACGAGCCGTTGCAAACGTCCAAGGAAGTTTTCAACATCGAGGAAGAGGATCAGGAAACGCTCACGGCGATTTTCCTGAAGCCGTTCAAGAATCTCACGGCTCATCGTTTCAGCCATCATTCATCGCTGGATCAGCACGAGATGAATGCCTACGCGAAAGAAATTTTCGTATCGGAAGAAGGGTTGCTCGAAAAAGGCTGCGACATCGCCAAGCGCCTCTACGCGAAGTCCAACCACCCGAACATCAAGTCCGGCGATCTTTGTATTTCCTTGATCCACGGAGTCGATGTGAACGGCGAATCGAAAAAAGCGATTTGCATCCTGAAGTCCGAGAGCGTCACGCCTTTCCTCAGTATTTCCACGAAGGATGGCGACCTCCAGCTTCACACGGAGCAAGGCATCAACCCGGAGAAAATCGACAAGGGCTGTTTGATCATCGATCACTTCGAAACGAAAGGTTATTACGTGCTGACGTTTGATCGTTCCGGCACCGATTCACGTTTCTGGGTGCGGGATTTCCTCGGCGTGGTACCGATCACCGACGGCTCGTTCCTCACGAACAAGTATGCGAACATGGCGGTTTCATTTCTGGAAAAGGAAAAGAAAGCCAAGCCTGCCGATGATGAAACGCCACCGTGGGAAACCAACACCGGTGCGCGCGAGGCGATCACTTACTTCGAGGAGAAAGAAAAATTCAGCCTTCAGGAATTCGAGGAGCAGGTGTTGAAATCACCGGAAGTCATCGAGAAATTCAAGAAACACAAAGCCGAAGTGGAAGCCGAGCAAGGCGAACGGTTTGAAGACGGTTTCGAAATTTCCAAGAAAGACGTCAGCAAGGCGAAGAAGAAAATCAACAGCGTGATGAAGCTGGATACCGGCGTGGAAGTGCGCCTGAAGCCGGCTTTGCTCGGAAAATCCGGCAAGGTGCTGGAACATGGCTTCGATGACGGGAAGCGCATGAAGTTCATCAAGGTCTATTACAACGAAGACCTGGCGGAGTGAGGATCAGGTCACGACACGCTTGTCGCTACTTCTTAATAAGCCGTCTTTGGCGGGATGATCATCGTGAGGCCGGTTTTTATCACGATTTGAACATCGAGGCCGAGTTCCCAGTGGCCGACGTAGAAATTGTCGAGCCGGGCGCGGTGGCGGAGATCACGCGGGCGATTCACTTCTCCGCGGAATCCTTTCACCTGCGCGAGGCCGGTGACGCCCGGTTTCACGTAGCGGCGGACGCCGTAGCGCTCGAAAATTTCGCGGAATTTGAAATCGTGTTCCGCCATGTGCGGACGCGGGCCGACCACGCTCATGTCTCCGAGCAGGACGTTGATGAACTGCGGGATTTCGTCGATGCTCAGCTTGCGCATCAAGGCACCTCCGGAGAAAACACGGTTGTCGTCTTTGGTGACTTGTCGGGCTTCGGTGCCGTGATCGGCGTGAAGGGTGCGGAATTTGAAAACTTTGAAAATTTCGCCGTTCCGTCCCACCCGGTTTTGTTTGAAAAACAGCGGACCGGGAGATTGCTTGCGGTGGACGGCCCACACGAAAAGGCTGAGAACCGGAATCACGGTCAGCACCAATGGCAGGCTGAAGGCGATGTCGAACGAGCGCTTCATGATCTGATTGCACGTATTCGTCAGCGGCTCCATCGGCGGAGTGAGAATGTCAAAACCGCCGACTTTCTGTAGATCGAAACGGCGGCCGTAGCGGCGGCTCAGCTCGACGGGCATCCAGCAGCGATAGCCGAGCTTGTCGCCCTGGCGCATCAGGCTGATCACCATTTCATCCGGCAGGTGGCGGGCTGGCATGACGAGCAGGTCGAACGACTCGCGGGCGAGCATGTCCAGATAGTCTTCCTTGGTTTTGGAGGGATCATCGGTGGGTTCCACGTTGCGGATTTCCAGAAGATTATCGAGCTGGTGCACCTCGGGCATGATGGAATCGCACCATTCCTTTGGTCCCAGAATGAAGGTTTTCAAACGCCAGTTCCGCACGTAGTTGAGGCCGAGACTACCCAGAAGGAGAAGCAGGTAGCGGTTGGTTACGTAGAAAACGGCGAGACTGAGCAGTGAGAAGACCGCCAGGAACGCCCGTGAAATCCGGATGTCCTGTGAAAAGACGAGCAACAGAGAGATGGATGAGAGAATCCAGATCCATTGCCGGCGTGTGACGGCTCCGGCCAACCATTTCATTCGTCCCATGCCAGGACGCAGCGATTGCGGACGGCTGATGCTCTCCAGAATCATCGCACCGAGCACGGTTGCTCCATATCTTCCATAAGCGTCAAAATAAACGAGCTGACGGTGATAAGCTCCCAATACTCCGAGGAAACAAACTCCATAAAGTAAAGAGATTAGAAAAATTTGGGTGGTGATCAGAAGTTGGAATAATCCTCGTTCGCGGGTGTTGATCATAACGATGGGGGTGGAACTCAATGGGGGGAAGCTCATCTTTGATGCCAGCAAAGATGATACCTGATTCAATCCCTGGAAATTCTGGTCATGAATGTGATTTGTGGAAATATGGGTATGATGTAAGATAAATGAACTTATATTTTCTTGATTGTTTTTTGAAAAATATATTCAAGTGAATAGGTGTGTTCTCCATTTCCAAAGTAATAAGGGGAATTCCCAGCCTGCATTCCAGTAGCGGGGTAAGAAAACTTTCGGTTCATGGAGAACACGGCATAGCCAACCGAGATAAAGCCTGTCCGCCCAGGTGGGGATATTGGCTTGTCCACCGGTTAAGAAGGAGATGGCTCCGCCGGTGCAAAGAATGACGGGTCCGTTGCCTCGACCGGATGCAGTGAGATCGGTGTTTTTGGAGCGGAGATAGTAACCGAGTTTCTCCTGCCTGCCGCCGCCGATGCAGAGAACGATCCAATCCGGGTTCAACACGCCGATGAGTTCCATCAGTTTCTTATCCTGAAAATCCTCGTCCTTCTTATAATGCGGCGCACGGTGCCAGTATTGGAGTTCGCGGGGGAAGTTTTTTTCATCGAGCAGTTTCTCGATCCTCTGCTTTTCTTCCCGATGCGGTACTACCCACAAGATGTGTCGTTTATGAAAAGGAATGACGTGATTTTCCGAGCCGCAAAGAAGCCGTTGGAGAATTTGCAGGCCGGAGATACGTGGATAGAATTTTCCGAAAATGAGCTTTAGAACAATGGCGACATATCCTCCATCCACGACGGAATAATCCGAGGATTGATAAGATTTGGTGAGTAGAGGGTCGCTTCTCATCATCGCCAATGACGGGGCTGATGGAACGGTGAATAATCCACCGTTGAGGTCCGCTTCCTGAAGCAATTCCACCAGTGAGCGATTCCAGAAGTTAATGCCAAGGAAGCGTTTGGTCGACATAACCGGGTGCGTGTTAAGAGGAGATATCGTGGGGGCTTGTCTCCCGCCCCGGTGCAACCAGGACGGGAGACAAATGATCTTAATCGATCAAAGATGAAATGGGGGATCTGCAGCGTTGAACGAATGATAAGATATGTCTCGGGGGTGACGATGAATAGCTGAGCACCTCGTGTGCCAGTTTTGGAATGTGACATAAGGTTGTTCTTGGTGAAAGGTTCGTGAAATCGGGTTTGTGAGTAATTTTGGATAAGTCGTTTATGTGATATGGATATGAAATTGGGTTTGAGAGGTTTTTGGGTTAACGTGATGGTTTTTAACCTTTTGGGAGAATCGTTCTGGGTTTGTTTGAAAAACGTTCCGAAATTCAGTTTTTTTAATCAAGTGACTGACTATTAGTAAATCGTGCAGAAGGTGTCGAAAAGAGGAGAATCGATGATTTGACTCCCCGTTTTTCCCCGGATTGACAGGGAAGAGGTTTCCCCCGCAACGTAGCGGCATGCCGGAAGAGTCCACCAAAACGCCCACATCGCCGTTAACGAGCACCGAATCCGCTCAGGAGATTGCCCCGCCTCAGTCCGCAGAATCCAATGCGACACCGGTGGTTGCGGAGGAAAAGGCTCCGGTGATGAAGTTGACGACCGGTCTTCTGATCGCAGCGATTTTATTGCTGGTGGCGCTGATCGCGGTGAATACGAAGCGCCGCAAAATCGACCATGAAACTCGGGAGTCGGATATTTCTTCTTCCAAAGCGAATCTGGAAGCGACGCGGACTTACCTGAACCGCCAGCGTGCGGAGATGGGGCTTACGCCGTTGCAAACCGAGGGCGAACCGATCGAGGACATCGCCAGGCGTGTGAAAAAGGATGCGGATACGCTGGTGCTTTTGACGACGCGGTTTCAGGAGATGCTGGCGGAAAAAGACACGGTGCTGAGCGCGAAGACGGCGGAGCTGATCCGCTCGGAGCAAATGCGCCAAAGCTTGCTGAATGAATCTTCCCGCTTGCAGTCCGAACTTCAGCGCGCCTTGGCGGCGAGCTCGGAGGCGGACTTGCTGCGCCGGAGCCAGGAGCTGATGAGGAGCCAGCGCGATGCGGTTTCCGCCGAACTGGCGAAGGCCCGTGCGGAGCTTGCGGCACAGGGACAAATGGCGTCGAGCGCCGATATGGCGGATTTGCAGCGCCGTTTCGATGAAACGCTGAAGGCGAAGGAGTTTTATGAAAAACGCGCTGCGGAGCTCGAAGCGGAATTGGCGAAGACCCGGCTTTTCGCGAAATCGGAAAACGAGTTGATGCCTGCGGCGGTGCAGCTTTTCCGCAGCTTGCGGGAGTTGGAAAACAGCAAGGATTCCGACCTGACGAGCGCTTATAGCAAGCTCGGCGTCGATCTGGGGGCGAACGTGATCCGGACGATGGATTTCCAGACGGGATCGAGCACGCTTTCCGCGGAAGATGAAACGGTGATCCGTGAGCGCGCCCACGAAATTCCGGACGGCGATCTGATTTTGGTGATCGGATATGCTTCGGAAACAGGCAATGTGGATGCGAACCAGAAGCTGTCTTCGGATCGTGCCACGGCGGTGGCGCAGATGATTTCCAACGTCAAACGCCCCGGCCAACTGGTGCAGGCGGTGTATCTGGGCCAGACGGATCGTTTCAGCAGCCGGATTCCGGAGCGGAACCAGATTTGTGAAGTTTGGCGCATCCGCCAGAAGTGAGTTGATGGTTGATGAAACGGGCGATTGTGGCTCAGGGTGCTGGCCATGCCGCAACCGCCACGCCGCCCGTCCGATGATCGTCAGGGGAAAAAACCGTTTTCCCCGTCCCGTCATGCTGACAAGGGGCCGCAGAAGGCGTCGTTTTCACCGACGCAAGCGGGGCCGAAATTTTCAGCCAAAGGCGGTGGTTTCGCACCACGCAAGAATGATCCGAAATCCGAGCGCGGCTGGGATCCGGTCGCGGCTTGGTATGACAAGCTGGTGGGAGAAACCGGATCGGATTATCATCAAAATGTGATTCTTCCGGCGACGCTGCGGATTCTCGCGCCGCAACCGGGCGAGGCGGTGATCGATGTTTGCTGTGGTCAAGGCGTGCTGGTGCGGCCCTTGCTGGAAGCGGGCGTGGCGAAATTCACCGGTGTGGATGCCAGCCCGCGCTTGATCGATGCGGCGAAAGCACGCCACGGAAAAGACGGGCGGGTTTCTTTTGTCACGACGGATGCGTGTGCGCCGGGAAATTGGGCGGATGAAAGCTACGATGCGGCGACCTGCCTGATGGCGGTGCACGATGTGCCGGATGCGGTGGGACTTTTTACGAATGTGGCTCAGGCGTTGAAACCGGGTGGCCGTGCGCTGTTTGTGTTCATGCACCCGTGTTTCCGGATTCCGAAACAGTCTCATTGGGGATTCGATAACGATCAGAAAATCCAATTCCGCCGGGTGGACCGTTACGGGAAAGCGTTGGAAATCCCGATCACCACGCATCCGGGCAAGGGCGAGAGTTCAGAGACGACGTTTTATCACCGTCCGCTGGCGGATTTGCTGACGGGCTTGGGTGAAGGAGGTTTGGGCGTGGTGGGATGCGAAGAACTTTTCAGCCATCGTCGTTCGCAGGCAGGCGGAGCGTTCAGCAAGGCGGAGCATCGCGCGGCGGAGGAGTTCCCGATGTTCATCGCGCTGTGTGCGGTGAAGTTGTGAGGAGATTTCGTGCCAAGAAGGATCTAAATGATTTCTGCGAGTTGATCCAAGCTCGTGATTCGGAAATCCGGTTCGCAGGTACCGGGGCGGAGGGAATCGGGGTGGCCGGTGAAGAGGGCGGTTTTGAAACCGATGGCGGCGGCGGGCTGGATGTCCTGGAGGGGATCGTTGCCGATGTAGAGGGTTTCCGTGGGGGAAATGCCGCGTGCGGCGAGGCGGTCGGCGGTGAGTTGGAAAAGTGCGGGCGCGGGTTTGGCGATGCGGTGTTGATAGGAGAAAATGCTGAGATCCGGAGTGAAGAGTTCGGCGAGGGGGCCGAGCGAGGGGAGGCTGTTGATTTGGGCGTTGGAAATGATGCCGAGTGGCAGGCCGTTGGTGGCGAGTGAACGCAGTGTTTTTGCAGCGAATGGCATCAGCGTGGCGGGGTGCCAGGCGGCTTCGATGACGAGGACGAGATCGGTGAGATCGGCATGGGTTCCGAGGATTTCCTGCCAGAGTTCACGGAGATCGATTTCAGGATGTGGGGTTTTCGCTGCGGCGTGATGTTTGAGGACTGCTTGGTGGAGGGACGTGCTGGGAGACTCGGGCGGTGTGTGGCCGGAGTTTCGCAGGATTTCCCGCAGGAGCGGATCGGCGGCGGGATCGGGTTTCACCCCGCCTGCGGGGGCGATGAGCAAGGTGCCGTAGAGATCGAAGAGGACGGCGCGGGGTGTCCACGGTGGTGTGGTTTTCAGGAAATGAAATGCGGGGAGATACGCGTTGAGGATGCGGGCGGGATCGAGAAAGGTGACGGGGCCGGGTGGGTGGGAGAGGATTTTCCGGTATAATGGAGCGAGGTTTTGGGACGGAAAAGTGACGGGTGGGAGAGGAGGAAGATCGAGGGCGTGGGTGAGCCAGGATTTGAGATAAAAAGTCGGGACATTCCTGTCCCGAATTTCATCAAGATGTGTCGGACAAGAATGTCCTGCCTCCTTGGTTTTTAAAATGATGGCGTGTTGGATGGATTCGGGGAGGTTTCCGAAATCGTAGGAGTCGTTTTCCAAGAGCGAGGGAAGTGGAGGGGCCGGGTGTTGATAGGCTTGGTGGTGCTTGGTGAATGATTTCTGATAGATTTTCCGGAGCTGGATTTCGTCGATCCATTCGTGCGGAACGAGCAACCGCTGGTAAAGCGAGCGGTGATCGATGGCGGGATCTTGGGTGAGGTGCGGGAGGTCGCGGCCAATGAGGTTTTTTCCGTGCAGGGCCGCTTCGTAAAACGGCAGGCCGAAACCTTCTGCGATGGAGGTGGTGACGAAGTGCGTGGCGCTTTCGAGCCAGAACTCGAAAGGAGCGTCGGGCTGCACGACTTCGAAATCGACGGGCAGGTTTTGCGCGGTGGCGAAGGATTTCCAGCGTTGGTAAATGGGGAGCCACTGGGGATTTTCCGGGGCTCGGCTGATGGCGATGCGCGCTCCTTCGGGAAGCTGGCTGGCGAGCAAAAGAAGCTCGCCGATGTTTTTACGGCGAATGGCGCGGATGGGGGCGAAGAGAAGGGGCGTGGCGCTTTTTTCGCCGAAAGTTTCACAAGATTCGTTGCGGGGAAGAATCGGGTTCGGCAGCAGATGGGCGTGGGATCCCGGCAGGCCGGCGTTGATGAAATTTTGGCGGTCGAGGGAGTTGATGAATGCGTAGTGGACGTGCGGCCCGATGGGATAGCGCGGTGGAATGGCGCGGTAATTTTGCGGGCGTCCGTCTTCGGCGAGATCGTGGATGTGGAGCAAAAGGTGCTCGCCGTTTTCCGCAAGCCGGGTGATCAGTTCGGGGAAATGCGGGTTTTTCCCGAGGGTGGGATTGTGAAAGTGCCAGAGATCGGGGGGGGCGCCGAGAGAGGCGGTGGCGGTGTCACGGAGTTGTTCGAGCGCGAGGCCGCAACCCTTGTAGGCCAAACCGGGGATGGCATGGTCGCCATCGCTGCTGAGAATGACATGCGGGATGTCCAAATTCCGTGAAGTGGCGGCGATGACCGATGTGACGCCGCCGGGCTTCAGGTGATAGTGGACGATGGCGGGGAGCACGGGTTCGGTTGATGGTTTTTAGTTGATAGTTGGTAGAAAGAGCGCGATGTGGCTCTTCTTCGCCATTAACCATCCACTCACAACCATCAACCCATCTTCACTCCACCGGCTTGATGGAAACGAGGAGGGCGTTGTTGGCGGTGAGGTATTTTTTCGCGAGAGCGTTGATTTCCTCCAGGGTGATCGACCGGTAATCGGCATCACGGGTGCGGGCGAGGTCGAGGCGTGAAGGATCGAGCTGGGATTGCGACATGACGGTGGCGGACCAATAGCTGTTGTCGCGGAGGGTTTTATCCAGCATGGAGAGCGTGGGCTTCAGCGAACGGTCGAGTTCGTCCTGGGTGGCTCCTTTTTCCGCGAGTTCGTTGGCGAGATCGCGCATGGTGGTGAGGAGTTTTTCGAGGTCTTCGGGTTTGCCGATGCTTTGGCCGATGAGGTAGCCGTAGTCTTTCAAGGCTTCCGATCCGGTGGCCCCGGCGTCCGGGCTGTAGGATGCGCCGAGTTTTTCGCGGATTTCTTCGCGGAGGCGGTCGCCGTAGATTTGGCTGAGGATGTTGAGGCGGCGGAAGTTTTGCTGGTTTTTCCGGAGGCCGTCGGTCTTCCAGATCACGGTGGCGACGGCTTGGGGGATTTTGGATTGGAAGGTGAAGGTCTGGCTGAGCGGGGCTTGCGGGAATTTCACCGTGCGGGCGGCATCGAGCGGAGCGGCAGTGCGGGCGCGGGATGGAAGTGCCCCGAAAGTGGAGAGGAGGTCGGGCAGGATTTGATCGATCTTGAAATCGCCGACGATGGTGAGTTCGAGGTAGCCTTTGGTCAGCTCGGGAGTGAGCCATTTTTTCGCGTCGGCGATGGTGTAAGCGCTGAGTTTTTCGACCGGTGGAATGGTGTAGCGGGAATCTCCGCCGTGGAGCCATGAGTCCATTTCTTTTTCGGGACCGGCGGTGGTGTGGCGGAGTTGCTGATAGAGCATGGGCACTGCTTTCTGGAACTGCCAGAGGCCTTCTTCACGATAGCCGGGATCGGTGAGGGAAGCGCACATGAGCTGGAGCTGGAGCGGGAAATCGGCGGGGGTGGTGGCGCCGGAAAGCTGGAAGGTGTCTTCGCCGATGGAGAAATCGACGCCGACGTTTTTCCCGGCGAGGATCTGCTGGAGTTCGTCGTTCGAGTGTTTGCCGAGGCCGCCGCCTTCGAAGACGGCTGTGGCGAAGGCGTCCAACATCGGCTTGTCTTTGGGCTGGCTGAGCTGGCCGGAGCCGGTGCGGGCGATGACGCGGATTTTGTTTTGCTCGAAATCCGTAGCCTTGAGGTTCACGCGGACGTTGTTGGAAAAAACGAGCTGGGTGATGCCGAGATCGGCGACTTCCTTGCGGCTGGCGATACTACCGGGTTTGCCGAAGGCGGTGTAACTGAAGGGAATGATCGCGCGGGCGGCCGCTTCCTCGATGGGGGTGGCGAAAGAATGCTGATAGAGCGAGGATAGGGTTTGCTCCGCATCCGCCGGTTTTTCCTTGGTGGTGAGGATGAGGTGCATGCCCGAGACATCCCAGAATTGCTTGAAGGCTTCGTGGGCTTTCGCGAGATCGATGGAGGCGAGGCCTTGTTTTACGATTTCGAGACTGGTCTCGGGAGTGGAATAGACTTTATTGGAATCGAGCGCTTTGAGAATGCCGGTGGCGATAGTTTCCGATTTGCGTGTGGCTTGTTGTTTGACGGCTTGCTCGTAGGCGTTGAGGAAATTGGATTTCGCTTCATCGAGTTCGGCCTGGGTGAAACCGTATTGCAGGGCGCGGCGGAATTCCTGCTCAAGCACGGGCACGGCTTCCTGCCAGCGGTCATCGGCGGCGGTGACGTCAATGGAGCCGATTTTCATGTAGTTGAAGAGATCGTAATCCGAGGCGGAGCCGGAAACGATGGGCGAGCCCTGTTGTTTGCTGAGGCGCTCGAAACGGCGGCCGAGCATGGCTTCGGCGAGGTCCAGCGGCATTTGGGCGATCCGGTTTTCCACGGTATCCGGCTTCGCTTCAAACGGACGGATGTGGGTGAGCGAAAGATCGGTGGATGGGGCTTCCTTGTCGGCGAAAACGGAGGCTTTGATGCCTTCGATCACCGGAATCCGGCCGAGATCGGCGTTTTTTCCGGTGTTTTCCGGGTTTTTCATCGAGCCGAAGGTTTCCTGGATTTTCGGCGTCAGCTGCGCGACATCCGCATCGCCGACGATGACGAGCGTCATGCGTTGGGGCGTGTAGAAGCGGTTGTAGTAATCGGTGAAACGTTCGCGCGGGGCTTTGGAAATGACGTCTTCCTGGCCAATCGGGAAACGGCGGCTCACAAGGGAATCCGGTAGCAGGGTGAGGAATTGCTGCTCCATCAGGCGGGTTTCGACGGAATCCCGGCTGATTTTTTCCGAAAGGATCACGCCGCGTTCGCGATCGATTTCCTCGGTTTCCAGCAACGCGCCATCGCCGAAATCACGCATCACTTTCAGGCAGAGATCGATGGTTTCCGGAGCGGTATCCGGCAGATCGAGCATGTAAACGGTCTCGTCGAACGAAGTGTAGGCGTTCACGTGAGCTCCGAAGGCGATGCCCATGCGCTGCATGCGCGGGACGAGTTCGTCGGCTTTGAAATTCTTGGAACCATTGAAAACCATGTGTTCGAGGAAGTGCGCGAGTCCTTGCTGGTCATCGGCTTCCATCAGCGATCCGGTGGCGATGTGCAGGCGGATGGAAAGGCGTTTCGGAGGTTCCAGGTTCGGGTAAATCACGTAGCGCAGGCCGTTTTTCAAGGTGCCGTAGGTGGCTTTCGCATCCGGAGCGATGTCCGAGGATGCCTGCGGCCAAGGGGTGGCTGAAACCGGGGAGGCAGGTGAGGGGGCGGGAGTGGTTTCAGCGGGTGCCGTCGCTTGTGGTGTGGACGGAGCCGTTTGTTCCGTAGCAGGCGCGGAAGGAGCGGCGGGTGATTGGACAGGATGTTCCCGAACGGAAAGAAAAACCGCGGTGGCGGCGAGAATGAGAACCAGAAGGAACGGCGTGGCCTTTTGCATGGTCAAAAAGTGGTGAGGAGAGCGGAGCTTGGCAACGGAGAAGCGTCGCGAAATTGACGATCTGCTCCAGAAATGAAAATCGTGTGAAATCAATGTTGCATTCCTGCGCCCGGCATGGTGTTTTTCCGGCCCCGACCGCAAGGATCGGGCATTCTGAATGCACTCGTGGCGGAATTGGTAGACGCGCTAGATTCAGGTTCTAGTGGGGGCAACCCCGTGGAGGTTCGAGTCCTCTCGAGTGCACCATTCAAAATGAAAGATTTAGGGAGCTGAGAGGCTCCCTTTTTGTTTGTTCTTAAAAAACGTTCCGGCAGTTTTCCGGCAGTTTTAGACTTCATTCCGGCAGGCATGCTCATCGGCTGTCATCGATTTTCATCGGATGGCTTGATGAAGCCCCCTTTCAGCTCAAAAGGGCATTGAGGTCCGATCTGCGAAATCGGAAGACGCCTCCCGGAGTCCGCTTCGGCTTCAGCTTCCCACTTTTGATCCATCGGTGTAGGGTTGCAATGGAGATCCCAAGATGGTGGCATGCCTCGTAGGAATTGATCCAGGGTTCAATAGAATTTCCCGGGAGATCGTTGATACCACGGATTTGATCGTTTTTGGGTGTCATTCGGACATCCTCTCATTGAGTCCATGCTCGTCGGTTCCGGTTCGAGTGCAGAAAATCACGAAGTTTGGGGGAGGTTACAAACTTAAATCACTTGTGTTTCATGCGCCATTTGATTTGTAAGGTGCTCGAGATAGGAACGGCTTTGACCGAAAATGAGGGACTAACGAAGGGCAGATTCGTAAAAGGAAAGATTGGCAAGGCCCATATTACACGGATGCGCAGTTTGGCGGCTGCCGTTCATAGTCAAGGTTCTCCTGAACCGACAGGCTGAGGCTCTTGAGCTGAGAAGCAGGGGAGAGAAAGAGCGCGGCGGGTAAAATCCTCACCGGATTACCCTGTGAATGGACTTCTTGGGAGCCTCACATGCTTGTCGGCGAGCCTCTTAGGCTGGTTTGGATTGCTTCAACCGTTTCAACAGGACTCGGGTTTGGGTCGTGAAAATGTACCGGGTGGCTTTTGTCGCTCCACGTCTTTCAAGCCATTCGCTTTGTTCCAAGCCCAACAGCCGCCGTTAAGCGGTCGTGCGGGATACTTTCCAAAATTCCGTCGCATCGCGTGGAGCTATTTCACCTAGCCGAGCATATCGTAGGAAAATGGCCAAGTGCTCCTCCGGCAGAGGGGCAGTTCCCAGCGAATCCGTTTCTATGAGAGAGTCTTCCCCTACCTGAGCTGGAACGTTTCCGCCAGTTTCCCCGACAATGCCTTGTTTCCGCGCCAGTGAAATCACGGCGGCTTTGTAGAACAGTGCACCGATCCGCCGAAGCCGTTCCTCTCGACTCAAGACTTGGTATTCGTGGGGGAAACCTTCGTCCCATTTCGGGAGTTTCCCACGAAAAACACGCGAATTCCCGTCCCTTTACGGCAGTCTGGGCAGACAACAAGAACACTTGGCAAGTCAATGCAGATTGTTACATTAGGTCAAAGCTGCGGAAAAAGAAGATCGTCAAATGGGTCATCCGTCAGTTTGGACCCTTCAGTTGCCTCTCAGTCCCTTTAGTTCCGTTTTGAAAAAGCCCCCGAGAAAGCCAAAGAAAAATAAGACGTCCGTCCCGGGGCAAGCTCTTGGATACTTTGTCCAAGAGACTATTATGGCGAAGCTACTGGCCAGTGCAGGTTCTGGTGCGTTCGTGAGCTTGGAAGTAATCGACGATGTCGCAGTACATGGGGCCGACGGTTTTGTGGAGATGGTCCAGTCCAAGAGCGCTCTTACGGCCAACCCGATTGCTGATAGAGCCATACCTCTATGGAAGACGCTCAGTAATTGGGCAAGCGATCTCGGCCCCCAAGTGGAGTTCGAGAAACTTGCGCTGGTCATGGCGGTGGCAAATCCGCGGGACGGAGCAATGGCCGAAATGTTCAATGCGTCAAGGACTTTAGAGAATGCAGAAGCTGCCTTGGCGAAGGTTAGGGAAACTTTTGCGGAAGAGTTGGCTGCACCTGATACAGGGAAAAAGGACATCGGCTTCTTCCTGAAGCGGTTTTTCGGTGTGGATGAGCTCCGGCAGCGCGAGATCATCCGTTGCTTCACTTTGGAGACTGCCGAGGTTAGTCCTCAGGTGGATTTTCCAAAATGGTTCCCATTTATTCCCGAAGCCCAATTGGAGGATGTTATCAAACAAGCTCAGGGCTGGGTGAAGCGGGAGGCTGAGCTGCTCATGGAAAAAGGGAAGCCTGCGATCCTTTCTCGGGATGATTTCCATCGCGAAATGACGGCCTTCATCCGCAAATATCGCGAGCGTGCGATTCTGAGGTCGTTTGCGCCAGCGACAGTTTCCAAAGACAAGACCGACGAATTGATGCCCAAGCTCTTTGTCAGGCAACTTGAGGTTATAGATGCAGAATTTTCAGATCGTCTTCAAGCGGTAAGCGATTATTTTCGTGCTGCCTGCGACAGGACCCATTGGGGCGAGACTGCGGAGATTCACCCTTCATCCTTCGATGAGTTCGACGATAACCTTGAGCGAGCTTGGTTGAATCTGCGACGGAGGTGCAGTCTACAGAACAAAGGTTTAGATGAGGCAGAACTGGGACGGGTCCTTTATTCGTCATGTTGTGATCATAGTGCGACACTTGAAGGGCAGGAGGTGCCGAACCACTTCGTTCCAGGAACTTTCCATCTACTTGCGGAAAAGCCAAAGATTGGATGGCATCCGAGGTTTGCCGAAGTTCTTGCAAATGAAACTCCATCCCCCTCGGCATAAGTAATGTCGGAGCTTACTTCCAGCAACAAGATGGGCAACGAGGCTTGGATCACGCAGAACCCTGCATTAGGTGCCGCGATCATCTGGCGAAGCGCTTGCGGATATCAAGCCGCTCACAAGACTAGGCGTGCGCTACCCCTGCCGGTGGCTTTTACGGTAGTGCCTCTGATTTTCACGAAAGGTCTTTTCGACGTTTTGTCCCACACGAACAAGGACTCGGGTCTCCGCAAGTTTTCCGAAAAATTCTCCGAAACCAAGGATGCCAAACAAGACCTTCTTTTGACCTTGCATGACCGGTGCCTCCAATGGCGAGACATTAGCTGGGCTTCCCTTCGTCAGGCATTTGCCGGACGGCTTCTCACACTTACGGACGAAGGGGCGCTGGTCCCTTTGACAGAGACGGCCCCGAGAGGAGTGCCCCCGAAAGCGGCCAAGCTCTTGAAAAATGCCGAGAAACTTGGCAGCTGGTATGGAGAACTTTCAATGCACGAAGTGTCCACTCTACTGAAAATCCGATTCTGATATGTATTTCCAAATCAAGGAGGTCATCCTCTGGCCGAAAAACACTCAATTTGAACCTCGCCGGATTTCGTTCGAGTTGGGCATGGTGAATGTCATCACAGGCGCTTCGCGCACGGGAAAATCGGCAGTGACGCCTATCATTGATTACTGTCTTGGTGCTCATTCTTGTTCAATTCCGGTAAAAACGATCCGCCAGGCATGCTCATGGTTCGGAGTGCTGGTTCAAACCGACCAAGGACAGAAGCTTTTTGCGCGGGAGGCACCCGGGGCGCAGAAGTTGACTGACCACATGTTTGTTCTCGAAGCGGAAGAGGTGGCAATCCCGCAGGTCATCGAGGATCGCAATGCAACTGCCGATCAGGTGAGACGGAGCCTTGATGAGCTGGCGGGCCTTACCAAGCTCGACTTCTCCGCCGGAGAAAATGCGGTGACCAGCCGAGCAGGACGACCCAGCTTTCGCGATATGGCTGCTTTCACGTTCCAGCCGCAAAACGTCGTTGCCAATCCGGATATCCTGTTCTTCAAGGCGGATACTTACGATCATCGGCAGAAGTTGCGGACGATCTTTCCTTATGTGTTGAATGCTATCACGCCTGAGCAACTCGGGAAGGAGCATGAGCTTGACCAGCTCCAGCGTGAACTGAGGCGCAAGGAGCGCGAACTCGCTACTGCGCGCGAAGTTTCGGAAAGGTGGCTCGCTGAAATCCGAAATTACGTATCGACGGCCCGTGAATTAGGGCTGTTTGAAGAGGAGGATCCGTCACGAAAGATGGCGAAGGAAGAAATGATTGCTTTGCTCTCCAGCATCGTGAGCAGGACTGACCACACCCTGAAAGTGACGGCGAAAACGCTAGATGGCTCGATTGCAGAGCTTCGAGATCTGGAGAAGGAGGAAGGCGCTATTTCCCGGGAGCTGACAGCTTTGCGGCGACGGCTCAGTGAGATGCGGCGGTTGACGGAAAGCGTGGACCAATACAATCAAGCACTCCAGGTCCAGCGTGATCGGCTTAAAGTTTCCGAATGGCTGAGCGACCAGCAGCAAGATCACACTGATTGTCCGGTATGTGGCAACGACTTGACCGAAGCCAAAGGTGAGTTACAGGTTCTTGTTACCGCTCTTCAGGAGGTAGAAAAGGAGGCTCGGATAACCCGAAATGCCCCCGCCGCATTTGATCTCGAAATGCAGCGGGTGACTACAGAAGTGCGGGTTTTCGCGGAAAAACTGGAAGCCGTCCAGATCCGGAGAAATGCGCTCACGATGCGTTCGTCGGAGGCCCAAAAGGAACAGTTCCGCGCGAAGGAAGTTGAACGGTTTATCGGTAGCTTGGAATCATCTCTAGCATTCTACTCGCGCCTCGGTGAGGACAGCGCCCTTGCTGCTGAAGTCGTTAAACTCTCAGACCGTGTCGCGTTGTTGCGTGAAGAGGTTAAGCCGGAACAGGTTGAATCACGAAAGAAATATGCGCTGCAGCGGGTGAACAATCATGCAGGTAAAATGATTAGTCTGCTAGATGTGGAGGATCCTAATGCGCCGATTTTCCTGAGTGCAAATGATCTTACTATCCGGGTAGCTGGAGAAGACAGGAGGCATTTGCTTTCCGAGATCGGAAGCGGGTCAAACTGGCTAGGATACCACGTCGGCACCATATTGGCGTTGCACTGGTTCTTTATGGAATTGCCACACAGCCCAGTGCCACAGTTCGTTATCTTCGACCAGCCAAGCCAAGTGTATTTTCCTAAAAAATTGGCCGGCGTGCGCGAGGGCGATGAACCCAAGATCCTTGATGAAGATGTCGATGCGATCCGCAAAACATTCAAGGTTTTGGATTTTTTCTGCAGGAAGTTCACGCCCCGATTCCAGATTATTGTGTTCGACCACGCGCCAGATTCGGTTTGGGGTCGCCTGCCTTTCACACATCTCGTCGAGGAGTGGCGCGGCGGCGCAAAGCTAGTCCCAGAAGAATGGTTGTCTTGAGTCAAAGCTAAATTCCCCATAGGTCTCGTTTTGAATTCGCCATTTATCGAGGCATTTCTCTGGCTTCACAATCATTTCATAACCTGAGTTTAAGATGCAGCAGTAGATGTGTCTGTCGTGGGACAAACCGCAATTTCAGTCACCACGGGCGAGCCTTCGGATGCCAGGGGTGCATGGCGGGAGGGAAGCACGCGGACCCATGCCAGTGAGAGACCGTCCAAAGCTTTCTCCAGCGGCTCAAGCCGTTTGCCATGGATTTCCACCGTGTCGGAGGAGAAGCTCAGGGTGAGCCGTTCTTTCCCGTCGTCGGTGTCTTCCAGATGGCCGCGAACGAAGTGGGAATACGGAAAGGTGAATCTTCCCTTGTCCGCCGTGATGACCCGGATCGTCCGGGTTCCTTCCTCGCGGTGCCAGCATTTGCCGGGGAACGAGGCGGAGCGTTCCGAGGGGACGGTTGAGTCCGGGGATTTGATCATGGCTTGATGGATGGGGTGGATTGTTTCTGTTTCAGGCGCATGGCCCGCTCGTGGAAATACTGGAACGACTGGACGCGCCGGATGGTCTCCTCGATCCGTTTTTTCAGCTTCCTTGCCCGGTTGCGGCGGGAGTTCATGGATTCCGCGTTGCCGCGCACCAGATCGAGCGCCAGCTCGTTCTGGCCGGAGCGG
>JASGGK010000006.1:0-165861 GCA_047605125.1 Luteolibacter sp.
ACGCGGATGCGGATGCTCTGGCCGGTGGAGGTCATGAGCATGAGTTCGTCCTGCTCGGTGACGGTGACAGCGCTGACGACGAGACCGGTTTTCTCGGTGACGTTCATCGTTTTCACTCCCTTGCCGCCGCGGCGGCGGTATGGATAGCTGCCGAACGGAGTGCGCTTGCCGAGGCCGTTTTCAGCGGCGACGAGCAAGGTGGCGCCTTCGGTGACGATGGCCATGCCCACCACAGCGTCGTCTTTTCCGATGCGGATACCGGTGACACCTGCGGTGGCGCGACCCTGAGGACGGATTTGCGGCTTATCATCGTCCGCGGCATCCGCTTCATCATCGATGACTTCCACCTCGACGGTTTCACCATCTTCGGAAACTTCGTTTTGCGGTTTCTTGTAAACGCCTTCCGTGAAGCGAATGCTCAGGCCCTTGCGGGTGACGAGGATGATATCATCTTCGCCGCTGGTGAGGCTCACGCCGATGAGGTCATTGCCTTCGTCAAGATTGATGGCGGTGATACCTGCTTTGCGGTAGTTGCGGAAATCATTGAGGGCGGTTTTCTTCACCTTGCCATTGCGGGTGGCGAAGAACACGAAGCCCGCTTCATCGCGGAAGGTGATGTCATTGCCATTTTCATCCACCGTGCGTTCCAGACGGAGCAAGGCGGCGATTTTCTCCTCCGGCTTGAGGTCCAGCACGTTGCGGATACTGCGACCGACCGAGGTGCGGGAACCTTCCGGGAGTTCATACACGCGCTCGACATACATGCGGCCGGTGTTCGTGAAGAACAGGAGGTAATCGTGGGCCTGCACGGAGAAGAGGTGCTCCACGAAATCGTTCGCCTCATCCTTCTTCGTGGCGCGGGTTTCCATGCCCTTGAGGCCCTTGCCGCCGCGACCTTGCAGGCGGTATTCGCTGGATGGCGTACGCTTGATATAACCGCGGTGCGAAAGCGTGACGATCATCGCGTCGTTGGCGATGAGGTCTTCCATCGCGACTTCACCCGCTTCCGCGACGATGGTGCAACGGCGCGGCGTGGCATACTTGTCTTTGATGACGCGCAGCTCGTCCTTGATGATCGTCAGCACGCGGATCTCGCGGGCGAGAATGTCCATCAGATCCTTGATGTCGGCGATGACGGCGTCGTATTCACCCTTCACCTTGTCGCGCTCGAGACCGGTGAGTTGATAGAGACGGAGTTCGAGGATCGCGTTCACCTGGCGCTCGCTGAAGGTGTAGGTATCGCCGGAAATGGAGGCCTGCGAGCGGATGAGAATGCCTAGGCCTTCCGCGGTGGCGACCGGGAAATTGTATGCGGCGAGGCGCTCGCGGGCTTCGTCGCGGTTTTTCGACGAACGGATGATCTGGATGAAATCATCAAGATGTCCGAGCGCGAGGAGATAGGCTTCGAGCAGCTCGGCGCGCTCTTCCGCTTTGTTCAAGAGGTAACGCGTGCGGCGGACGACGACTTCGCGGCGGTGCTCGATGTAGCAATCGATGGCTTCCTTGAGCGAAAGTTGCTTCGGACGATTTTTGTGAATCGCGAGCATGTTCACGCTGAAGGATGTTTCCATCTGCGTGAGTTTGAAGAGCTGGTTGACGACCACTTGCGGGCGGGCGTCGCGTTTCAGCTCGATCTCAATGCGCGTTTCCTCATCGGAAAGGTCGCGCATTCCGGAAATGCCGGTGAGCGTTTTTTCGTTCACCAACTCGGCGATGCGCTCCTGGAGCGTCGCGCGGTTCACGCCGTACGGCACTTCGCGGATGATGATGAGCGAGCGGCCGGATTCGTTTTCGACGATCTCCATTTTACCGCGCATACGCATGGAGCCGCGTCCGGTGCGGAAATATTCTTCGATGCCGCGAATGCCGCGAATCTCGGTGGGTACCGCGAAATCCGGGCCTTTCACGTGCTGCATCAGCTCCGGCAGCGTGATTTCCGGATGGTCGATCTGCGCGCAAATCGCGTCCACCACTTCGCCGAGGTTGTGCGACGCGAGGTTGGTCGCCATGCCGACCGCGATGCCGGTGCCGCCATTCACGAGGAAGTTTGGAAACGCGGCCGGAAGAACGGTCGGCTCGGTGAGACGCTCGTCGTAGTTCGGCACGAAATCGACGGTGTCCTTGTCCAGATCCTCCATCATCGCCATGCCGAGGTGCGTGAGGCGGGCTTCCGTATAACGCATCGCGGCGGGCGGGTCACCTTCCACCGAACCGAAGTTACCCTGGCCATCGACCAGCGTGTCACGCATGGACCACTTCTGGCCCATGTTCACCAATGTCGGATAGATGACGGATTCACCGTGAGGGTGGTAGTTACCCGAGGTGTCACCGCAGATCTTCGCACACTTGATGTGCTGTTTGCCGGGAGCGAGGTTCAGCTCGCGCATCGCGTAGAGAATGCGGCGTTGCGAAGGCTTCAGACCATCGCGCACATCCGGCAGCGCGCGGGAAATGATCACCGACATCGAATATTCGAGGAACGATTGCGAAAGCTCCTCGGCGACGTTGATCGGTTTGATAGAATCTTGAGACATGGAAATTAACAGAGTTTTAAGCGATCAAAAATCAGACATGCGATAATCAGACATCCAAATTGCGGACGTTCAGCGCGTTGTCTTCGATGAAACGCTTGCGGGGTTCCACGATGTCTCCCATGAGAACATCGAACATTTTGTCGGCTTCGACGGCGTTGTCTTCGTCCAGACGGACGCGGAGGAACTGGCGTTTTTCCGGGTCCATGGTGGTTTCGAAAAGCTCCTTGGCGTTCATTTCACCGAGACCTTTGAAGCGTTTGATCTGCACGCCGCGACGGCCGATTTCGAGGATGCGGGCGAGAATTTCCGGCACGCCGAAGATCGGGGTGACGAATTGCTTTTCGCCTTCGCCTTCGACGAGTTCGTAAAGCGGCAGGTCTTCGGAAAAGAGGACGTTGGTGTTGAAACCGATTTCCGTGAGGCGGGCGAAAATGCGGGTGATCGCCTTGGATTCGTGAAGTTCGTGAAGCACGACGCGGCGGGATGGTCCGGTGTAGGCGGCGATTTCTTCTTCGGTGAGAATTTCGTCGAAAATCCGCAACGTGCGGTTCTCGGCGGCGAAGGCGCGCAAGGTCGCTTCGTCCTGGAAATACGAAACGCGCTCGTCGTTGCCGGTGCGGATGCGGAGCATGAACTCCGGCAGGTGGCCGTTCACACGGGCGGCGAGGTATTCCTTGAAATTCCCGCCGTTGCCTTCGATGGACGCGGAGTAACGGAACAGCGAGGAAAGCGTGTCCAGCACTTCGCGAAGCTCCTCGGCGGAGAAACTGCGGGCACCATCGTAAGTGCGGAGCGTCACTTCACCGGCACCGAGGTCGAACAGGATGCGGTTGAGCGAATCGTTGTCCTGCACGTATTCCTGGCGCTTTTTGCGGCTGACCAAATACAGCGGCGGCTGGGCGATGTAGAGGAAACCACGCTTCACGAGCTCCGGCATGTGGCGGCAGAAAAACGTGAGCAACAACGTGCGGATGTGGGAGCCGTCCACGTCGGCATCGGTCATGATAACGATTTTCTGATAGCGGACCTTGTCGATGTTGAAAGAACCTTCCTGCTCGCCGTCACCGATACCCGCGCCGATGGCGGTGATCATCGACTGGATTTCCTTGTTCTGGAGAGCGCGGTGCAGACGGGCTTTTTCCACGTTGATGAGCTTGCCGCGCAGCGGGAGAATCGCCTGAGTGCGGCGGTCGCGGCCTTGCTTCGCGGAACCACCCGCGGAGTCACCCTCGACAATATAAAGTTCGCACTTCGAAGGATCGCGCTCCGAGCAGTCGGCGAGTTTACCCGGCAGTCCGCCGCCGGAAAGGGCGGATTTACGCACGGTTTCGCGGGCTTTGCGGGCGGCCTCGCGGGCGCGGGCGGCGTTCACGGATTTCTCGATCACCTTGCGGGCGAGCGCCGGGTTTTCATCGAAATACTGCATGATGCCCTCGTAAACGATGGAGGAAACGACGCCTTCGATCTCCGAGTTGACGAGCTTGTCCTTCGTCTGCGAGCTGAAGCGCGGGTTCGGCATCTTGATCGAAATCACGCAGATCAAACCTTCGCGGACGTCGTCACCGCTGAGCGCCGGGTCCTTGTCTTTCAGGATCTTGTTCGCCTTCGCGTATTGGTTGATGCCGCGGGTGAGCGCCGTGCGGAAGCCGGTCAGGTGCGTGCCACCGTCGCCGTTAGGGATCGAGTTCGCGAAACAGAGAATCTGGTCGTTGTAGGAATCGTTGTATTGGAAAACCACGTCCGCGAACACATCGTCGGTGGTCTTTTTCCCGTCGTAATCGAGTTCGATCTGGCGCTTGCCTTGGAGGACGACCGGCGCGTCGTGGATGACTTCCTTGTTTTCACCGAGCTGGATGACGAATTCCTCGATGCCTTTCGCGTAGTAAAACGAGGTCTTTTTCGCCGATTCCGGGCGCTCGTCTTCGAGATCGATGGTGAGGCCGGGGTTGAGGAAAGCGAGCTCGCGCAAACGGGTGGCGAGGCGGTCGAACTTGAACTCGATGGTATCGACGAAAATCGTGGCGTCCGGGAAAAAGCTGATCATCGTGCCGGTTTTCGACGGGTCCACTTCACCGATCACGCTGAGCGGCTGGGTGGTTTTCCCGCGCTCGAAGCCGATCATGTGAACCTTGCCGTTGCGCATGATTTCCGCCTTGAACCAGTCGGACAACGCGTTGACGCACTTCGCACCCACGCCGTGGAGACCGCCGGAATATTTGTAAGCACCCTGGCCGAATTTACCGCCCGCGTGGAGATTCGTCAGCACCAGCTCGACGGCCGGAATGCCGAATTTCGGGTGCATATCCACCGGAATGCCCCGGCCGTTGTCCGCGATGGAAACCGAGCCATCGACATGGATCGAGACCTTGATGCGGTCGCAATAGCCCGCGAGATGCTCGTCGATCGAGTTGTCCAGAACCTCGAAAACGCAGTGGTGCAAGCCGCGCTCATCCGGGTCACCGATATACATGCCGGGGCGCTTGCGGACCGCCTCCAAGCCTTCCAGTTTATCGATTTGCCCAGCATTATACTCCTGCTGCGCACCCACTTGGGTTTCCGCTTTTTTCGGCTCGTTCTCGATGTCTGACATAGGGCTGGGACAGAATCCGAAATCCACCCCGGCGAGACAAGCAATTTCCTGTTTTTTTACCCAATTTAAGTCACTCAAAATAAGTCACTTAAAAATCAGCCACCCGCTTGGTGCTTTTTCAAAAACCACGAAACCGCGAGACACACTGCAAACGCCAGAATAAAACACGCCAGAATGCGCAGCGTTTTGCGAAATTCCCGGTTTTCCAGATCGGCATGGTCCACCATGCCATCCGCCATCACGCGGCCACTCCGCACCGGCGGAGAAGTGCTCAGGCGTGCTTTAAAACGCGCCGGACGCGGCTGGGGCATGATCTGCTGGGGAACAGCCTCCTGAACCGCGATTTGTGGCGCCGTGAGTAATCCACCGCAATACGGACAGGGACCTTGAACACCCGCCAATTCCGCACCCACCGACAACGCCTGATGGCAATGCGGACAGAGAAAATGCAGCCGCTGCGGTGTGGGGAGCGGTCCTGCGGACAGGGGTGAGGTCACAGAAAGAAGAGACAGGAAATTCCCTTCATTTTCAAGGCGGAATTCCGCAGGATGATACGACCTACAAGAAGCTCAAACACTGGAGCTGCCAGTTCAGCAGCACGTCTTTCGGCCCTACTTCCCCTGCCGCGATGCTTTCCAACACGGCGCGCGGGGCGATGAGCGAGCTATCGATATCCAATTGGCTCGCAACGGCTTCGCGTTTTTTCAGCAAGCCTTCCACTTTCAGATCAAAATCCTTGTCACGCTTGCGGCGTTTACCGATCGGGCGAGCGGGCCATTCCGCTTTGGAAAGCGCGGCAACCGCCTCCATCGCCGCGTGAAAACGTTTCAGACGATCCGAACGATAATGCCCCGGCAGGGTGATCTTGCGTCCCGCCGCGAGTGACTCGCTCCACTCCAGCAACTGCTTGTTGGTCAACACCATGAACGATGGTCGATCCCACGCCTTGGCTTCTTCATCGCGCCAGTTCCACAGTCCGCGCAGATAGGCCAGACCCTGCGCGTCGAGACGTCCGGAACCTTGAATCCGCCAGCTTTCCTCCTTGGTATCATCGCGGTCCAGCACCTTGCGGCGGGCGGCCTCGCAACTTTCGACAAACCATTCGTAGCGACCTTTTTCCTTCAGTTGGGAAACGATCAGATCGCCCATATCGAGCAGGTAATGCACGTCGTTGAGCGCGTATTCCACCATTTTCGGCGAAAGCGGGCGTTTGCCCCAATCCGCCTTTTGCGAGGACTTCGAAAGCTCCACGCCGAAATATTGCAAAACCAGATCGCCGAGGCCGAAACGCCGCACGCCCAACAGACGAGCGCCGATCTGCGTATCGTAAACGACCGGCGGCAAATTGCCGAACTGCCGCTTGAACATGGTCATGTCGTAATCAGCCCCGTGCATCCACACGATCGCGTCCGACAAATACTCGCCCAACGGCGCCAAATCCGGGATCGCCAGCGGATCGATCAGCACACATTGGCCGCGCACCGCGAACTGCACCAGGCAAAGCGATTCCCGGTAGCGGTGAAGGCTGTCCGCCTCCGTATCCACGGCGCAAACAGGACGCCCTGTGCCCGAACGACTTGCGTTCAAATGGTCGATGAGTTCCTCGGACGTGACGATCATACCTGAAATGTGCTGCGTGGGTCCCGGCAAATGACCCACTCTCAACTGCCAGCACCTTCCATCGCGGAAATCGATCCGGGAAGAAAAAAGTTCGGAGCATAGGCCCGAAGGGAAAGGGAAGAGCCGACGCGAACGTCGGCGCTTGTATTTTTCTTTTGACGCCGAATCGCGCTTCATTGCGTATCAGCGATCAAGTGGGTGATCGGGCCTAAATCCTTCCCGATCACCCGGCTCACGGCGGGTTCCTGTCGGCGCTCGAGCCGCTTCACGCGAGCTCATATGGAGTTGGAACCGTCTTGAGCATCTTGGTCACTCAGTTCGAACCGTTACATGAGCCGACGGCTTGCCGGCGAGCTCCCATCACAAGCATGAACGAACCAATATGAAGACATTACCTCATTCCCAATCCGTCGTCCACCTCGGCGTTGATGTCGCCAAAACCGAACTCGTCATCGACTTCAACGGCTCCATCAAACGCTTCCCCAATCACCCCAAAGGCATCGCCGGACTTCTCTCCGCCGCTTCCGCCATGCCCTCCGCCCACCTCGTCTGTGAGGCGACTGGAGGCTACGAACAACCTCTCGTCCAAGCCGCCATGCACGCGGCCATCCCCATCAGCATCGTCCCCGGACAACGCATCCGCAACTTCGCCAAATCCCTCGGATGCATGGCAAAAAGCGACCCCATCGACGCCAAAATCATCTCCCGCTTCGCCGCCGTCTCTTCCCCCAAACCCATGCAAGCCAAGGACTCCGCCACCCTTGCCCTCGCCGATCTCATGCGCGCCCGTGCCGAACTCATCGACTCACGGCTCCGCGAAACCAACCGCCTCGAACATCACACCGACCCCCTCGTCAAACGGCTCTTCCAACGCCTCATCCGCACCCTGGAAAAACAAATCGAGACCATCGACCAACAAGCCGCCAAACTCATCGCCGGCCAACCCGCCCTCGCCGCCGCCGATCAACTCTTGCGCCAAACCTCCGGCGTCGGCCCCCAAACCAGCCGCATCCTGCTTGCCGCCATGCCCGAGCTCGGCTGCGTCGGACGGCGCTCCATCGCCTCACTCGCCGGACTCGCCCCCTTTGACCGGGACAGCGGGAAAATCCAAGGCCGCCGCTTCATCCAAGGCGGCCGCCGCCAGGTTCGCAGCGTCCTCTTCATGGCCGCCATTTCCGCCAGCCAACACAATCCCGTCCTCAAAAGCTTTTACCAACGGCTGCGAACCGCCGGAAAACCCGGCAAGTCCGCCATCGTGGCTGTCGCCCGAAAACTCCTCATCCACCTCAATACCCAAATGGCAAAATTCCTCGGAAATCCTCTTGCCACTTAACACCGTTACTCCAGCTTCATTCCGGCTCGAACATGCCGCCGTAGCCGGGGCGGTAGAGGAAAAGTCCGGGAAGCAGATCCCCCATCGTCTCGAAATGCTTGTCCACGGCATATACGCGGCAGTCTTTTTCCATGGCGATGGTGGCGATGAGGACATCGTTCCATGGCGCGGTGAGCCCCCGGGATTTGAGAATGGAGAAATTTCCGGCGGCTTTGCGCCAGATTTTCTGATCGTTCCTGGCATAGGGAAGGACGCTGAACCACGCGCGGATACGCTCGCGCTCGCCCGGCCGGGCACCGCCGAGAAACTCCATCTCCACCGGACCGCAGAGGGTGGCCTCGTAGGCGTCAAAAAGGGAGCGGACGGCGAGTTTCACGTAGGCGTCCCCCTTTTCCCGGAAAAACTCCACCAGGGCGCTGGTATCGACGAGGACCATGGGGAATCAGCGGTCGAACTCCTCCAGTTCGTCGTTGGTCAGCGGATAGTCTCCGAATTCCCCCTCCATCACGCGGGTGGCGAATTCCCGGCTGAGCTGGCGTTTGATGAATTCCTTGGCCGCCTTGACCACCGCAGGACCTTTTTTGGTTTCCCCGGTCATGCGCATGGCGTTTTCCAGAACATCTTCGTCGATGTCGATGGTGAGTTTCATGAGCAAACCGTATGATAAAATAGGATTTATCGCAATGAAATTCCTATTTTATCACACGATGAAACTCAAAAAGGCAAAAACGAACGGGATTGTTCTTGGATTTCAAACTACCCGCAGCGCCTTCGCCTGCTCTTCCGTCAGTTCGACGAATTGCCATGGCAGGCCGTGCACGTTCAGATCCGCCATGAAAGCGTCCGGGTCGTGCTGCTCCATGTTCCAGACGCCGGCTTTTTTCCAGTCGCCGCCGAGCATTTGTTTCGCACCGATCATCGCCGGGACGCCGGTGGTGTAGGAAATCGCCTGCGAGCCGACTTCCGCGAAGCACGCTTCGTGGTCGCAGATGTTGTAAACGTAGATCGCTTTGAACTTCCCGTCCTGGAGACCGGTGATGACGTTGCCGATGCAGGTCTTGCCCTTGGTCGTCTGGCCGAGATCGCCCGGATTCGGGAGAACCGCCTTGAGGAATTGCAGCGGCACGACTTCCACGCCGTTGTAAACCACCGGATCGATGCGGGTCATGCCGACGTTCTGGAGCACTTCGAGGTGCTTCAGGTAATTCGGCGAGAAGGACATCCAGAACTGCGCGCGCTTGATCGTCGGAATATGTTTCACGAGAGACTCCAGCTCTTCGTGATACATGCGGTAGATTTCGTAGGTGCCGACACCGTCGGGACAGGTGAATTCCTGATGTTTCGACATCGGCGCGGTTTCCACGAACCCGCCGTTTTCGAAATGGCGGCACTCGGCGGTGACTTCGCGGATGTTGATTTCCGGGTTGAAGTTCGTCGCGAACGCCTTGCCGTGGTTGCCGCCGTTCACGTCGATGATATCAAGCGTGTGGATTTCATCGAAATGGTGCTTCAGCGCCCAAGCGGTGAAAACATTGGTCACACCGGGGTCGAATCCGGAGCCGAGCAACGCGGAGAGACCGGCTTTTTCGAACTTTTCCTGATACGCCCACTGCCAGGAATACTCGAATTTCGCGACATCAAGCGGCTCGTAGTTGGCGGTGTCGAGGTAGTCGATGCCCGCGAGCAGGCAGGCGTCCATCAGGTTGAGATCCTGATAAGGAAGAGCGACGTTGATCAGCAGGGTCGCGCCGGTCTTGCGGATCAGGGCGGCGGTTTCCTCGGCGTTATCCGCATCCACTTTCGCCGTGGCGATCGTGCGGCCCGTGCGTTGTTTCACGCTTTCCGCGATCGCGTCGCACTTCGAAACCGTGCGGGACGCGAGGGTGATCTCGCCGAAAACCTCGGGAACCATCGCACACTTGTGCGCCACAACGCTGCCGACGCCACCGGCGCCAATGATCAGGACCTTGTTCATAAATTCGCGGGACAAGCCCTGCGGGAAACCCGCCTCCATGGCAAGAAATTCCCCGTGACGAATCGGCACAAAAGAACGATTTTTCCCGGCAACTTTTCCATCGCCCGCGGCTTTAATCCCTGCCAGTCTCGCGCTCCGCATCCTGTATTCTCTATGAAAATCCACTGCCATTCATCCTCCGCCCGCCGCCGTTCCGGCTTCACCCTGCTCGAAATGGTCATCGTTCTCGGCATTATCGGAATGCTCCTCGGAGGCGCTATTTTCGCAAGCAAAGGGATTCTCAGCTCCTCGAAAATCGGTCGGGTGGATTCCGACTTCCAAGCGATTTCAGCCAACTTGATGCAGTATAAAACCGTGAACGGATTTTATCCCACCACGGCCCAAGGCCTTCGAGCCCTCAACGAAAAGCCCACCACCCAACCCGTCCCACGCCG
Organism: Luteolibacter sp.; assembly: GCA_047605125.1. Taxonomy (GTDB): domain Bacteria; phylum Verrucomicrobiota; class Verrucomicrobiia; order Verrucomicrobiales; family Akkermansiaceae; genus Luteolibacter. The sequence continues at coordinate 10,487 of JASGGK010000006.1, forward strand.
CTGGTCCCGCATCATGGATAAAATTCCTTTGGACCCATGGGGCAACGAATACATTTACCGCTATCCAGGCAAAAAGGACAACACCGAGCCGGAAATGATCAGCAAAGGCCCGGACGGCCAGGAGAACACGGAAGATGATCTCAGCAGCCAGGACGAGTAATTTCCGATCACCGGGAGCCCTGAAAGGTTTCACGCTTTTCGAGATCGTCGTGGTTCTCGCTCTCTCCGCCATGATCGTCGGCGGGGCGATCGGGATGATGGTCTATTCCTCGGACGAGCGCGCTTTGCGCGATGCCTCCACCCAGATCGAGGTTCTGGCGAAAAAAGCCCGCACCAAGGCGATCCTGAAGCAGCGGCCTTACGCCATCGTTTTCCACGGAAAAACCGCCAGCCTCACGCCCTTCGGACAGGCCGGCCAGACTTCACCGTCCGATGAAAATATTTCCCCAACCGGTGAAATCACGGAAGTCAATCCCGTCGTCACCATCCCGGAGGACATGGGGCTTTCCATCCTCCGCTGGAATACCGGGGAAAAATGGATCCCGATCCAAAAGGACGTGACGCAAGTCTGGCGCTTCGATCCCGAAGGCCTCTCCGAACCCATCGGCATCCGCTACCAAATCAACCAAAGCTGGCAGCAAGACACCTACCATCCGCTCACCGCGACCATCCATACCACCGAACTCGAAGCGCGATGACCGTTTTCCCGCCACCAACCCGTAAAAACGGCTTCCTCCTGCTGGAAGTCGTGCTCGCGTTGGCGGTATTCGGCATGGCCGCCACCGGCTTCGCCGTCGCCCTGAACCGCATGGCCAAAGCCGCCGATCTGGCGAAACAGGAACTCCGCCTCACCCGCCTGCTCGACAGCACGCTGGACGAAACGCTTTCCCTCCCCGCAATGACCATCGGAGTGACAACACGCACCGACTTCGACTCGGGCATCGAACTGATCACCAAGATTGAGGAACTTGAAGACCTCACCAACGAAGACGGCCAGACCTTGCAGGAAATGTACGCCATCACCGTCACCGCCCACTGGTTTCAGGACGGCGTTGAACAGGAACGCTCCGTCGAAACCTGGCGCTACGGCCGCATGTATCAACCGCAGTGAAAATCCACCCGTCATCTTCCCGGAACGGTTTCACGCTGCTTGAGCTCGTGTTGGCGATGACATTGATCGCCCTGATCGTCGGCATGGTTTTCGGCACCGCCAAAAGCTCGATCCAGCTCGGTAACACCGTCGTGGAAACCCAGAACGAGGAAATGCTGCATCAAGCGTTCTTCGAATTTCTCGGCAAACGCCTGTCCTCTCTTCCCGGAAACACCCGGCTCGATCTCACGTCGAGCGATTCCGGCACCCATTACCTTTCCGATCTCACCCTGCAAAACGCGCCGATGAATTTCGACTGGGGCGGCCAGACCCGCACCGCGAAGGCCGTCCAGCTCTCCACCGTAAAACGCCGCAGCGGCTACCTCGATATCGTCCTCCGCTATTACGAAAATCCGCTGTTGGAAGACACCAACGAGGAAGGCACCTCGGACTCCTCCAGCCCCACCACCAGCGCGCTGGGGAACAAGCCGTTCGCGGAAATCACCCTACTGGAAAACGTCCGCCTGTTCGAATGGCGCACGCTCGATGGCCGCAGCATGGAATGGCAATACGACTGGAACACCCAGGGACGCCTGCCGCTGCAAATGGAACTCACCATCGCCTTCGGAGCCGAGGGACAGGAAATCCGCCACGTTTTCTGGATTCCGCCCAAAGCCGATCCCTCCATCCTGATGCGCCAGCTCCTCCAATCCGCCGGACAAAGCCAGAGCGGCAGCGGCAATAGCAACAGCAGCGGCCGTGGCAACGGGAACAACCGAGGTCCACGCGGAAACGACGACGGCGAAGACCCGCCCCGCAATCGTGGAAACCGTGGTCAGGATGGAGAAAACAGCCCGCCACCACCTCCATGACCACGCGCTTTTCCCATCATCGGCAAACGCGCGGCACCGCCCTGATCGCCGTTCTGTGGCTCATCGCCATCCTCAGCATGGCCTGCATGGCGACGATCCGCGTCATCCAGTTCGACCTCGAAATTTCCGGCTCGAAAATCCACGGCTCCACCGCCCGTCAACTCGCCGAAAAAGGCATCGCCCTCGGCAGCAATCCGCTCGTCAAACGCTCGGACCCGATCCTCCACCACCAGGATCCGAATGGCGACCGCTTCGATGTTTCCATCGCTTCCGAAGGCGGACGCCTGAATTTGAACTACCTCGTCATGGGCGAGGACAAATCCCTGCTGCGCTCGCTTTTCATCGATTGGGGGCTGTCCCTCGAAGAATCCCAGGCACTCTGCGACGCCCTCGCCGATTGGGTGGACACCGACGACCAGACCGCCCTCAACGGTGCGGAAAACGACTACTACACCGGCATCGGCCGCCTGAACCAGCCGTTCAACCGCCCGTTTTATTCGCTTGAGGAAGCCCGTCTCGTCCGCAGCATGGACAAGCTCGAAACCGTCCATCCGAATTGGCGGGACGCCTTCACCCTCTGGAGCAGTGGCAAGCTCGATATCAACGAAGCCCCCGCCGAACTCATCGCCGCCGCCGCCGAAGTTTCCGTCGATAGCGCCCGCCTCATCCCGGATCAGGTCAAAGGCCCGGACGGCATCCGCGATACCGATGACGACGTCCCGTTCTCCAGCGCAAGCACCGCCCTCCAGACCATTGGAGTGGACGTACAGAACCGATCGGATATTACAGGGCGATTTACCACCAATGAAGCCACAACCCGGATCGAAAGCACGGGTTCAACACCCGGCGCGGTGCGGCGCATCACGCTGATCCTCCGCAACCGCACCGGCCAACCGGCCATTCTCGACCGCACCGAAGCCATTCTTCCCACTCCGTGAGCAAAATCCCCGATAAAATCCTCCTCATCCCCGGCGAATCCGGCTGGGAAATCTGGTCCGGCCAAGCCAGCACCGGATTTTCCCTCGTGCGTGCCACCGATGCCGAAAATGCCGCCGATGCGGGCGATCTGCCATCGGGCGAAGTGCTGCTGTTTTTCCCGGTAAAATCCGTCACCGCCGTGCCCATGCGCGTCACCAGTGACGATGAATCGCTTTTCAACGATCTCGCCACGCTCCACGCCGAGCGCCTCGGCCTGCGCCCGGACCCGATGTCCGGCCAGCTCACGGACACCTTTCCCGTCACCCGCGAACCGGAAAACAGCGTCCTGCTCAATGTCCATCTGCGCCCGCCGCGTGAAGAGGACCTGCCGGAACGCGGCCCCGCCGGCTTCGATATTTCCCCGCGCGCCTTCCCGCTCGCGGGAGATCAAATCGCCGTCTGGAAAGAATTCGGCCGCTGGGCCTTCGCGATCTACCAGCAAGGCAAACTGCTCTATTGCCAGCTCACCTCGTCCACCCACTCCACGCCGGACGAGCATCTGACGCAGGAAATCCGCCTCGCCCTCGCCCAGCTCACACTCCAAGGCATCACCGCCACCCCGACCCAGCTTCACCTCTGGACCTCCCAAACAGACATCGAGCCGGTCCAGCTTTCCCAGTCCACCGGGATTCCCGTTCTCACCTCCGCCCGCCCGGCCCCGGTCCTTCCTGATCCACTCAGCAGACTTCTCCCCGCCGATGTCGGTGCCGCCCGCCAAAAAGCGAAACGCCGCAGCCGGATCCTGCTCGGAGCCGCCGCCATCGCCACCCTCTACCTCGGCTGCATCGCTTGGCTCGGTTACGGGCTTTGGAAAACATCCTCCGAAGCCAAAAAACTCGCAGCCCAAGCAAACGCCCTCGCCCCGGAAGGAGCCATTTACATCGACCACCTCAAAAAATGGGACGAGCTCGCCGACGCCGTGCAGCTTGAAAACTCCCCCGTCGATATCCTTTACCGCATTTCCCGCTGCATCCCGCTCAACAGCGGCCTCCGCCTGCAAATCGCGGACATCAGCGCCAGGGAAGTCACCCTCACCGGAGAAGGACCACAGCCTGAATCCGTCAAAAAATTCAGCCTCAATCTCACCAAAAGCAACGATCTCGCCACCTTCACCTGGGAAACCCCGGAACCGAACAACCGCGAACGCGGCTGGGAATTCCAATACAAAGGTAACACCGCCGCTCCCCAGCAACCCTGATCCACCCGATCCGCTCGTCCAGACTCATGTCCGATCGCGAAAAAAAACTTCTCATCTTCCTCGGTGCCGCAGGTTTCATCATCCTGAACCTCTTCGGCTTCAACCTCTATCAACAAGCCGCCGCCCGCGCCGAATCGAACCGCAAGGCCGCCGCACAAAAGCTCTCCAGCTATCAAATGCTCATCGCCGGCAAGGAACAGATCGCCGACGAAGTACAGTGGCTCGCCGAGCACCAGCCGGACTCGATGGCCAGCCAGGACGTCCAGACCCGTCTCCAGCAACTCGTCGCAAAAGAAGCCACCGCCGCCGCCCTCACCGTCAAATCCCAGAAATTCCTCCCTTCGGACACCACCGCGGGCAACACCTATCACCGCGCGAAATTCCAGATCACCGTCAGTGGCCGCGAAGAAGCGCTCTACCGCTGGTTCAACAATCTCAACGAACCCACCGCCTTCCGCAGCGCCACCCACATCCAGCTTTCCCCGAACAAAACCGATGACACGCTCATCGATTGCACCGCCACCATCGAGCAGTGGTTCATCCCACCCGCCTGATCTGCCATGAAATCTCCCGTTTTCCATCTCCTGCTCGCCTTGCTGGTGCTCGCGGTTTCCACTCGTGAAACCCGCGCCGAAGTCCCGCGCAAGGCCCCGCTCACCCGCTACACCGGCCTGTGGACGAACTCTCCCTTCACCTCGAAACCCCCGCCCGATCAGGCGGGAGCCGCCGTGAATCCGCTCAACGATTACGCACTGCTCGGCGTTTCCCCGATCAACGGCGGCTACCGCGTCACCCTGATGAACCGGAAAAAAACCGATGACCGCATCACCATCGACAGCAACAGCGGCCACTCGGATTTCAAAATCCTCTCCGTAAACCGCAAACCCGGAAATCCCCTCGGCACCACCGTCCGCATGAGCCAAGGCCGTAACACCGGCTTCGTCAGTTTCGACGAAAAACTCCTCGTCCTCAAAGCCCCGGCACGCACCGCACCGACGGCAAACGCCCAGCAAAACAACGGCCAGACGAACAATCCTCCGCAACAAAACCCCCAGGGAACGGTTCAACCGGAACCCAACACCCAGCAACCCGCCAACCGGGAAAACACCAACCCACAGGGCCGACGCCCGCGCACGCTCCCCCCCTCCGGAAACTCGACGCAAAATCGCGGCCAAGGCTACAACACCACCCGCTAGATGATCTTGCCCTTCCGGCCGTTTTCCTCCATTTCATCACCAAGCTCTTTTCCCGTGTCCATCGCCCGCCGTCCCATCTCCATCCTCGCGCTCACCGCACTCGGCTCCCCGCTCGCGGTCGCGCAATCCCCGGTTGAAAATCCGGCTCTCACCCCGCCGACCATATCCAACGAAGCGGAAACGGGCACAGTGACCGATCCGAACACGAAAATCACCGAAGACATCACCGAGCCGAAACTCAGCGGCACCGCCCTCGCCGGACTCTACCGGAAATACACCGGCCGCCGCGTCATCGTCACCTCCGCCGCTTCCACCGCCGAATTTTCCTTCGTCCAGGAGGCCAATAAAAACGATCCGCTCACCTACGCCCAGGCCGCCTCGCTCCTCCGCAAGGCCGCTACCGTCGAAAACTTCGTCTTCGTCCCGGACGCCACCGATCCAAATCTCGACATCCTCACCCTCGCCGGCCAAGGCCTCAAGCCATCCACCCGCGGCCTCGAAGTTTACAACGAAACCAGCACTCTTCCGGAAGGTGACGCCGTGATTTCCTACGTCATGAGCCTCCGCTACATCAAGCCGGACGAGGCCGTGCGCACCTTCACCCAGATCGTCGGCCAATTCGGCGAATACGGCACCATCGCCGCCGTGCCGAACGCCTCCGCCATCGTCATCACGGACAACACCTCGCTCATCCGCAAGCTCGTCCAGCTCAAGGAGGAAATCGACAAGCCATCCTCCCAAGTCAGCACCCGCTTCATCAAAGTCCAATACGCCGACGTCACCGAACTGGCCACCACGCTGACCACGATGCTGAACCCGCAAAAAACCGGCCAGCAAACCGCCGGTTTCCAACGGAACCAAAACTTCAACCAGAATCAGGGAGGAAATAACCAAGGAAACCAAGCCACCGTCGGCAGTTCCGAAGAATCTCCCGCCCAGATCGTCCCGGATCCCCGCACCAACCGGATCTTCGCCATGGGCCGTCCGGTCGATCTCATGTTCATCGAAGGACTCATCCGCGAATTCGATACCGAGACCGATCAGAAAAACTTCCTCCGCCGCAAACTGCGTTTCCTCAAGGTTTCCGAATTCCTGCCAATCGCCGAAGACGCCCTTACCCGCGCCTTCACCGGCACCGGTGCCGCCGCCACCGGAACGAGCGGCCAGAACAACAACCAGCAGCAAAACCAGCAGACCACCACGAGGAACCAAACCACCAGCAGCAGCACCAGCAGCAGCTCTACCGCCTCCTCCACCGGCACCACCAGCGCGGGAATCACCTCTCTCAGCGATCCGAACATCTCCACCGCCCCCGAATCCCGCCTCGTCGGCCGCACCCTGCTCGTCGCGGATAACATCACCAACTCCATCGTCGTCCAAGGCCCGCCCGCCGGTGTCGAAATCATCCAGCGCCTGCTCGATCAAATCGACGTCAAGGCGGATCAGGTCATGATTTCCTGCGTTTTCGGACAACTGACACTGACAGACGGCTGGAGCTTCGGGATGGATTACGCGCAGGCGCTTGGGACCAACCATGTCGCCGGACGCGGTGGCAGTGGCAGCGCGTCCTCCATCCCTCTTGATGGCACGGCCTTCGACGCCGGCTCCATCGCGGCCACCGCCGGCCTCGGCCTTTACGGAAAAATCGGTAACAACTTGAACGTTTATCTGAACGCCAAACAGTCCGATTCAAATTTCAAAGTCCTTTCTCGCCCGACGATTTACACCGCCAACAACCAGAAAGGCACCATCGTCAGCGGCACCCAGATCGCCGTTCCGACCAGCAGCTACACCAGCAGCAGCAGCACCACCGCGACGACCAATTACGAATACAAGGATGTTGCCTTGAAACTGGAGGTCATTCCCCTGGTCAATTCCCAGCGTGAAGTGACCATGCAGATTTTCCTGACCAGTGATGACATCGGCAATGACCGTCAGGTCGGGACCGGCGACTCCGCCTATGAAATTCCGGACATCCTGAACCGCCAGCTCGTCACCACCGTCACCATTCCCAACAATGAAACCATCGCGCTGGGAGGTCTGATTACGGAAACTACCACCGACAGCCGTTCCGGCATCCCGATTCTCAGCCGCATCCCGGTGGTCGGCCCCCTGTTCGGCTCCAAATCCAGGGACAAGGAGCGCTCCGAACTCCTCGTTTTCATCCAGCCTTCCATCGTGAGCGACACCCGTACCCTCGACGATGCCCAGGTTGATATGGACCGCCGTTACAAAACCTCCGGGGACACCCGCCGTTTCGCCGACGGCCCTGCTCCCACCCAACCTGCGGGAACCATCACCTCGAAAGGCACCGCCCCCGCCGCTTACACCCCGGAAGCCACCACTCCCGCCAAGCGCAAGAAATCCTACACCCCGAACTTCCGCCAGTAGGGAAGGAGTCACGGCACTCCTGCCGTGATTTGAGAGAGCGAAAGTGGTTGCGGCGTCCCGCCGCATCGATGGTTATTGCGGCGGGACGCCACAACGACCTCAATCTCAAATCGACAATCCCGTCACCGGCCTTAGATTAAACCCGTGACTGGCGATCCCTCCCCATCGAATGCTTCCCCGCGCGTCCGCGGCCAGTTGCTGCTGGCCGATCCCACCTTGCGCGACGGCACGTTTTTCCGCTCCGTCGTCCTCGTTTCCGAACACCTCCCGCTCGAAGGCGCCCACGGCCTGATCCTCAACCACCCGACCGGAAACGTCGTCGGAGATTTCCTCAAGGACAAAGCCTACGTCCCGCTGAAACACCTCCCCGTCCACGATGGCGGCCCCGTCGGGCAGGACCAGCTCACGTTTTCCGCTTTCTGGAAAACTCCCGAACGCGGACTGGAATGGGCGATCCGCATTTCCGCCGAAGAGGCCATCCAGCTTTCCCAACGTTCCGGCACGCTCGTCCGCGCCTTCATCGGCTACTCCGGTTGGAGCCCCGGACAGCTCGAAAACGAGCTGAAACAAAACACCTGGATCGTCACCCCGCCGCCCTCCGGGTTGCTCGGGCTCGATCACGATCCGAAACTGTGGAACGAGGTGATGGGCGGCATTTCCCCGCTCCACCGGATTCTCGCCGAGGCCCCGGCGAATCCAATTTTAAATTGAGGCTTTTCATTTCCTCGCCTATCTCGCACCCGTGGCCACTCCCGGCCATCCCGACCAGCCACCTTCCATGCCAGACGCACCGCTCCTTTTCAGTCCCATCGACGAGATCATCGCCGAAATCGCCGCCGGTCGTCTGGTCATCGTCGCCGACGATCCGAACCGTGAAAACGAAGCCGATCTCATCGGTGCCTCATCGCTCTGTTCTGCGGAATTGGTCAACTTCATGGCCGTCCACGCCCGCGGCCTGATCTGCGCCCCCGTCACCCAAGAGCGCGCGGAAATTCTCGATCTCCCGCAAATGACCCGCCGCAACCGCGAGGGCCACAAAACCGCTTTCACCATCAGCGTCGATGCAGCCGGGGGAATCACCACCGGCATCTCCGCCGCGGACCGCGCCCTGACCATCCGCCTGCTCGCGGATGAAAAAGCCACCGCCGATTCCTTCGTCCAGCCCGGCCACGTTTTCCCGCTGCAATCCGTTTGCGGCGGCGTCCTCCGCCGCGCCGGCCACACCGAAGCCGCCACCGATCTCGCCACCCTCGCCGGATTGCCAGCCGCCGGATACATTTGCGAAATCATCAATGACGACGGCACCATGGCCCGCGTCGGCCAGCTCGGTCCGTATCAGGCAAAGCACGGCCTCAAAGCCTGCACCATCAGCCAGCTCATCGAATACCGCCGCCGCTCCGAGAAACTCGTTTATCGCGAGCAAACGATCAAACTGCCCACCGATTTCGGCGAGTTCGATTGCCACCTTTACCGCATCCAGACCGATAGTTCGCACCACCTCGCGCTCACACGCGGGGAAATCGACCCGGAAAAACCAACCCTCGTCCGCGTCCACTCCGAGTGCCTCACCGGCGATGTTTTCCAATCCCAGCGCTGCGATTGCGGCGGCCAGCTCGCCGCCGCCATGGAACACATTTCCAAAGAAGGCGGCGTTCTCCTCTATCTCCGCCAGGAAGGCCGCGGCATCGGACTCCCGGCGAAAATCCACGCCTACAAACTCCAGGAACAAGGGCTCGATACCATCGAAGCCAACGTCAAACTCGGCTTCGGAGAAGACCTCCGCGACTACGGCATGGGTGCCCAAATCCTCTGCGACCTCGGTGTCCGCCGCATCCGCCTCCTCACGAACAACCCGAAAAAAGTCGTCGGCCTCGCCGGCTACGGCCTCGAAATCGTCGAGCAACTCCCCATCGCGCTCCCATCGAATCCCCACAACGAGAAATACCTCGAAACCAAACGCACCCGCATGGGACATACGCTTTAATGGACCGCTGACGTTCACGTCGGCTGTTCCGAAATGGCGGAAAATGCCACTGGATCAAACTTCGGCGTTAGGTTAGCCTCATCCGCATGAAGCTGGAAGAAATCGCAACCGAAGCTTCGCAACTGACGGAAGAAGAGCGCGCCTCTCTCGCCTCCCGCCTGCTGCATGGTTTGGAAAGTCCTGTTTACGAAGTTTCCGACGAAGAAATCGCCGGGCGGATGCTGGAAGCAAAACAAGATTCTTCCGTGTGGCTGACGTTCGATCAGCTGGTCTCGGGGCTGAGCCGCCGTGCACGTTAATTTTCACCGCCGGGTCCAACACGATCTCAATGAGATCTTGGACAAATACGACGCGATTTCAGAACAGCTCGGCGAAGATTTCTTCGGAGAATTCCAAATCGCACTCGCCAAAGTAGTCCGCAACCCGCGTTTCTTTCACTTTGATTCCAGCGGCTTGAGGAGGTGTAACTTTGATCGTTTTCCGTATCATTTCCTCTATGACATTCAGGATGATTCCGTTCGGATCTGGGTCGTCCGCCATGATCGGCGCAACATCCGTTTCGGGTTGCGGCGTTTCAACGGATAAACACATTTCCAATCCGTTCTTGCTTCTTCCCCCATCTCTCCTGAGTCTTCCACTCCATGGAACTCGACCTCATCGACGTTCAGTTCGATCTGCGCAACATCAAGCCCCGCGAGCTGGAGGAGGCGCTGGAAGATCCATTTGCCGTGCGTTTCCTGCCGGATGATGATCGGCCGGATGCAGCGTCGCGCTATTATGCACTGGGTCGCACGGTTGCGGACCGCTATCTTTTCATCGCCTTCGGCACCGATGGGAAAACCATCCGCGTCGTCGCCAGCCGCGAAATGACGGAATCCGAACAAAAGTTCTACAACCGGAAATACGCGGAATTCCGCTAAACCCCGCCTTCCCCCAAATGACCCCGATCACCCAATGGTCTGAAATCCCGGAATTCTCCGACGAAACGGCGGAAGCCCGGTTCTGGGAAAACCACGAGCTCGATCCGCGCCTGATGGCCGCCTCGCTGCACGAAGCCGATGCCCGCGAGTCCACCACCATCACCCTTCGCTTCGACCCCCGCATGCTCTCGCGCATCAAGCGCATCGCCCGCTCGCGTTTCCTCAACTACCAATCGATGATGAAACAATGGCTCGCCGAACGCTTGGAAGAAGAAATGCGGAAACAGTAAACCGACGCGTTTTTTCCATGCTTCGTCTGCGGCACAAACCGGGATTCTGGCTCGGACTTTTCATCGTGTGGTTTGTCACGTTGTGGATTCTCTCCTCCATCACCGGACAGGACACGAATCTCCCGGATATCAAATTCTCCGATAAAATCGCCCATTTCGGCTACTTCTTCGGCGGCGGCGGCATCCTCACCGCCTACTTTTACCGGCGAAATCCCAAAAATCCGGATTGGCCGCACCTCTTGCTGCGCTCGGTTTTCATCCTCGCCCTGATCGGCATTCTCGATGAATTCCACCAAACCTTCACCCCCGGACGCAGCGGAAACGACGTGCTCGATTGGCTCGCCGACGTTTCCGGAGCCACCTGCGGCGCGCTCGTCTTCCGCCTCACTCATCGCACGATCAAGTAGCTTTCATGCCAATCCCCCGGAAATCCGGGGATTTTTCCTTTCCTATCGGCCTTTCCCACCTTACGAAGCCCTACATCATGAGCCTCAATCAACTCGAACAACTGAAGCAGTTCACCACCGTCGTTGCCGATACCGGCGATTTCGAGTCGATGAAAGTGTATCAGCCACAAGACGCCACCACCAATCCATCCCTCATCCTTCAGGCTGCCGCCAAGGCTGAATACCGTTTCCTCGTGGAAAAGGCCGTGGAGGAAATCAAGGCAAAGGGCATCACCGGTGCCGCCCGCACCGAAGCCATCATGGACCGCATCCTCGTCCTCTTCGGCCTCGAAATCCTCAAGATCGTCCCTGGCCGCGTCTCCACCGAAGTGGACGCCCGCCTTTCCTTCGACACCGAAGCGACCATTGCCAAGGCCAAGGAACTCATCGCCGCCTACGCTGCGGAAGGCATCGCCAAAGAGCGCGTTCTCATCAAAATCGCCTCCACCTGGGAAGGCATCAAGGCCGCTGAAGCCCTCGAAAAAGAAGGCATCCGCTGCAACCTCACCCTCCTTTTCTCCTTCGCCCAAGCCGTCGCTTGCGCCGAAGCCGGAGTGCAGCTCATCTCGCCATTCGTCGGCCGTATCCTCGACTGGTACAAAGCCTCCACCGGCAAAGACTACCAAGGCGACGAAGATCCAGGCGTGATCTCCGTGAAGCAGATCTACAACTACTACAAAAAATACGGCTACAAGACCGAGGTCATGGGCGCTTCCTTCCGGAACACCGGTGAAATCACCTCCCTCGCCGGTTGCGATCTCCTCACCATCAGCCCCGGCCTCCTCGCCCAGCTCCAGGCATCCACCGAGCCGCTCGAGCGCAAGCTTTCCGCTGATAGCGCCGCTTCCCTCGACCTTGAAAAAGTCAGCTACGACGAGAAAACCTTCCGTTTCCTTTTCAACGAAGACGCCATGGCCACCGAGAAAACCGCCCAAGGCATCCGCGGCTTCGCCGCGGACATCGTGAAGCTCGAAAAGCTCATCGAAGAAATCGCCGGAGCGTAATATTCTCCTTCGACCCTTATTTCAAAAAGCCACGCAGTTTCCGCTGCGTGGCTTTTTTCGATCAGACAGAAGATTTGGAGATAGAAGACGGAAGAAAAGAGCGTAAAAAAACCAGTCTTTCATCTTCTGTCTCTAAGTCTTCTGTCTCTTTATGGCCAAAGGACTCGAAAAACACCAAGCCCGCCTCGAAGCGCTCCAGCTCCTCGGCAAAGACCTCGCCCGCCGCGCCAAGTCGAAATGCGAACTCACCGGTGCTTCCGGCGTGCCGCTCCGCGCCTACGAAATCCCTCCTGTTTCCACCGAGCCGGATCTCGAACGCACCTTGTTGCTTTGTGAAGCGGTCCACGCCGTGCTCGAAAAACCTTCCACCCTCGCCGGCCGCCAATGGCAAGTCCTCGCGGAAGCCGTTTGGAGTGAATTTCCCGCCGTCCAGGTCGTCTCATGGCGCATGCTCCAACAGCTCGCCAAAAAAGAGGACTGGGCCCGCGAAGTGCTCGACGACGTTTTCCTCGACCCGGAAATCGAAGCCTGGGCGCGGCAAGCACCCTTTTAAAAGCTCCAATAACCTTTCTCCAATTCCGCAACTTTCACTCGCACCGGGCGTTCCACCCTGCATGCTGAGTGTAGCGATACCGTCGAGGCTCGTTCATCCTGCCATGGAGGAAAAACCCACGCATAGTTCCCCGGACGAAGCCACTCAGGATCACGCTCTCATGGAGCGGATCGGAGCCGGGGACCATCGCGCTTTCAAGATCCTCGTCGAGCGCCACCAAAACGCCGTCATCGGCACCGTCGCCAAGATGCTCGGCAATGCCAGCGAGGCGGAAGACATCGCCCAACAAGCCTTTCTCCGCGTCTGGCGCCACGCCAGGCGCTACCGCCCGGACGCGAAATTCACCACCTACCTTTTCACCATCACGCGGAATCTCGTTTTCAACGAAACCCGCCGCCGAAACCGGAAAAAAGAAGTCTCCGCCGACGAACGAGAGGAAAACTCCAACCTCCAGGCCGAAGCCAGCCCGGACCTCCAGCCGGACTCCGAACTGCTCCAGGCCGAGCTCCAAAAAGCCGTCGATGCCGCCATTTCCGCCCTTCCGGAAACCCAGCGCATGGCCGTCGTGCTCCGCCGCTACGAAAACATGCCCTACGAGGAAATCGCCGAAGTCCTCGGCCTTTCCGTCTCCGCCGTGAAAAGCCTGCTCTTCCGCGCCCGCACTACGCTGAGAGAAGCGCTTAGCAGTTACTTGGACTCATAAGCCCTATAAGGCTCATAGGGCCTATAGGACTTATCACTTGCTCCTCCGGCCCAGCCGCCGCACATTCCGCGCGCCATGGCATTCGCCGATGTTTTCCCACAGCTCATGGAGCGCCCGACCCCGCTGATGCAGCGCTTTCTGCGCCTCATCGACGAAAAAACAAGCCCTCCACTGGAAGAACTCGCCCGCCAGAGCCAGATTCTCACCCGCCGCCACTTCGGCCGCACCATGCGCCTCTTCGCGCCGCTCTACGTCTCGAACGAGTGCGTGAACAACTGCTCGTATTGCGGATTTTCCCGTGACGCCGCCATTCTCCGCACCACCCTCACCGTTGATCAGGTCGTGCGGGAAGCGAAACACCTCTACGGCCTCGGTTTCCGCAACGTCCTGCTCGTCGCCGGAGAGCATCCGAAATTCGTCTCCGACGGCTACCTCCAGGAATGCCTCGATGCCCTGAAATCCTTCATTCCCACCCTCGGCCTCGAAGTCGGCCCGATGGAAGATGACCAATACGCGGAAATCGTCGGCCATGGGGCCGAAGGACTCGTCGTTTACCAGGAAACCTATCACCGCGAGACCTATCAGAAACTCCACACCGCCGGGCCGAAAAAGAACATGGATTGGCGGCTGAACTGCCCCGAACGCGCCTACGCCGGAGGCTTCCGCCGCATCGGCATCGGCGCGCTTTTCGGCCTCGCCGATTGGAAACACGAAGCTCTCGCCCTGTGCGCGCACCTCGAATACCTCTACAAGCACTGCTGGAAGGCCCAGTTCACCGTCGCCTTCCCGCGCATGCGCCCCTACGCCGGAAACTACGAGTATTCGCCGAATCCCGATCTCTATCTCTCGGATAAAAACTTCGTCCGCCTGATCACCGTTTTCCGCCTGCTTTTCCCGCAAGTCGGCATCGTGCTTTCCACCCGCGAACCCGCCGAACTCCGGGACGCCATCGCCACCCTCGGCATCACCACCATGTCCGCAGGCGCCCGCACCGAGCCCGGCGGCTACACCGGCGCGGGCCATGACGACGTCCACCTCACCGTCAAAGGCCGCCGCGTGGAACTCACGGAAAAAACCGGCTGCGAAAAAGCCACCGAGCAGTTCAAAATCACCGATCACCGCTCCGCCGCCGAAATCGCCGCGATGCTGCGGAAGCAAAACCTCGATCCGGTTTGGAAAGACTGGGACGAAGCGCTGCTGACAAAATAATCGATCCGGTTATCATAATAACTTATCCAACCCTGGTACCTATAAGGCCCCAGGAGAATAAATTTATTTTGTAAAATTTAATATAAATCTATTGCAAAGATTTCGGATCAACTTCCTTGGCGGATTCAATCGGCTAGCGCAACCGGCGGGGTTGGTAAATAGGCCAGGGGCTGTAGAAGCTTCCGGTTCAACGACCAAGCCGAACTCGAAATGCCCTCCTACAGCCGCCTGACCTACGAAAAACGCTACACCATCGAAGCCATGATCCGCAAGGGTTCTTCTCCCCCGGAGATTGCGGCGGCCATTGGCGTCTGCCAAACGACAGTTTCCCGCGAACTGAATCGCAACGGCATGAACCGCGACACCTACTCCGCCACCGCCGCCGAAGAACACGCGGAGTCCTGCCGCCGGAGATCCGGTTCCCCTATTTCTCCCGAACTCCGGGCCGAAGTGGAAAGCCGCTTGCGCACGGAGCAATGGAGCCCGGAGCAGATCAGCGCGGTCTTGAAACGGGAAGGCACCGGAAGCGTCAGCCACGAAACGATCGATCAGTATATTTATGCCGACAAGCGCTCCGGCGGCAGCCTCCACCGGCATTTGCGCCACAAGTGCAAATCGTATCGCAAACGCGGCTCCGGACGCGAACGGCGCGGGCGCATCCGCAACCAGGTCATGATCGACCAACGCCCGCCGGAGGTTGAAGCCCGCTCCCGGATCGGCGATTGGGAAGCGGACACCATCATCGGCCGTCCGGGCGGAAAAGTGCTCGTCACCCTGGTGGAGCGCAAAAGCCGTTACACCCTGATCGAACTCGCTGAAAGCAAGGAGGCCCGGTCGGTCACCGAGCGGCTGCTCGAAGCGCTCTCCGGCCATCGGGAAAAGGTGGAGACACTGACCTTCGATAACGGGAAGGAATTTGCGTGGCACGAGCTGGTGGCGGAAGTGCTTGAGGCGTCCACCTACTTCGCCCATCCCTATCACTCATGGGAGCGGGGTCTGAATGAAAACACCAACGGCCTGATCCGGCAATATTTCCCGAAAGGGAGCAGCTTTGACAAGCTGACTCATCAGGACGTCAAACGGATCGAACACCGCCTCAACAGACGCCCCCGGAAATGTCTGGCCTATCAAACACCCAACGATATCTTCAACCCAACCCCGCCGGTTGCGCTAGCCGGTTGAATCCGCCCTTTTTGTCGCCGCGATTCCGGAGCTCAACACCAGCCTGCTTTCCATGCTCGGGCTGGGATTCCTGGTTCTTCGCCGGAAAAAAGCGAATTCCTGAACGCCGGAACCCATGTCTTCATCGTCGGAAAGTTTCAGGCACAAAAAACGGAAATGGCGGCTGCGGCGAGAGTGGGCGGGGGCATCACGGAGCAACCGATCCGCCACCTCCTGGGAATCCGAACATGTCCAAACGCCCGTGCGGGCCGTTCCTTTCCGCTCCCGGAAATGGCTTTGGCTCGCGCTGGTTTTCGGGCTCTCCGGTATTTCCTCGGCTTTCTTTTTTCTGAGACCCGGACCTCCCCCGCTTCAATCCGCTCCGGATTCCGCCATTGACTCATCCCTCTTGATTCCTCCGCCCGATTCGTTCCGGGACCGCTCCCAAGCGGCGGTCGACTCATTGATTGCTTTTCTCAACAGCCCGGATGCCTCATCCCGCACCCAGTGGCTCTTCGGCGGCCAACCGGGCGCAAATATTTTGGAACAATACGACAAGTCGGTTTCCAGGGAAATGCCCCGCCGCGTGATCAACCCTTCCGTTTCCGCCATGCGGGTCAAGGGGCGGGAAATCCTGCTGGTTCTCTTCAAGGATCACCAACAGCGTTCATGGTCCGCACCCTTCGAATGGGATCGCGGCACTTACCGCCTGCATTGGGAAGCGATGACCGGCTATGGAGAAATTCCGTGGCAAACATTCCGAGATAAAAAACCTCCCGGTCGTTACCGGATGAGAGCCAATCTTTTTTTACCGGCCGCGCCGTTCCAAACTTCTCCTTTGGAAGATATGGCCGTCATTTCCCTCACCCACCCGGAACTCCCGGTCCCCATGACGGCTTTGATTCCCCGGACTTCCGAGCTCTTCAGCCAACTCGAAACCCTCGGCCCATCCGGCGATTTCCCGGCAGTCATCGAAATTGAATGGAAGCCTTCCCAGGAATCGATCGGTCCTACCATTACCGGATTGGTCCACCGGGATTGGCTTCGTTAGATTCAACATCGACCTTTCGGCGTCACGAACCGCCGTCACCTTTCTTTTCGATCAGCCGATACTGGTCGTGATACACGCCGTGATTGTATTTCCGGCAACACGTGTAGCACGCCACCGCCCGCCGGATCGGCTTCACGCGATGGATCGTGAATTCGCAATGCGGGCAAATGTAAGCGTGGTTCCGCTTCATTTTGCGGCGCTTGAACGGGAGATTGTGATAGGTTTTTTCGTTGGCGATCCCCAACTCCGCGCACGCCATCCGCCCGATCAAGCTCGGCCACAAGAACTGGCTTCACATTGGCGGCGAACACACCGGTTGGCGCAGCGCGGCGATCTACACCTTCGTCGAGCAGGTCCGCAGCCGCGGCAAAGATCCGTTCGCTTACTTCGAATGGGTCTTCGACAAACTGATGCGCAATCCGGTCCCGGAAGAACTGCCGGACTTGCTGCCGAACGCCTGGCTCAAAACCCGGCTCGATCCGCAACGGAATCTTGTAGAGACCGCAGCATAGGAGCCATCGCTCCGGCATCTCTGACAAAAATGCAAGAGAGGCTCTATTGAGCGCTTACGTGGCAGGGGGATGGGTTATGGGAAGAAAGTGCGGCTCTACAAAAAAACCGGCCGGGTTTCCCCGGCCGGTTCGGTTTCCCTAAACCTCTATGAATTCCCTGAAATCTTTTTACGCGGCGCGGCGGCGGCGCAGCAGGCCGAGGAGGCTCAGACCGCCCAGCAAAAACGCGGATGGCTCGGGGACCGCGGTGATCTCCAAAATACCCGTGCTTTGCGTGAAGGTGTAGAGGCTCCCCTCATCGCTCGTTCCGGTCCAGAGCCCTCCCAAATCACTAAGAGTCTTTCCGAAAACGCTGACAGCCGTGAAACTGTCTCCGGTGGTCCCGCTATACAGATCGTAGGTGCCAGGCGTGTCCACATCGAAGCTATTAGATGCGATGATGTTCAAGGCGCCATTGAGCGTGAAAGTTCCTGCGGTGACATCGATGAAGTCGGTATTTCCCACCTCCTCGATTTCCAGGGTGGTGACAGCGGAAACACCCAGGGTCAGACCATCGTTATAGGTCTGGCTGCCCGGGCTCAAGGCTCCATTGACGGTTACAGCTCCGTTGAAGATACCGGAACCTTGAAGTGTACCCGTGAAGGTGAATACACCATTCATTGTCCCGTTATTGGTCACAACACTTGCCGTGCTGAATGTTCCATAATTGGTCAGCACTCCTCCCGTGTTAATGGTCAGGGCACCGGTAGTCGTTACCACCGAATTGCTTCCGAAGGTAGCAGTTGCATTCGTGAGAGAAAAACCGGAGAAGGTATTTGTAACACCGTTGAAATAGACATTCCCTCCCGAGCTACTGGTACCAGTCCCATTGATCACGAGACCCAGTGTTGATGCTCCAAAGTTTCCATTGAAAACGAAGGAACCCATGGCAGTCGCTCCATTACCGGCAAGAGTCAACGTGCGTGTGCCATTAACAGTCACAGCCGTGGTGGTGCCAGCGGATAGATCGCCTACGGTAAAGGTTCTTCCCGCTTGCACTATCCAAGATTGATTTGAACCAACTCGCAAATTAGCGGGGCCAGTAGCGGCGCCCGACTTGAACGTGAAATCCTGGGTCGCCTCGCTCATGTCAATCCCAATGGATCCATTAAGCGTAACCGTTTGAGTCGTATTATTGGTACCTGCTGTCACCGTAATGGCTCCACCGGGATTGAGAATCTGGAATCCGCTAATACTAAGAGATCCTCCCGTCCCGCCACCGGTTCTTCCGGACCATGCCGCCGTGACGAGATTGTTGAACGCAAGCACGTTCGTGGAGGCTGAAACCGTCCCCGTATACGCGGTCGCTCCTGTTGAATCCGTCCACCAAGAATTCGACACGCTCAAGGCGTTGTTCGCAGTGGCTTGTGCGGAATTCAGATAGATCGTATCCGCCAACGCGGAGGACATCGAGAGAAGACCGATGGAGAAGCCGACACCAAAGGATAGGCAAACTCTCCTGGAAAGGTTTTGGAATGGTTTGAATGCGGTGGGTTTCATTTCATGAATGGATTGGTTAGACCGGGGTCGTGGACAGTGCGATTTAAGGATTTCATCACGGGCGCGCAAACACTCCGTCATATGACAGTCATGTTGGCTTTTTTCCCGGTCCATCCTTCGAACGATAAGAAGTCGGGACACCCTGTCCCGAATTTCACCGAAGGACGGGACCCCCTTCTCCTTATCAGCCGGCGTGGATGTCGGAACTCCAGCCCTCTTCCACCTATAACCCATCCCCCTTACCCTTTAAGCTTTTCCACCAGCCGGAAGCGGTCGTGATACACGCCGTGATTGTATTTCCGGCAACACGTGTAGCACGCCACCGCCCGCCGGATCGGCTTCACGCGATGGATCGTGAATTCGCAATGCGGGCAAATGTAAGCGTGGTTCCGCTTCATTTTGCGGCGCTTGAACGGGAGATTGTGATAGGTTTTTTCGTTGGCGATCCCCAACTCCGCGCACGCCATCCGCCACTCCACGCCGTGCGGTTCGATTTTCCGGCGGCCGCTGCGCTCGTAAGCGATCAAATGCGCCAGCTCGTGCTTCAGCGTGCGCCAAAGCTCGTCCTGCCCGCATTCGTGCAGTTTCGGATTCAGCTCGATCGTCCGGTCCGGCCACCACGCGCGCCCCGCCGTCGTACGCATCCGGGGATTCCAGTAAACCCGCACTTTCCGCGAAAGCTCGGTCAGGCCGAACGCCTTCGCCGTTTCCACACACCACGCCGTCAGCGATGGATCTTCATTCGCCGGCTTCGCCGGGGATGACTTCGGAACCTTCCGAAGACGCAGCCACGCATTCCATTTGAAAAACTCGAGTTGTGGCGAGCCGCGAGCCATTGGCGGATTCCATAGCAGAGATTTCCCTATCTTGCAACGGAGTTACGACAATCCTGTCGTAGCTTTTATTTTATGACGGCAAGAGTGCCGTCACTCCGCCGCATGTACCAGCAACACGATTTCCCCCTTCGCCGCGTGCGCCTTGAAGTGATCCCGCACTTCCGCCGCCGTGCCGCGATGATACGTTTCGAATTTCTTCGTCAACTCCCGCGCCACACAGGTCCGCGCGTTCGAATCGACTTCCGCCAGAATCTCGAGTGTCGAAAGAATCCGGTGCGGCGATTCGAAGAAAATCCCGGTTTCTCCCGAAGCCAGCGCATCGCCGAGCGCCGTGCGGCGTTTCCCGGATTTCACCGAAAGAAACCCGCCGAAACGAAACGCATGGCACGGAAACCCGGAGCCGATCAGCGCGGTAATCACCGCCGACGGACCGGGCAGCACTTCGAACGGCGTGCCGGATTCGATGCAAGCCTGTACCAAACGATAACCCGGATCGGAAATCCCCGGCATCCCCGCGTCGCTGATCATCGCGATGGTTTCACCCGCACGCGCCGCCGCGATCAATTCCGGCGCGCGCCGCGCTTCATTGTGATCGTGCAAGGCGACGAGCGGTTTCCCTGAAATCCCGTGATGCGCCAGAAGCGGCCCGGAATGACGGGTGTCTTCACACGCGATGCGATCCGCCGAACGCAGGACTTCCAAAGCCCGCAGCGTGATGTCGGAAAGATTCCCGATGGGCGTGGGAACGAGAATGATGCGGCCGGAAATTTCCATGAAATGATCGGACTATAGTCCGTGCTCCAATTTTTTGCGTTCCTCGTCGGAGATGATCTGCGGTTGGCCGAGATGATTCACGCGGACGGTGGTGATGGAGCCGTAGGAGGCCACCTCGCCGGAAGCATTCAGCACTTCGAAATCCCAGGTGATGGATGCCCCGCCAAGGCGGGAAATCACAAGCCGCACCTCGATTTCATCGCCACACAACAGAGGACGCTTGAAATCGCAATTCACCTTCACCCGCGGCCAGCCGCCTTCCGCACGGTCGAAAACCAGCACGCCGCGCGACCGCAGAAACGCGTGCTCCGCCGCTTCCACGTAATGGAAGATGTTCGGAAAATGCATCCAGCCGCTCGCATCCGTGTCACCGAAGGCAACGCGCAGCGAGTGGCGGTAAAGCGGATTTTCCATGATAAGGAGCAGGGACACTCCTGTCCCTGAATATTTTCCTTATTTAAAGCTGCGGACGAGCAACGACGCGTTGTGGCCTCCGAAACCGAAGCTGTTGCTCAGCGCCACATCGACTTTCGCTTCACGCGCGACATTCGGCACGACGTCCAGATCGCAAAGCGGATCCTGGTTTTCCACGTTGATCGTCGGAGGCACCACGCCGTCGCGGATCGCCATGATACAGGCGATCAGCTCGATGCCGCCCGCCGCGCCGAGCATGTGGCCGGTCATGGACTTGGTGGAACTGACGAGCAGGCCGTTGGCCGCATACTCACCGAAAGCGAGCTTGATGGCCTTGGTTTCCGCGATGTCACCGAGGCCGGTGGAAGTGGCGTGCGCGTTGAGGTATTGCACTTCGTCCGCGTTCACCTTGCCGTGCTTCAGAGCCATTTGGATGGCGAACGCCGGGCCGGAACCATCCGGGGACGGAGCGGAAAGGTGATAGGCGTCCGCGCTGACACCGTAGCCGACGAGTTCGGCGTAAATTTTCGCGCCGCGTGCCTTGGCGTGTTCGAGTTCCTCGATGACGAGGACGCCCGCGCCTTCACCCATGACGAAACCATCGCGGTCCTTGTCGAACGGACGGGACGCGCCTTGCGGATCGTCGTTGCGGGAGCTGAGCGCCTTCATGTTGGCGAAGCCGGAAAGACCCATCGGCAGAACGGCGGCTTCGGCACCGCCGCAGAGGAACGCATCGGCATCGCCGAATTTGATCATGCGCCATGCTTCGCCGATGTTGTGGTTCGAAGTCGCGCACGCGGTGACGATCACCATGTTCGGGCCGTGCAGACCGTGCTCCATGGAAATGATGCCGCTCGCGATATTGGAAATCATCATCGGAATGGTGAACGGAGACACCCGCTTCGCACCCTTGTTGAGAAACGTGGCATGTTCACGCTCAAGCGTCGCCAGACCTCCGATGCCGCTGCCAACCATCACGCCGAAGCGGCGGCTGTCGATTTTCGAAACATCCACGCCGGAATCTTCCAGCGCCATTTTCGAGGCGGCCACGGCGAACTGCACATAGCGGTCCGCACGGCGGGCGTCTTTCGGAACGTTGAAATAGCCGTCCGCATTGAAATCCTTCACTTCGCCCGCGATTTTGCAATCGAACGGCTCGGGATCGAGCTGGGTGATCCGGCCTACGCCGCTGCGACCATTTTTCAGACCATCCCAAGTGGAATCCAGATCATTGCCAAGTGGGCTGATACAGCCAATGCCGGTGATGACGACGCGACGCTCATTCATAGTGTGTCCGGGGACTTTGGCGGGCTACCCCGCCCGGCGCAAGCTTCATCATTCACCGGAAAACCGCGCGATTTCACCCCAATCGGCGGCTCCGGCCTTTTTCATTCGCCACCCCGCAATGCGGGCAATTCACGATGCGTGAATGACTTGTGTCTTCAAAAGCATGCAAACACAGCCTGCAAACCACCCTCCGCGCCAACGAATTGCTTTCCGAACGCGCATGCAGGGTCCGCGAGGTGATCGTCCAGAACAGCACCAGCGCGCAGCTTCCGAAGAGCACGAAAAGAACGAAATCAGTGAGCGTGAGATCCATCGGATGCGGGGAGATTGATGAAACCAATGGCCACGCCGACCCACAGCGAAGGCTTTTGGGAAATCGGGCGGAAACGCACGGATTGCAGCCATTTTTCCAGAATCACGGTGCTGGCGTTGCTTTCCCCCGTCAAGGTGACCGTTTCGGCAACGCTGCCATCCGGGTTTAGCCGCACCAGCAATCGCCACGCGGAAGAAACCAGCACATCGTTGATTTCCGCAGGGAACGCAGGCAGGGATCCGGGCAACTCGGCGGCGGTGAGATTGGCCAGCGGATAGATCACCGGCGAAGTCACCAGCTTCGTGACCGGTGCCTCCGGGACAGGCGGCGGGGAAATTTCCGGCAGCACCGTTTCACCGCGATCTTCCAGCAGGATCGGCCCCGGAGCCGGATATTCCGGCAGCGGTTTCAGCTCCACCTGATGGGAATTCCGGCGGGTATTCAGCGCCTGCATCGCCTGTTCTTCCAAGGCCTTCACCGTCGGCCAAGCCGCGGGCTCCAATCTCGATGGGAACGGCCCGCCCTCCTGCGCTCGCAGCGCCCAAGCAGCCGCTTCCGGGCCGGGATTCAGGTAAATCAGGTTCGCCTTCCGCCCTTCCGGCTGCATCGGCGGCACCACGCGCACCCGCACCATTGTCAAAAACACCGCGAAGGCCGAGGTGCAGATCAACAACGCCGCGAATTTCCCGAACAAGGTATCGTTCGGCAAACGCCAGCGGAAAATCCACTCCGGGAGTTCGATTTCCGTGGATTTATGGCTCGGATATTTCGCCATGCGCGGGCTTCGGCTGGGATTCGGGATTCTGCGCCTCCACTTTTCCGACCAGCGCCAGATGGAAGCCCTTCGATAAAATCATTTCCGTGATCCGCCGTTCCACGCTCACCGGCGTATCCGCGCTCGTCTGCACCAGCACCACGGTTTTCGAAATCACGCCGCTTTCCTTCAAAACATCCAGCCGGTGCTCCAGCTCCGCCTGCGTCACCGCATCCCGGCCGAAATGCAACCTCGGCTCCGGTTGGCCCTCGCCCACCGTGACCACCACCGAACTTTCATAACGTTCCATCTGGAACCGCGACGGCGGCAAATCCACGAAAATCCCCGACTGCACGATCATCGACGGCCCGAGCACGAACAACAGCAACAGCAGAGCGAACAAATTGAACAACGGCACGGCATGTAAAAAGCCGGGACGCTCGGGCAATGTCATGACAAGCTTCATCGGTCAGGGAATCGCCTGCGGTTTCGCCTTCTTGCCCGCCATCACTTCACCTCGGAACGGCGCGTATTCCTCCTCCTCGCGCGCATCCGCGATCAGATGGACCATTTCAATCCCCGCCCGCTCGATCCGATGCACCAGCCGCTTCGCGCGACCGAGGAAATACAGGTAAAACAGATAAAGCGGCACCGCCAGCGTCAGCCCCAGCACCGAGGTAATCAACGCGGTGAAAACTCCCGCCGACAATTCCGCCGGCCCCGTGAAACCGCCTTTTTCACTCACCTTCTGGAACATTTCCAGCATCCCGATCATCGTGCCCAGCATCCCCACCAACGGAGCAAGCAAGGCACACCCCAGAATCGCCCGGATGTTTTTCTCAATCCGCGGCACTTCAAGCTGCCCCGCCTCCTGCACCACATCGCGCAAATCCTGCCGATCCAGATAATACCGCAGCAACGCCGCGTGCGCCACCCGCGCCACCGGCCCCGGAGCCCGCGCCGCCTCGTGCAGCGCCTCCGCGAACGCCCGCCGCTTGATGTGATGCGCCAGCCCGACCAATAGATCCCCGACATTGATCCGCGCCCGGTGGAAGAAAAACAACCGCTCCACCACGCACACCGAGCCGATAAACGCCAGCCCGAGCAGCACCCACACCAGCGGCCCGCCCTGCTCGATCAACCCGGAAGGTTCCAGCAATCCTAAAATCATCGTGCGCCAGACTAAAGCCGGTCCTCCCAAGAAGAAAAGGAAAGATCCGCACCCTTCGACGTTCGATGTTGAACGTTCGATATCCGATGTTCCATCCTCCCCCCATGCTCCAAGCCGCCGCCAACCTGAAAAAGCTTCTCCTCGAAAAATCCGTCCGCACCGGGAAATTCACCCTCGCCTCCGGAAAAGAGAGCGATCTCTACATCGACTGCCGCGTCACTGCTCTCGACCCCTTCGGCGCCGCCCTCATCGGCGATCTCGGCTGGCACGCCGTCCGTTCCAAAATCCACTCCGAGCACCTCAACGTCCAAGCCATCGGCGGCATGACCCTCGGCGCGGACCCGATTTCCCTCGCCGTCGGCATGGCCTCCGCCAGGCAAAACCCGGACGAAGCCCTCCAGGTTTTCACCGTCCGCAAGGAACCCAAAGGCCACGGCGCGGGCAAGCAGATCGAAGGCAACTTCAAGTCCGGTGATACCATCGTCGTCGTCGATGACGTCATCACCACCGGCGGCTCCACCCTGAAAGCCATCGACGTCATCGAGCGCGAAGGCGGAAAAGTCGCCTTCTGCCTCGTCCTCGTGGACCGCGAGGAAGGCGGCCGCCAAGCCATCGAAGCCCGCGGCATCCACGTCATCCCCCTCTTCACCCGCACCACCCTGCTGGAGTAACCCGGAAGCGCCGAGGCCCACGTCGGCTCAAAAATAGGCAGCGACTCCACCGCGCCCGTCCGCCCCCCGCTTTGACAAAAGCCCTTCGGATCGCTTTCTTCACGCCATGCGCTCGCTCATCAAGCACGTCCTCAAACGCGAAGAAGCCACCGATGACCTCCACGTCGCCGGATGGATCCGCACCCGCCGGGATTCGAAGGCATTTTCCTTCATCGAGCTCAACGACGGCACCTGCCTCGGCAACCTGCAAATCATCGCGGACGCGGGCATTCCCGGCTATCAGGACATCGCGAAAATGACCACCGGCGCGTCCATCGAAGTGCGCGGAAAATTGATCCCTTCACCCTCCGCCGGGCAGACTTGGGAAATGCAGGCCACTTCCGTGAAATTGCTCGGCGAGGCCCCGGACGATTACCCGCTTCAGAAAAAAGGCCACACCCCCGAGTTCCTCCGCAGCATCGCCCACCTCCGCCCGCGCACCAACCTCTACGGCGCGGTCTTCCGCATGCGCAGCCGCATGGCCTATGCGATCCACACGTTTTTCCAACAGCGCGATTTCATTTACGTCCATACGCCCATCATCACCGCCAGCGATTGCGAGGGCGCGGGCGAAATGTTCCGCGTCACCACCTTGCCCGATGATAAAGCCGCGAACATCGCCGACGATTTCTTCGGCAAGCGCGCCTTCCTCACCGTCAGCGGCCAGCTCGAAGGCGAAACCTTCGCCTGCGCGCTCTCGAACATCTACACCTTCGGTCCGACGTTTCGCGCGGAAAATTCCAACACCTCCCGCCACGCCGCCGAGTTCTGGATGATCGAGCCGGAAGTCGCCTTCTGCGATCTCGAAGGCGACATGGATCTCGCCGAAGCGCTCATCAAACACCTCGTCCGCGAAGCCTTGGAAAACAGCGAAGGCGACCTCGCCATCTTCGAAAAATTCGTCGATAAGGGATTGCGCGAACGTCTCGAATTCGTCGCCAGCCGCCCGTTCGAACGCATTTCCTACACCGATGCCGTCGAACTTCTCAAAGCCAGCGGCAGGACATTCCAATACCCCGTCGAATACGGTCTCAATCTCCAGTCCGAACACGAGCGCTGGCTCACCGAAGAACATTTCAAAAAGCCCGTCACCGTTTTCAACTACCCGAAGGAAATCAAACCCTTCTACATGCGCCTCAACGACGATGGAAAAACCGTCACCGCCATGGACGTCCTCGTCCCCGGCATCGGTGAAATCATCGGCGGCAGCCAGCGCGAGGAACGCCTCGATGTACTGCTGGAAAACTTCAAGAAACACGACCTCGATCCCGCCGCATACGGTTGGTATGCGGATCTCCGCAAATACGGCAGCGTCCCGCACGCAGGCTTCGGCCTCGGCTTCGAGCGCCTCCTCATGTTCGTCACCGGCATGGCCAATATCCGCGACGTGATTCCCTTCGCCCGCACACCAGGGCACTGCGAATTTTGAAAAAATTATGATGCATTTATACACCATTAAAAATCATAACCAATTGGTTTTCAGGTTATAAAATTTGATTGATTTGCCATTTTTATGATGCATAATTTCATCATCGAATGGCCCGTCCTCCGCGCATCACCCGAGAATCCCTCTCACCCCTCATCCGGGCGCGCGGCCCCGTGTCCGCCACCGAACTCGCCTCCGCCTTGCGGGTAAACCGGACCACCATCATCCGCACACTCCCGGATTTCGGGCCGGAGCTGGTCACCCTCGGCGCCACCCGCAGCACCCGCTACCTGTTACGCCGTTCCCTGCGAAATATCGGAAACCGCTGGCCGGTCTACCGCATCGACGCCGATGGCCGCGCCCACGCATGGGCGGAAATCGAAGCGCTGCACGAACGCCACTGGCGCGTGAACTGGGCCGGAGAACCACCCGCATGGGCCGCGCATTTCACGGAACCGGACGGCTTGTGGATGGGCTTCCCGTTTTTTCTCGGAGACGCCCGCCCGCAGGGATTTCTCGGCCGCGCCATCGCCCGGCAGATTTCCGTGCCCTTGCAACTCCCCGAAGACCCGCGCAACTGGAATGGCGACGAAGACATTCTCGTCTACCTCCAGGCCGCAGGCGAGGATCTCCCCGGAAACCTCGTCGTGGGAGATGATTGTCTGCGTCGCGCCCTCTCCCGCTCCGTCACGCCATTGACCATCCATGACGAAAACCGCGCCGCCCACTACCTCGCCCAGGCAACGCAAGTCACGCTCACCGCCATCGGTTCATCCGCGGGCGGAGAGCAGCCGAAGTTTCTCACCACTTTGGAAAACCACGGCGAATTTCATCCGGTTCTGGTAAAGTTCACCGCGCCGATGGAACAAGCAACCGCCCGCCGTTGGGCGGACTTGCTGCTGTGCGAATTCCACGCGCATGAGGTGTTGGCCGGAACCGGACTCGGCACTCCGGGCACCCGGATTTTCGATGCGGAAAACCGCCGCTTCCTCGAAGTCCCGCGCTTCGATCGGCTTGGTGCGGGCGGACGGCGCGGCGTCATTTCCCTGGAGGCGCTCTATGCTTCCGCCATCGGCGGGCACGCGCGCACTTGGACCGCCGCCACCCATGAACTCCAGCAGGCCGGCTTGCTCGATGCGGCCGCTCCCCACACCGTCCGCCAGCTTCAGGCATTCGGCGAACTGATCGGAAACAGCGACATGCACTTCGGCAATCTCGCGTTCTGGCTGGATGACACGCTGCCATTTCAAGTCACGCCCTCTTACGACATGCTGCCGATGCACTGGGCTCCCGCGCCGCAGGGCGAACTCGTGGATCGTCCCTTCTCGCCCGCTCCGCCGCTCCCCGGTGAACTCGAGCCATGGAGAATCGCCGCCACATGGGCGGAAGACTTCTGGAACCGCGTCACGTCCGATCCACGCATTTCCGTGGATTTTTCCCCCATCGCCCGCTCCGCCCTCGCCACCGTCCGCCAGCTCCGTCGCTACGTCGGCTGACTCCGCGACCATTACCAGACGCTTCCTTTCTGGACGAATGAAATACCATCAGTTACCGATATGTTTCCGATGAAAAACCCTCTCTTTCTCGCTGTCGTCCTCGCCACCTTGTCCAGCTTCCACGCGCCGCTCCACGCCGCGGATGCCCCCGGCACCAAAGACCACGCGATTCTCAAACGCGTTGAAGGTTCCGAAATCATCTGGGGTAAGGTGTTGAAATTCGACGAATACAACATCCCCCTCGAAAAAATCGAATGGGACTCCGACGAGAACAAATTCAAGGACACCAGGAAGGAAAAGGCCGAGGGTGCGCACACGATCCTCTACTACAAGCTCCCCGGTGAAACCTCCACGCTCGAAGCCGTCCGCCAATACGAGGAAGATCTCAAAGCCGCCGGATTCGAAAGCCAGTTCACCGCCGCCGATGACAAGCTCGACGACGGTTATGGCCGCTTCGTCAGTGAAACCTTCCCCGCGGTGAAGGATATCGCAGGACTCAAATACCTTCACGAGTTCAACC
The DNA here is from genome assembly GCA_047605125.1 of Luteolibacter sp. Lineage (GTDB taxonomy): Bacteria > Verrucomicrobiota > Verrucomicrobiia > Verrucomicrobiales > Akkermansiaceae > Luteolibacter. The sequence goes on from JASGGK010000006.1 coordinate 39,285, forward strand.
ACACCCAACAGCGCTTTCTCGTATTGAAGGGCAAGGGCAAAGCCGGGAACGATGTTTACGTCACCATTTATGCTTTCGTGTTAGAAGACGTTTCCACCGGTTTCGACGAACTCAAGGAAGCCCACCACCTCGACAAAGGCCAGACCATCGTCCGCGTCGATGTCCTTGAAACCAAAGCCATGGAAGCCCGCATGACCGTCGTCAAAGCGGAGGAAATCACCCAAGGCATCGAAAAAACCGGCCGCGTCGCCATTTACGGCGTTTATTTCGACACCGACAAAGCCGATCTCAAACCCGAATCCGACGAAGCCCTCGCCGAAATGGCCAAAGCCATCCAAGCCAGCGGCAGCGGAAAATTCCTCATCGTCGGCCACACCGACAACGTCGGCGACTACGCGCACAACCAGGCACTTTCCCAAAAACGCGCCGCCTCCGTCACCGCCGCGCTCACCGGCAAGTTCAACATTCCCTCCGCAAAAATCATCCCGGTCGGCGTCGGCATGGCAGCCCCCGTCGCACCGAACACCGATGAAACCGGCCGCGCGAAAAACCGCCGTGTTGAAATCGTCGCCATGTGAACGGCTTTGTGCTCTGATCGGGGCATGAACCCGCTCGAAACCGCCCGCCAAAAAATCGACGCCGCCCACGAAGCGGACCCCGTCCGCCTGCCGGATGGACGCGCCGCCGAACTCGACTACGCCGATAAAATGGAAGCATGGGTGATCAAACTCGTTCCGGATGCTTCCGAAATCCTCAAACTCGCCGCACGGTGCCAGCACCTCGAACGCTGGTCCGTGCCGCGCTCCACCTACTCCGCCGATCGCATCGGCTACCTCACGTGGCGGAAATTCCTCTACGGAAAACAAGCCGGGCGCGCGAAGGAACTTCTCCTCGAATCCGGCATTCCGGAAACCGATGCCGATGACGTTTACAAATGGGTTTCAAAATCCAACCTGAAAACCAACCCCGGCACCCAAGCCCTCGAAGACGCCGCCATCCTCGTTTTCCTCGAAAACGAAATCCTCACCTTCGTCGCCCAACACGCCGACTACCCGCGCGAGAAGTTCGTCAAAATCCTCCGCCAAAGCTGGGGAAAACTCAGCCCCGCCGCCCAACAGGCAGCCCTCAAGCTCGATCTCCCGCCCGCCGTGCTCGGCATGATCCAGGAAGCGCTGGGAGAGTGAAGAGGTTGATGGCAATTGTTTGATAGTTGATGGAAAGATCAGCAAGGACCGCTGACGTTCACGTCGGCTCAGCTCTGCATCAAAAAACTCCGCGACCTTCGCGACCTTTGCTGCTTCGCGGCAGCCCATCCATTTATAAAAATCTTCCCCCGATCATTTGATTCATTCGCGATTCAGGCCTAGGGTGTGACAAATCGACGATTCCCGTCGTTTTTGCCCAAAAACCCTCAGTCATGTTCGATTTCCTCACCCGATTATTTCGGCGGGATTCGCACCCGCATCGAATCGAACGTCCGCTGGAACAACGCGCCGCACCGAAGCTCGGGCTTGCGCTTTCTTCCGGCGGCGCGCGTGGGTTGGCGCATGTCGGCGTGCTGCAGGTTTTGGAGGAAAATCACATCGAAATCCACGCCATCGCGGGCTCGTCGATGGGCGCTTACGTCGGCGCGTTGTGGGCCGCCGGGTTTTCCGGGAAGGACTTGGAAAAACTCGCCTCTGAAATGCAGAGCCGGAAAAAACTCTGGCAGCTCGCCGATCCGATTTTTCCTCCCTTGCGCGGCCTTTTCCACGGACTCAAAGGTAAGGCCCATCTCGAACAATCTCTCGGCGAACTGCGTTTCGAAGACCTCGAGCGACAGCTCCTTATCATCACCACGGATATCGATACCAAGGAGCGGCTCGTTCTGCGCAAAGGAAAACTCAGCGATGCCGTGCACGCTTCCTGCGCCATGCCCGGCATCATCGCGCCGGTCATGCTCGATGGCCACCGCTGCGTCGATGGCGGCGTCGTCGATCCCGTTCCGGTCGGTGCTTTGAGAAAATACAGCGAGGTCGATCATGTGATCGCCGTTTCCGTGATTCCGAGTTTCGCGGAGGTCGATGCCGGTGCTTGCGCGAGGAGACGCCCGATCAAACCGACCTTCATCCATCGCACGCTTTCCTCGCTCAACGGCCACATGAATCTGCTCGCACCGGGAAACGCCGTGGACACCTTCCGCCAAAGCATCCGCGCCGCGCAAATCCGCATCGCCCACGATTCCGTGAAACGCGCCGATCTCTGCCTGCGTCCCGAACATTTCTTCGCCGCATGGCACGATTACTCGAACTTCGAGCGCTTCATCGAAGCCGGGCGCAAGGTCGCCACCGAGCATCTCGATGAAATCAAATCCCTGCTGGAACCCAGCATCATTTCGTATGAAATCCCAGGCGACAACCTGGTGGGAGACCGCGTCGCATGATGAGATCACCCACCGCCAGAATACGCTGCTGAAACGCTTTCTCCGCGAACGCGCCGTGCCCTTCACGGCGTATTACCGCGAGCTGTTTCACCGGCATTCTCTGGACGCGCGCGACATCAACGGCACCGGGGATTTGCCAAAAATCCCCTTCACCACCAAGGCGCAGCTCACCACCCCGCGCGACTTCGTCATCATCCCGGACGAAGCGGTTTTAAAACGCCAATGGTCCACCTTGCGCCTCGCCATCACCCACGGTCCGAACGCCGCGAAAGAGCTTCTCGAAAAAGAACTTCGCCCGATTTTCCTCACCAGCACCACCGGCCGCTCCGCCGCTCCCGTTCCCTTCGTTTACACGCAACACGACATCGCGAATCTCACCGAAGGCGGACGCCGTCTGATGGAACTCTGTCGCGCCGATGCCTCATGGCGTCACATCAACGCCTTCCCCTTCGCACCGCATCTCGCCTTCTGGCAAGGCCACTACGCCAGCATCGGCTTCGATACCTTCATGCTCGCCACCGGCGGCGGAAAATCGCTCGGCACCGATGGAAACATCCGCGTCATCAGCCAGATCGATCCCGATACCATCATCGCGATGCCGACGTTTCTCTATCACCTTCTGCAAAAAGCCACATCAGAAGGCATGCAGTGGAAAAAGGTAAAACGCCTCGTCCTCGGCGGCGAAAAAGTCCCCGCTGGCATGCGCCGGAAATTGAGATCCCTCTGCGCGGAAATGGGCGCGCGCGAAGTCGCCATCATGTCCACCTACGGCTTCACCGAAGCGAAAATCGCCTTCACCGAGTGCATGCCGCCCGAAGGCGAGCCACCGAGCGGTTTTCATATCTATCCGGACAAGGTCTTCATCGAAGTCATCGATCCGAAAACCGGAAACCGCGTGCCGGACGGCCAACCCGGCGAGATCGTTTACACACCGCTGGATTCACGCGGCACCATCGTCCTGCGCTACCGCACCGGCGACATCATCGAAAAAGGCATCACCTACGAGCCATGCCCGTATTGCGGCCGCACCTGCCCGCGCCTGCTTGGCAACATTTCGCGCGTCTCCGACGTAAAGGAACTCAACATCGATAAACTCAAAGGCACACTCGTCGATTTCAGCAGTCTCGAAAACCTACTCGATGACGCCGACGGCCTCGGAGCGTGGCAGATCGAACTCAAGAAACGCAACGACGATCCGCTCGAAAGCGACCAGATCATCGTCCACGCCGTCGCCATGCACGACCACGAAGCCGCGCTGCGCGGGCAAATCGAACAACGCTTTAATCAAGCCACCGAGCTATCGCCGAACGACATCGTGTTTCACACCTGGGATGAAATGCGCGCGCTGCAAGGAGTCGGCAAAGAGCTGAAGGAAAAAAAACTCGTCGATCACCGTCCAGTGGAAACCTAACATCATGTCCGATCTCTTCATCATTGCCGGACTCCGCACTCCCTTCATCCGCATGGGCACGGACTTCGATGATCTGAGCGCCGTCGATCTCGGGCGAGAAGTTTGCTCCGCATTGCTCACCCGCACCGGCATCGATCCCGCTGAAATCGCGGAAGTCATCTTCGGCTGCGTCGCCCAGCCTCACGATTCCGCAAACCTCACCCGCATCATCGCCCTTCGCTCCGGCATCCCGCGGCACATTCCCGCCGCCACCGTGCATCGGAATTGTGCGTCCGGCATGGAAGCGATCACCACCGCGCATCAACGGATACTCGCCGGAAAAGGCGACCTCTTCCTCGTCGGCGGCACCGAAAGCATGTCGCGGGTTCCCTTCTTTTATCCGCACGCCACGACGAAAAAATTCGGCGCGCTCGCCCGCGCGAAAAGCGTCTCCCAAAAGCTCGCCGCTCTCACCGCCTTCCGTCCCCGCGATTTCAAACCGCAGGTCGGCCTGCAACTCGGCCTCACCGATCCCTTCACCGGCATGGGCATGGGCGACACCGCTGAACTGCTCGCCCGCGAATACGCCATCACCCGCGAGCAACAAGACGCCTTCGCCGCCGATTCCCATCGCAAAGCCATCGCCGCGAAACCCGCGCTCGCCCGGGAAATCACGCCGATCTATCACCAAGGCAAAGCCATCACCGGGGACAACGGCCTGCGCGAAGATTCCACGCCGGAAAAACTCGCGAAACTCCGCCCGGTTTTCGACCGCCAAACCGGCAGCGTCACCGCCGGCAACAGCTCGCAAATCTCCGACGGCGCGGTCGCCCTGCTCGTCGGCAGTGAAGCCGCCGTTCACAAACTCGGAATCGAGCCGCTCGGCCGCCTCACCTCCTACGCTTACGCCGGTTGCGATCCCGCGCGCATGGGCCTCGGCCCGCTCAATGCCATCGCGATGTGCGGCATTTCCCCGAACGAAGCGGACATCATCGAGATCAACGAAGCCTTCGCCGCGCAAGTCCTCGCCGTGCTCAAAATCCAGCATCTCGATGCCTCGCGCATCAACCGCCAAGGCGGCGCCATCGCCCTCGGCCATCCCGTCGGAGCCACCGGCGCACGCCTCGTTCTCACCGCCCTTCATCAACTCCGCGCCAGCAACGGCCGCCGCGCCCTCGCATCCTTGTGCGTCGGCGGCGGCCAGGGCGCGGCACTCTGGCTCGAACGCCCATGACGCCATGTCACACCTCCATCTCACCATCGCGGATTTCATCGCCACGCTGACCTTTGATCGCCATGGCTCCAGCGCGAATCTGTTTGACCGCGCCACGCTGCTTGAGCTGGGCGAACATCTCGATTCCATCGCGGAAAACCCGGACCTCACCGGCCTGCTCATCCGTTCCGCAAAACCCGGCATCTTCATCGCGGGTGCGGATCTCCACACACTCGCTTCCGCGCACGGTGAGGACTTGCGTGAACTCATCGAGCTTGGCCAAAGCACGTTCAATCTCCTCGCCGATCTGAAAATCCCTACCGTCGCCGCCATTCACGGTGCCTGCGTCGGAGGCGGCCTCGAACTCGCGCTCGCCTGTGATTGGCGCGTCACCAGCGACTCCCCGAAAACCAAAATCGGCCTGCCGGAAACCCAGCTCGGCATCATCCCCGCTTGGGGCGGCTCCACCCGTCTGCCCGCATTGATCGGTTTGCCCAACGCGCTTCCTTTGATTCTCGCCGGAAAAATCCTGCCTGCCATCGCCGCGAAACGCAAAGGCATCGTCGATGCCGTGGTTCCTCAGGAAAACCTCGAAACTTTCGCCCTCACGTTTCTGAAACGTGAAAAACGCCAGCTCAAGCGCCATTGGATTTTTCACAACAAACCCGCCGTCGCCCTGATCCGCCGCAAAGTCGGCGCTTCCCTCTACCAGAAAACCCGCAATCTTTATCCCGGCCCCCTCGCCGCTCTCGACGTCGTCACCCAATCCGTGCTCACCACCCGAAGCGCCAGCCTGCAAAATGAACGAACCGCCATCGCGCACCTCGCTCCATTGCCCGAAACCCGCCAACTCCTGCGCCTGTTTTTCCTGCAAGAAAACGCGAAAAAACAACGCGTCAATTCCGCCGAGCCACATGCGATTCATCACGCCGCCGTCATCGGCTCCGGCATCATGGGTTCGGGAATCTCTTACTGGCTCAGCACGCGCGGCATCTCCGTGATCCTCCGCGATGTGGCGGACGCCGCTCTGGCCAAGGGCATGCAGACGATTTCAAAACTCTACGCGGATGCCCGCCGCCATCACGTTTTCACGCCGACCGCCGCCGCACGCGGACTCGATCAGATTCACCCGAGCAGCATTCCCGTTCCGCTGAACCGTTGCGATCTGGTAATCGAAGCCGCCGTCGAACAACTCGATATCAAAAAGAAAATCTTCGCCGATCTCGCCGCACGCACCTCGCCCGCCTGCATTCTCGCGACCAACACTTCCGCGCTTCCCATCCATGAACTCTCGGAGGTCGTCCCTCATCCCGAAAACCTGCTAGGCCTTCATTTTTTCAATCCCGTCCACCGCATGCAGCTCGTCGAAGTCGTGCGCACGGATTCCACTTCCGAGGCCACGCTCGCCACCGGCGTCGCGTTTGTCCGGTCCATCGGGAAATTGCCCGTCGTCGTGAAAGACTCACCCGGTTTCCTCGTGAACCGCATTCTCATGCCGTATCTCGTCGAGGCCGCCCGCTTGTTCGAGCAAGGCGGCGACCCGGAAACCATCGACCGCGCGATGCTCGATTACGGCATGCCGATGGGGCCGCTGCGCTTGCTGGATGAAGTCGGGCTCGACGTTGCCCTGCACGTCGCCCGCACGCTGGCCACCGCATTTCCCGAACGCATGAACGTGCCGCCCGTCGTCGAAAGGCTGGCGGAAAAAGGAAACCTCGGCCGCAAATCCGGCTCGGGATTTTATCTCTATCCGAAATCAAAACCCAATCCCGCCGCACTCGCCCTCCGCACCGGCAACACGCCCGCACCAGCCGATGTCCGGCAGCGCCTCGCCGGATTGATGACGGAAGAAGCGCAGCTTTGTCTCAAGGAAAACATCGCCGCCTCCGCCGATGACATCGATCTCGCCATGGTGCTCGGCACCGGATTCGCGCCGTTCCGAGGCGGGCCTCTCGCACACCTCACCCCATCACACCCATGAGCACGCCCGACTCCATCATCGACACTTCGAAAATGTCCTCCGGCCAACGTGCCGCCATGGAGCTTGCCGAATCCTCGCGGGATACCCGCGAACTCACTGGCTTCGCCGCTTCGCTCTTCGATGGATCACCGGATTTCAGCCTGCTGTTTCCCTTCCCGCTCCAGCCCGAACCGGATCGCGAACAAGGCGACGTGTTCCTGAAAAAACTCTATGCCTTTTTGAAAAACGAGACCGATCCCGACGCAATCGACCGCGATGGAGAAATCCCGGATTCCGTTCTCGAAGGTCTCGCGAAGCTTGGAGCTTTCGGCATCAAAATCCCGAAAGCATACGGCGGCCTCGGTCTTTCCCAAACCAACTATTCCCGCGCCGCGATGTTGCTCGGCAGCCATTGCGGAAATCTCACCGCCCTGCTTTCCGCCCATCAATCCATCGGCCTGCCGCAGCCTTTGCTGGTTTTCGGCGACGAAGCGCAAAAACAACAATACCTCACCCGCTGCGCCGCCGGATCGATCTCCGCGTTTGCTCTCACCGAGAAAGAAGTCGGCAGCGATCCGGCTCGAATGAAAACCAAGGCGACGCTTTCCGAAGACGGCACCCACTACCTGCTCAACGGCGAAAAAATGTGGTGCACCAACGGTTTGAAAGCGGACGCCATCATCGTCATGGCACTCACGCCCACGCCGGAAAAGCCGCATGCCACCACGGCTTTCATCGTGGAAACCGCATGGCCCGGCGTGGAAATCGTGACGCGCTGCCACTTCATGGGATTGCGCGCGCTTTACAATGGCGTAATCCGTTTCAGCAACGTCCGCGTTCCGCGAGAAAACATTGTCGGCGGCGAAGGCAAGGGCCTGAAAGTCGCACTCACTACGCTCAACACCGGTCGGCTCACGCTTCCCGCTGCCTGTGTCGGCTTGCTCAATCGCTGTCTGGACATGGTCGTCCCATGGTCGCGGGATCGCGAGCAATGGGGACAAGCGATTGGCAAACACGCGGCCATCGCCGGAAAACTCGCCGATCTGGCGGCAGACGCTTTTGCAACGGAATCCCTCGTATTTTACACTTCCGCCATGGTCGATGCGGACCACTCGGCGGACATCCGGCTCGAAGCCGCGATTGCAAAACTCCGGGGCACCGAAGCCGGTTGGCATGGCGTGGATGCGACGATGCAGATCAAGGGTGGGCGTGGCTACGAAACGGCGGATTCATTGAAAAACCGTGGTGAAACTCCCGATCCCATCGAGCGATTGATGCGGGATTCGCGGATCAACACCATCTTCGAAGGCTCCACGGAAATCATGCACTTGTTCATCGCACGGGAAGCGCTCGATCCGCATTTGCGGCGCGGTGCCGCGGCACTTGACACCCGCAAACCTGCCTCCGAAAGACTCGCCACCGCGATGAAGGCCGCCGGATTTTATGCAGGCTGGTATCCCGCCCGCTGGATTCCCCGGTCACGCGGCATTCCGGGCGATCTTGATTCCGAGTTGGGCCGTTCTTGCAAAACCATCTCGTCGCTCAGCCGGAAACTCGCGCGCACCTTGTTCCACTCCATGGCGAAATACGGGCCGAAGCTCGATCGCCAGCAGCTTCTGCTAGGTCGTTTGGTCGACATCGGCGCGGAATTGCTGGCGATGAGTGTTTCCATCGCACGCGCCCATGCGTTGGGAGATGCAGATTCGCTGCAAACGACGCGTTATCTTTGCAAACGCGGCATCGCTCGGGTGGAGGCTTTGTTTTCCGAAGCGAAATCCGCGCCGGACCGCGAAGGCTATCAGCTCGCGCAGAGGTTGATGAAAATTACGTAGTCTTACTGCTTCGCCTGCTGCGGGCTACGGCTGACGGCGTAGCGATATTTGGTAATCGCGTCGATCACCCCGTTGGCGAGAGCTTCCTGGTAGGCGGGGTTATCGATCAGACGGGCTTCGTAAGGGTGGCTCATGAAGCCGCCTTCGAAAAGAATCGCCGGATGGCTCACGCCGCTGAGAACGCTGAAACGCGCGCGCTTGATGCCGCGATCAAAGGTGTTTTTGCCGAGGCGGCGCAACATGCTGCCGTGGAGGGCCGTCGCGAGAGCGATGTTCGCGGAATCGTGCTCGTTGCCCGCGCGCACTTGCGAATCGGACGGTTTGTAATCCGAGCCGTAATGGGAAACTCCCGGAGGAGAAAGCGTGAAGGTCTCGATGCCGCGCGCGCTGCTGCCGCCGGAGTTGAAATGCAGGCTGATGAAGATCGCGTTTTCCCGCACCGCGTTCGCGAGATCCACCCGCTCTTGCAGCGAGAGATAGACATCGGAAGTGCGGGTCATGATGACCTTGAAGCCCTTGCCCTCGAGCATCTTTTTCAGATTCAGGCCGAGACGGAGATTGTAGTTCGCTTCGGTGCCGATGGAATTCGTGGCACCGGCATCCTTGCCGCCATGGCCGGGATCGATGATCACGGTGCGGAAGTCCCCGGCATTGTTGATGAAATTCGGACGCAGGACGGGATCGATCAGTTTGGCGAGATCGATGCGGGAAACATACGCCTTTCCACCGCGTTCTTCGACCGGGTGGCTGAAGACAAATTTCACATTGTTCATCAGGCATTCGTTCGCGCCGAGATTCAGCCGCATTTCGACTTTGGCGTTTTCGAGAACCACGTTCGAGCCGACACGGCTCGCCTTGGTGAAGTTGTAAAAGCTCTTCACGCTTTCGACGGAAACGTATTCACGGCCATCGATTTGGATCAGATCCCAGGGGCCGACTTTTTCCGCAAACGCGGCAATGGGAGAATAGACGGCCAAGCCGCAAGCCGAGGCGAGCGCCCCGGTAAGAAATTGCCGACGTGAAACTTGGAAACGCATGAAATAAATGGAGGTCCGAAGCGGATTTTGTGCTACCTTTTACCAATTTCCGTTAAGGGTGACAACGAATTTTCCGCCTCAAGTCCGCGGCGATTGGCACTTGCCCTCATTCAAGGCACGCGGAAAATCTTTTGGTTCGACGGATCACGCGCGAGCTGGCCGGAGCGGAAACCAGCGACATCGATCACATTATAAGGAGCATACGGGCTGATGACCTGATCCGGATTCGAGGTGCGCTCGGCGGTAGGATAGCCGCCACTGCTGCTGGATGAGGAGGATGAAGATGGCGCTGGCGCGGGATCTTGCGAATACGGTCCACTCGGGTATTCCCGATCCTGGATTCCCTGATACTCGGTAGCTTCGTGATCCTGCGGAGCTTGGCGAGGCAAACGTTCCGAAGGAGGACCATAAGGTTCCGGAGCGTAATAAGGTCCGCAGGATGCAAGGAGTGAGGCGACAAGCGCGGCACCGCCCGCCATCGGTAAAAGTTTGAACATGCGCATGAGACTCGGATTTTGGTCACTTTATTCGATTTTGAACGGTCGTGCAATGAGATGCTTGGAAAGAATGGCCAGCTTGCGGGGATGGGAGAGCTTGAACCGGTAATCGAAAACCCGGTATTTCCCCTCGCGGATCTTATCGAGCACGCCGTGGTAAATTTCCTCCATGATGCGGGCCGGAACGAGTGCCTGCCTATCCGCTTCCGGGAGATTGATGAAAATCCGCTCGGCTTGCTGATAATAGGCTTCGGCACGCTGCGCCTGATGGCACATGAGAGCCTGGAACCGGGAATCGTAAACTTCGTCTTTCAGCTCTTCCTCGCTGTAGTTGAAACGCGCCAAATCCTCGAGCGGCAGGTAAATGCGGCCGCCATTGGCAACATCCTCGCCGACATCACGCAGAATATTGGTGATCTGCAACGCGTGGCCGAGGGCGACCGCGTATTTTTCCGAGGCGGGATCCTTGCAGCCGAACAGGCGGATGGACACCAAGCCCACGGCACAAGCGACTTTCCAGGTGTAGCGGCTGAGATCTCCCCATGTCTGGAAACGTTGTGGCATCAGGTCCATCCCGCAACCCTCGATGATTTCCGCCAGCAACTCGCGGGGCAATTCATGCCGGTCCCGCAGGGAGATCACTTCCTGCTGAAACTCATCCGGTTTCACGAAGCCGTAAAGAATCCCGAATTTCCACGCATCCAATCCGGCGATCCGCTCCTTCGGTGAAAGTTCCCTGGCGTCCGCCAGATCATCCATCACGCGACAGAACGCATAGAAAACCACCATATCATCCCGCCGTTCCCTCGGCAGGATGTTCAGAGCGAACGCGAGATTGGATTTTGCGCTGCGGGTGATTTCGGAGGAAACGGACACGCGGGATTTTTAATGAATGAAGCCCCAATGGCCGCTCGTGATCGGCCAGAGGGAAAACAAGGCCGGGCCGACAAGGTTGTATTCTTTCACCGTGCCCCAATAACGCGAATCAAGGGAGTTTCCGGTATTGTCACCGAGCGCGACATACTCCCGCAGGCCGACCGGAGCACCCTCCTTCGCCAAGGTGAGATAAGAACTCGGCTCCCACAGATAAAGGCGGTTCGGATCTCTCGGATCTTTGTTGGCCGGAACGTACCCTTGCACTCCACCCTGAATGTCTTTCGCCGTTTTTGAAACGTGTCGGATCCCCGGCTCCTCCGCGATTTTCCCATCGACCAGCAAATGCGGCGGACGGATGGAAATCGTGTCTCCCGGCACGCCGCAGAGACGCTTGATGTAATGGGTATTTCCTCCCTGAGGATCGGTGCTGCGATCTTTGATCCCCTTGATCCCGCGCGTATCGAAAACAAAAACCTCACCGCGCTCCGGCTTGCGGAAATGATAGGAAAATTTATCGACCAGAACCAGATCCCCGGAATCAACGTAGCCTTCGCAAATGACGGCACCTTTCGGCAAAATCCCCCGATTCATCAAAGCCGCCTGAAAAGCGCGCTCGAGACCGATCCCGGACAACGATGACGCCGATGAAGGAAGTCGCAACGGCGGCGCGTTTTCGGAAAGCAGCAGGGAACGTGAGAAAAAGTGCAGGTATTGGGTATCCCTCAAATATTCCTGGGAACTGATGAGATATCGGCCTTCGAGATCACGGCGGATGTTGAACTTGCGGTCCTGATCGTTGATCACCTTCACATAGGTGCGGCCGCGCAGAACTTTTTCCGTCATCCGCCGCGGGAAAGCCGGCCATTTTTCTTGCTCCAATGGCGTGCCGATCAGGCCGTTCAGAGTAGGCTGCATCGAACCGGTCGGGATGCGGAACGGCTGGAGATAATAAGCTCGCAATCCCAAGGCGATGACGATGGCCACGAACATGACCTCGACATTTTCCTCAAACCAGCCCTGCGGCTTTTGGCAAGGCAGGGATTTCTCGCACGCATTGCGCAATTGCTTGGAAGCCTCGTCCACTTTGGCCCGGTCTTTCGCCTTGATCGCATCGAGCAAATCCCGGCGGCGGGACTCGATTTCCGCCACTCGCTCCGGCGTCAGAAGGTCACGCTTGTAATCGACAAACTTGCGGCCGTTTTTTGCCAGAAACAGCGCTTCCTTTTTCCACTTCGGCGTGAACATGCGCGGAGTGTCGTGGGGAAATCCGCAGGCTGCAAGTGGGAAGACAGCATGGGCGCCGACGTTTACGCCGGCTCGCGGAAAATAAGGAAATTGAGCCGACGTGAACGTCGGCGCTCCTTCACCCCGCCTGCTGGATCGCTTCGCAAACGGCCGGGAAAATCTGGCGTTTGCGGCTGACTACTCCCGGAGCGTGGAAAAGTGATTCGTCCTCGCGCAGATATGGCAAGGCGGCGACCACGGAATCCGTCCCGGTCGCGAGAATGATGCTCTCGTGCAGAGCCACATCGGTGACAGCGAGCACGACGAGATCGTAGTTTTTCTCATCGCGCAGCTTCTTGATCGCCTCATCCAGTTCGGCACGGCGCGCGGCGAATCCGGTGAGATCGCGCTCTTCGACTTGGGAAATACTGATGCTGAGCCCCTGCTCGGTGAATTCCTTGCGGTCCGCATTCAGGATTTCATCGGTGCTGCCATTCATCATGAGCGAACCGACGGCGAAAAATTCGTCCGTGAATTGCTTCGGATCGATTCCCGCGATTTTGCTCAGCCAATCCAGCATCTCGCGATCCAGCGAAGTGGTGGTCGGAGATGTAAGGCAAAGTGTGTCGGAAACAATGCCGCCGCAAAGGCAGATCGCCACTCCCGGCTCCGGCGCCAGATCGCGGTGCACGAATTTCCGTGCCACCAACGTGCAGGTGGAGCCGACGGGTTCGTTCAAATAACGGATCGGCTCGCGGGAAACGAGGTCACCCGCAAGGCGGTGGTGGTCGATGACTTCCACCACTTCCGCTTCTTCCACACCATTCACGGCCTGGGCGTATTCGTTGTGATCCACCAACGCGAGGCGCATGCGCGGCGGGTTGATCAGATTGGATTTCGTGATCACGCCAAGCATCCGACCGTGGGCGTAATCCAAAACCGGAAACAAATCCTGATCCATGGAGGAGATTTTTTTCCGCAGATGCGTCACGGATTCCCCTTCGCCGACGGTGACGAATTTCGTCTCCATCACATGTTTCACCGTGCGGGAACAACGGATCAATGTCGAAGCACTGGCGGTGTCATAGTGAGTGCGCAGGATGATGACGCCTTTTTTCACGGCGTAATCCAGAATATCGGACTTGATCGGGTGTTCACCGGTCACCAGCAACGCCCGCGCGCCGTGATCGATCGCATAACGCTGGATGATCGGGCGATCGCCGCAAATCACCAGAAAACGGTCGATATTTCCTTCGTCCACCGCCTGTTTGAGACGATCGCTGATGTTTTCCTGGGAAGACGCACCGACAAGCAGGATCAGATCCTCTTCGTCGTCCGCAGCAGGCAGAGGAGCACCGAGGCTTTTCGCCTGAAGCGTATCGGCGAGTTTCGCAAGGGAAACGAAAACCGTCCGCACGCTGATGCCTTCGGTATTCGCGGGAAGCAGCAGTTTCAGCAAATCGAAATAGCGCAGAATGCCGCAGACATTATCCTCCGCATCCAATACCGGCACGCAGCGGACTTCGGAAGAAAGCATCCGGCGGTAGGCGGTGAGAAACGTATCCGCCGTCGTCACCTTGACTACTTCCCGGCGGCAGAGCATCCCGGCCGTGGTGCGCACATCCGGCAGCAAAACCGGAGCTTCGATTCCGGCTTTCTCCAGCACCCACATGGTCCGCTGCGTCATGTCCCCGCAGCGGGCGGGCTGGGCGGTCGGTTCTTCACCTGCCGCGCGCAAAAGGGCGGCGTGGCCGATGGCCGAGCAAATCGCATCCGTGTCCGGGTTCTTGTGGCCGATGACGTAGAAGGGAGTCATAATGGGAATTTCAGGAAAAACGAGGGAGATTGAAGTTTATGGACAGTGAAACACCAGCCCGCCCAGCGCCAGTTTTTTCGATAGGAATGGAGCGCCGGTGTCCCCACCGGCTTGGCTTTGCAGAGAAACGAAGAGCCGGTGGGGACACCGGCGCTCCATTCACATGCGCTCCGGCACGCGGATTCCCAGCAAGCCGAGGCCATGCTGGAGCGTGCGGGACGTCAGGTCGCACAGCGCGAGGCGGCTGGAGCGGATCGGCTCGTCGGCTTTCAACACCGGGCAAGCTTCGAAATACGAATGGAAAGCACGCGCCAGCTCCAGCAGGTAGTTCGCCAGCAGGTTCACGCGGAAATCTTCGAGCACGCTCGGCAGGATTTCCCCGAAACGCACCAGCAGGCGCGCGAGATGGATTTCCGCTTCTTCGTTCAAATAGAGCGTCACTCCGGCAGCGTCGAACGGCGCATCGAGCTTGCGGAAAATCGAGCGGATCCGGACGTGCGAGTATTGCAGATACGGCGCGGTGTCGCCTTGCAGCGCCAGCATCCGATCCCAGGAAAACACGTAATCCGTCAGGCGGTTTTGCGAAAGCTCGGCGAATTTCACCGCACCGAGACCGACGATTTGGGAAATCTCCGCCGCTTCTTCCGTGGAAAGATCCGGGCTTTTTTCCGCGATCACCTTGGCCGCGCGTTCGACCGCTTCATCCAGCACATCGACGAGCTGCACGTTGTCGCCGGAGCGGGTTTTCATCAGCTTGCGGTCTTCGCCGAGGATCGAGCCGAAGGCAACGTGGCGGAAATCCCCGGTTTTCCCCCAGCGTTCCGCCGCTTCGAAAATCTGGCGGAAATGCAGCTGCTGCGGCACGCCGACGACGTACCAGACCTGATCCGCCTTCCATTCGTCGATGCGGAATTGCACGGTCGCGAGGTCGGTCGTGGCGTAGAGGAAACCGCCGTCCGCCTTGCGGATGATCGCCGGATTGTCCGTCCATTCACCATCGCGCTGGACCAGAAACGGATCTTCCTCCGGCTTTTTCGTGCCGTCGGAGAAAATACAAATCGCGCCGTTGCTTTCGCGGGCGATGCCTTTTTCCACGAACTCTTCCACGAGGCCGGGCAGCCAATGATTGTAATAACTTTCGCCGAGCCAGTGATCGAATTTCACATCGAGCACGTCGTAGATTTTCTGAAGGCCGGTCTTGGAAACCTTAATACACTGCAACCAGATTTCGCTGTTTTCGGCATCACCGGCTTGCAGCTTCACCAGCTCGGCCTTGCAGGTTTCGAGAACGGCGGGATCGGCCTTCGTTTGCACGTTCACTTCGCGGTAAACGCGGACCAGCTCGGAAATCGGGTTTTCGGCCAGCGCCTCGGCATTCAGCAGGGTTTTCCAGCCGTAAAGAATCATGCCGAACTGAGTGCCCCAATCGCCGATGTGATTGTCTGCGATCACGTTGTAACCCAGCGTGCGCGCGATGCGGCTGAGCGAATCCCCGATGATCGTCGAGCGGATGTGGCCGACGTGCATCGGCTTCGCCACGTTCGGCGCGGAGAAATCGACGACGACCGTGCGGCCTTGCCCGATGTCCGGCACGCCGAGGCGCGGGTCTTGGATCAACGCTTCGGCACGGGCGGCGTAAGCGGAAGGTAAAATGCGAAAATTCAGGAAACCCGGACCCGCGATTTCCGACGTTGCCAGTCCTTCGAGATCCAGCGCATCGATGATCTGCTGCGCGAGCGCGCGGGGATTGGTTTTCCGCTGCTTCGCCAAAACCATGGCGGCATTCGATTGATAATCACCAAAGCGCAGATCGGCGGCGGCGGTGACGGCAGCGGTAGCCGGAGAGCCCAAAACAGCAGTGAGGGCGGTGGCGAGGCGGGATTCGAGTTCCTGAAGAAGCGTCATGACGGGCGGAAAAATGATGCCCGCCGTGGTTCACACGCTGGGCGCAGCCACACGGGAGGGCTTCGAGCCGAGAATGGCAAGGATTTCATCACTTGTTTCCACCTCCTGCAGCCGCTGGCGCACCTCCGGATTGGTGAACATCTTCGCGATCGCCGCCAAGGTCCGCAGATGCATGTGGTAATCCTTGCGTGGGACGATGAAGAGAATGATCAGCTTCACCGGAGCACCATCAATCGATTGAAAATCAATCCCTTGCTTTGAGCGACCGAAGATCGCGACGACTTTTTCCAGTTCATCGGAAAACGCATGGGGAATCGCGACGCCGTTTCCAATACCGGTGCTGACCAGTTCTTCACGAGCCTTCAACGAGGTCAAAACTTCCTGCTGCATCCCGGCCGGCAGCGCCCCGGAAGACACCAATCTCCCTACCAACTCCTGAATGGACGCCCAATGCTCCCCTGCCTCCATATCGAGGATGATCTGTTCGGAACCGAGCAAGTGGGCCAACTTCATAAAATTCAGACAAGAGCGGGGAGCACACGGTTAACTTCACCGTTAACCGTGTGAAAGCGAGTCGTTAAAAGGTCAAACGGGTGTTAGCAAGAGGATTCCCCATTTTAGAACCCCTGATCACAAAATGGCAGAAATTTCCCGCATTCGCAAGGGTTGACGCATCGCCAAGCCCGGCTACACCTATGCGCCATGCAGACCGACCCTGAATCCCAACCGCCCCAAGAAACTCCGGAAGAACCCGCCGTGACCGAAGCAACTGCCACCGAGCAGGAA
This sequence comes from Luteolibacter sp., assembly GCA_047605125.1. GTDB lineage: Bacteria > Verrucomicrobiota > Verrucomicrobiia > Verrucomicrobiales > Akkermansiaceae > Luteolibacter. The sequence continues at coordinate 56,243 of JASGGK010000006.1, forward strand.
GCTCCCGCCGCCGAGCTCGATCCCTGGGAACAACTGGAAGCGGAAGCCGCCAAGTGGAAGGAAGTCTCCCTCCGCACGGCCGCGGAAATGGACAACCTCCGCAAACGCACCGCCCGCGAGCGTGAAGACGCGATCCGCTACGCGAACCAGCGCCTGCTCGAAGAACTCCTGCCGGTGATCGATAATTTCGAAATGGGCATGCTCGCCGCCTCCCAGGACACCAAATCCATGATCTACATCGGCATGGATATGGTCCGCCGCCAGCTCAACGACTTCCTCAGCTCCCAAGGCGTCGAGGAAATCCCGGCCACCGGCGCATTTGACCCGAATCTCCACGATGCCGTCGCCTCGGAAGAAGCACCGGGCGAAGAAGGCCAGATCCTCCGCGTCACCCGCCGGGGTTTCAAACTCCGCGACCGCATGATTCGCCCCGCCAGCGTCGTCGTTTCCAAACATTCCACCCCCGCTGAATAACTTCGATGGCTGAAAAACGTGATTATTACGAAATCCTCGGCGTCTCCCGTGACGCGTCCGCGGATGAGATCAAGAAATCCTACCGCAAGCTCGCGGTGAAATTCCACCCGGACAAAAATCCTGGAGATCACACGGCGGAAGAAAAGTTCAAGGAGCTCGGCGAGGCCTATGAAGCGCTCAGCGATCCCGACAAACGCGCCGCTTACGACCGCTACGGCCACGCGGCCTTCAATGGCGGCATGGGCGGCGGAGGACGTTCCGGCGGCGGTGGCTTCCACGATCCGATGGACATTTTCTCGCAAATGTTCGGCGGTGGCTTCGAAGAATTCTTCGGCGGCGGCGGCGGACGTCGCCGTGGTTCCGGCAAGCAACGCGGCAGCGACTTGCGCTACGACCTCGAAATTTCCCTCGAAGAAGCCGCGAAAGGCGTCGAAAAGGAACTCGAAATCGAGCGCAACGTCCCCTGCGACACCTGCGGAGCCAAAGGCTCCAAAAGTTCCGGAGGAGTGCGCCCCTGCACCACTTGCGCCGGCCGCGGCGTGATCAACCGCCAATCCGGCATCTTCATCCAGCAAGTCACCTGCCCGGAATGCCGTGGCACCGGTGAAACCATCTCCGATCCGTGCAACGATTGCCGGGGCGAAGGCCGTCTTGAAAAGGAAAGCCGCATCAAGCTCCGCATCCCGGCGGGAGTCGATACCGGCACCCGTCTGCGTTCCTCCGGAAACGGCGACGCCGGTGTCCGCGGCGGCACCTCGGGCGACCTCTACGTCTTCATCCACATCCGCCAGCACGATGTGTTCGAGCGCGATGACACGGATCTTTTCTGCGAAGTCCCCCTGCCCTTCAGCATCGCAGCCCTCGGCGGCGAACTGAAAGTGCCGACACTCGATGGAAAATCCTCTATCAAGATCCCCGCAGGCACCCAGAGCAACACGCTTTTCCGCCTCCGCGAAAAAGGCATGCCATCACTCAGCGGCGGCCGCAAAGGCGATCTCAACGTCCGCGTCCAAGTGGAAGTCCCGACCAAGCTTAGCAGCGAACAACAGGACAAACTCCGCGAATTTTCCGAATCCATCGGCGAACACAACTCCCCGATGCAGGAAGGCTTCTTCAAGAAGGCGAAGCGGTTTTTTGATCTGTAAAAAGTTTGCTGGTTTTCAGAATTCAGTTTTCAGCCAAGATCTGAAAACAGGCTCCTCCTGAAAACTTGAAACTGAAAACCGAACACTCCTCATGCCCCGCTTCTTTCTCCCTCCTGCCGACTGGCAAGAAACCACCGCTCTGGTGGGAGATGAAGCGCGGCATTTGGCGCAGGTACTTCGCATTCGCTCAGGCGAGGAAATCACCGTCTTCGATGGAAAAGGCCGCCGTGCTTCCGCAAAAGTCGGCGCCGTTTCCAGAGACCGCGTTTCCATCCAGCTCGGTGAGGAAATCCCCAATCTCGCGCCGCTGCCGGTGATCACTTTGGCCCAAGCGATTCCCAAGGGGAAAAACATGGACCTGATCGTCCAAAAATCCGTCGAGCTCGGCATCGCCGCCATCGCTCCGTTGGTCACGCGCAACACCGTCGTCCAACCCGGCGGGGGCAAGTCGGACAAATGGCGGCGCAACGCTCTGGAAGCCTGCAAGCAATGTGGCCAAGACACACTGCCGGACATCGCAGATCCGCAGCCGTTTGACCGCTGGCTCGCCGCGCAATCGGAAACACCGGGCCTGAAAATCATCGCCTCGCTCGCTCCCGGCGCGAAGCCCATCCGCGAAGTTTTCCATGCTCACCCCGGCACCACCGCCGCCACCTTGCTCGTCGGCCCCGAAGGCGATTTCACCCCGGCGGAAACCGAAGCCTCGCTCGCTGCGGGATTTCTTCCCGTCAGCTTGGGAAACATCATCCTCCGCGTGGAAACCGCCACGCTGTTCTGCCTCTCCGCGCTGCGCTACGAGTTCGCCTGATTCTATCAGCCGAATCCGGCGGACTTTTCACCTCCCTCCTGCGCGAAGGGTCTTGACCCGGCGATCCTCCCACTCCAGTTCTCCGGCGAAATGACTTTTGACCACGAACCCATCGAATGGGACGACGAGATTACCCTGTTGATCGACCGGCTTGAAGAGAAGGCCGCGGATGGCGGATTGACGCGCCAGGAACGCGCGTTGATGGATGTGGTCGAGACCGTCCAACTGCTCGATCCCGAAGGCGATGGCCTGCATGAATTCTGGCAAAGCGCGCTCAATCACAAACGCATCATCGCCTCCTTCGACATGATCGGATCCAGCGCGATGGTCGACGTGCTCAACGCCAGCCAATGGTGCCAGACGCGCAACGCGGACCTCGACCAATACACCGAAACCGAAGGCGAATATCTCGCCGGCATCGAAGAAGACCTTCAGGAAGCGCTCAGCGAGCTGCCGGACATTGTTGCCGAATTCATCGAAGACGAGCTGGCGGAGTAGTTAAATGGGGAGCACACGCGCCCCCGCGTGTTCAGGAGCGCACCCTCGCGCTCCGTTTGGCTTGAAGGCAAAGCGGACACCTTCCCGTAAACAAATTTCTCCATCCTTCGATGCTGGTTTTCGGCGAGGCGCCGAAAACAACACGCGAGGGCGCGTGTGCTCCCCTCATCCCCGCCAATGCACTTTCTTCACATCGGCGAGATCCCGAAACGTCGTCACCGCACGATCACGCAGTGTGTGACGCCCGCCGCCTTCTAACGTTTTTCGGAATTTTTCACCACATACCACACCGCAACCGAGCAGATAGCGCAGCTTAGGAAAAACCCTCCGATCGCCCAAGACTTCTTGCTGGCAGAGGACACATTCAGCGTTGGAGGTATGGATTTCCGTGCCATTTCTTTGCCGTAAGCGAGTGGTTGCAGGAATAAAACCAGCAACATGATCAAGCAGTCTAAACACGTCCGGATTCTCATAGTGACAAGAAATTTGAAGGAAGAAAAATAGTCCCTCCAGGTGGACGGGGAGTTAGAAAGTCGCAACAAGTCGACCGCAACGGCCTTTAGCCGATCCCGAAGGAGCGGCCTGGACATACGCCGCCGCCTCCCCGGCCTTTTAGTCGGATTGGCGGCATCATTGCGGTCGATGCCAACCGCTTGTTGTGAAGGTTTCTAAGCCTCGTCCACTCAGAGCGGACACAAAACAGCTAACCGATCAAACCTCATCCCGCAAGGCTCAAAATTTTCCGATACCTCACCCCTGCCAATGGACTTCCTTCACATCGGCGATATCTCTGAGCGCAGCCACCACGCGGGCAGGCCTTTCCCAACGCACCCAGCCAAGCCTTCCGATCCTCATCCCCTTCAAAAACCTCACGCCCGCCATCCCCACGCGCCATCACGTGATAAACCGCTCCCGCCGCCTCATATCGCACTGGTCTGGCCATTCCGAAAAATGACTAGCAGATAGAAAAAGCCAGGAAAAGCTTTCTATCCCAGCACGTGCATTTTGAACTCCTTTTCATGCCAGGGAACGCCGAGGACCACCTCGGCTGATTCTTTACACACCAAACACTTGAATTTCGGGACTGACCCCATCGACTGTGAACCGATAGCCCATACCATGCAGCATCGACCTCACAAGCAACTCGGGCTTCGTGTCTCGGTTTTTCACGCGAGACATCAACTTGGACCTTTCTTCCGGCGTCAATGAATCGGCCATGGCGAATCATTCTTCCAATAGAGGACCCCGGTAAATTTCCCAATATTCCTCCACGTGATGACGAATCTGTTCTTCCGATAATTTCGAGGGCGCACACTTCGTGGCCCAACTTCTTCCCGGGTGAAGCGTATCCCAATTCGGTCTCGCTCCCGCGTGACGTCCCGATCCCGGATCGTGGTTTCCAAACCCGTCGATCACTGAATTCCAAATCGGGCGATAGCGCTGAATAAGCAAGGATTCACCCAGAGGAATCCAAATGTCATCCACGATTAGAAAACGGCACAGAAAATCTTCGATAGATAAATTCGTGACTTGATCGATCGATTTCCGATGCTCGTCCAATCGATTGAATAAAGGCGTTCCTTTCGCGGAAACCTCAGGATCGATCAACCCTTTCCTTCCTCCGGTGGGGACCGCCTTCCCCACGTAAATCGGCACGTTCAACGCATCTTTGTTTTGATTCCATTCCCCCAAACGCGTGTAAGCGTCGAAATTTCCGAGATAATAAATGGCGTAAATGCCCGCGCCTGCGAACTTCTCCAATCCCCCCAAAGGAACCGCTGGTTGTTTGACCAACGAATCCGCGACACTCTTTCCCAAGTTCTCTTTCTCAAGGGGATTGTATGGCTTCATCACCGGCAATCTGCCGTTTTCTCTCCGATTGTCCAGCCAACGCTCGAGCCACGGAACGCCCCACGATTTCCGCCAACCGCACCGGCACGGCGTTACCCAATTGGCGCATCGCTTCCGTCCAGCTTCCTAAAAAGACATAATCGTCGGGAAAGGTTTGAACACGCGCGCTTTCCCTTACTGAAAGATAGCGAACGGAGCCATCCGGATAAAGAATCATATTTTCTCCTCCCGGCACTCCGTGGGCTCCGGCTTTAAGAGCCTTGGCGGGACGATCAAGAGGACTACCCGTATGGCCCGGATAGGATTTAGCACCGGGTTGAAAAACATGGTTCGCCCACCTTTTAGCGGCGCTGCTTGAAGGATCCGGTAAATCCCGAATCGCCTCCGCCAATGTCATCCATGTTTCCGCATTCGGATGAGTTGCTTTCGGGAACGACCAATCAGTGACAACATCCGAGCGGAAGCCGATGAAAAACACCCGATGACGATGCTGAGGCACTCCGAACTCCGCCGCGTTGGCCTGATGAACGTGTACCCGGTAACGCAGCCCCCCTTTGGATTTTCCCAGACTTTCTTTGTGCCTTTCCAAACGCGCGAGGTTTCGATCCCAACTGACATTGGCAGAAATGGGAAAATCAGGAAACTCCATCTGCAAGCGGATGTATTCGACGTAGTTGGAAAACGCCGGTCTGAGCAAGCCGCGGACATTCTCGAAAATGAACGCCTTGGGCTTCACTTCCGCGACGGCGCGAATCGCTTGCGGAAACATATCCCTCGCATCGTTCATACCCGCCGCTTTCCCTCCCATCGAAAACGGTTGGCACGGTGGTCCTCCCGCCACCAAATCCACCCCACGGTATTGTCTGAAATCAATTTCCCTCACGTCCGCGTGAAAAATCGAGCAGTTTTGAAGAGACTGATGTCCCCTCTCCTGATTGTAACGCAGGGTTCGCACCGCGCTCGAGTTCCATTCGAACAAGGCTCGATGCCTGAAATTCGCAGCGTGCAAACCAAGCATCAAACCTCCCGCCCCAGAAAAAATTTCGATCGATTCAAAATTCCTCATGCGTTCTTTTGAACACTTTGTTGTTGTTTAATCAACGTTTTAATTCAAAAATTTGTTATTTGGCTGTCCGGGCTAGCCCAAGGTTAAGCAACTCTTCGACACGATTGTTCGAGCTTTTGCTCTCAAGCGATAATCTATCAAAAACAAGCCCGTTACTGGCATGCCTCGCAAGTCCCACCATTCAACATCGCGTCAATCGAGCAGGCCATTTTTTCGGCTTCGGTGAATTGTTTGGGGCCGGCGGCGAGGCCGCGGACTTCTTTTTTCACGTCAATGGTGGATTTCTCGATGTTGGAGGCTTGGAGGGTGCGGAGGTAGTAGGTGGTTTTGAGGCCTTTGTCCCAGGAGCGGCGGTACATGTGGCTCAGGGTCTTGAGGTCCGGGGTGGCGAGGAAGAGGTTGACGGACTGGGATTGGTCGATCCACTTCTGGCGGCGGGCGGCGGCGTCGATGATGTATTCGTAGTCGATGCCGAAGACGGTCTTGTGCTTGTGCTTGAGAGCGTCCGGGATGTCGCTGATGGCGTCGAGTTCGCCGTCGAAGTACTTGAGCTGGTCGAGCATTTCCTGATTCCAGAGGTTGGCTTTTTTCAGGTCGCTGACGAGCTCGGCATTGAGGACGATGAAGTCACCGGAGAGGTTGCTCTTCACGTAGAGGTTCTTGTAGTTCGGCTCGATGCACGGGGTGGTGCCGGTGATGTTGGAAATCGTGGCGGTCGGCGCGATGGCGAGGACGTTGGAGTTCCGCATGCCGTTTTTGGCGATTTTCTCGCGGACGACGGACCAGTCCATTTTGCCGCCGCGCGGGATGTCGATTTTCTTGCCACGCTCTTGTTCGAGGAGGTCGATGGTGTCCTGCGGAAGGAGACCGCGATCCCACTTCGAACCCTTGTAGGTGGAGTAGGTGCCGCGCTCGCCGGCGAGATCGGAGGAAGCACTGTAGGCGTAGTAGGCGATGGCCTCCATGAACTCGTCGTTGAACTCAACGGCGGCATCGGATGCGAAGGCGAGGCCGCGCTTGTAGAGGGCGTTTTGCAGGCCCATGACGCCCATGCCGATCGGACGGTGGCGGGAGTTCGCGGTGAGCGCCGCGTTGGTCGGATAGAAGTTGATGTCGATGACGTTATCGAGCGCGCGGATGGCGACGGTGATCGTTTCCTTGAGCATCTCGTGATCGAGCGCGCCATCGGCGGTGACGTGGGTATCAAGGATGACGGAGCCGAGGTTGCAGACGGCGGTTTCCTCGTCCGAGGTGTTGAGGGTGATCTCGGTGCAGAGGTTCGACGAGTGGATGACGCCGCAGTGGTCCTGCGGGGAGCGGACGTTGCATGGGTCCTTGAAGGTGATCCATGGGTGGCCGGTCTCGAAGACCATCTTGAGCATGGATTTCCAGAGCTCGATGGCCGGGTGCCTGCGGGACCAGATTTTGCCTTCGGCGGCGAGGGCTTCGTATTCGGTGTAACGTTGTTCGAAGGCCTTGCCGTAGAGGTCGTGGAGATCCGGCACTTCGTTCGAGCGGAAGAGCGTCCATTGGCCGCGTTCTTCCATGCGCTTCATGAAAAGGTCCGGAATCCAGTTCGCGGTGTTCATGTCGTGGCAACGGCGGCGCTCGTCACCGACGTTTTTGCGGAGCTCGAGGAAGTCCTCGATGTCGTTGTGCCAGGTCTCGAGGTAGGCGCAGCCGGAGCCGCGGCGTTTTCCGCCCTGGTTCACCGCGACGAGCTGGTCGTTGTGGAGCTTGAGGAACGGAATGATGCCTTGGGATTCGCCGTTGGTGCCTTGAATGTAGCCGCCGGTGCCGCGGACGGCGGTCCAGGAGCCGCCGAGTCCGCCCGCCCATTTCGAGAGGTAGGCGTTTTCGGCGATGCCGCGCTGCATGATGGATTCGATGGAATCATCCACCTTGTAGAGGTAGCAGGAGGAGAGCTGGCTGTGGAGGGTGCCGGAGTTGAAGAGCGTGGGGGTGGAGGAGCAGAAACGGCGGCCTTTGTAGAGGTTGTAGAGGCGGATGACCCAATCTTCGCGCTGGGTTTCCTCGCGCTTGAAGAGGCCCATGGCGACGCGCATCCAGAAGAACTGCGGGGTCTCGAGGCGGCGTGGTTTTTGACCGGTCTTATCGACGATGAGGTAGCGGTCATACATCGTCTGAATGCCGAGGTAGTCGAAATCGAGGTCTGCGGAGGGATCGAGCGCGGCGCAGAGTTTATCGGTATCGTAGATATCGAGAATTTCCGGATGGAGGCGTTTGATGGCGACGCCGTGTTTCAGGTAGCTCTTGAAGGCGGCCTGGTGGGCGGCGCGGAGTTTTTCGATACCGTCGCGCTGGATGCTCCAATCGAGCACTTCCTCGTAGATGTAGGAAAGCAGGATGCGGCCCGCGAATTTCGAGAAATCCGCGTCTTTCTCGATGAGCGCCTTGGCGTTGAGGATGACGGTGTTTTTCAGGTCGTTCGACGAAATTTCCGAGCCGACGGAACGGCGGAGTTCACGTTCGATTTCCGCGTCGGAGAGCAAAAGGTTCAGGCCGATGGAGGCGAAGGCGATGCGCTTTTTCAGTTCGGTGCCGTCCCAGAGGTCGGTTTTGCCTTCCTCGGTGGTGACGGTGATGAAGAACTCCTGGTTCGCATCGTCTGCGGAGAGACCTTCTTCCTCACGCACGCGGGCGCGCTCGTCGCGGTAGCGGATGTAGTGGGCGGCGGCCTTGAAGTGGCCCTGGCGCATGAGTTCTTCCTGCACCATGTCCTGCACGTCTTCGATGTGGACGAAGGATTGGTCGCCGCGGCGGACGCGCTCGGTCACGCCTTTCGCCACTTCGGCGGCGGGCTCCGGGTTTTCCTTGATGGTGAGGAAGGCCTTGCGAACGGCGATTTCGATCTTGGTCTCGGACCACGGCACGACGTTGCCATTGCGGCGGATCAGGCGGACCGGAAGAGCGGCTTGGGCTGCGTAGATATCGACGGCTCCGTTTTTCTCCATCGAACGGCGGAACGCGAGGGACTTCGCGACGTCGTAGGCTTCGTTTTCCAACAACGCCTTTTCGATGAGCAGATAGAGATCGGACTCGGAAAGACGGAGGCGACCGACTTCATCGAGAGACTTGGTGAGGGAAGCCGCCACGGAGTGGGCGACGTCCGAGACGAACTTCTGGTTTACGTCGGAGAAAATGGATTTTTCGTCTTCGCGGCGGGCGATGAGCAGGTCAGCCAGCGAGTCACCGATCGCGTCCGCAACATCTTCGAGGGAGAAACGGGTGTCCGTATTTCCGCGGGTGATGGTGATTTCCTCAAACTGCGCGCGCTTTTCCGAAGGCAGAACTTCGCGCCATGCGAAGCCGCGGTCTGAGAGGGAGAAGCGGTCGGTGACGACTTGTTTCAGGACAAGGTCTTCGTTGAGGTTGAGGGAGCGGTACATTTTCGGGACAGGGTGAGAGGTGGAGTTTTTAGTGCCGGGTGATCGGTGATCAGTGATCGGTGGAAGAGTTGGTGAGGCGACGCTGAAGAGAGTTGATGAGACCTTGGAGCATTTTGGAGATGGTCCGGGTTTCGGAAATCATGTTGCGGTTTTCAGGAAGCGCGGGAGCACCGAGACGCTGGCGGATGCGTTCGGCAATGTAGAGCTGGGTGCGGAGTTCGCCACAGGAGCCTTTGCTGTAGCGGAGGAATTTGATGAAATCCGGAGTGCTATCGCGTTCAGCTCCTTCGGCGATGTTGGAGGGAATCGAGAGAGAAGAGCGCTCCATTTGATTGCGCAGGGCGAAATCCTTCGATTCCGCCAACGCGACATGAAGGTCCACCGCGAGGTTGCAACCTCGCTTCCAGACTTCCAGGTCTTCAAATGTGCTGATTTCTGACATGTTTGTATCCGGATTCTTCCACTGATCACCGATCACTGCTCACTCGGCACCCGCCGTCAGGCAGTCTCACAGTTCATCATCATCCACCGTGGCGAGGGCGGAGGCTTTTTGGTATTCGGTGACGCGGCCTTCGAAGAAGTTGGTTTCTTTTTTGATGTCCATCATCTCGGCGAGCCAAGGGAATGGGTTCGAGGCGCCGGGGTTGAGCGGGGAGAGGCCGCAGGAGGCGAGGCGGCGGTCGGCGATGTAGTCGATGTAGGTTTCGAAATCGTCGGCGTTGAGGCCGATGCCGGCGACGGGCAGGCAGTCGCGGATGAATTGTTTTTCGAGGCGGATGCCCTCGGCCATGGTGGCGCGGAGGTCTTCCTTGAAGCCGTCGGTCCAGATGTCCGGGTTTTCGGAAACGAGATCCATCAGGAGGTTGCGGAAGACTTCGATGTGGTTCGATTCGTCGCGCAGGGTGTAGCGGAACATCGTGCCGATGCCGGGGAATTTGTTCTGGCGGTAGAGGCTGAGGATCATGCCGAAGAGGCCGTAGAACTGGGTGCCTTCCATGACCTGGCCGAACATGAAAATGTTCTTGGCGAGCGCCTGCTTGTTTTCGGTAACGGTGAGGTCGATGTCCCGGCGGAGGGCGCGGCTGTTGGAAACGACGAAGTGGTTTTTCGCGGTGATGGACGGCACGTCCTCGAACATCGCTTCGCACTCGTGGGGGTTCAGGCCGATGGAGGAGAGCATGTAAACGAGGCTGTCCGCGTGGATGTTTTCCTCGTGGGCGTGGCGGCCGAGCACGAGCTTCAGCTCCGGCGCGGTGACGACTTCGCGGACGACGTGGAGGATGTTGTCGCCGACGATGCCCTCGGCGGCGGAAAAGTAACCGATACCCATCTTGATGATCCAACGCTCGACGTCGGAAATTTCATCCGAGCGCCATTGTTCGACATCCTTCTGCATGGTGATGTCTTCCGGCTCCCAGTGGTTGTTCTTCATCGTCTTGTAGAGGTCATACGCCCACTGGTATTTCAGCGGGAGGATGTTGAAGAACATGGTGTCACGGCCATTGATCACTTTCTTCGCGGCGAAAGCCTCCTCCGCCTTGGCGCGGTCGAGGATAAAGGTGCGGTTTCCGAGAGTGATCGTGGTGGTGGCGGACATAGCTGGAGGTAAGAAAATCGAGGGTGTTTCCGGCGGCTGGCGGGTTGGCTCAGCGTTGGGGACTATCTCAGCATTTGCCGGGCCGGGTCAATGTCATTTCCGCCGCGTTTGGCCCATGTGGTGTTCACAAATTATTCACAATACCACATGTTGTGGTTTTTATTTTCAGGCCACAGGGTCAATTTCGCTTTGTTCCTAGTCGGATCAAGGTCCATCCGAAGGGTGGGCGGCGACATCTTGGTGCATCACTTTTTTCAAAATCGGACCAAATCGGAAACTGCTTCGAATTTTTTAAAAATGTGATTCGGAAAAGTTGGGTTTCGTGCGGGAGGACGATTCCGGAAATGGAAGTTCCTGAAAAAGAATGATGGAAATTTTACGTTCAAACGGTTGCTGGAGCGACGAAATGCGGCTTGGCGGGCGGCGGGATCACGTTACATTCCGCGCATGAAGGACCATTTCATCATCGATCTCGCGGCTCTACCGGAAGAGGGAAAGGTGTTTTCCGGCGAGCTTCCGAAAGAAATTTTCGACCTGCCGGAAGGCGACGCCCGAGCGGTAGGACCGCTGGAATACGACATCCGGGCGCAACGTTTCGGCAACGAGCTTTTGCTCCAGGGATTCCTCTCCGCGCTCTTCGAATTCACCTGCGTGAGAACGCTGCATCCTTTTATCCAGACCATCCAGCTCGACAATACCGCCATCTCCATCGAGATCGAAAAGCAGGTGGAAATCGACGCCACGGAAGCCCTTCGGGAGGAGATTCTGGTAAACTTCCCCATCGATCCCCGTTGCGAAGAAGGAGACGTCCCGCAGCAATGTGAAATCGATCCGCGATATTTATCAGTGGACAAGCCCCCGGAAGATGAGCTAAGCACCCCGCCCCGCGCCGAGGGCGACGACCGCTGGTCCGCACTCGACACTCTCAAGGACCTCAAGGATCAACTCTAAACCGAAGCAAGACCATGGCCGTACCTAAACGCCGCCAATCCAAAAGCCGTCAAAAAATGCGCCGTGGCGCTACCCGCTGGCGTGCACCGATTTTCAAAAGCTGCCCGGAATGCGGCAGCCGCGTGCCTTCGCACATCGCATGCCCTTCCTGTGGCTACTATCGCGATCGCCAAGTGCTCGACGTTGAAGCTCTCTGAAGCTCAATCACTTGAACTCTCTCGAAATTACCGTGCCGGGCTCGTCCTTGCGCGGTAATTTTCGTATTCGCCTGTTTTTCCCCTAATTCGTTCGTTCGAAATCATGAAAGTCGCACTGGATGCCATGGGCGGTGACCACGCCCCCGCCGTCAACATCGGAGGAGCCATTTCCGCGCTCCGCCTGTATCCGAAACTGGAACACCTCTATCTCGTTGGCGATCAGGAAGCTCTCGAAGCCGAGTGCGCGAAACAAGGGCTGGATTTGAAAAATCCTCGCGTCAGCATCGTCCACGCTTCCGAAGTGATCGGCATGGCCGAACCCGGCGCGAAAACCGTGCGGAAGAAAAAGAATTCCTCCATCAGCATCGCGATGGACATGGTGAAAGAAGGCCAAGCCGACGCCTTCGTTTCCGCCGGGAATACCGGTGCCGCCGTGGCCGCCGCGACACTGAAACTCCGCACGCTCAAGGGCGTGGACCGCGCCGGCATTCTCTCTCCATTGCCGAACGAGCACGGCCTTTGCAGCATTCTCGACGCGGGCGCGAATCCCGAAGCCAAGCCGGAGCACCTCGTCACCTACGCCATCATGGGCACCGCCTTCGCCAAAGCGATCTACGGCGTTTCCAACCCGAAAGTCGGCCTGATGTCGAACGGCGAGGAAGACGAAAAAGGCACCAGCTTCACCAAGGAAACCTTCAAGATGCTCAAGGAAACTCCGGGCATCAATTTCATCGGCAACGTCGAAGGCCACGACCTTTTCGAGACCGAACTCGACGTGGTGCTGTGCGATGGCTTCGTCGGCAACATCGTGCTCAAGACCGTGGAAGCGACCGCCAAAGCCGTTTCCAAGTGGTTGAAAACCGAGATCAAAGCCAGCCCGGTGCGCATCGCCGGAGCCATGCTCGCCCAGGGAGCGTTCAAGGCGCTGAAGGAAAAAAGCAGCTACGAGAGCTACGGCGGCTGCCCGCTGCTCGGCGTGAATGGCGTGGTGATCATCGCCCACGGTTCCTCCTCCGCCCTTGCCGTGCAAAACGCGATCCGAGTCGGCATCGAAACCGTGGAAAACAAGGTGAACCCGCACATCGAGCAGGCGCTTTCCGAGCTGGAGCCACAAGCTTCAGTGTAAGCCTTGGAGTGCGGCAGCTCCTGCTGCCGCTTTGGGAATCCGCAGCCTGCTGCGGATAAGCCAGCTGGGTGACTAAGGAAAAGCGGGCAGCAGGCTGCCGCAGTCCAAATTTCGCACTTGTGAGCGCCGCCTGTCAGTTTCACTGTCTCGCCACTCATGAGTGAATCGACTTCCGCCATCGAAGTCTGCATCGCAGGCACCGGCAGCTACGTTCCCGAAAAAATCCTGACCAACGAAGAACTCGCCATCCGGGTGGAAACCAGTGACGAGTGGATCGTCACCCGCACCGGCATCAAGGAGCGCCGCATCGCCGCCGAAGGGGAATTCACTTCCCACATGGCCACCAAGGCCGCCCAGCGCGCGCTCGAACAAGCGGGCCTCGCTGCGGAAGACATCGAGCTGATCATCGTCGCCACCATCACGCCGGACACGCTCACGCCCGCAACCGCGTGCTACGTGCAGCAAAACCTAGGCGCGAAAAAGGCCGTCGCTTTCGACATTTCCGCCGCCTGCTCCGGATTCCTCTACGCGATGAAGCTCTCGAAGCGGATGATTTCCGACGGAGCCTTCAAAAACGCCCTCATCATCGGCGCGGAAAAACTTTCCTCCTTCGTCAACTGGGAAGACCGCACCACCTGCGTGCTCTTCGGCGACGGGGCCGGGGCCGCCGTGCTGCGCCGCGCCGAACCGGGCGAAGGCTCGATCATCGCCACCGAAATGGGCACCGATGGCAATCTCACCCACCTCCTCAATATCCCCGGCGGCGGCTCGGCTTGCCCGATCACCATCCAGAACGCGGACCAGCGCCTCGCGACGCTCGCCATGCTCGGCAAGGAAGTCTTCAAACACGCCGTCACCCGCATGAAGGAAGCGGCGGAAAAAGTCATCGAACGCGCGCACTTGCAGCCGGAAGACATCGCCTGCGTGATTCCCCACCAAGCGAACCTCCGCATCATCGATGCCATCGCCGATCGCCTCGCCGTGCCGAACGAGCGGGTTTTCGTAAACCTCGACAAATACGGCAACACCTCCGCCGCCGCCGTCGCCATCGCCCTCGACGAAGCGAATCGCTCCGGAAAATTCAAGCGCGGAGAACACATCATCCTCGTCGTCTTCGGTGCCGGCCTCACCTGGGCAGCCGCAGCGATAAGATGGTGAACATGGAGCGGCGTCCGTGCCCGTCGCCAAATTTTTTGTAGATCATCGGCCAGCAGGACTTCCGCCGATTTACGAACAATTTACAGACACTTCCCAGCTCATCGGCTACGGTGGCAGCCTATCTATGAAATCCCTGTTCGTCACCACCGCCTGCATCGCCAGCGCAGCCGCCCAACCCGCGATCACCATTTACAACCAAGGCATCGCCGTCGTTCGGGAAAGCGTCCCTCTTGATTTCAAAAAAGGCGAAAATACCCTCGCCTTTGACCGAGCCACCGCCCTGGTCATCCCGGACTCCGTCGTCCTGAGAGACCCCGAGGGTAAAACCGCTTTCACTATCCTCGAACAAAGCTACCGTAACGATCCCGTCAGCCAAGGCCTTCTCCTCAGCCAATTCGAAGGCCAGACCATTCCCTTCCGCATCAGCTATCCGGACGGGAAAGAGGAAGAAAAATCCGGCAAGGTCATCCGCTCCGGCTACGTCCCCGGCGGCGGCGATACCTCTCCGATCATCGAAATGGATGGGAAACTCCGCTTCACCCTTCCCGGCGAGCCGCTGTTTCCCTCGCTCGGCGACGGTTCCATCCTCCGCCCCACGCTTTCCTGGAAAATCAACGCCCCCGCCGCCGCGAAATCCGACGGCCAGCTCTCCTACCTCACCTCCGGCTTCAACTGGCAAGCCAGCTACAACCTCGTCGCCCCGGAAGAAGGCGAGGAAGTCACCCTCACCGGCTGGGTCACCGTCACCAACAACAGCGGCACCCTTTTCGAAAACGCGAAAATGAAGCTGATCGCAGGGGATGTGAACGTGGTGCCTCGGATTTCAACCCGCGGTCGGGTAAAATCTCTCGCAGCTCCCATGGTGGAAATGGCCGAACTTGAGGACAAAATCGAAGAAAAAGCCTTCGATGACTTCCACCTCTACACCCTGCCCCGCCCCATCACCTTGCGCGACAAGGAAACCAAGCAAGTCGAGTTGCTTCGTTCACCGAAAGTCCACGCGACCAAGAAATACCTCTACTACCCTACTTCCATCTATCGATACAGCGGAGGAATCGCCACGAATGAAAATTCCGGCCAATCTTTCACCAAAGACGTCGCCATTTTCTGGGAGTTCAAAAACAGCGAGGAAAACGGCCTCGGTGTTCCACTCCCCGCCGGAAACATGCGCTTCTACCGCGCCGACAACAAAGACGGAAATCTGGAGTTCGTCGGTGAAAACACCATCAAACACACCCCGAAAAACGAAGAGCTCAGCCTCACCACCGGCAATGCTTTCGATCTCGTCGGTGAACGGAAGATCACCCATTTCCAAAGCAACGAGCGCCAGAAATGGATGAAGGAATCCGTCGAAATCACCGTGAAAAACCGCTCGAAAACCGCAAAGACCATCACCGTCCGCGAAAACCTCTGGCGCTGGTCAAACTGGAAACTTGAAAACCCCAACATCGAGTTCACCAAGAAAAACGCCAACACCATCGAGTTCGCCGTGCCGCTCGCCCCGGACGAGGAGAAAAAGGTCACCTACACCGCGCATTACACCTGGTGAAGCTGCCGGTCATGCCATTTCGAAAGCATGGCCAATGCAACCACCGCGCCGACCAGCGCGAAAAACATATCCGACTGGGTATCCCAGGAATCCCCCTGGGTGCCCAGAAATTCATCCGCTCCCTGCCCCATGATCGCGCCGGCCGCCCACTCCACCATTTCGTAAACCGAGCTGACCGCCAGCGCCATCGAAACACAAATCCACGCCAGCATTTTCCGGTCCGTAACAAACTTCCCGCGAATCAGGATTTCGCGTGCGATCATCACCGGCACGAATCCCTGCGCGAAATGCCCGAGTTTGTCATAAGGATTCCGTTGCAGGGAAAACCAATCCCGCACCATATTTCCAAGCGGCACCCTCGCGTAAGTGTAAGCACCGCCACCGATCAAAATCAGGCAGTGGACGAAAACCAGCGCATACAACAGCGAGGTCAGCGGGAAGCGCTTGTGCGTCGCCCATAGCAGCGGCACCGCGAGCAGCACCGGGAACACCTCCAGCCACCAAGTCGGCCGATCATAAGGATGAATCCCGGAAATCACGAGAGCCGAGAGCAAGGCGAGCACGCCACTCCAGAGCACCACAGGTTTTGGAGAGATGACACTCATCGGGGTAAAACCGGGATCTCCGGCGTCGGAGGCAGATCGGGCGGCGCTCCGGGAAGCAGGGGAATCATCCCGCGATTTCCCGCAGGCTTCGCGTCCTGTTGCCCGCGATCAAACAACGCGTCCATCCGGTCCAGATATTTCGTCAGCGCGTCGTTCCGCTGGATTTTCCGCGCCTGCAACCGGCGTTTCAGAGTAAGGTAATCATCGAACTCGCCGCTTGTTTCCCGCGCGCGGGTGATCTCGAACCAATCGAGGAAATCGCGGCCCCGGTTTGCCTGGGCGACCATCGTCACACGAGTTTCATCCAAGGCGGCAAGCCGCTCCGCCAGCTTCTGCGTTTTTCCGGTGATCAGAACGTTCAGGATCAACTGATACTCGGTGATCAGAGGCCGATAGGACGGGAAACAACGGTAGCTGAGCTGCACCAGCTCATCCTGAGCGGCACGCACCGCCTGTTTCCTTTCCGGGATTTTATAACCCGCCAGCTCCTGCCAACTTCCGGAAAGCGGCTTGCGCACCGGCGCGCCGTCGTCCGAGTGAAGATTGAGCACGAGGATTTCCTCCAGCCGTTTCTCGGTATCCGCGATCGAAATACTGTCCGTCAGCGGAGCCGTCCCCATTTCCGCCATTTGCAGCGCCCACCACTTCGCGAGACTGGTTTCGGACAAATTCAGGCCGGGAAAACATTTCCGCAGCAGGCCGGGCATTTCCCCATCGTAGCCGGCCGCTTCTTTCAAAAACTCGCGGAAGCCTTCCTTCCCTTGCGGTTGCCGGACCAGTGCCATGACCAAGGCTCCGGAGGAAACCCGGAAAGCCGAGCGCGTCGCGGCATCCATTTCCAGATCCTGCTTTTCATCCACGTTGAGAAGTTGGTCGATCTTGAAAAGCCCGCCATGCCTGAAGAGCGCTTCATACAACCGGCGGTCCGAGTTCCCGGCGCGCCATGCCACCGCTTCCCGCACGCCCGTCACCAGCCAGGGAGGGACGGAAAGCGCGGTGTCTTCGGAAACCGTCGTTTTATCCCTCAACGCCCGCTCGTAAATCAGCGTGGTGGTCACGGCTTTCTTGATTTCCTCGGTTTCCACGCCACGGCTGAGATGCACATCGATCACCAGTTCGTAGCCCGCATCCGTGGCGAAAAGCTGGATCGCGATCGTGCGCGCGGGCAGAGGATCGCCCTGCTGGCCGTGAAGACGGATGGAAATGGGCACCCTTCCCTGCGTGGGTTGCATTCCCTCCGTTTCCTGAAGCACTTCCAACAATTCGCTTTTCGCTTCTTCCGCGATCAGCGCGATCGAACCACGGATCGACTCATCACCGCCTTCCACGCTGAACAACTGGGTGCGGCTGAGCACTTTTCCGGCAGAGGAAAAATCCGGCCCCGCTGGTGCGGCGGGAGCTTGCGGAACCTCGGCCACCGGCACGGCCTTCGGAGGTTCCTGCGCCACGGCCAGCGTCGCGAATCCGACCACACCCAGCCCGTATTTCACGAAGCGCCTCATGGTTTACAGCCCGCTGCCCGGCAAAGTGATTTTGGGTTCTTCAGACTGCCCCGGAGTCAGCACGAGTTTGCCTTTTTTGATTTCGATCCGGCTCATCTCGTGCGCGCCGAAATTCAGTTCCTCGGTGAAAACCTCCGCCAGCTTCTTGTATTCCGGCAGCACCAGAATCAGGAAACCCTGCGGCACCACGACTTTGCCGAATCTCCCGCCACGCAAGACTTCCGGCATCTCCGTCGAATACGGGCCGCCGTGAAGCCGGACTTCCTTGGATCTTCCCTTCGCCGTCTCGATTTCCGAAACACCGAGATACATCGAGAGCGTAAATGGCCGCCCCGCCAGTTCGCGCTCGGTGATGATTTCCATCCGGCCGTCCTCCAGCCGCACCCAGACGTGTTTCAATTTTACCGCCGCTTCCGCCAGCCCGCCTTGCCGCGTTTGCAAGCGCTGGGAAAGCCATCGGTTGATCTGACCTTCCGTCAGCGTCACGGGAAATCCCCGCTCCACCGCGAGTTTCAAAATCCCGCTGACATCGCGCTCATCCGCGATTTCCTTCGCCGTCGCGCGATATCCTCCTAGGTCGTCCAGCTTCTGCGGCTGGTAAACGAAATAAATCAGCGCGCCGAACCCTGCGAGGATCAGGCACAAAAACCAGCCGACCAATCGCGAAAAACAGCCGCCCTTGGATTTTTGAGGAGTTGGGTTCGGGGCATCAGCCATGAAACGTGGTTATCACGCCCCGCTCCGCATGCAAGTTAATGGCAATGCGAAAGATCCCGGACCGCCCTTTCGGCCATCCGGGATCTTTTCCTAGTCTTCAATGGAGAACAGCGGATCAATCGTTATGTTTCAAACCCTTGAAGCCATCGAGGGTCTCCGGCACCAAAACCTTGTCGATCACGTGAACCACGCCGTTGGTCGCGGGTTGGTCCGGATTGACGATTTTCGCATCGTCCACCTCGATGGGATCCTTGTTGCCATCGACATCGATTTTCACCGGATCGCCGCTCAGGGTCTTGATCTTGCCGTCAAGAAAGGTGGCGGACGTTTGAGTTCCCGCGATCACGTGGTAAGTCAGCAACGTGCGCAGCTTCTCTTTGTTTTCCGGAAGCAACAGCGCCGCGAGAGAGCCTTCAGGCAGTTTCGTGAACGCTTCATCGGTCGGCGCGAACAGCGTGAAATGACCTTTGCCGCCGAGCGTTTCTTCAAGACCAGCCGCTTTGATCGCTTGGTTCAAAATCGAGAAATTCTGGCCGTCACGCACCACCGTGGCAACGGTGCCAGGAGCCGGGACTTCTTTTTTCTCGGTGGTGGTCGTGGTGGTTTTCTCGACCACTTTCGTTTCATCCGCCGCCATGGCGAAAGGAGCGGAAGCAACAATAGCGAGGGCGAGGGCAATACCTTTGAGGGATGGTGTTTTCATCGTTGATATGAGGTGATTCATTTTCACGACAGCGGAAGCTGCCGTGGATGAGCATCCTTATCGCAAAGCCCGTGCCGCGACCCCGGACACCATACATAACACACCTATTATCAAAACAATCCAAAAACCATCACCCCAAGAATCGTGATCCGGGAAAGAGGCGAACCCATGCAAATCCGTCCGGAAATTTGCAATGTGCAATCAGCCCCAGCGCTTACGAAACTTTCCGAAATGAAAAAGCGAGCATCATCACACAAATCGCGATGATCCACGCCGCTGCGATTCGCACGGCCGTCCTGCTCCACAGCTTTTCTCCGGAATGCGCACACACCGCCGCCAGATAAGCCACCACCCCATTCATCGCCAGCCACGTGCCCAGCAGCGTTTTCAGGATCTCCGCCCAACTCCCGGAATCCGCTTTGGAATCCAGGCCGATCCCCGCTGCCGCGACGCCACACAAAACCCAGCCGCTCCAAGCCGGAGTCGGCTTCCCCACCGCGACGATGATGGCGATGCCCAAGGCGATGCCGATCAATATCACAGGAGAAACTTCCTCAAAAAATCCGGGAATGGTCAGCAGCAACGCCACCGCCGACACCGAAGAGAAAACCAGCATCGGTTTTCCAATATCGAATGGCTGACGCTGGCTCAAGCAAAGCGCAAGCGTCAGTAAAATCAATGCGTGGGGGGGAGTCATCAACGGATGCATGATGCCGCTCCCCACCTGCCCGACACCTTCGATGGTCAGGTGGGCATGCGCCACCGAATGAAACGCCAGGAAAAGAATCAGGATTTTAAACCAAACACTTCCGGCACGATGACTCCGAGTCCGGTTCATAAGTAGCCGAATAAAAATCCGCATCCGATCAAAGCGATCACCACTCCTCCGGCTCTTACCAGCCAGCGCCCCCAAACCCACTGATCCAGCAGCCCGAATGCAATGCCCGCGAGGTGCAAAAGGCCGGTGGCAACGACGAAACCGATGGCATACGTCATCGCATTGGCGGACTTTGGAAGTTCGGTCCCATGGGCATGACCATGGAAAATGGCGAACGTGCCCACAATCAGGGCCGCCACCCACAACGGCGGTTTCGCGGCGGCCGCCACCATGATCCCCAAGATGATCCCGGAAAGTGCGATCCCCATTTCCACTCCGGGCAAAGGCACGTTGAGAACTCCGAGCGCTCCACCGATCGCCATGACCACGGGAAACACCACCGGCAACATCCACATCGCCCGTTTCCCTAAAAACGCCCCCCAAAGCCCCACCGCCACCATGGCGACGATATGATCCAAGCCATGCAAGGGATGATTGAACCCGCTCACAAATCCACCCACACTCCCCGTCTCCGCATGAGCACTGGCGGTGGACGGCAATACAAAGAACAACAGAAAAACCGTCATCCCAAAAAACCACCACTTTTGTTCACGCGGACTCGTCATCACCGCGCGAGATTAGTTTCACCCGATCGGAAAGAAAGCGCGGATTTCCAATCCTCCT
This sequence comes from Luteolibacter sp., assembly GCA_047605125.1. Taxonomy (GTDB): domain Bacteria; phylum Verrucomicrobiota; class Verrucomicrobiia; order Verrucomicrobiales; family Akkermansiaceae; genus Luteolibacter. Next base: position 77,101 of record JASGGK010000006.1, read on the forward strand.
CCTATCCGGCGCTCGGGATTCCAAGCTTGAATATCCGGCACTTGCGGAAAAGCTGGCGCCGATGCTCCGCCGTCTCTTTTTCTGCTTGTGGCTCCTTTTCTTGAGCATCGCCCGCTCAGGCGCCCATGAGGTCAGTTCGGTCGAATTCGAATTTCAAGGTCTTCCCGAACAATGGCGGCTCATCGGCCAGATGGATATCGCCTACATGTTACCGGAGACGCGCGATCTGCCGGGCTCGCTCCCTCTGAGCCGCACCGCGGTGATGAAGGAAAAACCCGAAGTCCTCGGCCGCATGCGGACGGAAACCGAAAAACGCCTCCGAGAACTGCTGACTCTGAAATTCAACGGCAAGACGCTGCCTTGGAAAATCGAGTTCCCGGATTTCGACAAGCAGCCCTTCGAACTTCCTGAAGAAACCGGAGATTGGGCGCTGCTTTCCACCCGGATTTTCATCGAGCCGCAACAAGGCCCCGGCGAACTCCGCGCCTATTGGGACAAGTCCGTGCAATCCGAACTGATCGTCACCATTGAAAAAGGCGACGATTTCCAAGTCCTGAGCGCGCGGGGCGGCTCGGACATGCTTTTGATGAAACTCGAAGGCTCTCCCGAGTCACCTGCGCGAGCCACCCACGCCGACAGACTCGAATCCCTCAAAGGCTGGTTGGAAACAGGCTACAACCACGTCCTTCCCTTCTCCACATTCCTGCTCGCGGGGATGGATCACATCTTATTCATGCTCGGCCTGTTCCTCCTGCTGCCGAAGTGGAAACCCCTGATGGCCCAGTCCCTCCTCTTCACCCTCGCCCACTCCTTCACCCTCTCGCTCACGGTTTTAAACCTCATCCACATTCCGGGCCGTGTGCTGGATACGCTCATCGCCGCGAGCATCGCATGGATCGGGATTGAAAACCTGTTCGTGAAAACCCTGGGCAGGCACCGCTACATCCTCATCGGTTGCTTCGGCATGCTCCATGGCATGGGCTTCGCCAGCGGACTGAAGGATAAAGTCGGCAACGTCCCGCACAGCCAGTTGTTCATCCCAATCCTCGGATTCAACCTCGGCGTGGAACTCGCCCAGATCAGCGTCCTATGCATGGCATTTTTACTCACCTGGCCCATTCGCCGCTGGACTCACAACGTCCGGATTTACGGATCACTGCTGGTCGCCGGCGCGGGACTGTTTTGGATGTTTGAACGACTTTTGGGCTAAACGTTACCCCTCGGGGCTCGCAATACACGAAATCGCACATCTCCTTTGATACAAATCTATTAGCACATATGGGAGGAACTGGCACAACCGATGCTTTCCCGGAAGGAACCCATGCCAAGGTCCGTTTTATCCCACTTGGTCAGAGGCCTGCCACTCCTTCTCGGAATGCTCGTTCTTTGTCCCACCTCCGCAAAAGCACAGGAAAAACCGGCGCGCCAAATCATCGCCGAGGCCATCGTCGCCGATTCCAGCGCCCAGAAAAATCTCGTTCTTTCCCTGAAATCCACGCCGACCCCCGAAGTCGTCGAGCTGCTCGAAAGCTGGAAAGCGGGCGGCATTTTCATCCATGAAGGCACCGCCGTCACCCAGGACGGAACCCCGGACTCCTCCGGAACGGTCGCGCTGAAAAAACTCGCGGACAACTCCCCCGTCCTCACCCCGGAAGGCGCTCCCTTGAAAGTCGACGCCTCCTCGCTCGAAGCTGCGGACACCAGCTCATCCCTGCGCAAGGCGATGAAAGACGTAACGGATCTCGCCGCCCTCGCCGACCCCGATTTGGCAAAACGCCTCCGCGCCATCCAGGACGCGTCCATCGGACAGAAGCAGGAAAAACTCCCGGCGCTTCTCGAACTCCAGAAAACCGAGAAAAACCCCAAAGCCCTCAAGGCGCTTGAGGAATCCATCGCCATCATCCAACTCCGCGCCCCGGAAAAAGCAACCCGCATCGCCGCTCTGAAGACGATCCAGAAGCTCACGCCTCTCGCCGCCACCGACGCGGTAAAAGCGCTCCGGAAGGAAGCGGAAGCCGCCGGGGACAAGGAAACGCTCGCCGCGACCAAAGACACCATCACCGCCATCGATGCCCACCTGACCTTCATCAACTCCGCCGGCACAGCCTTCCGGGGACTTTCCCTCGGCTCCGTCCTGCTCGTCGTCGCCATCGGACTCGCCATCACCTTCGGCCTCATGGGAGTCATCAACATGGCCCACGGAGAATTCATCGCCATCGGCGCATACACGACTTACGTCATCCAGAACTTCTTCGCCGGCGGCCTCAAGCTCTCACCATTCGGCATCCCCGTCGGCATCCCGGCGCTGAATCTGGCCAACGGCGCGAACTCTTATTTCATCTTCGCCATCCCCGCCAGCTTCCTCGTCGCCGCCCTCGTCGGCATCCTGCTGGAACGCTCGGTCATCCGCTTCCTCTACAAGCGCCCGCTCGAATCCCTCCTCGCCACCTGGGGCATCTCGCTCGTCATCCAGCAGATTCTCAAATTCATTTTCGGCTCGAACAACGTCCAGGTCGGCAGCCCGGCCTGGCTTTCCGGAAACTGGACCGTCAATGACATCGTCTTCGGCTGGAACCGCGTGTTCGTCATCGGTTTCGCCGTTCTCATCATCGCCGGCACCTGGTTGGTGCTGAACAAAACCTCGCTCGGCCTGCTCATCCGCGCCGTCATGCAGAACCGCAACATGGCCGCCTGCATGGGCATCCGCACCGAGCGCGTGAACACCATGACCTTCGCCTTCGGCTGCGGCCTCGCCGGTCTCGCCGGGGCCTTCCTTTCCCAGATCGGAAACGTCGGCCCCTCGATGGGCCAGCTCTACATCGTCGATTCCTTCATGACCGTCGTCGTCGGCGGCGTCGGAAACATCCTCGGCACCGTCATCAGCGCCCTCGGCATCGGCATGGCGGACCAATCGCTCCAGCAAATCCTCGGAAACCCGGTCTTCGGAAAAATCCTCGTCCTCGGTTTCATCATCATCTTCCTCCAATGGCGTCCCGCCGGCCTCTTCGTCACCCGTTCCCGCAGCCTTGACTAACCGATGAACAAGCAACCCATCACGAGCAGAATTCATCTGCCACTTCTCATTCTCGGCGCGGTGTTCCTCGTCATCGTCATGCCCGCTCTCAACGCCTGCGGACTGGTCTCGAACTTCACGTTGGGAAATTGGGGCAAGTATCTTTGCTATGGCATCCTCGCCATTTCCATCGATCTCCTCTGGGGCTACACCGGTCTGCTTTGTCTCGGCCAGGCGCTCTTCTTCACCATCGGCGGCTACCTCATGGGAATGCACCTCATGCGCATGATCGGCGGTGAAGGCGTCCCGACCTTCCTCAGCATGGTCGGCCGCACCGAATGGCCGTCGTTTTTCCTGCCGTTCAGCAGCTTCACCTTCACCTTTTTGATGATCCTGCTGATCCCCGGATTGCTGTCCTTCATCTTCGGCTACCTCGCCTTCCGCTCGCGGATCAAGGGCGTGTATTTCTCCATCCTCACCCAGGCGCTCACTTACGGCGCGGCGCTGCTGTTTTTCCGTAACGAGCTCCTGATGGGCGGAAACAACGGCTTCACCGACTTCCGCACGCTGCTCGGCCAGGACCTGCGCAGTTTCCCGACCCAACGCGGCCTCTACATCGCCACCGCGCTATTGCTCGTCGGCGTCATCGCCGGTTGCAAATGGCTCACGAATTCCCGCTTCGGTCTGATCCAGCGTGCCATCCGGGATTCGGAAAACCGCGTGCTCTTCTCCGGCTACTCCACGCTGACCTACAAGCTCTTCGTCTTCGTCATCAGCGGCATCATCGCCGCCCTCGCCGGCGCGCTCTTCGTCCCGCAAGTCGGCATCATCAATCCGAGTGAAATGACCACCGACAAATCGCTCGAAGCCGTCGTCTGGGTCGCCCTCGGCGGACGCGGCACGCTCGTCGGCCCGGTCATCGGAGCCATCACCGTGAACGCCGCGAAAAGCTGGGCCTCCAGCGGAGCCACCGCCGATTTCTGGCCGCTCATGCTCGGCGGAGCCTTCGTCCTCGTCGTGCTCTTCATGCCGAAAGGCATCGTCGGCCTGCCCGCGCAAATTCAGGAGCTGTTCGCCAAACTGAAGCGCAAGCCCGAGCCGGAAGAAACCGTCGCGCTCAAACCGAAAAGCGAAGCCCCCGCCACCGAAGCCTGATTCCAAAAAACTTTCCACCATCCCCACATGGACATCATTTCACCACTCCATCAGAATCAAAAACCCTTCCTCCTCGCCGCGGAAGGTCTCACCCGATCCTTCGATGGTTTCAAGGCTATCAACGATCTCAATTTCTATCTCGACGAAGGCGAACTCCGCACCGTCATCGGCCCCAACGGAGCCGGAAAAACCACCTTCCTCGATCTGATCACCGGCCGCACCAAACCTGACGTCGGCACCCTGAAGTGGGACGATGGAAAATACGACCTGCTCAAGATGAACGAATACGAAATCTATCGTCTCGGCATCGGCCGCAAATTCCAGACACCCACCGTTTACACCGACCACACCGTTTACGAAAACCTCGTGCTCTCCCTCGCCGGATCACGCGGCATCTGGCACAGCCTTTTCGGAAAAATCACCTCCGATCAAAAAGACCGCATTACCGACATTCTCAAGATCATCAAGCTCGACCACAGCGCCCACCGCAAGGCGGGCATCCTCGCCCACGGCCAGAAACAATGGCTGGAAATCGGCATGCTGCTCGCCCAGGAAGCGCGGCTTTTGTTAGTCGACGAACCCGCCGCCGGCATGACCGATGAAGAAACCTACCGCACCGGAGAACTCCTGCTCTCACTCGCCGGAAAGCACACCATCGTCGTCATCGAGCACGACATGACCTTCGTCCGCCAGATTTCCCAAGGCCGCAAAGTCACCGTCCTCCATCAAGGCCACGTCCTCTGCGAAGGCCCTGTCGATAAAGTCCAGTCCGACGAACGCGTCATCGAAGTCTACCTCGGCCGCAAATCCAAAGCCGCATGAGCGCCACCACCATGCTTGCAGCACCTCCCATCACCGAAAATCTCGTCATCTCCGATCTCCGCGTTTCCATCGGCGGCAGCGCCATCCTGCGCGGCATCGATTTGACCATCCGCCCGAAAACCGTCTTCTGCCTCATGGGCCGCAACGGCGTCGGAAAATCCACCACCCTCAAAGCCCTCACCGGACTCTATCCGGTCGATTCCGGGAAATTCGTCCTCGAAGGAAAAGACATCACCAGACTCGGCTCCGCCCAACGCTCGCTCGGCGGCCTCGGCTACGTCCCGCAAGGCCGCGATATTTTCCCGCTCCTCACCGTGGAAGAAAACCTCTTCATCGGCGTGAAAGCCCGTGGCGAAAAAATCGACAAAAACGAAGTCGACCGCATCTACACGCTTTTCCCCATCATCAAGGAATTCCTCCACCGCAAAGGAGGCATGCTCTCCGGCGGCCAGCAGCAACAGCTCGCCATCGGCCGCGCGTTGCTCACCAAGCCAAAACTCCTCATCCTCGACGAACCGACCGAAGGCATCCAGCCGAACATCATCGATCAAATCGGCGACGCCATCAAGATGCTCCGCGCCGAAGGAAAAATGAGCATCCTCCTCGTCGAGCAGTATCTCGATTTCTGCAAGGAACTCGGAGACGACTTCGCGATTCTCGAACGCGGCTCCGTCGGCGCCTCCGGTGCGATGGGCGATCTTTCCGAAGACATCATCAAGGAATTCCTCACCGTCTGATTTTTCATTCCGTTTCCCGAAATAAAAAAGCGAAGGCCTCATCAAGCCTTTGCTTTTTGCGTTTTATCAAAGCGCCAAAAACGGCCATCCGCGTCTCTAATTTTTTAAAATTCAGTAAGATAATTTCATGCGTGGCATGAATTCCGCTCTTCCATGGTCAGCAGATAAACTGCCTTACACCTCCACAATCCAACAGTCGAAACATGAAACAAAAGAACTGCCTTAATCTGATCCAAAAGCCGTTGCTCGCCCTCGCACTGACCGCGGGCACCGCCTTCGCTGGTACCACTGAGCCAGCTCCCATCACACCAGCTCCTGAGAAGGATGTGGTTTCCGGTGTTCTCAACCTCGATCTCAACAGCCACTTCATCTCCTACGGTGCGGACGTTTGGGCTGACGGCGACAGCTTCTCCGAACCGACCTTCAATCCATCCATTGAACTCGCCTTCGCTCTTCCAGCCGACTTCACCTTCACTCTCGGCACTTGGTGGGACGTGAACAGCAAAGCCGGCGGCAACAGCTCCCCGCTCGGCGGTCGCATTCAGGAAGTCGACGTCTGGGCGGGCCTTGCCTACACCGCCGGCAAGTTCACCACCAAAGTCGTTTATCAAAACTGGATGTATGGTTCCGACACGGAAGACATCCTCGACGTCGTCTTCTCCTACGACACATTCCTCTCCCCGTCCCTCACCATCCACAACCGCCTCGATCAAGGCGCCGCCGCTGGAGACGAAGGCACCGTCCTCGTCCTTGGCCTCTCCCACAGCATCGAAGCCGGTCCGGTGACCATCTCCTTCCCGTTCAACGTCGCCTACTTCGCCACCGATGATTTCCACGGTGGTGATTCCGGCTTCGGTTACGGCTCCATCGGCGTGACCGCCAGCTACGATCTCGCCTTCCTCAAATCCGTCGGCGACTGGAGCATCCACGGCGGCCTCACCTACTATGTGACCGATCAGGAAGTGATCCCAGGCAACGAAGAAGGAGACTTTCTCACTGCAAACGTGGGCCTCACTCTGAAGTTCTAATTTGAGCTAACGGTTCATAGAACCTCCGGTTCCCAAAGGGAGGGTTCGATTCATCTCAATCGTTCCCTCCTTTTTTTGCCTAAAATCCCGAAATTCAAAAATCACAACCAGTCCACACTGATATGATCTCCCGTTTCCTCCCTGCGGCCGTCGCCGCGATCACCCTTGGCGGACTCTCCCTCCAGACCAAGGCTGAAGAAACCGTCAAAGTCGGCGTTCTTCACTCCCTCTCCGGCACCATGGCCATCAGCGAAACCTCCCTTCGCGACGTCCTCCTTTTCACTTTCGATGAAATCAACGCCAGCGGCGGTGTCCTCGGTAAAAAAATCGAGCCCGTCGTCGCGGACGGCGCTTCCAACTGGCCGCTCTTCGCGGAGAAAGCCAAACAACTTCTCGATCAGGACAAAGTCTCCGTCACCTTCGGCTGTTGGACTTCCGTGAGCCGCAAGTCCGTGCTCCCTGTTTTCGAAGAAAAGAAAGGCCTCCTCTTCTATCCGGTGCAGTATGAAGGCGAGGAATTGTCCCCGAACATTTTCTACACCGCCGAGGCCGTGAACCAGCAAGCCACTCCGGCTGTCGATTACCTCCTCGAAGAAGGTAAGAAAAAATTCTACCTCCTCGGTTCCGATTACGTCTATCCGCAAACCACCAACCTCGTCCTGCTCGAGTATCTCCTCAGCAAAGGCGTGCCGCTCGAAAACATCGGCGGCGGCTTCACCAAGGACGCCAGCGGCAAGATCATCTCCGCCGGTAAATACACCCCGTTCGGCCACACCGACTACCAACAAATCATCGCTGAAATCAAACAGTTCGCCGCCTCCGGTGACGCCTGCATCATCAGCACCCTCAACGGCGACACCAACGTCCCGTTCTTCAAGGAATACGCCGCCGCCGGCCTGACCGCCGAGTCCTGCCCGGTCGTCAGCTTCTCCGTTTCCGAAGACGAATTCCGCGGCCTCCCCGCGAAACAACTCGTCGGCCAACTCGGCTGCTGGACCTACTTCCAATCCATCAAGAGTCCTGAAAACGAAAAGTTCGTGAGCAACTTCAAAGCCTGGCTCGCCAAGTCCACCATCCCCGGCATTGTCAAGGAAGGCCGCGTCACCTGCTCTCCGATGGTTCTTTCCTACGACGGTGTTTACCTCTGGAAAGCCGCTGTTGAAAAAGCCGGTTCCTTCGATCCTGAAAAAGTCATGGCCGCCCTTGAGTCCGGCATTTCCTTCGACGGCCCTGGCGGCAAGGTGACCACCCAAAAGAACCACCACCTCACCAAGAACGTCTACATCGGCGAGACCAAGGCCGACGGCCAGTTCAAGATCCTCAAGGAATACAAAGACGTCGTCGGCGAGCCTTTCCTCAAAGGCACCTACGGCAAGAAGTAATCCTTCCTTTTCCCATCCGCTCCGCAACCCTGTTCTCCGCCCGGAGGACAGGGTTTTTCCGTCGAACTTGCTTGGCATGCCACTTGCTGACATTCATCATCTTCCGCAAAAAGATCTCCATGAAATTTCCGCGCCCGTCCCTTTTCACACGCGTTTCCACCGCGGCACTCGGCCTGCTTCCCGCCATCGCAGCGGCCCACCCCGGCCACTATCATCCGCCGGGTGAAGACGATGAGTTCAACCAGCTCCGCGCCGATTGGCTCCACCTCCACGGCTACCTTGAAATCAGCCTGGCAGCCATCGTTGTCGCATCCGCCGTGGTATTCCATCTCAACAAAAACCGCCCGGTCCGCATTGGCGCCGCACTTGCATTCGCCGGCTCCCTCACCCTCCTCGCCGTGCGCTGACCCATGCACCTCTCTCCACGCGAACAGGAAAAACTTCTCGTCGTCGTCGCCGGTGATCTCGCCCGCAGACGCCTCGAACGCGGCCTCAAGCTGAACCACCCGGAAGTCGTCGCCTACATCACCGCCGAAATCTTCGAAGGCGCGCGCGATGGAAAATCCGTCTCCGAGCTCATGAGCTACGGCACCACCCTGCTCACCCGCGAGCAAGTGATGGAAGGCGTCCCCGAAATGATCCACGACATCCAGGTCGAAGCCACCTTCCCCGACGGCACCAAACTCGTCACCGTCCACAATCCGGTTAGATAATCGCCGGTTTCAGATTGAAGATTTCCGATCCTCTTCAATCGACAATCTAAAATCTTCAATCGTAAATTCCCCATGATCCCTGGCGAAATCATCACCCCGGAAGGCGCGCCGGATCTCGAACTCAATCCCGGATTGGAAAAAATCACGCTCGTCATCGCGAACAAGGGTGATCGCCCCGTGCAAGTCGGCAGCCATTTCCATTTTGCGGAAGTCAACGGCGAGCTCGATTTCGATCGAAACGCCGCCCGCGGTTTCCGCCTCGACATCCCCGCCGGCACCGCCATCCGCTTCGAACCCGGAGACACCCGCGAAATCCCCCTCGTCGCCTTCGCCGGAACCCGCGAAGTCTACGGTTTCAACAACCTCGTCAACGGCCCCCTTTAATTCTTTTATCTGCGTCCATCCGCGTTCATCTGCGGTTCAAACTTATCTCCTGATGAAACAAAGCCGCAAAAACTACGCCGCCACCTTCGGCCCCACCGTCGGTGACCGCGTCCGCCTCGCCGACACCGAACTTTTCATCGAAGTCGAGCGCGACCTCATCACCGAAGTTTCCGGCTACGGAAACGAAGTGAAATTCGGCGGCGGAAAAGTCATCCGCGACGGCATGGCCCAGTCCTGTCTTGCCACCGACGAAGAATCCCTCGATCTCGTCATCACCAACGCCCTCATCCTCGATTCCGCCCAAGGCGTCATCAAAGCCGACATCGGCATCAAGCACGGCCGCATCGCCGGCATCGGCCACGCCGGGAATCCGCTGCTTCAGGACGGAATTACGATGGTCATCGGAGCAGGCACCGAAGTCATCGCCGGAGAAGGCTGCATCGTGACCGCCGGTGCCATCGATACGCACATCCATTTCATCTGCCCGCAGCAAATCGAGCACGCCATCGCCAGCGGCACCACCACCCTCATCGGCGGCGGCACCGGTCCCGCCCACGGCACCTACGCCACCACCTGCACTCCCGGCATCTGGAACATCCACCGCATGTTGGAAAGCGCGGATGCGTTCCCGATCAATCTCGGTTTCCTCGGAAAAGGCAACTGCTCCAGCCCGGAACCGCTACGCGAGCAGGTCGAAGCAGGCGTCATCGGCCTCAAGCTCCACGAAGACTGGGGCACCACTCCCGCCGCCATCGATACCTGTCTCACCGTCGCCGATGAAATGGACGTCCAAGTCGCCATTCACACCGATACGTTGAACGAAGCCGGATTCGTCGAAAGCACCCTCGCCGCGTTCAAAGGCCGCACCATCCACACCTATCACTCCGAAGGCGCGGGCGGCGGCCACGCGCCCGACATCATCCGCGTTTGCGGCGAAGCCAACGTCCTGCCGTCTTCCACCAACCCGACGCGACCTTTCACCGTCAACACCATCGACGAACACCTCGACATGCTGATGGTCTGCCATCACCTCGACTCGAAAATCCCGGAAGACGTCGCATTCGCCGAATCCCGCATCCGCCCGGAAACCATCGCAGCGGAAGATCTCCTGCACGATCTCGGCGCCATTTCCATGATGTCCTCCGATAGCCAGGCCATGGGCCGCATCGGCGAAGTCATCACCCGCACCTGGCAGACCGCGCACAAAATGAAAGTCCAGTTCGGCAAACTGGAAAACCATCAACTCCACCCCGCCGCCGACAATTTCCGCGCGCTCCGCTACGTTTCCAAATACACCATTTGCCCCGCGCTCACCCACGGCATCTCCCACGAAGTCGGCAGCATCGAAGTCGGGAAACTCGCCGATCTCGTCATCTGGAAACCCGCGTTTTTCGGAGTGAAACCCGAGACCGTCCTCAAAAGCGGTTTCATCGCTTGGGCAAACATGGGCGATCCCAACGCCTCCATTCCCACCCCGCAGCCGATGATGTATCGCCCGCAATTCGGCAGCTTCGGAAAAACCATCGCCTCCACCTCCGTCACCTTCATCAGCCAGGCAGCCGCTGCAAACGGCAGCCTCGAAAAACTCGGCCTGCAAAAACGCCTCGTCCCCGTCAAAGGCTGCCGATCCGTCACCAAAGCGGATCTCCCTTTCAACAACTCGATGCCGAAAATCACCGTTGATCCCGAGACCTACACCGTCACCGCCGATGGCCGGAAACTCCGCTGCGAACCCATGTCCACCCTCCCGATGGCCCAGCGCTATTTCCTCTTCTGAGTTCGTAGTCCAGCCCTCCAAAGCGTTATCATTCTATTGCATCCCATCTCACCCGTGCTAGCATTCGTGCATACACGAACCATGAAAACCATCACCATTGATGACATCGCCTACGAGAGACTGAAGGCATGGAAAAACGGCCCCAAAGAGTCATTTTCCAATGTCGTCAAACGCGTAGTCCCCGAAGCCGGAACCTTAGGAGCGTTTCTCAATTTCGTGGATTCCCAAGGAACCGCCAATCTGCCGAATAACGATCTCCTCGAAGCAAGCATCGAAGAAAGATCCGCGGAAAAACCCGATCCATGGAACTGATCGCGGACACCACCCTGCTCATCGGCCTCTGGCGCGGCCAACCATGGGCGAGAAATTTTGCCGCCAAAAACCCCGGCAAAACTCTCGGCATTCCATGGATTGTCCTCGGCGAATTCTGGCACGGTGCCATGCGTGCGAATCACCCGGAAGAGCAAGTCCGCCGCTTCCTCTCCATCGGCCTTCCCATCATAGATCCGACAATAGTCATTCCAAGCTACGCAAAAATATGCGCCGCTCTGCAAAGCCAAAGCGTCTATCGCAACATCGGTCAAAACGATCTCTGGATCGCCGCCACCGCGATCGCGTTGGACAAACCACTCGTCACTCGGAATCAGCGGCACTTTGAACAAATCGACGGCTTGAAACTCCAAGTTCTCACCGACTGATCGCGATGCATCTCATCCAACGCCTGCTTTCCGAAAAATCCACCCTTCCCGAAAGCCACCAAATCACCCTCGCCGCGGAACGCCGTCAATTCCTCAAACGACGCTGGCGAGGCCTCGCCGCAGACGGCACCGAGTTCGGCTTCGATCTCGAATCCCGCCTCGTCGATGGCGGCGTGATTTTTCATGAAAACGGCAAAGACTATATCGTCCGCCAGTTCCCCGAAGTCGTTTTCGAAATCCCTCTCACCTCCCCCGGACAAGCCGCGCTCGTCGCCTGGAAATCCGGGAACCTCCACATGCCCGCCCAGATTTTCCCGCACTGCATCCGCATCCTCCACGACGACGCCATGAAACAACTTCTCGAACGTGAAGGCTGGGAATTTACCGAACCCGAAGTGATTTTTACGCCGATGAAAGCCATGGCCCATGCCTGAAGCCTCGCCTTGCGAGCCTCCGCAAATCCCGCTACTTTCAGCACAGCGATGGAAAATCCCCATGAAAATCCCGCCGCTCTCAAGGCACTGCAAGACGCGATCTACCGCGAAAAAATCCTGCGCGCCCGTGGGATGACCATCGAAGAACGCCTGAATGAAGTGTTCGAGCTCTCACAACGCCAACTTGGCATGATGCACGCAGGAGCCATGCACCGGCTTTCCACCGAGGATCAAACCAAAGGCTGGGAAGAAGTTAGCCGCTGGCTGAATCGATTAGACCAAGTGCGCGACCACGGGCTCTATGTGCATGAAAAACCCATTTCCGCATGAACCTCGAAGCACTCGCCATACAAGTTCTCGATGCGGTTGAAGCAACTGGCGTCCCCTTCATGGCCGTAGGTGCCATTGCGGCAGGCGCATACGGAGTTCCTCGTTCGACTCGTGATGTGGATCTACTCGTCGCACTACACACTGGCGGAGGCATTCTTGCCGTAATGAAATCCCTGGCACCCTTTCTGAACTTCGATCCTCAAGCCCAGTTCGACACACTCACTTGGGGACGCCGCCAAGTCGGCACCACGTTGACCCAGCCGCACATGAAAGTGGAGCTTTTCGAAATGTTCGATGATCCATTCGTCATTTCGGAATTTGACCGCCGCCAGCGCGTCTTCGTTCCTTTGCTTCAACGTCATACTTGGCTCCCAACCGCCGAAGATGTCGTCGTTCAAAAACTCCGCTGGGGCCGCAGCAAAGACCTCGATGATGCCCGAGACGTCCTCGCTGTCCAAGGCACCGAGACCCTCGACATGCCTTACATCCGCCATTGGTGCGATCTCCATCAAACCACCACCCGCCTCGAAGACGCGCTCGCAGGCATCCCGCCGCTCTAACATGACTTCCGATCCTTGGCTCTGGCTCTTGCAGGCCAATGATACCGCCTACCCCTCCGGCTCCTACGCCCACTCCTTCGGCATGGAAGAACTCGTCGAATGCGGCGTCATCCAGAAACCCGCCGACCTCGAAGCGTTTCTGGAAAAACAAATCCTGCCCGCGCTTCTCACCTTCGAGATCCCGCACTACGTCCTCGCCCACCAAGCCACGAATGCCGAAGACGCCGCCACCCTTCTCGAACTCGACACGGAACTCGATGCCTGGCGCATCCCCGCCGAACTCCGCGACGCCTCCCGCCGCATCGGTTCCCAACGTCTCGAACTCCTCTGCCAGCTCGATCCATCGCCCTTCGTTTTACAACATCGAGCCGCCTGTCCGCGCAGCCACCACCTCGTCGTCACCGCGCTGGAGCTCGCGCAACTCCCCGTTTCCCAAGCCGCCCGCGCCTTCGCATTTCAAGGCATCGTCAGCCTGACGTCAGCCTCGATGAAACTCATGCGCATCGGGCAGACCGCCTGCCAACTCATCACCCGCCGCACCCTCGAAAAACTCGGCGCGGAAATCGACCAATCCCTCGCCACACCCGCCGACGGCTGGTTCAACCCTCTGCTCGAAATCGCCTCACTCCGCCACGCCCGCGCCCATGCCCGACTCTTTATTTCCTGACACTTCTTCCACCACCAAACGCCCCTTCCGCCTCGGTGTCGGCGGTCCCGTAGGCTCCGGGAAAACCATGTGCGTCCTCCGCCTTTCCCAATGGCTCAAGGATGAAATCCCGCTCGCCGTCATCACCAATGACATCTACACCCGCGAAGACGCCGAGTTCCTCCTCCGCGCCAACGTCCTGCCCGCCGATCGCGTTCGCGGCGTCGAAACCGGCGGCTGTCCCCACACCGCCATCCGCGATGACATCAGCATGAACATGGCTGCGGTGAACGACCTCGAAGCCGCCCACCCCGACCTCAAGCTCATCCTCATCGAAAGCGGCGGAGACAATCTATCAGCCACCTTTTCCCCCGAGCTCGTCGACGCCTACATCTACGTCATCGACGTCGCCGAAGGAGATAAAATCCCCCGCAAAGGCGGCCCCGCCATCCGCACCAGCGACCTCCTGCTCATCAATAAAACCGAGCTCGCCCCCTACGTCGGCGCCGACCTCGACGTCATGGCCCGCGACGCGAAAATCCAGCGCGGCACCCGCCCCTTCCTCTTCGCCGACCTCAAATCCGAAAAAGGCAAAGACGACCTCATCCACTGGCTCAAACACGAATACCTCTTCGTTTAATTGCATTCCCCGGTCACCAACACCTCCCTCTCCGGCCATCTCCGCTTGCGCTGCGCTGCCCGACCGGACGGCACGCCGTTCATCGCCGAACAAAGTTTTCGCGCGCCCATCCACCTCAGCAAATCCCATCTCGACGCCGGAGCCGTCATTCAAACCATCGTCAATCCCACCGCCGGATTCTTCGATGGTGACCGCCTCGAATCCAACATCATCGTCGAAAAAAACGCCCGCCTCGTTCTCAGCACACCTTCCGCCTCACGTGTCTATCCGACCCGAACCGGAAAACCCGCCACCAATCACCAAACTTTCACCATCGGTGAAAACGCCTTCCTCGAATGGATTCCCGAACCATTCATTCCCCACGCCGGAGCACGCTACGAACAACTCACGGAAATCCATCTCCACCCGGACGCAAACTTGCTCTTCTTCGACTGGATCGCTCCCGGCCGCGTCGCCCGCGATGAAATTTTCGCTTACCGCCAACTCCGCTGGGAGTTCAATCTCTTCGTTGAGAACAAACTCATCGCCCGCGAACGCTACGATTTAAAACCCGGCGATCACAGCCTTGAAGCCCTCCGCGCCAAATTCCCCGCCGCCCACTACCTGTCCGTTTACGCCGCTGGAAACATGGCCAAAAACTGGCCCGCGGAAACCCTTGATTCCCTCAACAACGAATCCATCTACCTCGGCCACGGCCCGCTTCCCGACGGAATCCACATCATCCGCGCCCTATGCCGGGACAGCCTGAGCGCCCGTAGATTGCTGGAAAAACTTCGATCACTCCTATACACCCATGCCGGTGAAACCCCACCCCATCTAGGCAGGCTTTTTCTGTAGCGCTTATGGGTTTCCAGCAGAAGTAGATTAGGCCGTGTTGATGAATTCATCTGAGGTATAGGAAACCGCCGCGAAGCCCTCGCCGCTCCCGGTTCCATCGACGCGATGAACCCAACCCTCCAATCATGGAACCTTTTGTATTGGGATCGCAGCTGATCGTGGAACAAAGTGTCAAAGAAATCCATTTACTGATCCTGCCCATGCCAACGTATCAACTGATCGAATACATCCTTTCGTCTTCTCCTTCCATTTGAGGAAATCCAAAAAGTAGCTGCGGCCGACTCGTTTCCCTCGGCATCATCCTCCTCGCCGCCCTCCCTCCGATTTTCAACCCCGCTGACCGCTGGCCGCTGGCCGTTGACTTCCCCAAATCTCCGTCCTTGCCACACCCGCGCGGAACCCCTTCACTGCGCGTCCGCATCTTTACCGATTTTTGCCGTGAACTCGCACGAACTCTTTTCCCAAGTCGATCCCGCCCTCGTCACCCAGATTTTCGATTGGTTCCGCGCCAACGACCGCAACGTCTATAAATCCGCCGTTGCCACCCTCGCCGCGAACCGCAAGCTGCGTCCGGTTTTCGTCGAGAAAAAATCCCTCGCCGAGCAATACGCATGGCTTCATAAAACGCTGAAAATCAAAGCCACCGACAGCATCGGCGAGCAAATCCTGCAAGCCTACCTCATGGCCGGCCAGCAATCGCTCCTCGCCATGTTCTGCGACGGCCTCGGCATCCCGCACGACGGCAAAGGAGCGGTCGTCGGCGACCTCCCGAAGAAACTCGATGGCGAACGCCTCACCGCCACCATCGACCAGCTCATCGGCCTCTTCGACCCGAAACTCGTCACCCTCTACCTCTACTGCTTCAACATGCAGACCGCGGGCGGTTGGCCGGAACTCTCCGAAAAACTCGCCTCCGACGAGCGCCTCAAGCTCGCTTGATAAATCGTTGATGGTCTATGGTTGAGGGTTGATGGACAGACTCTGTCCTCGGCCCTCTTCTCTTTCCATCAACCATCAACTCCAAACCATCAACCTCCACCCCCCATGCCCAAAGTTTACGTCAAAACCTACGGCTGCCAGATGAACGAGCGCGACTCCGAGCAGGTCGTCCGCATGTTCGTGGAAGGCGGCTACACGCCGACCACCAAGGAAGCGGAGGCGGATGCCATTTTGATCAATACCTGCTCCGTCCGCGATCAGGCCGAGCAAAAGGCCATCGGCAAGATGGGCAACATGATGTTCAACGGGCGGGACCGCCGCCACGTCGTTTACGGCTTCATGGGTTGCATGGCCCAATCGCGCGGCAACGAACTCTTCAAATCCGTGCCGAACCTCGACGTCGTCGTCGGCACCCAGAAATACCACAAGGTTTTCGAATACGTTGATACCATCCTGAAACAACGGCTCGAAGCCCGGATGGACGACCCCACCTACTCCCTGCGCGGCACTTCCGTCTGTGATACCGCCGAGGAAGAAGGTTCCCAAAACGCCATCCGCGACCACCTTCCGAAGCCGAAGGAAGCCAGCGCCTTCGTCTCCATCATGCAAGGCTGCAACATGCGCTGCTCCTTCTGCATCGTCCCGGATACCCGCGGCAAAGAACGCGGCCGCCCCATCGCGGACATCGTCGCGGAAGTCCGCCACCTCGCCGCCCACGGCGTAAAGGAAATCACCCTGC
Organism: Luteolibacter sp.; assembly: GCA_047605125.1. Taxonomy (GTDB): domain Bacteria; phylum Verrucomicrobiota; class Verrucomicrobiia; order Verrucomicrobiales; family Akkermansiaceae; genus Luteolibacter. The sequence goes on from JASGGK010000006.1 coordinate 93,935, forward strand.
TCGGCCAGATCGTCAATCTCTACGGCCGCACCGAATTTCCGAAAATCGACGGAAAATCCCCCTTCGTCCAGCTCCTCGAAGCCGTCCACGAAGTCGATGGCATCGAGCGCATCCGCTTCACCTCGCCTCACCCGATCGGTTACCGCGACGATCTCGTCGCCGCTTTCACCTACCTGCCGAAGCTCTGTTCGCACATCCATTTCCCGATGCAAAGCGGCTCGGACCGCATCCTCAAAGTGATGCGCCGCCCCTACAAAAACGAGAAATTCGTCGAGATCTGCGAGAAAATGAAAGCCGCTCGTCCCGGCATCGCCATCACCACCGACATCATCGTCGGCTTCCCCGGAGAGACCGAAGAAGACTTCCAGGCCACCGTCGATACCGTCGAACGCCTGAAATTCGACAACGCCTTCGTCTTCCGCTACTCGAAACGCCGGAATACCCCCGCCTCCGAAATGGACGGCCAGCTTGAGGAACCGGAAAAAGAAAGCCGGAACCAGCGCCTGCTCGCCGTCGTCGACCGCCTCGCCATCGCCAGCAATGCCGCTCTCGTCGGCACCCGCCAGCGCGTGCTTTGCGAAGGCCCGTCGAAGAACAACGCCGCCCGCCTCTCCGGCCGCACCTCGCAAAACAAGATCGTCATTTTCGAAGGCGACGCCGACCGCCTCACCGGCCAATTCCTCGATATCCAGATCGAAGAATCCACCGGCTTCACCCTCTACGGCACCGCCTGCCTCGAAGGCTGAACAGTAAAAGTGGCTGGGCCATCCTGGCCCAGTCCGTTTCCGGGGCTTCCAGCCTCGGCTCCCAACGGAAAGCCTGCATCATCTCAACAACCGCATCAAATCCGCATGCGCCCCGCTGCTGAGGTTCCCGCGATGCGCGTAAACATGCGTGATTCGCGGTTTTCCCTGAATCGCCAGTTTGCTCACGGCATCTCCTAACATCACCGCCACCGTCTCCGGTAAAATCGCCACGCCGGAACCTGCGGCGACCATCAGCGCCACCGCTTGCGCGCGCGAAGATTCCAAGATCACCCGTGGCCGGAAACCCGCTGCGGCGCACAATTCCCGTACGTGATTCGCAAATGCCGGAGCGGATTCACCGGAAACGGCAACGAATGATTCCTCCGCCAGTTCCTGCAACTTCACGCTCTTCCGCTCCGCAAGCCGATGTTCTCGCGGCAGCAGGCAAACGAGTGCTTCTTTCCTCCACTCCAGAAACTTGATGCCCGCGATTTCCTGCGGCGTCGCCATTCCGACAAATCCTCCATCTAACCGCCCATCCGCGATTGCCTTCAGTTGTTCACCCGGCGGCACATCGTGCAGCATGATCTGCACCGCCGGATGGCGCTCGCGGAATTTCCGGAAAACTTCGATCAACGCATCATTCATCACCGCGCTCACGAACCCCAATCTCAACCTCGCGGTTTCCCCCAAAGCCGAGCGCCGCGCCGCTTCTCCCGCCCTGACCAACCGGCGCGGAATGTTGCGGGTTTCCTCGTAAAACAATGTTCCCGACGCCGTCAGCGAAACCCTTCTCGGCTCGCGCAAAAACAACACCGCGCCGATTTTTTCCTCCAGCGTCTTGATGTGCCGGGACAACGGCGGCTGCGCCAGATTCAACCGCTTCGCCGCACGGGTAAACGAAAGCTCTTCCGCTACCGCCAGAAAGCATTCCAATTCGCGAATCGAATAATCCATACCGATTCAGTATCACAAACCGACAAAACAGGTCATTTTATTATCACCGAAATTTCCTATGATGGTCGCCATGGCACTCAGCGACACCATCAAAAAAGGCTCCATCCGCGCCCCGCATCGCTCGCTTCTCCGGGCGACCGGCGCGATCCGGTCCGAAGACGATTTCAACAAGCCGTTCATCGCGATTGCAAATTCCTTCGTCCAAATCATCCCCGGCCACGCGCACCTCGATGTCGTGGGACGCAAGGTGCGCGAAGCCGTGCGTGCCGCCGGTGGCGTGCCATTCGAGTTCAACTGCATCGGCGTGGACGACGGCATCGCCATGGGCCACGGCGGCATGAAATACTCGCTTGCATCGCGCGAAATCATCGCGGATTCCATCGAAACGATGCTGCGCGCGCATTGCTTCGACGGCGTGGTGTGCATTCCGAACTGCGATAAAATCGTGCCCGGCATGATGATGGGATCGGCCCGCGTGAACATTCCCACGGTTTTCGTTTCCGGCGGTCCGATGCGTTCCGGGGAAAATCCAAGCACCGGCAAATCGCTCGATCTCGCGTCCGTGTTCGAAGCCGTCGGCCAGTTTTCCGCGAACAGCATCACGGAAGAGCAGCTCGATGAAATCGAGAAAAACGCCTGTCCCACCTGCGGCTCGTGCTCGGGCATGTTCACCGCGAATTCCATGAACTGCCTGTGCGAAGCGCTCGGCCTCGCCCTCCCCGGCAATGGTTCCATCCTCGCGACCGATCCCGCACGCGACACGCTCTTCGAACGCGCGGGCCGAACGATTCTTCGTCTGGTGGGGGACAATGTGCGCCCGTCCGACATCCTCTCGCGTCAAGCCTTCGAAAACGCCCTCGCACTCGACATGGCGATGGGCGGCTCGTCGAACACGATTCTCCACACCATCGCCGTAGCGAACGAAGCGGGAGTTTCCCTCACCATGGCCGATTTCAATGCGATCTCCGAACGCGTACCGCATCTCTGCAAAGTCGCGCCATCCGGTAGGCACTACATGGAAGACATCGATCGAGCTGGAGGGATCTCCGCGATTTTAAAGGAGCTATTGCGCCGTCCCGGGTTGCTGCATCCCGATTGCCTTACGGTGAGCGGTCTCACCATCGGGGAGATCGCCGGTGCCGCCGAAGTGATAGATGCGGATGTCATCCATCCTTTGGAAAATCCATATTCCGAAAAAGGCGGACTCGCCATTCTCTTCGGCAATCTCGCGCCGGACGGCTGCGTGGTGAAAGCCGCGGGCGTGAGCCCGGCGATGATGCGATTCACCGGCAGCGCCGTGATTTTCGAATCGCAGGAAGAAGCGAACACCGGAATCCTGCTAGGAAACGTGAAATCCGGCGACGTGGTGATCATCCGCTATGAAGGACCGCGCGGCGGCCCCGGCATGCAGGAAATGCTTTCACCTACCGCCGCCATCGCGGGTCGCGGGTTGGGCGATAGCGTTGCACTCATCACCGATGGCCGCTTCTCCGGAGCCACACGCGGCGGAGCCATCGGCCATGTTTCTCCGGAAGCGGCGGCGGGAGGAACGATCGCTCTCGTGGAACCCGGCGATCTCATCGAAATCGACATCCCGGCGAGACGCATCCACCTGCACGTTTCCGAGGAAATCCTCGCGGAACGCCGCAAGCGCTGGCAACCACCCGCACCAAGAATCCGCACAGGTTACCTCGCCCGCTACGCCGCTATGGTTTCCAGCGCCGATCAAGGAGCGATTCTGGGAGCGCCGACGTAAACGTCGGCGCTCCATCTCATGGATAGCGATAATCCGCCACGCGATTCTGATAGTTTTCCAAATTCCCGAGCTCTCGGGGAATTCCATGAAATCCATTGAACGTCAGATTCCCCAAAATCCCGAACAGCAAAAAGTCCGCATACACCGGAGCATCGCCGAGTAAAAACGGCGATGCATCCAGCGCCTGATCAAGTGGCTTCAACACCTTGACCGCCGAAGCCGTCAGTTCATCGTGCTGGTCGCGCCATTGCTGTACACAGCCCCTCCCGAATTTCCGCTCCTTGTGCCGCACGATCATGCCGCGTTCGGCCACATCGGTGATGGAATCCACATATAACGGATCGAACAACCGGAACGTCACGCCTTCCACATCGTTTTCCAGATAGTGCAGCAAGACGTTTTGCAAACCCCCGCTTGTCTTGGGAAACAAACGCCCTTCGCCATACCGCACATCGATGTAATTCGCGACGTCCTGGCTGTTTCCTGTCGTTTCAAAAATCACTTCTTCCCCGTCCACCAAAGTCGGCACTTCGTAATAAGCACCGTTCGTCAACCGGAGAATCCCGCTCCGATCCGCCGCACTTTGTTCCCGCAATTCAAACGGAACCTTGAGCGCGATCATCGCCTGCTCGATGGCGATGCAAAACGGACTGTGGGCCAGACGATAAACTTCCACTTTCATAACGCTGAAATTTAATTCCGAAATCATTCCCGGCAACCCTTGACTTATATCGCCACACGATACATTTCAAGCCGCATGTCTTCGCGCCCTAAAAAACTGACCGATGAAGATTTCACCCGCTTGGCGAATTTCCGCTACGCGCTGCGTTGCTTCCTGGAGTTCAGTGAAAACGCCGTCGCGGGTGAAGGACTCACGCCGCAACAACATCAGGCATTACTCGTCATCCGCGCCAGCCCGGATGCCACTGCAAACATCGCGCGCCTCGCCGAGCGCCTGCGCATCCGCCACAACACCGCCGTCGAGCTCGCCCAACGCCTGGAATCCGCAGGGCTGATTTCCCGCGTTCAAAACGACGAAGACCGCCGCACGGTTTTGCTCAATCTCACCGAAGAGGGAACCCGCAAACTGGAGACGCTCACGGTGGTTCATCGCCAGGAGCTCGCACAACTGAGCCCTCAAATCCTTCAGCTTTTCGACAACCTCAAATCCACTCTGGAGTGAATTCACGTCTGCGTCTCCCGCTATTCGCCATGATCCTCGGATTGGTCGTGGCTATCGCAGGCATCGGCTTGTTGCGGCTGATCGCGCTGGTCACGAACCTTTCGTATTACGGCAGGTTTTCGTTTCAAGAGATCGAGCCGGGCTTCGCCACCTTCGGCATGCTCGCTCTGGCCGCTCCGGTGGTGGGCGGGCTGATCATCGGTTTGGTGGCGCGTTTCGGCAGTCCGGAAATCCGTGGCCACGGCATCCCGGAAGTGATGCAAGGCGTGATGATGAATCAAAGCCGCATCCCGCTGAAAGTAGCGTTGCTGAAACCGGTCTGCGCCGCGATTTCCATCGGAACCGGAGGCCCATTCGGCGCGGAAGGCCCGGTCATCGCGACGGGCGGCTCGATTGGATCGTTGCTGGGACAATGGATTCCAACCAGCGCATCGGAACGAAAAACCCTTCTTTCCGCCGGAGCTGCCGCAGGCGTCACGGCGGTTTTCGGGACACCGCTGGCTGGCGTGCTGATCGCCATCGAGCTGCTGCTTTTCGAATTCCGCAGCCGCAGTTTGCTCCCCGTCGCGATGGCGGCAGGCACGGCAATGGCGATCCGCAGCTTGTTCGGCGAACCGTTTCCGATGTTGCCGTTGCCAGCGCCTCAAGCGCCCGGATTGATCATTACTTTCGGCGCGATCATCATTGGTTGCTCCTGCGGTTTCGCATCGGTCGGCCTCACGAAAATCCTCCACACGCTGGAGCATGCTTTTGAAAAACTTCCGATTCACTGGATGTGGAAACCCGCGCTGGGTGGAGTGGCGGTCGCTTTGATCGGTTGGATCAATCCACGCACGCTCGGCCCCGGCTACGAATCCCTGCGCGAGCTTCTGCACGGCCATCTCGCGGTCACCGCCATTCTCGCGCTGCTGGTTTACAAATTCATCTCTTGGTCTATCAGCTTGAGCAGCGGCACCACCGGAGGAACCTTGGCCCCACTTCTCATGCTCGGCGCGGCGTTGGGCGCGGTCATCGCACACGGCATCGCCCGCTTGCCACACTTCCAGGATTTCCCCATCGGCATCGCCGCGATGATCGGGATGGCGGCATTGTTCGCAGGGGCGTCCCGCGCATTCCTGACATCCGTGGCGTTTTCCTTCGAGGCCACTCATTCCAGCTCCGCCTTCGGTCCTTTGCTGATCGGTTGCGCGTTCGCGGTGCTCATTTCACGGTGGTTGATGAAAGAAACCATCATGACGGAAAAATTATCGAGGCAGGGCATCGTCGTGCCAAACGATTACCAGCCTGATCCATTGACCTGCCTCAGTGTCGCATCTTCGATGAATCCAGCGCCTTTGACGATTTCTCCCGACATGACGATTCAGGATCTCGTCGAAAAAATCACCAACGGCCCGAACGAATGGCAGCTCGCCCGGCTTTTCCCGATCATTTCGGAAAACCGCCAGCTTGTTGGCATCATCAGCCGCGCCGATGTGCTCGCCGCCCTTCAAACGCATCACGAAACCACCGTCTCAGCGGCATGCACGCGCAATCCTTTTTGCATTCGCGAAAATCAATCGCTGGCGGAAGCAGCGGACCTCATGGTGCTTCACGGCGTTGGCCGCCTCCCGGTGTTGGATCACCTGGCATCAGGCCGCCTGGTCGGCTTGATCAGCCGACGCCATATCTTGCAGGCACGACAGCACCAGCTCCTCGCGGACCGCCGATCAACCGCCCGCGCGTAAATCGTGATACTCCGGGTGGCGCTGCAAATAAGCCGCCGCGTAGCCGCAGATCGGCAGAACCTTCAATCCCCGTTCGCGAGCGGTTTTCAAAACGCCATCCATCAAACGTCCCGCTGTTCCTTTACCCCGCAGCGCGGGATCCGACTCCACATAAGGAATCACCAGGGTGTTTCCCTCGATTCGATATTCCGCAAACGCCAGTTTGCCGTCTTCGAGCAACTCGAAGCGATGCGCGGCGACGTGATCCGTGATTTCACTCATGAGGGAAACGTCGCGCGGCATTTGAAATCGTCAAATCAGGGCATCCCCATTTCGGAAATCAAATCCCAATGGGAGCGAATCGAACATTAGGATCCTATACCTCCCCAATCGAGACACCTGCCCGGAATAAACATAACCCACCCTTGATTCCGATCACAACCAACCGATATGATTTCATATCTCATGGGCAGTAACACATCTCCACCATCCATTGAAGAAATCCCGGCGGATACTTCCCCGGACCAATCCGCGCCCAAGGAAACTTTCCGCAAAACCTGCGCCCAGCTCGGCATGATCACCCGTGCGTTTTTCGCATCGGAACGACGCAGAAAAGCACGAGGCTTTCTCATCGCTTTGGTTTTGCTTTCACTGGCTGTTGGCGGAGTCCAGGTGCTCATGAGTTATGCCGCTCGCGATTTCATGACCGCCATCGCGAACCGCAATCCATCGGAATATTGGCGCTCGCTCGGATACTATCTCACCACCTTTGCCATGGCGGTACCCATCGGCGTTTATTACCGGTGGGTGGAGGAGCGGCTCGCCCTGCATTGGCGAGAGTGGATGGTGCAGCACTTGCTCAAACGCTATTTCAACAACCGCGCCTACTATCAGCTTCGCGGCTCTGAAAATATCGATAACCCGGACCAGCGGATCAGCGAGGACGTGATGAACTTCACCACCAACTCGCTCGCGTTTTTCCTGATCGCACTGAATTCCCTCGTCACGCTGGCCGCCTTCGTCGGCGTGCTTTGGACGATCTCCGGCACCCTCGTTGGCATCATGGTGGTTTACGCCGTGCTCGGCACCGTCGCCAGCATCCTCATCGGACGCAAGCTGGTGCGGCTTCATTACCAACAGTATGAAAAAGAAGCGGACTTCCGTTACGGACTCGTGCGCGTGCGGGACAATGCGGAATCCATCGCCTTCTACGCAGGGGAAAAACGCGAACATCTCGATCTGATCCATCGCTTCACTTCCGTCGTCCGGAACATGCACTGGATCATCCGCAGAAACCGGAACCTCGCGTTTTTCACGAACAGCTACAACTACTTCGCCCTCGCGCTTCCGCTCATGATCGTCGCGCCGATGTTCATGCGCCGCGAAGTGGAATTCGGCGTCGTCACCCAAGCCGCGGGCGCATTCGGCCAAGTCCTCACCGCCGCCTCGATGATCATCACCCAGTTCGGCGGTTTGAGCGCCTATCTCGCCGGAGTCCAGCGTCTCGGCAGCCTGTGGAACAGCCTGGACGAACACGATGCGGAAGAAGAGCGCGCCGCCCGCGAGAAAGCGGATGAAGTCGATGAAGGCGGCTCCATCGTGAAGCTCGATAAAATCACCGTCCAAACACCCAAGACCGAAAAAACGCTCGTCCTCGATCTATCATTCGAGATCAATCCGACTCAAAGCCTGCTCATCATGGGCCCCAGCGGCACCGGAAAAAGCTCCGTCCTCCGCACCATCGCCGGGCTGTGGCTCAGCAAATCCGGTTCTCTCGAACGCCCGCTGCTCGCCGACCTGATGTTTTTGCCGCAGCGCCCTTACATGGTGGAAGGAAACCTCCGCAGCCAGTTGCTCTATCCCTATCCGGACCGGAATGTCAGCGACGCACAAATCAAGGAAGTCATCGAAAAAGTGAACCTGGGCGACGTGCTCGAACGCGTTGACGACGATCTTGAACGCGTCGTGGACTGGCCGAACATCCTCTCGCTCGGCGAGCAACAGCGCGTCGCCTTCGCCCGTCTTTTCCTGCGCCAACCGAAGTTCGCCTTCCTCGACGAAGCCACCAGCGCGCTCGATGAGGAAAACCAGGCCCAGCTTTATAAACTGCTCAAGGAATCCGGCATCGGCTCGATCAGCGTCGGCCACCGCAGCACCCTGATCGAATACCACGACCGTATCCTGCTGCTCGACCGCTCCGGCACTTGGGAACTCAAGGAAAACACCAGCCGCTCGCTGCATGAGGAGGAAGTCGATCTCATCCAGATCGCCCAGGAACCGCCGACGTATACCGCCTGAAATTCACCAGGGAAGATCGATCTCCTCCATCTCACCCGCGAATTCCGGCGGCGGAGAAAGGCGGCGTTTCACGGCATCGAACACGAACGGTTTAGCGGAAAGTGGCTCGTGTGTAGCCTTCAACGCCATGTCCGTCGCTGACCACTCCGGATACTCTTTTTCCAAAATCAACAAATCCAGCGCGGCCCGATATTTGGCCATCTTCGATACGGCGGTGCAGTAACCTTTCTTCCAAGCCTCCACTCCCATCGCGGATACTTTCAAGATTTCCTGCCCTTTCTTGGAAACCTCCCGTATTTTCCCCTCATCCAATATTTCCAAATCCTGGAGTTGGGCTAACGAAGCTCCCTCCAACCACGACATACGGTCATAAACGAGCGAGGCGTAGTATTTCAAGAAACTCCCAGGATCGGGAAGTTCATCCGAACCCTGCACTAAAAGCGGAGGGAAAAAAAACCGTGACATCATGAACCATTCACCGCGTATCACCTTCGAGCATTCTTCGGTGTTGTAGTTTCGAACCGCGAGGACAGATCTCCATTTTGCCAGATCCGCATCACGCCCGAAGGAAGGAAGCAAATTTTTGAAAACCGTTTGGCAAATATCCCGATCAATTCCGATCACCACCGTTTCCAGAAGAAGTGTCGGAGCTTCGATTTCCCGGAGATGCGAAGCAAGGTTTTGCGCCGCACCGATGTATAGGATGGAAAGTTTTTCGTCTTTCTCCTCCGCGGCAAGGCGTGCTTTCACCATCATGACATCAGCCGCTGACTTTACCATACTCGCTTTGATGAATCCCACATAGCCGGGAGGATCCCCGCTCAATGAACGGTCTTTCAGCATGGCAATCCGTTCGATTTCCTCAACGATGGCCGCATTTTCCTGAAGCCAGAGCTTCGCCTTTTCCACCTCCCATGATGAACGGTTCTTCCCCGTGAACCCCTTCAGCTCGGCAAAGACGGGATCACTCGTGTCATATTTTCCCGTGAACCGATACAACTGCAAGAAACCATTCTGATCTTCCGGGACCGGACGAAACTCGATTTTCAACAACGGAAACTCCCGTTCCGCCTCATCCGTCATCCGAGAAACCGCCCGCTGGAACCTTGCCCGCTTTTCGGCGGAAGACATCTTCAAACCCAGGACATTCTGATACCTCAATGCATCCTCCCATGACATTTCCGTGCGAAGTGTCACAGGAAGCGAACGCACCTTGTGAAAAAGCCAACCGCCTGCCGCACCAAACCCCAACAAACAAAGGAGAGTGGCAAAACCAACGCCGGAATGGAAAAACTTCATCCCTCCGATTAGCAGAATACCCTTTCCGCAGAAGAAGATTTTTCCTCCACGGCATCGCGTCCCCTCCGGAAAAACCGTGCCATCTCTCTCCGCCCGCTTTAAGCTTCCGCCATGCCGTTTCAAAAACTGGGCCTTACACCGGAGTTGCTCCGCGCCATTGAAAAAACCGGGTATCTCCGGCCTACTCCCGTGCAATCCGCCGCCATTCCCAAGGTATTGCAAGGCCACGATCTCATCGGCATCGCCCAGACCGGCACCGGGAAAACCGCCGCCTTCGTCCTTCCGCTTTTGCACCGGCTTTCCCAATCGCCGCAAGAACATCAAAAACGCGGCACGCGCGCGCTCATCCTCGCGCCCACCCGCGAGCTTGCCGTGCAGATCATGGAAAACATCCGCACCTACGGCCAATACCTGCCGATCCGTGTGGCCGCGATTTTCGGCGGCGTGGATGAAGAAGCGCAGATGAAAAAAGTCCACAAAGGCGTGCACATCATCGTCGCCACGCCCGGACGTCTCATCGATTTGCTCGAACGCCAAAAACTCAACTTCAGCCCGCTCGAAGTCCTCGTGCTCGATGAAGCCGACCGCATGCTGCACATGGGTTTCCTTCCCGCCATCGAAACGATCGTCGGCCACTTGCCGAAACACCGCCAGACGCTGATGTTTTCCGCGACGTTTCCCAAAGAAGTGGAATCCCTCGCGCACCGTTTCCAATACCAGCCGAAAACCGTCGAAATCGGCCATCGCTCCGATCCCGCCGCCACCATCGCGCAAAGCGTTTACGAAGTGCCTCAGCACCTGAAAACCGCGCTGCTGGTCGAACTACTGCGCAAACCGGAGTTCAAGCGCGTGCTCGTCTTCGTGCGGATGAAAGACGGTGTCAACGTGCTCACCGATGCCCTGAAACTCGCGAAAATCAAAGCCGCCAAACTCCATTCCGGCCGCGCCCAGGAACAGCGGCTCAAAGCGCTCCAGGATTTCAAGGACGGCAACGTGCAGGTACTGGTCGCCACCGACATCGTCGCCCGCGGCATCGACATCGATGGCGTCACTCAAGTCATCAACTACGACTTCCCGGTCAATCCCGAAGACTACATCCACCGCATCGGCCGCACGGGGCGGGCGGAGGCGCACGGAGAAGCGATCAGTTTCGTGCCCAAAGGGGATCTCAATCTGCTCGGCATCGTCGAATTCGCCATCGAACAACGGCTGCCGCGCAAAAAGCTCAAGGGCTTCGACTATCACGCGAAAACCCCGTCGCCCGCGCCCGGCGCGAAACCTGCAAAGCGCGATTGGCGCAAACGCACCCGCGAAATGGAAACGAAGAAATCAGCAAAACCTCCGCACCCATTGACGGAGAAGCATAAGAAAAACCAATAGCTTGTTGATTTCCGAAAGATCAAGTGACGGATCGAAAATCGATGGAGAGAAATGAAGCATTCGATCCAATCACTCGCGCTTCCCGAACGCCCGGTATGCGAGAAATCCGGTGAGCAGCACCATGATCACCGCCACGACCCAAAATCCGTGAGGCTCCTCCGCCAGCGGAATCCCGCCGACGTTCATCCCTAAAAGCCCGGCCACGAGATTGATCGGCAGCGCCAGCACCGTCACCACCGTGAGGATGAACAAGGTGCGGTTCGTTTGCTCGTTCACCAACGCCGCCAGCTCTTCCTGAAGCAATTTCACGCGCTCCCCCAGCGCGAGGGAATCCCCCACTGCGGCTGAAAATTCCTCGGCGGATTGCCGGAGATCCTGCTGGTCTTCACCGCCGATCCAATCCGGCGGCCTGTTCAGCAAGCGGAACAACGCCGCCGGTTCCGGCGCGAGCAAGCGCTGCAATCTCACCAGCACCCGCCGCAACCGCCCGAGTTCCGCACGGCTGGAGGTCGCGACATTCGCCAGAATCCGGTCCTCGATCGCATCCACCCTCAAGGTCGATTGGCGCAAAATATCCACCAGCACCCCGGCTTGCTCCCGCAGCAAGTGAGCGAGTAATTCCGCCGTGGAATGAAAACCCAGCCCGCCGCGCACCGTCGTCCTCAGATGATCGAGCGAGCGCAAGGGCTTCAACCGCGCGCTGACCAGCAATCGCTGCTGGATGCACAAACACGACGTCGCCACCGCGGAGGCATCAAAGGTGAAATCGAACAACACATCGTGTAATAGAACGATCAGCGCCTTCCCATCCTGTTCTAGACGCGTCGATCCGATATCACTCAGCATCAATTCGTAAAACGCATCCGGCAAATCCAGCCCGCGCCGCATCCACGGTTCCGCCGCCGAGTTCGAAAGCGCGAAATGCAGCCACAAAAACTCGCCCGGTGTTTCCGTTTCCGGCTTGGCAAGAAACGCCAACGCCGCATCCGAGGTCACCAGCTCCGCCGGTTTTCCCGGAACGAAATGATAGCCCCACACCAGCCCGTGCTGATCCGAGCCGTAGCTGAGATTTGGACTACGCGCCATGTTTCACCACGTTCCAGACATCTTCCATTTGCGGAGCCGTCGCCTCATCCAGAGTGACTCCCTGCTGCTTGAGATGCGTTTCCATCGCGGCAAATCGCGTTTCGAATTTCCGGTTCGCCTTCGCCAAAACCACTTCCGGATCGAGCCTCCGGAACCGCGCGAGATTCACCACGGAAAACAACAAATCACCGAGTTCCTCCTCCACCGCTTCCAAATCCTGCCCGTCGATGGCCCCTTGCAGCTCGCGCAATTCCTCGCGGATTTTCGCGATCACCCCGGTTTCCTCCGGCCAGTCGAAGCCGACCTTCGCCGCTTTTTTCTGAAGCTTGTTCGCCCGCAGCAACGCCGGCAAACCTTTGCCTACGCCGTGCAAATACGGCTGCTCCTCGTCGCCTTTTTCCGTGCGCTTGATCGCGTCCCATTGCTGGAGCACCCCGTCCGTCGTGGAAACATCGCTCGCCGCGAACACGTGCGGATGCCGCCGCACCAGCTTGTCGGAAATCCCGCGCGCCACATCTTCCAGCCGGAATCTTCCCGCGCCCTCCGCGATTTCACTATGGAAAACCACCTGCAGCAACAGATCGCCGAGTTCCTCTTTCAAATGCTCGTGATCCTCGCGCTCGATCGCATCCACCGTTTCATAAGCTTCCTCGATGAGATTGGGAACGATGCTTTGATGCGTCTGCTCCGCATCCCACGGGCAACCGCCGGGCGCGCGCAGACGGTGCATGATGGCACGCAGCCGCGCGAGTTGCTCCCCGTCTTCCGGGCAATCGATCATTTCAGAATCCGTCATCATTTTCGTTGGTTCGCTTGGGAGACTCGCTGAAGCAGATCGCGCTCCGCTTCGGTCAGGCTTTGGAAACCTTCCTGGGAAATCTTGTCGAGAATGCGGTCCACTTCCGTGCTACCGGCCAGGTTCACATCCGTCCGGGGCCGCAATTTCGCCTCGCCACGCATCACCGGCCTTTTCGGACGGTGAATTTCCACACCTCGCCGAGCCGTCCAAGCCAGCAATTGTGGAAATTTCGCCAGCAAAAGCCCCATGAGAATCCCGCCGAGATGGCCCGCTTCACCTCCGCCATTTCCCCCGATGTGGAAAATGATCAGCGCCGCCGAAATCCCGATCGTCCACAGCACCAGTTGCCGCATCGTCAGCGTCACGGGTGGAAAAAGCAGAGAAACACGCTGCTGCGGAGCGATCACCGCGATGCCCACCAAAATCCCGTAAATCCCCGCCGATGCCCCCACCAGAGGAGCGGAATCGACCACATGCAACTGCTGTAACACGCAGAAAAACAACGCTCCACCCACCCCGCAGAGCAGGTAATAAACCAAAAACCGAACGCCACCCCACGCCCGTTCCAGCCACGGCCCGAGAAATACCAAGCCAACGCTGTTGAACAGAATATGCACCACCCCGAAGTGGAGGAATTGGAACGTGAGAAACTGCCACACCTTCCCCTGATTCAGCGCCTCCGTTTTCACGAAACTCCCCCAATCGATCAACGACGGGCGCAGCGGACCTTGCGCCAGCTGCATCGCCTGATCCGCCAGATAAATCCCCACATTCGCGATCAAAAGCCAGCGCACCACCGGTGGCAGGGAAGCAAGAAATCCCGGCGGCGTGGCATTTCCATAGCGATCATAATCCCGGTCTGCGGCTGACATCACGTTCGGACTACCACGGCATTCCCTACGCTGCAACCACTCAGCCGCACGTTGATGGTTGCCGGAAAGGGCAAGCATGGCCCGCGACTCATTTTTCCCGTGAAAATACCGTCACCATGAAAGAATCCCCCGTGCGGCGGCGTTTTCATATCAACAACGCGTGTTCGTTGGATTTCCGGGCGGCCACCGCTTCGCGTTTCGACACGAGGCGACGGCGGCTCACCAGATCTTATCAGAAAAGCGGCGGAATTTGCTTCCGCCGCTTTTTTGTTATACTCCCGGCATACATCAGGCTATTCATGATCTGTCATGAGTTTTAACGCAAAAACCTCTCACGCAGGACTCCAGCAATGGGTCGAGCAAATGGTTGCCCTCTGCACCCCGGATCAAATCGTTTGGTGTGACGGATCACAGGAAGAATGGGATCGTTTGACCTCCCTGCTGGTCGAAAAAGGCACTTTCATCCGCCTGAACCCGGAATTACGCCCGAATTCCTTCCTCGCCCGTTCCACCCCATCCGACGTCGCCCGTGTCGAGGAACGCACCTACATTTGCACGAAGCGCCCGGACGAAGCCGGCCCCACCAACAACTGGACCGAGCCGAAGGAAATGCGACAGCTTCTGAACCAAAAGTTCAAAGGCTCCATGAAAGGCCGCACGATGTACGTGATCCCTTTCTGTATGGGCCCGCTCGATTCCCCGCTCGCTAAAATCGGCGTGGAAATCTCCGACAGCCCTTACGTGGTCGTCAACATGCGCATCATGTGCCACATGGGCTCCCACGTCCTCAAACGCCTTGAAGACGAAGCCGCCGGCCTCATCGAGAAAAAGCGCGACGGCTACGGCTACTTCGTCCCCTGCCTCCACTCCGTCGGCGCTCCGCTCGAGCCCGGCCAACAGGACACCACCTGGCCATGCAACGATGACAAATACATCGTCCACTTCCCGGAAACCCGAGAAATCATGTCCTACGGCTCCGGCTACGGCGGCAACGCCCTGCTCGGCAAGAAATGCCTCGCCCTCCGCATCGCCTCGAACATCGCCCGCGAACACCAATGGATGGCCGAGCACATGCTCATCGTCGGTCTCCACGCCCCGGACGGCACCAAAACCTACCTCACCGCCGCGTTTCCTTCCGCCTGTGGAAAAACCAACCTCGCCATGCTCGTCCCGCCGCAAAAATACGTGGACGAAGGATGGAAAACCTCCCTTATCGGCGATGACATCGCCTGGCTCTGGCCGCACGAAGACGGAAAACTCCACGCCATCAACCCGGAAACCGGCTTCTTCGGCGTCGCCCCCGGCACCTCCTACGCGACCAATCCGATCGCGATGGAATCCATCAAGGCCAACGTGATTTTCACCAACGTCGCGCTCACCGATGACGGAGACATCTGGTGGGAAGGCATGACCGAGGAAAAACCCGCGCATCTCATCGACTGGCTCGGCCAGGACTGGACGCCGGATTGCGGCCGCCCCGCCGCCCACGCGAACTCCCGCTTCACCGCCCCTGCGGAACAATGCCCGACCATCGATCCCGAATGGCAAAACCCGGACGGAGTCCCCATCGACGGCATCGTTTTCGGCGGCCGCCGCGCCACCACCATGCCGCTCGTTTACCAAGCCTACAACTGGAGCCACGGTGTTTACATCGGTGCGACCATGGGCTCGGAAATGACCGCCGCCGCCGCCGGCACCATCGGTAAAGTCCGCCGCGACCCCATGGCCATGCTGCCCTTCGCGGGATACAACATGGGCGCCTACTTCGCCCATTGGCTGGAAATGCGCCGCTATCTGAAACACCTGCCACGATTCTTCCATGTGAACTGGTTCCGCAAATCCGAAGAAGGAAAATTCCTCTGGCCCGGCTTCGGAGAAAACATGCGCGTCCTCGAATGGATCGTGAAACGCTGCCATGGCGAAGCCGTCGGCCACGAAACCCAAATCGGCTGGCTTCCCGCCTACGAAGACTTCAACATCGAAGGCCTCGACGCTTTCTCCGAAGAAGACTTCAACAAAGTCATGGCCTTCAACGGCAAGGAATGGAAAGCCGAACTCGTCAGCCAGGGAGAAATGTTCATCGATCTCTACGATCACCTGCCGAAAGAACTCGTCTTCCAACGTGAGCTTCTCGCGGCACGTTTGGTATAGGCCTCCCGCCAGATGTTTTGCCGGAATAAAGCGGCGGTCGATGGGGCGCCGCCCATATTCCGGCCATGATATCTCCGAGACAACCGCATCCGGAAACCGAAAAAGCCGGTGAAATCAAAGTCGGGGGACTTTGGTTTCAACCGGCCTTTTTATTCGGGGGGGAATCAGTTTCCGGGGGATTTTCAGCAATGGGTCGCAGCTCGCTTCTCCGGAGGGAAGGTCCGCTTGCGGCGACACACGAACACTACCCCTTTTCGGACTCACCTGCCATTCCGTGATGACGTGTACGCATCTGCGGCCCCCCCTGATCCAACCTTGCCAAAAATGTCGATTTAAAGCTGAAATCCAAAATGGCCGTCACCGTCAACGCACTTGGAGTATGTAGCTCGGTTCTCTTTTGGATGGGTGTGATCCTTTGTATTTCCGGAGTTTCGCTATTTTTAGCCGTCAGCAATGGAATTGGCACGTCCGTTGAGGGTCATCTGGATGACACCTATTTCATAATCATCCATTGGAAGTTCTGGCTGCTCTTTATCCTTCCGGTGCTTGCTGGTTTCATCCTTGTGATTTCCGGCCTTTTGCTTCGCGGACAAATCCCGAATTTGAAGGCTGCATTGACAAACTCCCAAACACCACCTCCCCGCTTGCCTTCACCGTGAGTGATCGAACCGATCAAAACCGGCCATTCCGCGACAAGGATTGCGCGATCTGAAATGCCGGTTATGACAACGAAACGCTAAAAGATCGGATTTCAAGAAGCTTGAAAAAGATCATTCCGCCCAGCGATGCGGAACTGTAAGGAATCACTCCGTTTCCAAATCCCTTCTGTCTTTTTCCCATGCCCCGCACCACCCCGCTTGAGACCGAGAAAATGCCTCCGGGCATTCCATTTATCATCGGGAACGAAGCGGCGGAACGGTTTTCGTTCTATGGCATGCGGACGATTCTGGTCGTCTTCATGACGCAGTACCTGGCGTTTATGGACAGCCGCGCCACCCCGACGATGAGCGGAAACGTGGCGGTGGAATATTTCCATCAGTTCACGAGCTGGGTCTACTTCACCCCGCTTTTCGGTGCGTTGCTTGCGGATATTTTTCTCGGGAAATACCGCACCATCCTGTGGCTCTCGATCATCTACTGCTTAGGCCACGCCGCGCTGGCGTGCATGGGAACGTTTGGAAATTCCGGCCACTGGCTGGTGCTCGGGCTCGCTCTGATCTGCATCGGCTCCGGCGGGATCAAGCCCTGCGTTTCCGCCCATGTCGGCGATCAATTCGGCAAGGCGAACCAGCGGCTGCTGCCACGCATCTACAACTGGTTTTATTTCTCGGTGAATTTCGGATCGATCTTCTCCACTTTCCTCACCCCGTGGCTATTGGAACATCATGGCCCGCACTGGGCGTTCGGCGTGCCGGGCGTGCTGATGGCCATCGCGACCTTTCTCTTCTGGCTCGGCAGAAACCGCTTCGTCCACATCCCGCCGAGCGGACTCGGATTTTTCCGGGAAACCTTCTCGCGGGACGGATTTTTCGCACTCTGCAAGCTGATCCCGCTGTTCTCATTCATCGCGGTTTTCTGGTCACTGTATGACCAGACCGGCTCGTCGTGGGTGCTGCAAGCCGAGCAGATGGATCTGAATTTCCTCGGCATCACCTGGCTGGAATCCCAAGTGCAGGGTGTCAACCCGATCCTCATCCTCGTTTTCATCCCGCTGTTCACGCTGGTGCTTTATCCTTGGCTGAACCGGCTGTTTCCGCTCACGCCCTTGCGGAAAATCGGCATCGGCCTGTGCCTGATGGTCGCCTCCTTCGCCCTCGTCACACTGGCACAATCGTGGATCGATGCCGGGCAGCGGCCTTCCATCGGCTGGCAGCTTCTCGCCTTCATTCTCATCACCGCCGCCGAGGTGATGGTGGTCATCGTCGCGCTGGAATACGCCTACACCCAGGCACCGCGCACGATGAAATCCTGGGTCATGGCGCTGTTTTACTTCTCGGTCTTCGGCGGAAACCAATTCACCGCTCAGGTGAACCGCTTCATCGAAATCCCCTCGCCCGCCGACGCGCAATTCGCAGCCGCCACGACAAATTTACCCGCTGATTGGCAGGAATCGCCGCGCACCATCGTGCTGCCCGGCTACTCGGAATCCCCGGATGACGATCTGATTGCCCGCTGCAAAAACGGCACGCTCCACTCCGTGGAAATCCCGGACCGCGAGCTGTTTTTCCGCGCCGCTGACCAGATCGAAAAACTCGCCACGAAACAATTCCCCGACAACGCCCAAGCCAACCGCCAGCTCTCCGGCATGAAGGACCACTGGGGAAATCCGCTCGTTTACGAACTCATCGATTCCACCCACGCCCGCATTTCCAGCGCCGGGCCGGATCGCACGCGCAAGACCCAATGGGACATCGGTGTACTTCTCGAAAAAACCTCCCCTGAAACCGTAGACTCCGACACCTGGCTCGCCCGACGCAAAGCCGAGCTCGGGATTTTCGAAAAACCCACCGTCGGCGGATTTTCACGCACGGAGTTTGTCGGAGGCCTCGCCAAGCTCGAAGGCGCCGCCTATTTCCGCTTCTTCACCTGGCTCATCCTTGGCACCACGCTGCTGTTCATCCCCTTCGCGTCGCTCTACCGGCCGAAGTCGTATCTTCACGATCCTACTGATCCGTCGAATCCGACCAATCTGTAAAAACCTGAGACAAAATCTCTAACTCGCAGCGTTTTCTGGTATGGACCTCGTTCCATAATCCATGAAAACCAAACTCATCCTCGCTCCCCTCGCCCTGGTTCTCTGCTCTTCCGCCTTTGCTGCGGAAAAAACCTACCAAGTCACCGGCCCGGTGGTTTCCGTCACGGACAACTCCATCGTCGTCCAGAAAGGCAAAGAAAACTGGGAAGTCGCCCGCAGCGCCGACACCAAAATCACCGGCGACATCAAGGTCGGCTCCAAGGTCACCATCGAATACAAAATGACCGCCACCAGTGTCGAAGTGAAACCGGAAGCTGGTAAAAAAGACGCAAAACCTGCGGAAAAACCTGCGGCAGATCCGACCAAAAAAGCCGCCTGATCTGTTTTTCAGGACACTGCTTGTTTCTCAATCAGCAGCTCTGCAGCAATTCATCTCCCATGCCTCATCGCAAATCCGCGATGAGGCATTTTTCTTTTATAATTAAAAACCAATTACTTACGCATTAAATTTCTTGATTCTCAATCCAAAATTGGTGGTTCTCAAAAAGCTCGGGATCAAATTTTTTCCCTTCACAAGTGATTGAGCCTGAGAAAAGAAAACAATCGTTTGATCTGCACTTTTGAATTTATACTTGAGTATGTAGATTCATTTTGTAATGATTTTTCCGTTCAGCAATTCCAGCTGACGTTTTTTGAGGTGCACTGACTGCATTCCCGGAGCCGCCTCATTTCTGGATCACCGATACGTCTCGGCATCCTCTTCCCCCATTTCAGGTTGATCGGACTTACCGACACCTCATCCGCTCAGCCCATTGGCACGCATTTTTGCACGTTATGACTCTTCAGAACACCATCATCGAAACATTCCATAAAGGAGGCCCGATCATGTGGCCCATCCTTCTCGCATCCATCGTCGGGGCCATTGTTGTGGCGGAACGCGCCATTTGGTGGGTTCTCTTCCGCGCAAGATCGGATAGAAAACTCCAAGGACTCACCTATCAAAAAATCGCTGGCGGAAAAATCCAGGATGCCCTCCGCGGCATACGAACCAGCAAGGATCCGGTCCTTCAGGTCATCCGGGATGGACTGGATTACCACGAAACATCTCTGGAAACATCCCTTCAGATCGCAGCGGCCAATCAGATCCATCGCGCAAGCCGTAATCTCAATGTCCTCGATACCATCATCACTCTTGGGCCGCTGCTAGGATTGTTAGGAACGGTGACCGGAATCATGGGAGCCTTCAACTTTGTCGGAAACGAGGAAGTTGCCGCCGTAAAAGTCAGCGGAGGCATCGCCGAGGCCCTTATCGCCACGGCCGCCGGACTGGGAATCGCCATATTCAACCTTTTACCATTCAACTACTTCCACTCAAGAATCACCAAACTTGCTCACGAGCTTCAAACCGTGAACGGCAAAGTGGAAGTCCTGCTCCTCGCATCCGAAAACCACAGCCACACCCAAGTTTCACGGCATGAAAACGCTGCTCGCGACGCCGCATAAGAAGGCCCGCATCGAAATCATTCCGCTGATCGACATCATGTTTTTCCTGCTCGCGTGCATGATGCTCGTCAGCCTGGGAGCCATCAAAGTCCAGGGAGTCAAACTCAACCTTCCCACCGCCGCCCACTCCACGCCGGAAAACAAAGCGGGATTCCTAACACTATCCATCGATCAAGCCGGATCGCTCTTTCTCGATAAAGCGCCCTTCCAGCTTGCCTCGCTCGGCGAAGAGTTGAAACGCCGTCACGATAGTGATCCGGAGATTCGCATCTACATTCAGGGAGATGCTCAGGCCAGCCATGGAGATGTCATCAAAGTTCTCGATCAGGTCCGGGGCGCGGGCATCCAGAAAATCGCATTCCAAACCAGGGAAACCGGCAATGCGTCCGTTTCCGAAGCGCCACAACCTACCGCACCCGTCAGTCAATGACCCCCTACTTCCATGAAGCGGCAAGGACTTTTCGAAATCCATGAATCACCGGTCACATGGCTTCCCGCCATTGCCTTCGCACTGCTTTTCCACGCAGCCATCGTGTCCGTCGGCTACTGGAAACCGCATGACCATCTGCTGGACTTGATCTCACAGGGAGAACAACGGGCAAACGATCCGCCCGCTCCCGCTGCCGAGGAAGTTTTCGATGTCGCTTGGTCACCCGAGCAAAGCTCCGAGCCCGTGCCGGAAACCCAACCCGAACCTATTCCGGAACCAACGACTGAACCAGTTCAGCAGCCGGCTCCGGTCACAACCACTCCCGAATTCATCGAACCTCTGGCAGACAAGATTCCGGAACCGCCTCCAGTCGAAAAACCCAAGGAAATCGAGCCACCCAAAATCGCAGAAAGGCCTAAACCCAAAACTTCCCCGGCACCCCCACAGAAACCGAAGCCAGCCCAAGCGAAAAAATCTCCCTCTCCACCTTCATCCTCCACACCCCGCGCCATGGGTGCCCCCGGAGGCACCGGTCCCAGCCACTCCGCAGGCACAAATCCTAACGGAAAGGGAGATCCCGAATTCGCCCCGTCCGACCTCGTCGTTGGAAACAAAAATTTCCCGAAACCTCCCTATCCTATCGAAGCTCGCAGGAAAGGACTGCAAGGCAGCGTCCTGCTGAAAATCAGCGTCGCCAGCGGCCGGATCTCGAATGTCGTCGTCATCAAATCGTCCGGCCATCCCCTCCTCGACAACCACGCGTCACGCTTCGTGAAAGCCAATTGGAAGTTCCCCGCCGGTCTCACCCGCTCCCTCACCCAACAGCTCCAGTTCAACCTCAAATCATGAACCGGCCCCCTGCTTCTCCCTCACCCTTCATCACCATGAAACGCTCCTGTCGAAACAAACTCCCGCACTGAAATTCACACCCTCTCTCCCATTTTTCCACCTTGCCTGTAATGAAGCATCAATATCTCAAACCGTTTCTCTTTTCCCATTTCGTCGCCGCGACCTCGCTCGCATCAGCCCAGCCAGCCTCTACCGAATCCTCTGCCCAAGACAGCTCTTCCGGAACCACCCAGAATCTCGAAGAACTCGTCATCACCGCCACCGGCATCGGCGAATCCGTGACCAACGTTCCGCAAACGATCCGTTCCTACGATATTCAGGAAATCACCGAGTCCGCACCGCGCCAGCTCACCGACTTTTTCCGCTCCCAAGGCCTCGGCCAAGTGCAGGAATTCGGCGTCGGCCACTCGACCGTCAACCTCCGTGGAGCCAGCACCGCGGGATCCGGGCAAGGATGGAGCGATGCCAGCGAAGTTTCCGTTCTTATCAACGGACGTTCTTCAGGAACCGCCAATCTCGGAAAAATCTCCCTCCACGATGTGGAAAACATCGAAGTCCTCCGTGGTCCGAACTCCGTCCTCTACGGAAGCTCCGCTCTGGGAGGTGTGATCAACATCATCACCAAAGACGGCCAGACCTTCGAAGGAACCGAGCTCACCACCATCTTCAGCTCCTTCAACCGCTACTCGCAAATCATCCAGCACGGCGGGAAACAAGGAGCCTTCGACTACTACGTTGAATTATCCGCCACCGCATCCGGAGACTATGACACCGGCCGCGGCAGCATCGGCAAACAGCCGAACACCGATTACAAGCAACGCAGTGCGAACATCACGCTTGGCTACGACATCAATGACCGCCATCGCATCGAATTGCTCTTCCGCCAGGACGGCATCTATCACGCGGGACATCCGGGTGCCACCTATTCCCTCACCGACTACGATAACCGCTATGGCACCACCGTTGAGCTGAAATACACCGGCTCCACGATCAACGATCAGGTTTCATGGACCAACCAACTCTTCTACAACCGGGATGTGGACTCCTTCCACTGGAGCCAGAATCCCCTGATCGGCCTCATCCCCGCCATCGGCGCTCCGGGGTTGATCGGCACGCCCGGCATCACCCAGGACGTCAATACCCGCGAACTTCAGGAATGGGGTAACCGCTTCTCCGCGAACATCAATCTCGCCAGGCAAAACACCCTCACCGCCGGTTTCGATCTCAAATACTCCGAGCTCGACAACCACCGAGATCGAACCGCAGCCCCCGGCTATCTCGGCGCACTCCTCGGCATCCCCGTAGACCTCCCGCCCATTCAGGCAAACGCCGAAATCCTCACCTCCGGCATCTTCCTCCAGGACAGCCACCGCTTCCTCGATGAAAAGCTCACCGCCCGCCTCGGCGGACGCTACGATCGCATCTACCAGAAAGCCCTCCCCACCGAAAACTCCAGCATCACCGAAGACAGCCAGAGCCGGGACGCCTTCGTCTATCAGGGAGGTTTCACCTACAACCCGCTGAAATGGCTCACCCTCCGCGGAAACGTCGGCACCGGATTCCTCTCCGCCAACCCTTCCCAGCTCTTCCTCAACACCCAGCAAGGCAACGGCTTCATCTTCCTCGCCAACCCCGACCTCAAAGACGAGAAAAGCTTCGGCTGGGACATCGGAGCCCGCGTCAACACCGGATCATTCAACTTCGACATATCCCTTTACGAGACGAAGATCAAGGACTACGTCACCGCACAACTCGTCGGCGGCACCAGCCTTCAGTGGCAGAACGCCGACGAGAAGCTCGTCCGCGGAATCGAGATCAACACCGCCTACGACCTCGCTCCAGCTCTCGGCTGGGAAGGATACACGCTCGAAACCTACCTCAGCGGCAACTATTACCTGAAAAAGGACTCCGTCGGCATCGACGGCCAAAAAGCCGATCAGGCCTTCCTCAACGACTATAACGTCAACATCGGCATTCGCGGCGGAGGAACCGGAAAATGGAGCGCCAACCTCTATGCCACCTTCGCCGGCCATTCCCAGCTCGCCGCGGGCTTCCTTCAAAACGCCGATGTTCCGAGCCTCACGAAAAACTACGACATCCCCAAATACGGAATCCTCAACTTTTCCGCGAACTACCAGCTCACGAACTACGCGAACCTCTTCGCCGGCGTGAACAACATCCTCGATAAAAATTACAGCGTGAACTACTACGCGCTTAATAACAGCGATACCGATGTTGCGGGCTACCTTCTGCCCGGCACCGCCAGCGGCGTGGGCTTCAGCTCGCCAGGCCGTGAATTCTACGGCGGCGTTTCCTTCAAATTCTGAGTTCGATCCATCCAGGGCCATCCATCCTGAAACCTCCGTTGGATGGCCCCGTCTTTCGCTCTAACAAGATTCGCCATGTCCTCATTTATTTCAAGAACATTCTTTCTCCTGCTTGCCCTGTCTCTTCCGGCGGCCGCTTCGGAAAAACCTTCCTCCATCCGTATCGGCTACCAGAAATTCAGCACCCTAAGCTATGTCCGGTCCCACAAGACCCTGGACCAACGCCTTGAGCCGCTCGGCATCAAAGTCGAATGGATCGCATTCCCGGCCGGCCCCCAGCTTCTGGAAGCGCTCGGCGTGAATGGAATTGTTTTTGGTGAAACCGGAAACTCACCGCCCATCTTCGCCCAAGCCGCCGGCATCCCGTTTGTTTACGCCGCCTACAGGCCTGCAAACAACCACATAGACGGCATCGTCGTCCCCAAAGGCTCGAGCATCCAATCCCTCAAGGATCTCAAAGGGAAAAAAGTCGCCGTCACCAAAGGATCCTCCTCCCACTGGCTTCTTCTGAAAGCGCTGGAATCCGCCGGACTCACCTTCCAGGACATTCAGCCGGTTTATCTTCCTCCACCAGATGCCCTGCCCGCATTCCTTTCAAACAGAATCGATGCATGGGCCATTTGGGAACCTTACAAAACCGTGGTCGTATCCAAAAACGGCGCGCGACAGCTCACCGACAGCGAAGGCATTTCCCAGGCCTACGGCTTCTATCTCGCGCGCCGTGATTTCGCGGAAAACCATCCGGATCTTCTCAAAATCATCAAAGAGGAAATCCAGACCATCGAAAAAAGGAACGATGAAAACAAACAGGCAGCCGCCGAAGAAGCTGCTGCGGAAATCCGCATCCCCGTGGATGTTCTTCTTTCCATTTCACAAAAGAACAAACCGGGCATTTTCGACATCACCCCGGAAGTCATCTCTTATCAGCAGGAAATCGCGGATAAGTTTCTGGAAATCGGACTCATCCAGAAAAAACTCGTCGTTTCAGACGCGCTGCCTCAACCGAAATGAGCCGATCCGCGATCCAACGCCCACGTTCCGTCCAATGGGCGGCGTGGTCCATCCCGCTGCTCGTCGTCGTCATCTGGCAAGTGACCTCACAATCCGGCTGGATTCCGCCCTACATTCTTCCACAACCACTCGATGTCTTCAAAGCAGGCATCGAACTGTGGAAAACCGGAGAATTACAACAAGGCCTCAAAGCCAGCGCCCTCAGAGCCATCATCGGCTTCGCCATCGGCGGATCCATCGGATTCATCCTCGGCCTTCTCAACGGCCTTTTCCGGACTTCCGAGATCCTGCTCGATAGCACCATCCAAATGCTCCGGAATGTTCCTCTATTGGGACTTTTGCCCATGGTCATTCTGTGGTTCGGCATCGGAGAAACCTCGAAAATCTTCATCATCTCCCTCGCCGTCCTCTTTCCGATCTATCTGAACACCTACTTCGGCATCCGCTCCATCGAGCCCTCCCTTCTCGAAACCTCCAAAGTCTATCACCTCGGGCCGCTGGAAGTTTTCCGCAACATCCTGCTCCCCGGCGCGCTTCCATCCATCCTGCTCGGAATTCGCTACGGCCTTAACTTCATGTGGCTCGTTCTCATCGTCGCCGAGTCCATTTCCGCCACCTCCGGCATCGGCTACCTCGCCACCAATGCCCGCACCTTCCTCCAGACCGATATCATCGTCCTCACCATCGTCATCTACGCGCTTCTCGGAAAACTCTCCGAAATCATCGCCCGGACACTCGAATCCCTGCTTCTCCCCTGGCACCACACCCAGCTCGCCAAAAAGATCGCCCAATCCTGAAAACCCCCGCCATGACCACCACCGCCAGCACCGGTCTGTCGCTGAAGCTCAGCCACCTCTCCAAAGCATTCGATGGGAAAACCGTTCTCAACGACATCGATCTCGAAATCCCGGCGGGCCAATTCACCGTCATCATCGGGCGCAGCGGCTGCGGAAAAAGCACGCTGCTGCGGCTCATCGCCGGTCTCGAAACCCCATCGTCCGGCGGCATCCAGTTTAACGAATCCCCCGCCAAACCACTGGACCCGCGCCTGCGCGTCGTCTTCCAGGACTCACGTCTGCTTCCATGGAAAAACGTCATCGGAAACGTCACTCTGGGAAAACGCAACTTCCCGCTCAGGCAGCGGGCTCAGAAACTGCTCGAACACGTCGGCCTCGCGGATCGCGCCAAAGACTGGCCGTCGATTCTCTCCGGCGGCCAACGCCAGCGCATCGCCTTCGCCCGGGCCCTCGCCACCCGCCCCGATCTGTTGCTCTTCGATGAACCTCTGGGAGCGCTCGATGCCCTCACCCGGCTCGACATGCAGGACCTGCTAGAGCGCCTCTGGCTGGAGGAAAAATACACCTCCATCCTCATCACCCACGACGTCGAGGAAGCCATCGCTCTCGGAGACCGCGTCATCCTCATCGAAAAAGGCAAAATCACCCTCGATCTCCCGATTGATCTTCCCCGCCCGCGTGACCGCGACTCCCCCGCCTTCACCTCCCTTCGCCACGACATCCTTTCCCGTCTCAAAAATCGTTCCACCCCATGAGCCAATCCAAACGTCAGATCAAACTCGGAGCCTTCTTCCTCGGCGCCGGCCACCACCTCGCCGCCTGGCGGCATCCCGAATCCCAGCCCGACGCCGGCTTCAACATCGGCTACTACCAAAAAGTCGCCCGCACCGCCGAGCGGGGAAAATTCCACGCCCTTTTCCTCTCCGACTACCTCGGCGCACCGCCCGCCCCCAAAAACCACCTCTCCAGCGTCGCCAACACCCTCTTCGATCCCATTACCCTTCTCGCCGCCCTCGCCGGAGTCACCGAAAACATCGGTCTCATCGCCACCGTCTCCACCAGTTACCTCCACCCCTTTCATCTCGCGCGCCGCTTCTCCACCCTTGATCACATCAGCGGAGGACGGGCCGGCTGGAACATCGTCACTTCCACCACTGATTTCGAAGCCGCCAACTTCGGCCTCGAAAAACAACCCGCCCACCACCAACGCTACCGGATCGCCGACGAATACATCGCCGCCGTCAAAAATCTCTGGGACGCCTTCGAAGACGACGCCTACATCTTCGACCGCGAATCCGCCACCGCCTTCGATCCCGACAAATTCCATCCCCATCCCCATCGCGGCGAGCACTACTCGATCCAAGGCTCCCTCCTCTTCCCCCGCCCCATCCAGGGCTACCCCCTCCTCGTCCAGGCCGGATCCTCCGAAGACGGCCAGAACTTCGCCGCCACTCACGGCGAACTCATCTTCACCGCCCAACACGACCTCAAAGCCGCACAAAACTTCTACCGCTCCATCCGAGAAAAAGTCGCCGTGCACGGCAGAAATCAGGATGAAATCCTCATCCTCCCCGGCATCTCCCCCATCATCGGCGAAAGTGAAGCCCACGCTCGCGAACTCCACGAAGAACTCCAGTCCCTCATCCCCGAAAATGTCGGCCTCGGCCTCCTTTCCATAATCCTCGGCCACGATATCTCCGGCTACCCCATCGACGGCCCTCTTCCCGAAATCCCCAACACCGAAGGGTGGAAGAGCCGCCAACAACTCATCGTTGATCTCGCCCGAACCGAAAACCTCACCATCCGCCAGACCTACCAGCGTTTCGCAGGAGCACGCGGCCACCGCATCATCTTCGGAAACGCCTCCGGCATCGCGGACCAGCTCGAAGACTGGTTCCACCACGAAGCCGCGGATGGCTTCAACATCATGCCGCCCGTTTTCCCCAAAGATCTCGATCTCTTCGTGGACAAAGTCATCCCCGAGCTCCAACGCCGCGGCCTCTTCCGCACCGAATACGAAGGGCGGACCCTTCGCGAAAACCTCGGCCTGCGCCGCCCTCAAAATCAATATACCCTGCCAAGATGAGCTTTTATCGGAACAAAACCATTCTCATCACCGGCGCATCCTCCGGCATCGGTGAAGCACTCGCCCACGAACTGGCGAACGAGGGCGCGAACCTCATTCTCACCGCCAGACGCACGGATAAACTCAGCGCTCTCGCCGAACATCTCATTCCGCGACACGGCATCAACGCCTACGTCATTCCTGAAGATCTCACATCACCGGAAGGCCCCGCCCGCCTTTACGAAAAAATCAAAGTCCTCAACCTCCGCGTCGATATCCTGATCAACAATGCAGGGCTCGGCTCGTGGCACGATTTCGCATCGAGCGATCCATCGGTCATCGATCAAATCATCGGCGTAAACATCCGCTCTCTCGTCCAGCTCAGCAGGCTTTTCCTGCCCTCGCTGCTCGAACGGAAAACCGGCGGCATCATCAATATCGGCTCCACCGCATCCTTCATCCCCGTCCCCGGTCTTTCCGTTTACGCCGCATCCAAAGCCTTCGTCCTCTCATTCTCCGAAGCACTCTGGGGAGAATACCATGACAAAGGCATCCACGTCCTCGCCCTCTGCCCCGGCAATACCACGACGGAGTTCGATCAAGTCGCAAACACCCGGCTCGAGGGAATTCGTTACGACACCGCCGAGCGCGTCGCCAAGGAAACACTCAACGCCTTCGAACAACGGAAAATCCATCACATCGTCGGAACCGACAACCGCATTTCCTCCGCCATACTCCCTCGTTTCCTTCCCCGCCTCGCCGTGATCCGCCTCGTATCTTCCATCCTCAAAAGAAAAGCCGACAAATCATCCCGCCCATGAAAGCTCCATCCATTCTCATCTCCCTCACGGACAACTAGTATTACCATCGATCACCCTACATTCATCGCCTTGATCACGAAAACCTCTCCCATCCAAAAACTCTTCTGGGGGAATCCATCCGGTTCTCCGGGAATACCAGCTTGTTCGACATCTTCCCTGCGGCCAACGCCCGTCAGGGAAGGCAAATGAGAAGAGCCGGTGGGGACACCGGCGCTCCATATTTTCACCCATTCAGTTTCGCGAGCGATTTCGGCAGGAAGACACCGTCCTTGCGGATCAGCTTTCCATCGAACCACACTTCGCCGCCGCCGTAGTCCTTGCGCTGGATGTTCACCATGTCCCAGTGGACTTGCGAGCGGTTGCCGTTGTCGGCATCGTCGTAAGCTTGGCCCGGAGTGAAGTGGAACGAACCGGCGATTTTTTCATCGAACAGAATATCCCGCATCGGTTCGCGGATTTCCGGGTGGAATCCGAGCGCGAACTCCCCGATGTAGCGCGAACCTTCGTCCGTATCGAGAATCTTGTTCAGCGCCTTGGTTTTCGCGCCCGCCTCGGCCTTGACGATTTTGCCTTTGGAAAACTCCAAGCGGATGCCGTCGAACGCGATTCCCTGATAGATCGTCGGCGCGTTGTAGCTGATGTAACCCTCCACGGAATCTTTCACCGGAGCGGTGAAAACCTCGCCGTCCGGGATGTTGTAGTTCCCGCCGCAGATGATCGAATTTATCCCCTTGATGGAAAATTTCAGATCAGTCCCCGGACCTTTGAGTTCCACCCGGTCCGTGGCATCCATCAGCTTTTTCAGCGCATTCATCGCCGGGACGAGCGCCTTGTAATCGAGCAGGCAGACGCGGAAATAGAAATCCTCGAAAGCTTCGGTGCTCATGCTTGCCTGTTGCGCCATCGAGGCGCTCGGCCAGCGCAGCACGCACCATTTGGTCTTTTTCACCCGGTGATCGAGCACCGGGCGCATGTGCTTCATGGCCAGACGCATGCGGTCCGGCGGCACGTCGGAGTTTTCCGCGATGTTCGCCCCTCCACGCACGGCGATGTAAGCATCCATATCCCGCATCTCGGAAAGCAGGTTTTTGGAAATCACCGCATATTGTTCATCCTGGGCACCAAGCATCATTTCGCGGGTGATCCGGCTTTGATGAATGCGCACCACTGGAAACGCACCCTTCGCCCGTGCCTCACGGATCAGGGCGATGCCGATGGAGTCCGGCACATCATAGAGATCCAGCAGGACTTTTTCGCCTTTTTTCAAGGCGGTGGAGTAACGAACCAATTGGCGGGCAAGGGCATCAATACGCGCATCGTGCATGCCCAAGCGGATAGCCGGAGACATGCCATCCCGCAAACCGAAAAGACGGCTTCTTCTATGATTCGCACTTGGCAGCAGCACCACGGACGGCCATCAACACGGCATGCGACTTGGCATTCTCGGTTCTGGCTCCGGCTCCAACATGCAGGCGATTCTCGACGCCATCGATGCAGGCACTCTCGATGCCTCCATCGCGCTGGTTCTTTCGGATCATCCGGACGCCTACATCCTCGAACGCGCCAAGAAACGCGGCATCGCCACCGGTCTCATCGATTGCCGTGGATTCAAAACGAAATACCCGGAAGAAGCGCAGGCGGAAACCGCGGCCCGGCTCAAGGCAGCGGGCGTCGAACTCGTCTGCCTCGCCGGATTCCTGCGCCTGGTGAAAGCTCCGCTTCTGGAAGCATACCCCGAACGGATTTTAAACATCCACCCGTCTCTGCTCCCGGCGTTTCCCGGACTGGAATCGTGGAAACAAGCGCTGGAAGCGGGAGCCGCGGAAGCCGGCTGCACCGTGCATTTCGTGGACGCGGGCATGGATACCGGCCCGATCATCCTGCAGGAAGCCGTGCCGATTTTAGCGGATGATACGGCGGAATCCCTGCATGCGCGGATTCAAGTCGTGGAGCACCAGTTGTATCCCGCCGCCATTCGGAAGATAATGGAGCGCTAAAACCGGGAACGCGGGCCTTAGTCCGCTTGGCTTTGCTGGACTCTTCGAAGCCGAGCTGGTGTTCGGTGTTCCCAGGCAAGATCCTCCGCAAACCGACGTGAACGCCGGTGAGCCTTTTCAAAACACGAAAAAAGCGACCCGATTGGGCCGCTTTTTTTGAAAGCTATGGGAAAATTCCGGAAGCGTCGGTTACTTCACGCCCTTCTTCGAGAGGCGGGTGCCGACGGTCGCGCCTTGGCGGGCCTTGAACTTCGGATTGGATTTGCAGATAACGTAGAGCGTTCCTTTACGCTTCACGACTTGGCAATCAGCGTGACGGCGTTTCGCGGAAGCGAGGGAAGAAAGGACTTTCATGACAGACAGTGGTTAAAGGATTGCGCCGCGGAAGCGACCGGGGCGCGGAAGTTAGCCAGCCACCCTCGCTTGTAAAGTCATTTCTTCCATTCTCTTTTTCACGTGCAGCCGTGCAGCACGAAAAAGATCAGAGGACCATTGCCCGAAAATGACTTTTTTGCCGAAATTCCGGCTCCATTTTGCGAGAACCGGGGCTTGTCCGATCAAACGAGCGCTTTACACTGCGCAGCCATGAGTCGCACCGCTGCCTGGATTCGAGGAAATGGTTTCCTGCTCGCCCTTTTTCTCGCCGTGGCGGCCGCCTTCGTCTTCCCGAACGGCGGAGCACGCGGCGGCTGGATCAACCCGGATTACGTCAACAACGGCGGCATCGCGCTGATCCTGTTTCTCCAAGGCCTGTCTCTCGCCGCCGAAAAAATCCGCAGCGGAGCTGGAAACTGGCGGCTGCACGCGATCATCCAGGCGTTCACTTTCTTCATTTTCCCCATCGTCGGCCTCGCACTCGACCAACTCGTTCCTTCGCTCTGGACGCAGGAGCCTCACGCCATCCGCCAGGGTTTCCTGTTTCTCTGCGTGCTGCCGTCCACCATTTCCACCTCCGTCGTGCTCACGGCGGTGGCTCGGGGAAATACGGCGGGCGCTTTGTTCAACGCGGCTCTTTCCAACATTCTCGGCGTCATTTTCACTCCGTTGCTCGTCCATTTGCTCATGCAAAACTCCGGTGCCGCTTCGCAAGGATTCGGCGCGCTTTTGACGAAAATCATGCTGCTCACCCTGCTGCCGTTCGCACTCGGCATGCTGCTGCGCCCTCGCCTGAAATTCTGGGCGGATGCGAACAAAAAGTGGTTCACCCGCATCAGCAACGGCGTGATCGTTTTCATCGTTTACTCCGCGTTTTGCGATTCGGTGAAAGAAGACATCTGGCACAAACACGGCATTTCGGAAACCAGCCTCACCGCGCTGATCACCATGCTTCTTTTCACCCTGATGTCCCTGCTGGTCGGCCTGAGTTGCAAACTTCTCAAACTGAACCGCGAAGACAGCATCGCCGCGTATTTTTGCTCGGTGAAAAAAACCCTCGCCATGGGCGTCCCGCTCGCCGCGCTGATCTTCGGGCAAACTTCCGAACTCTCCCTCATCCTGCTGCCCATCATGCTCTATCATCCGCTGCAATTGCTGGTAAACGGCATGCTCGCGGTGAAGTGGGGGAAGGAGCGCTAACGTTCACGTCGGCGCTCCCTCACGGCGAATACACCACCACCGGCCCGACGCCGGGGCCTTGCACGCGGCGGAGTTTTTCCACCGCTTTCACCACCGCATTCGCGGCTTGGGCGGCTTCTTCCGGCGTGTTGAGTTGGGAAAAACTGAAACGCAGGCTGCTTTTCGCCAGTGCTTCCGGGATGCCCATCGCGAGTTGCACGTGCGACGGTTTTTGTTTCCCGGTCATGCAGGCCGATCCGGCGGAGCAGGCGACGCCCGCTTCATCGAGCAAAATCAGCAAACCCGCCGCATCGCAGTGTTCGAAGGAAAGGTGTGATGTGTTCGGCAATCGCCCGCCGGCCTCGCCGTTCACGGTGACGCCGGTGAGCTGGGAAACGACGCGCTTTTCAAACGCATCCCGCAGTTCCGCCAAGCGGCTGCCTGCTTCGAGTTTTTTCCGCAGCAGTTCCGCCGCCACGCCCATGCCGACGATGCTGACGGTATTTTCCGTGCCGCTGCGTCGCCCGCTTTCCTGGCCGCCACCGTGCAGCAATGGGGAAAACCGCAGCCCGCGCCGCACATACAACGCTCCGATCCCTTTCGGGCCATGAAACTTGTGGGCGGACATCGATAATAAATCCACGCCGAGATCGCCGACAGCCACCGGGATTTTTCCGACCGCCTGCACCGCATCCGTGTGAAATGCCAGGCCGCGCGCATGGGAGAGTTCGGCGGCTTTTTTCACCGGCTGGATCACGCCGGTTTCGTTGTTGGCCAACATCACGGAGGCGAACGCCGCGCCAGCGAGCGCCGTTTCGAAAGCCGCCAAATCCAGCGCGCCAGCGGAAGTCGCCGGAGCTTTCCGCACTTCACGCGATTGCTCCTCCACCCAACGCAGCACCGCGCTGTGTTCGATTGCGGAAACCACCGCCGCGCCGTCACCGCTGAGCTGATCCAGCGCATGCAGCGCCGTGTTCACACTCTCGGTGCCGCCGCTGTTGAAATGGATTTCCTCCGGCTCCGCGCCGATCAACGCCGCGACTTGCTCGCGGGCGTGAAGGATCGCTTTTCGCGCGCGTTTCGCCTCGGAATAAATGCCGGATGGATTCGCGAAACCATCGCGCAGCCACGGCAACATCGCCTCCAGAACTTCCGGCAACAAGGGCGTGGTCGCATTGGCATCGAGATAAATCACGCCCCCACCATCCCGATGCGGCGGCCGGATTTCAATCCTCAAAGCACCGTCTCGGATCTCAGCCGCAGCGCCAGCTCCACCACACTGCGATAGACGATATCGCCGAATTCCGCCGCGTGTTTCAGCCAATCCATCCCGAACGCCGCCAGATTCTGCAACGGTTCGGGCCGCGCCACACACATCAGGCCGACCAAAACCAGCACGTTCGCCAGATAAATCACCACCAGCGAAAGAAATGTCCCGTTTTCCTTCAGGTCCGGCTGGTCCCGCAAAATCATCCAGAACGTCCACACGAAATGGAACGTCCACGTCGCGCCCAACAGCGCGTATAACAGCCGGTCCCAGTCCGCGGAAAAACCGACGAAATACCGCAACGGCACATAAATCACCGCCGCCATCACCGACCAGAACGGCACGAAATACGGCGATAGCGCGATCAGCCAGTTCGTCTTGTTCGTCGTGATATAACCTCCGTCCGTGCTCACGTGGAAATCCGTCACTTTCCCCAAATGCAGCAGCACGAAAACCGCGTGCGTCAGTTCATGGCCGAGCACATACAGGTAGAGGAAAAACGCTTTTCCCAACCCCGAGCAAAACCAGCCCGCCATCGATAACAGGCCGATGGCGAAATACCAAAACTCCGAAGTCTGCCAAAAACCCTGCACCGCCGCGTGGGAAAACCGTTCGAAAAACGTCCACGTCGTCACCAGTGCCAGCGGCAACAGCACCAACCCGATCAACCAGCGGAACATCCGCGTGGACCACGCCAGCGACGGCATTTCATCCTCCCCCGCCAGCTCGGCAATCGCCGCATAGACGGATTTCCCCCGGTTCCGCGCGATTTTCCGGTTCGCCTGATCGTGCGCCCGGCGGTTTGCCTGGCTCAGCATTTCCGCCAATGACGGACGCGTGCGCCGATAATTCCGCCGCCCGCCTTTCGGTCCCAAGGATGATGTCAGGCGCTTTGCCATGCGGCGCCGAGATTCCTTCAGAAATCTTAATCAATCAAGCCCGGAGAATCCTGGAATGCGGCAGCAGGGCTGGTGTTCACGAAATTTTGGCAAAGGAGATGGAAATATCCCCGAAATTCCAGATAAGCCCCATCCCTTCGATCCATGAGACGAGCGACTTTTTCGCAATTGCAACATCTGTAAGCGGAGTTTCCTGATGAGCCACATGGGTGTTTCGGAAATCGTTCATGGACTTCACCCGGTCCAGCAAATCGCGGCCCCCGGCGAAACGCAGCTCGCTTTTCATCGCCTCGAAAATCCCGCCGATTTGCGTGGTATCGTTGAGCGCGTAGTCCAGACAGCTCCGCAGCATTCCCAAGGGAGAAATCCCGCTGCGATACACCAAGGTTTTCCTGAGATTTTTCGCTAAACTCTCATACCGTTCCCGGTTCGCCATCCTTCCCATGTGCGGAAAAAACCAATCTTCCTGATCGACCTGATTTTTTGGCAAAAGAGGCGAGAGCTTTCGTTCGACCAGTCCCTTCGCGCATTCATCGACCACACCTAGCAGCGCGGTGAAGACCGGAGCCAAATTCACTCCCGGTTTTTTCTCGGAAAAACGGAAAAGATCGATCGCCTCGTCCGCCGCCCGGCGCAGGCGCTCCGGCAGACCTTCCAACAGTTCCTGCGGGACGACGGATTGCTCCGCGGGAGCCTTCGCGTCGAGAAGACCCTGTCCGGCGAAGAGAGGAAGCGCTTCTTCGTATCCCGGCTGATCTATGAGGTCCTTCAGGGACGGGCGGCAGGTTTTGACCAGTTGGGAAAATTCCGTGCCGTTGTAGCGGTGGAACACGCCTTCCATTACGAACACGTATTCCCATCCTGCGGCCTTGCTCCAATCCATCGCCGCCCTGGCTTTCAGCGGCACGTCGCGATCCACCTGGCCTTTCGTCTCGACTAGATAGCATTTCCCGTTCTTCGTTTTTACGAAGAAATCGGGCGTGTAAAATGCGAGCCGGTGCCCGTCCGAGAGATAATCGATCCGCAACGATTGCGGCCCCGCGTTTTTCGCGAAGGAAACGACATCCCCGCAACGCTCCAACAATTCGGCGAATGCGGTTTCCAAAGCCCGGTGACACGGTACAAGATTGAACAACGTCTTCTCCGCCCGCAGCACCGGTCTCCGCTCGCTCGCCGTCACCTGAAACGGTCGCCACGATGCCAAAGGCTGCGGAGCCATCGCTTGCTCCCGCGTTTCCGTCGTGACGATTTTTCTTCGCACCAGAGGCAGGAAAACCGCCCGCACGTGCTCGCGCACATCGGGATCGCCGAGACGTTTCACCAGTTCCCCGTCGAAAATCGAACGCTCCGGCCCAAACAACATTTCCTCCAGAAACACCTGCAACAACGGAGCCAGCACCTGATGCGTTCCCTTCACTTTGCAAGTGTGCTCCAGCTCCTGAACGTAGAACGAAATCGCGCCGATGCCATTGTCGAGCAGGGCGAGATTCACCTTCATGTGCTCCACCACTTCTCCCGTGATGAGATGGCGTCCTTCGTATTGCATTTCCTCCGGCCCGCGTCCGCCTAGCGTAAGCGATTCGTATTTCTGGAAAACATCCCGCACTTCCTCCTCCGCGATCGGCCCCAGTGCGGTCAGCGTTTTGTTTCCCGCGCTCAAACGAGGGATCGGAATGTCCAGCGTGGCCGCGTCTTTCTTCACCGTATCGGGAAAGATGGAAACGGTCGTGGTGGGAACTTTGTCCACATCCGTCATCCCGATGGGCAAACCCTCCTGCGCGAGTTCTTCCTGATAGAGCCGGGCGAAAGCCTCGTGCTCCACCACCGTTACCACTTCGTTCGCCTGGCCGGGAGGCGTCATCCTCCGCAGACCGCGCCCCAGCGTTTGCTCCGGCAGAATCCCGGCCTTGGCGCTGTAAGGACGCAGTGGAACGATGGTTGTCACATTCCGAACGTCCCAGCCCTCCCGCAGCATCAGCACGCTGACGATGCAGAAATACGGACTCGATCCGCTGTCCAGCTCGCGGCTGAGTTTCCGCAAGGCCTTCAAATCCTCGTCATTGATGTCCTTCTCGCTTGGATCGAAGCCTCCGGTCTTTTTGTTGATTTTCCCCTTCAGATTCGTGTGCAGGTTGATCGTGCGGCCGTTCAACTCCTTGAACACGGCGTCCCCCTGCAAGCGGCGCGTGATTTCATCCGCCTCCTTTGTGTCGTTGCACATCACGAAAAGCAGCGGCTTTTTACCGGAAGGCAGCCACTCCTCGCGGCTTTTCAACCAGCGCTGGTAGCCGAGTTTCAGGTGGGCTTCGTACTTGTAGGCCGCGTCGTCCGTCGCCTGTTCGACGAGTTTCCCGGCCCGTCCGATGATCGGGGTTTTTACGATGCCCGCGTCCACCGCCTCGCCGAGCGGTGTGTCACAGACGATGTGCTTGAAAAAATTCGCCCGGTTGTCCTTCGGCGTTGCGGAGAAATCCAGTTGGGAAACCAATGCTCCACCACGTTTCCGCAGCGTTTCGTGGAGCCAGGAAATCGCCTCATTCCATGCCGAATCCGGGTCCCACACGTGATGCGCTTCATCGTTGAGCACCATCACGCGTTCATGGCCCGTGATCCGTTCCCGCAAGGCCTCGGCCGTATCCAGCGCGGAAGCCTTCGCCACCGCCGGTCCCATCCACTCGAACGCCTCACCGGAAGTTTTCCTTACTTTCTTCCGCTCGAAAAGCCGATGGATGTTCGTCAGATAGAGCACTCCGCCCGTGTGCGCCCCGCCCGCTTCGTCCTGCAAAACGGTTGTCAAATTCCAATCATCCCGCCACTCCACGGGAATCAGCGGATCTTTGTCGAACACATCCATGCCGCCATCCTCCGGCTTGAAATCCTCCTTCAACCGCTCGAACACCGTCAGGTTCGGCGCGATCACCACAAAATGCCGCGCCATCGGGGAATCCGTTTCCCGCAGCGCGTGGAAGTAGCTCCACACGATGCACAGGCTCATCACCTTCGTTTTCCCCGCTCCCGTGGCCATCTTGAACGCGTAACGGCTCCAAGCGTCCTCGTCCTCCGTGATGCCGAGAGCCGCCGTCTCCGCATGCGCGCCGCCGAACTCCGCGATCACCTGCGAGAGACACTCCAGCTTCCTCACTTCCTTCAGATAGATGAATGTTTCCACCGCTTCCCGCTGGCAGAAATAATAACGAAACTCGTTTCCTCCCACCTGATGCGAGCGATTGAACCAATGGTTCAGCAAATACCGCGTCGTATCGCTCGCTCCGGGATAAAACGAATCCCGCCAATCCTTCACCGCCCCGCGCAAGTGCTGCGCGATCATGATGCCGGTCGGTCGCCGGTGATCCCGGATCGCGGCTCCTCCGCCATCGGCGCGGACGCGATGTTTCACCGGTTCCTCCCACGCGGAGAAAAGGGGTTCGAGAGAGTCGGATTTGATGGTCAAAGATTCAGACATGGTCGATGGGAAATGAAATTCGTGAAAAAAACGGGGAGCGCACGCGCCCTCGCGTGCTGATTCCGGCGCCCTCGCCGGAATTCTTCTC
The DNA here is from genome assembly GCA_047605125.1 of Luteolibacter sp. Lineage (GTDB taxonomy): Bacteria > Verrucomicrobiota > Verrucomicrobiia > Verrucomicrobiales > Akkermansiaceae > Luteolibacter. Next base: position 131,931 of record JASGGK010000006.1, read on the forward strand.
CGCAGGCTGGGAGACATTGGGAATCGTTCCCGACTCCGCACGCTCCGTGCCGCGAGGGCGCGCCACGGGACACGCGGGGGCGCGTGTGCTCCCCCTCATCCCTCCACCTCCAGCGTGATGCTTGTATCGCAGCCGAACACATCCACCACCTTCACGCAGATGATATGTTTGCCGGGTATCGAATAAACATGAGCGGCATCGCTTTCGATTTTCAGACTGCGGTCTTTCCTCGTCCGGTAATCCTGCCAATCGTGATGGAACGGCTCGCCCGGTTTCCACTCGAAGTCCACCGCCCAGAAATCGATGAAATCGAAGCCGCTGCGGATCGCCCGTTCCTGCAAGGCTTCCAATTCCTTTCCCGGCACTTCGGCCAATGAGGGCAGGAAATTCGTCAGCTTCACGTCCACCGTGCCTTTTTTGCCAATGACGGTTTCCGCTTCCAGCACCGCCATTTCCAGAAACGGAGGCGGGCTTTTCCGGTTCTTCTCCATGATTTCCCTCGGAATGGGAACCAGCTTGATGCGAATGCCGAATTCCGCCTCCAGCGCGAGACAATGCTGCCGCAGCTCCATCTGAAATTCCCAGGCAAGGCAGAAAACCTCGCGCCCGCCCGCGGCCACCACCGCTTCCGAAACCTGCCGGGCTTCGTCGCTGGTGAAAATCCCATCGATTCCATCCACATGACAAAACGCCGGGCCTTTTCTGCCATGCAGCAGCGGGCTGCCAGAATGTTCCATCGGCTCCGCCTTGAAAAACTCCAGCACCACCCGGCGGTGTTCCTCCTCGGCTCCTTTCAAGCGATCCTTCTGCCACCACTGACGCTCATAGCGCCCCATGTTCAGCACGTCGAAGGAGCGGTAGGATTTCCCTTCGTCGTGGAGTTTGCGCTGGAGTTCGATCATGCGTTTCCTCGTCGTGTGAATCGCGAAACGTCCGAGATCGCTCATGATCCAACGTCGTCCCAAACGCTCCGCTACCGCCCCCGTCGTGCCGCTGCCGCAGAAGAAATCCGCTACGAGATCACCCTCGTTAGAATGTCCATTGATAATTGTTTCCAGAAGATCTTCAGGTTTTTGCGTTGGGTACCCGTTCATCCCTTGGGCCGGACGGCTCTTGTGCTTTCGGCCGGGGTGTTTATGTTCCGCGCATGCCTCTAGCCGACAGCGATTTTCTTTACCGCCTTCTGGAAACCCCCAGCCCTACCGGTTTCGAAATGCCCGGCCAGCGGGTTTGGGCGGAGTGGATTCGTCCTTTTTCCGATAACCTCGATTGCGACGCCTACGGCAACACCTGGGCCACCTTGCAAGGTGCCAGCGACCGCATTCTCATGCTGGAAGCCCACGCGGACGAAATCGGCTACATGGTGAAACACATCGATGATCACGGTTTCATCATCCTCGATCGCGTCGGCGGCTCGGACGCGGCCACCGCGCGGGGCCGCCGCCTCACGATTTTCGGCGACAAAGGCTCCGTCCCCGCCGTCATTGGAAATACCGCCATCCACCTCCGCCGCGATGAAGCCGGCTCGGAAAAAGCCCCGGCGGTCCACGATTTGTGGGTCGATGTCGGCGCGGCCAGCCCCGGCGATGTCCACGAGCTCGGCATCCGCGTCGGCCACCCCGCCGTTTATCAGGACGGCCCGATGGAACTGGCCAACGGCCGCATCGTTTGCCGCGCCCTCGATAACCGCATCGGCGGTTACATCATCGGCCAGGTGATGAAACGCATTTCCCTCACCGGAAAAAAACCGGCGTTCACCCTCGTCTGCCTGAATGCGATCCAGGAAGAAATCGGCGGCCACGGCGCGATGATGGCGACCTACCGCCTGAAACCGGACGCCTGCATCTGCCTCGACGTCACCCACGCCACGGACACACCCGGCATCAGCGCGGCGAAACACGGGAAAATCAAACTCGGCCACGGCCCGTCGCTCACCCACGGCACCGCGAACCACCCGCAGATCGTCCGGCGCCTGATTTCCATCGCCGAGACGGAAAACCTGAAAATCCAGCACGAAGCCAGCAGCCGCTTCACCGGCACGGATACCGACAAGATTTTCCACAGCCGCCAAGGCGTGCCCAGCGCGCTCGTTTCCCTTCCGCTGCGCTCGATGCACTCAGTCGTGGAGACGGTAGATCCTCACGACGTGGAAGCCACGATCCAGCTGCTTTTGAACTTCGTCCTCTCGCTTGGGGAAAACGAAGTCTTCGGCCACAAGCTGTGAGCGGATTCCGCTTCACACGGTCGGTTTCACGGCATCCGTATGAACTTCCGTTTCCTGCTGTATGGGTTCATGCGTGGGAGCGGGGATTCCTTTTTCGTCGTCCTGCTGCTTGCGGGGCGTCGGGTTCATCGCGATCAACTGGGAGCAGGCGGCGATAACGCCGGTCACAGCCAAAAGCTGCATGAAATTGGGTTTCGGACGGATCATGGACTTCTACGGGGGGCAACGGATCAAGGAAATCCGGTGAGGGATTTGGGAGAACGGTGACATCAAGAAGGGGTACCCCGGGTACCGCAAGCGGTTCATTGCTCAAGCAATTAACCTCCGGAGTGATTTGGCACGAATTCCGCCAAGGAAAACCCGTTGCACATCCCGCTTCCCTCGCTTTTCTTGACGGGCATGCGTTCGGAAAGCGGCAAGAAACCCGGCCTCGGCACCACGGCTGCCACGTCCCTCGTCGTCGCGAACATGATCGGCACCGGCGTCTTCGTCTCGCTGGGCTATCAGCTCGTCGATTTCCATTCCGCGCCGCCAATTTTACTACTATGGATCACCGGAGGAATCATCGCGTTGTGCGGCGCTCTGGCTTATGCCGCCTTGGCGAAATGCCTTCCGCGTTCCGGCGGCGAGTATCACTTCCTCGGCTCGATCTATCATCCATCGCTCGGTTTCATGGCCGGCTGGCTGTCGGCGATTTTCGGTTTCAGCGTGCCGACGGCGATCACCGCACTGGCGATGGGCGGATATCTTTCGAAAGCGTGGGACGGCGTCCCCGCGCGCGCCGCCGCCGTGATCGTCATTTCACTCGGAACGCTCGCCCACGGACTCAGCGCGAAAATGAGCGGGCGGGTGCAATTTTACTCCACGTTGCTGAAACTTTTACTCATCAGCAGCTTCCTCGCCGCCGGATTTTTCCTTCCCGGCCACGGCGATATCCGCTGGGAATTCCTGCCCGGCGAGGATCTGAAACAAGTGCTCCAGCCCGCTTTCGCCACCGCGATTTTCTACGTTTTCTATTCCTACAGCGGTTGGAACGCCGCCGTTTACGGCCTCGAAGAATGGAACGAACCGGGAAAAACCGTGAAACGAGCGCTCATCGGCGGCACGCTGGTCGTCACGCTGCTCTACGTCGGCCTGAACGCCGCGTTTCTCCAAGCCGCACCGATGGCAGCGCTGCGCGGTGAACGGGAAATCGCCCACGCCGCAGCCGCCGCGATGTTTGGATCAGGCGTCGGGAAATTAATTTCCGCGTTGTTCGCGCTCGGGCTGTTCGCTTCCGTCAGCGCCTTGCTCTGGGCCGGGCCTCGCGTGCTCGGCGCAATGGGCCGCGATGTTTCCTCGATGCGGTTTTTCGCACCCTCGGATCGCTCCGGCATCCCGCTGCGCGCGCTCGCCCTGCAATCGATCCTCGCCTGCGCGCTCGTGCTCGGCGGCGATTTCGAGTTTCTCATCAACTACACCCAGACCGGGCTTACGCTCTGCACCTTGCTCAGTGTTTTCGGCCTGATGCTGTTGAAACATCGCGGTCATTCCGTCCCGGCTTCGGCATGGGTTCCCGCCTTGATTTTCATCCTCTTCACCGGCTACATTATCGTGCGCCTGTTCTTTACCGAACCATGGCCCGCCGCTTGCGGCATCGCCACCTCGGTCGCCTGTGCCCTGCTTTGGTTTCCAACCCGTCAAAAATCGTCATGAAGCGTTTCCTGTTCCTCGCACCCCTTCTGTTCGCCGCCTGTGCCAGCGCTCCACCCGTGCCGAAAGACGCGAATGGCAATGAACTCAGCGAACCATTCGTCGCCGTCACCGGCCAAGCCACGGTCAACGACACCGCGCGCTTCCTCGCCGGCCGACCCGTCCGCAGCGGCGCGGGTCTCTCGAACTTCCAGCAATCCGCGAATTACCAATCCTACTCGCGCGAGCTTCTGCAAAAATGGAAATACCGCGCCGCCCGACGGCTCGACCGCCAGGACGCATGGCAGGCGCAATACATCGAGCCGCTCACCGGCAGCCCGCGCACCCTGCTCTATCCGTTCGGCGGGCCGGACCTGATGCACGCCATCGCGATGTTCCCCGGAGCCTCGCGCTATATCCTTCTCGGCCTCGAACCGGCGGGAAATGTCCCCGATCTTGAAAATGCCGACGCCGGTGCCGTGGCGGGTGCCTTGCCACGCCACGCCAAGTCCATCGATACCCAGATCATGTTCGGCTACTTCATCACCAAGGACATGAAGAACGATCTCAACAATGGACCGCTGCAAGGCGTCACCCCGGTCCTGCTGACTTCGCTCGGCCTGATGCACGCCACCGTCACCAACGTCCAATCGTTTTCCGCCGGTGGCTATCCCGCCGTGCAGATCGATTTCATCCTGCCAAACCGTGGCAGCAAAACCGCGATCTACGTTTCCGGCGACATCTCGAACTCCCGCTTCGGCTCGCTCCAACCGTGGCTTTCCTCGAACGCTTCCGGCTCGGTCGCCTATTTCAAAGCCGCTTCCTATCTGATGCACGATGGCGGCTTCAGCTCGGTGCGGAACTGGGTGCTGAACAACTCACGCTCCGTCGTGCAGGATGACTCCGGCATTCCTTACAAGGCTTACGATTCCTCGAAATGGAACATCCATCTTTTCGGCAACTATCAATCGCCCATCGAGCTTTTCACCAAACACACCCAGCCGGATCTCCGCACGGCCTACGCCACCGCCGGGCCATTGCCGCAACTCACTTTCGGCTCCGGCTATGAAATGAAAGCCGAGCGCGCCAATCTCATGATCGCCACCCGCAAGTAACCATGCAAACGCGGCGCGAGTTCCTTCATCTTCTCGGTTTCTCCGCCGCAGCCGTCGGCACCGGTTGCGCCGCCACCGGAAACCGCCGCGAAGGATGGTCCGACGCCACCATCGAATATCTCAAATCCCACGCCGCACGCCAAGGCGGCCTCGGCTGGGCCGCTTGGCGCGGACACAACCAGCTCGCCTCGTGGCGCGACGATTATCGCGGACCCGCGCTCAGCATTACGAAAACCATCGCCGCGCTCGCCGCCGCCCGCGCCGCCGGGGAAGGTTGGCTTTCCCCGCACGAAAAAGTTTCCGACACCATCCCGGAATGGCGCACGGACGCGCTGAAATCCCGCATCACCGTGCGGATGCTGCTCCAGCAAACTTCCGGCCTCGAAGGCGGCGCGCGCCCACTCTATCACAATCACCCGCGGGATAAAGGCCGCGCCGCCATTTCACTCCGCGTGATCGATTCCCCCGGCACCACGTTCCGCTACGGCCCCGCCCATTGGGAAGTGCTCGGTGAAGTGCTGAAACGCAAACTCGCCGCACGCGGGCAAACGCTCGAAAAATTTCTCCACCGCGCCGTGCTTCGCCCCGTCGGTCTCAACAGCCCGAAATGGCGGTCCGACGGATTGCAAACTCCGTATCTTTCGACCGGCGCGGAATTCACCGTGAAACAACTCGGAAAACTCGGCCGCACCCTGATTTCCCTGCTCAACGGCTCGTCGGGCGACGGCATTTCCGCATCGCATTTCGCCGCGATGACCCAGCCGTCCTCCGTCAATCCGATCTTCGGCGGCGGACTTTGGCGGAACGTGAATGCGGGAAAATCAAACGCGGCGGCGATTGAAATCGAGTCGTCCATCGACGATCCCATTTCATCCTCCATCTGGCACCGCGCCTGTCTATCCACCCGCCAACCGGAAGACTTCGTCACACTGATCGGCTCCGGGGGCCGCCGCATCTATCTTTGGCCGTCGCAAAACCAAATCATCGCCCGCCTCGGCAGCTCCGACCACTGGAGCGACGTCGCGTTTCTGGGAGGTTTGTAGTATGCTCACTCCCGGTTCAAATACTCCAAAATCCCCAGCGCGGTCTTTTCCGAAATCCCCGGCATCGCCGCGATTTCCCGCGTGGTCGCTTTCTTGATCCGCGCCACGCTGCCGAATCTCTCCAGCAACTGTTGTTTCTTCTTCGGAGAAATCCCCGGACACTCATCCAGCACGCTTTCTTTCATCCGCCGCCGATAGAGCAACGCATTGTAACCATTCGCGAACCGATGCGCTTCATCGCGAATCCGCTGGAGCAATTTCAACGCTCCCCGGTCATGCGGAATCCGGATCGAATCACCACGCCCCGGCACGAACACTTCTTCGTGCTGCTTTGCCAAACCCACCACCGGCAGGTCGTGCAGGCCCAGCGCGTTCAGCTCTTTCACCGCCATTCCGAGCTGGCCTTTGCCACCGTCCACGATGACGAGATCCGGCAAAACAATCTTCGCCCGGCCTTCGCGCGCCAACCTTCGCTGGTGCTCGACGGGATCTTCCTGCGAATATTCGTCCCCGGGATTCGCCGCCGCGTTTTCCATCAGAATCCGCGAGTAACGGCGGCGGATCACTTCCGCCATCGATGCGAAATCGTCCTGCCCGCTCACACTGCGGATGCGGTAGCGGCGGTAGTTCTGGTTGTCCGGCTTGCCTTCCGTGAACCGCACCATCGAAGCCACGATGTGATTCGACGAAACGTTGGAAATATCGAAGCACTCCATGATGCGCGGCGGCCCGGCAAGACCGAGCGCTTCGCCCAGTTCCGCCAAGTCTTCCGTCGGTTTCACCGTCGTCTGCACGCCACGGCCCCGGCTGAACTGGCGCGTCGGGCTCAGCGTTTTTTCCAGATTGTGCAGCACGTCGCGCAGGTTCGCGGCTTTTTCAAAATCCAGCGTGTCCGCCGCCTGCGCCATCTCGTTGCGCAGGCTGTCGAAAAGCTCTCGTTTTCCTTTCCCTTCCAAGATCCGGCACGCTTCCTCGATTTTCTCGAAATACGCTTCCTTGGAAATCCGCCCGACGCACGGCGCGGAGCAATTCCGGATTATGTCGGCGTTGCAATGCTTGTAGTCCGCCTCGCCCGGATTGAGCGGTCGGCAAACCCGCAGGCCCAACCCGCGATTCAGCCATTCCAGCGTATTCTTCAGCGCGCCGGAATGGGGAAACGGCCCGAAATACCGCGAGCCGTCGTCTTTTTTCAACCGTGTCGTCTGAAACCTCGGCCACGGATCGCTCATGCGGACTTTCACCAGCAGGAAGCGTTTGTCATCGCGGAACGAGACATTGTAACGCGGGCGGTAGTCCTTGATCAGTTTTCCTTCCAGCAGCAGCGATTCCTGCTCGTTGCGCACCGTGTGGAACTCGAAATCACAGATCGAATCGATCAACGCGCGCGTTTTCACATCCGCCCGCATTTTTTTGGACGCCATGAAATACGACGACATCCGCTTTTTCAAATCCCGCGCCTTTCCGACGTAGATGATCGAGCCGAGCCGGTCCTTCATCAGGTAAACACCCGGCTGATGCGGCACATCGCGGAGCTTGGCTTTGAGATCGGGCGCGGACATCGGCACTCCATCGAACGACGGAGCGGGGAAAATTCAAACGGAAAAGGCATTTGGGATTGGAGATTTGAAATTCGGATTTCTCCCCAATCTCCTAATCCCTCATTTCCAACGCCCTTCCAAAGCTTGCCTTAGAGCCATTCGGCGATAGGCTACGCCCACGTCTCATGAAGTGCAGCCTCTTTTCCACAGCGGGATTTTTCCTCACCGTGCTCGCCAGCTCCGCGGCGGATGCCCCGGCCGCCGTCAAGCAAGTCAACATGCTGGAGATGCTTTCCAAGGGTGGCATCGTCATGTTCCCGCTGGGGATTCTCTCGATTGTCACCGTCGTGCTGATCCTGCTTTACCTCGTGCTGATCCGCAAAAATTCCATCGTCAGCGACCGCTTCATGGACACGGCGGAAGCCTTGGTGAAAAAACGCGACTATCTGGCGCTCAATGACTACTGCCAGAGCCAAGGCCAGGCAATGGCCCGCATCGTCCAAAAAGCGGCGAACTTCATCGTCCGCAATCCCGGTGCCAGCGCCGAGCACGTCCGCTCGCTCGCGGAAACCGAGGGAGTCCGCCAGGCGGGCCTCCTGCAGACCCGCATCACCTACCTCGCGGACATCGGCTCCATCGCCCCGATGGTCGGACTGGTCGGCACCGTGATCGGGATGATGAAATCGTTCATCGAAATCTCCTCCCAAGGCGGCAAGGGCGTGAAGCAAATGGAACTCGCCCAAGGCGTCGGCGAAGCGCTCGTCACCACCGCCTCCGGCCTCGCCATCAGCATTCTGGCGCTCGTTTTTTACGCATACTTCCGTGGCCGCGTGCAGCGCTGCATTTCCGAACTCGAAGCCGCCGCCGCCCATCTGATCGGCCTGCTTTGCTCGCAGCTCGAACGCAACAAACCCGCCGGCACGCCACCGCCGCACCCTCACCACACCGCTTCCGGCTACGCCGAGCCGCTGCCAACACCACGTCAAACGCCGCTCGGCATCGACCGCCCGGATCTCCACGGCATCTGATTTTCCGAACCGCCTTCATGAAGTTCACCAGCCACAAATCGGAACCGATCCCGATGCAACTCGCACCGATGATCGACATCCTGTTCCTGCTGCTCGCGTTTTTCATCACCTCCTGGCAATTCACCCAATCGGAAACCGAGCTGAACATTTCCGTCCCGACCGCCCAGGAAGGCGCGGACCCGAAACGTTCGCGCGGTGAAATCATCGTCAACGTCAGCGCCGACGGCGGAGTGATCGTGGAAGGAAACGCCCTCACCATCGCGCAACTGCAATCCAAACTCGCCGCCATCGCCAAGCTTTACGAAAACCAGCCGGTCCGCATCCGTGGCGACGGCAAAGTCCCCTACCAGCGGATCGTGGAAGTGATCGACACCTGCCAGAAAGCGGGCATCTGGAACATTTCCTTCGCCACCCAGCGCCCCGGCGCCGGCCACGAGTGATTTCTTGGCAAACCGCCCGACTTCTCCCAAAACCTACGCATCTTGAAACGCGCACTCGCCATTTTCACCCTCGCTGCCGCTCAGGCGGCCGCACAAGTCCCCCGCGCGGAACCGGTGGCGGATCAGACGATCCAGACGGATCCTGGCAACGATTTTTTCCTCCGCGCGAAAAACCTCTACGATGCCGCGCAAAGCTCCGGCGAGCAGAACACCCGCGTCGAACTCTACCAGCGCGCCGCCCTGATTTTCTCGGATTACATCACGAATTACCCGAACCACCCGAACGCCGAAGCCGCCTGGTGGTATATGGGAAACAGCTACTATCAGGGCGGCTCCATCGATGAAGGCAAGCGCTGTTTCACCACCCTGATCAACCGCTACGCCCAGGGAAGATACGCCGCCGCCGCCGCCTACACCCTCGCCGCGGACTACTACAACAAAGGCGACTACGCCTTCGCCGCTCCGATGTTCGAGCGCTACGCCGCGAACGCCACCAAGCCGGAAGAGCGCCCCCGCGGATATTTCTTCGCCGGAAACAGCTACCGCCAGCTCGGACGGGATCGGGAAGCGCTCGTCGCTTTCAAAAAAGTCCTCGATGATCCCGCAGGCGGCACCTTCATCCCGCAGACCAAGCTCGCGATGGGACATCTCACCGCCAAAGCCGGGAAACTGGATGAAGCGCTGAACCTCTTCGACAGCGTGGTGAATTCATCCGCCACCGCCCAGGTCCGTGGCGAGGCTGCCCTCAACGCCTCGCTGGCCGCGACCAAGCTCGGAAAATCCGATCTCGTCGACAAATACCTGCGCGTCATCATGAATTCCCCCGGCATGGATGAATTCCAGAGCGATGCCCAGACGGCGCTGATGAACAGCCAGTTTTCGAAAAAACAATACCGCCAGGTCATCGAAACCTACCAGAAAAACACCACCAGGGCGGAAGGTGAGAAAGCCGCCATCCGCCTCACGCTGGCTGCGCGATCCTACATGCAGCTCAAGCGCCCCGGCGAGGCGCTGCCGTTGTTCCGGGAAGTCGAAAAAACCGTAAAACCGGAGAACGATCTCGCGTTCGACGCCGCCTACTACCGCCTGCTTTGCTTCTATCAACTGGAAGGGCGCCACGTGCCGGAGCAGGTCGACGCCTTCCTCCAGATCTACCAGAAATCCCGCGCCGACCATCCGCGCGTCCACACCGCCCTGATGGCGAAGGCGGAATCGCTCTACGCCGAGAAGAAAATCAGCCAGGCTGCCAAGGTATACAGCCAGATCAATCCCAGCCTGATCAGCGAAGCGAACCGCGCCGGACTTTTCTATCAACGCGGCTGGGTGCTCGCCGAAGCCGGGGATTTCAGCGGCGCGATCCGTTCTCTCGGCGAATTCATCTCGCAATACCCGAAGGACGACCGCCTCGCCAGCGCCCTCGCCAAACGCGCGAAGTGCTACGCGGATTCCTCGGAAGGCAACAAGGCCGTCGCGGATTTCGACAAACTCATTTCCCTCAAGCCGGACGCCACACTCACCTCATTCGCCTGGCTCGAGTCCGCCCGCATGCGCCGCGCCGACGGCAATATCCCGGACATGATCGTCCGCTACAAAGGGTTGCTCGGCGAAGTGAAAAACCTCAGTCCGAACAACCAGGCGGAAGCGAATTACTGGATCGGCTGGGGCCTCGTGAAAACCAACGCAGCCAAGGACGCGATCGGATTTCTTGAAAAATCCCGCAGGCTCGATCCCAAAGCCTACGCGAAACACGCCGGCCTGCTGCTCGCCCTCAGCTACTACGCGTCGCAGGACTCACCCAAACTCAGCGAGGAAATCGAGAACGCGATCAAGGGCAACTATATTTCCGAACTCCCGGATCAGGCGCTGCAATGGGCCGGCATGCAAAATTACAGCAACGGGGACTACGCCGCCTCCGCCCGCTATCTCGGCCTGATCGCCAATCCGGACGAACCTCGCGAAACCCCGAAGGAAGTCTGGCGCTATCTCGCCAAGGCCCGTCTCGAATCCGGCGATGCCGAAGGCGGCCTCACCGCCGCCAGCAACGTGCTCGCCGTCGAAGACAACCCGAGCTGGAAAGCCGACGGCCTCGTCGATCAAGGCCGCGCGCTTTTGAAATTGAACCGTCTCGACGAAGCCCGCAAAGCCGCGGACGCCGCCTCGGACCTGCGCCCTTCCGGCCGCACCAGCGCCCAGCTCCGCCTGCTCTCCGGCGATTTGTTCTTCGAAGGAAAAGACTACAAACGGGCCGCCGCCGATTACCTCACGATCGTCAGCCTGCATGAGGACAAGGACTTGAAACCCCTCGCGCTCCACCATCTGGCGGAAGCCTACGCCAAATCCGGCGATAACGCCGAAGCGGAAAAATACCGGACGCAGCTCAAAACCGAGTTCCCAGCCTGGAAAGCAAAGTAGCGCTTTGTGTGACACCAAGGTTTCTTCCGATCTTCGCTGTTGAAACTTCGCCCCATGCGGTACAGTTTCCGCCCCATGGTTCCGCCGTCCGCCAACGCCGCCGCTTCTGTAAAATCCGCCAAGCCCAAAAAAGAAAGCGCCTGGTCTCCGGAAAAATCCTCCGAACTCTACGGCATCGATACGTGGGGCCACGGCTTTTTCAGCATCAATAAAAAAGGCCACGCCTCCGTGCGGCTCGAAGATGGCGAATCGAAATCCGATATTTCCCTTTACGATGTGATCGACGGCTTGCGGGACCGCGGCACCCACCTGCCCGTCCTGCTCCGTTTCCGCGACCTGCTGCACTCCCGCATCGCCGAAATCAACGAATCCTTCCGCAAGGCGATCAAGGATTCGAAATATCGCGGCGAATACCGCGGCGTTTACCCGATCAAGGTGAACCAGCAGCGCCAGGTCATCGAGGAAATCGCCGAGTTCGGTAAAAAATACCACTACGGCCTCGAAGCCGGCTCCAAGCCGGAACTCATCGCCGCCCTCGCCCACATGCACGATCCCGAAGCCTACCTGATCTGCAACGGCTACAAGGACGAGGAATTCATCGATCTCGCCCTGCACGCCCAGAAAATGGGCCTCAAGATCATGATCGTGCTGGAAATGCCCAGCGAGCTGGACCTCATCCTCGAACGCTCCCGCAAGATCGGCATCCTTCCGAACCTCGGTGTGCGCGTCCGCCTTTCCACCAAAGGCTCCGGCCACTGGCAGGAAAGCGCCGGTGACAAATCCGTCTTCGGCCTCAACGCCGCCCAAGTCATCTCCGTGGTCGATCAGCTCAAGGAATCCGGCTACCTCGGCTGCCTGAAAATGCTGCATTACCACCAAGGTTCGCAGATTCCGAACATCGCCGCCATCCGCGAAGGCGCGACGGAAGCCGTCCGCATGTATTGCGATCTCGTCAAGGAAGGCGCGCCGATGGGCACGCTCGACATCGGCGGCGGCATGGCCGTGGACTACGACGGCTCGCACACGAATTTCCACTCGTCCTGCAACTACTCCGTCGCGGAATACTGCACGGACATCGTCGAAGTGATTTCCCAGATCTGCGACAAAGCCGGCATCGCCCACCCGAATCTCATCTCGGAATCCGGCCGCGCCGTCGTCGCCTACTACTCGGTGCTCGTTTTCAACGTGCTCGACGTCACCAGCGCCCAGACCAGCGAATCCGCTCCTCCCGTCCCGGAAAACGCTCCGCAAAACCTCATGAACATCATCGAGGTCAACAAGGTGATTTCCAAAAAGAACCTCCAGGAGTGCTTCAACGACGCGATGTATTACCGCGATCAAATGCGCGCCCAGTTCTTCTACGGCGCCGCCACCCTGCGAGAACGCGGCCTCGCCGAAGCCTGGTTCTGGCACATCCTCACCCGCATTTCCAACATCATCGCCGAGCTCGATGACGACATCCCGGAAGACCTCCGCGAGCTTTCCTCAACACTCGTCGATTTCTACTACGGAAACTTCAGCCTCTTCCAGTCCCTGCCGGACTCCTGGGCCATCGATCAGGTTTTCCCGGTCATGCCGATCCACCGACTCAACGAGCGCCCGCGCCACCGCGCCGTGCTCGCGGACATCACCTGCGATTGCGATGGAAAGATCGACCGCTTCATCGACAAGGAAGACGTCGCGAAAATCCTCCCGCTCCACGATTTCAAACCCGGCGAACCCTACTACCTCGCCGTCTTCCTCGTCGGTGCCTATCAGGAAACCCTCGGCGACCTCCACAACCTGCTCGGCGACACCAACGTCGTCGGCGTGCACCTTGAAAACGGCAAGCCGGTTTACACCCACGAAGTCGAGGGAGACACCGTCGCGGACGTGCTCAGCTACGTGGAATTCGATCCGAAGGAACTCGTGACCAAATTCCGGAATTTCGCCGAAAAAGCCGTCGTCGATGGCCGCATTTCCCCGAAAGAACGCCGCCAGATCCTCGATCTCTACCGCGAGGGACTTTCCGGTTATACGTATTTCGAGAGCTGAAGAACCCCTTTGGGAAATTTTTATAAGCCCTATAGGCTCATATGGCCCATAGGGCTTATTTTTTAATTTTTCCCTTCACCCACCCATACCATCAGGACTCACACACTAAATAGAGCATACTTTTTCCTTTTTCCCTACTAAATGTATAGGTATTGTGGCCACGTTAGTCCATGCGATGTGTCCAATGCGGTTCCCAGAAAGACAAAGTCCTCGACTCCCGGTCGTCGAAGGACGGGACCACCATTCGCCGCCGCCGCGAGTGCCTGAACTGCACCTACCGTTACACCACCTACGAGCAGATCGAGCGCACCGAACTCCGCGTCATCAAGCGCGATGGAGTCCGCGAAGCCCTCAACCGCGAAAAACTGATGAGCGGCCTCATCAAAGCCTGCGAAAAACGCCCGGTTTCCATGGATCGCCTGGACCGCGCCGTGGAGGAAATCCTCACCGATCTCCACAAGGACCACGTCAGCGAGGTTCCTTCCGCCATCATCGGCTCGAAGGTGATGGACAAGCTCTATCAGATCGATCCCGTCGCCTACGTCCGCTACGTTTCCGTCTATCGCCAGTTCGAGGACGTGAACGAATTCATCGCGGAAATCCAGTCGCTCTCCCGCCGCGCCGCCCGTGATCCGCTGCAACGCCGCCTTTTCAAAGACTGATCCCATTTTCACACCCACGCTGTTTCACCAACCTCACACCCACTTCCCTACCACCCCGGAACCGCTTCCCCCGTGATCTCCCTGATAGGAAACCGCCCCGCGCTTCAAATCGGCCGCTACCAAGTGATCGATTACGACACCGCGTGGCTGGACGATGCCATCCGCCGCGCAGCCGCCGCCGCGGACTTTGAAGACTTTCCTTTCGTCACGGACATCCGCTCGGGAATCGTGGAATATCTGGAAACCCGCTGCCCGCTCAAGCTGCTGCACCTCAACGACCTGTTCGACCGCATGCGCAAGATGCTGGTAAAAATCGGCTGCGAACAAATCGCCGAAAAACTCCAACCGCTCGCGCCGCCGATTACCGTTTCCCTCGTCCACGCCGCCATGCAGGCCGGCAACGGCTTCGAGCTCGCGTTTTTCTCCGCCCTGCACCGCGAACTCAGCGAACTCCGCGCCGCCGGTGCCGAAAAAATCCACTTCACCGGCATCCGCGAAGCCTCCCAAATCCTCCGCGGCGCCGAAAAATGGAACAAGCACTGCGAACGCCTCCAACAGGAAATCGAAGCCTTCCTCGCCCCGCACACCCCGGAGCACTCAAAGGCAGCTTGAAAGGGGTTGCGGCGCCCCTCCGCAATGTTTAGACCCCTATAAGGAGTTATAAACATCATGAAACTCATCACTTATCTGATTTCCGGTTTCTTGATATTGATTGGTCTTGGTGCGCTTGCCATGCCTGTCGCTGCTTTTTCATCACCTGAAAAAACCTTATATCAAATTCTGATGGCATGTGGCTTACTTGCATTTTCGTTCTGCTGCATCGCCGCCGGCATCCAGCATTTCATCAAGAAAGATCAAAAAACGGCCCTTCAAGTTGTTGGCATCATTGGGTTTGTCGGATGGCTAATTCTTAGCAACTGGGCTATTTCCCGCATACTCGATAAAAATGACCTATTTTTGCGGGTGGTTGCTCTGCTGCTTCCGCTTGTCGCCTGCTTCTTAGCGACAAGATTCTTTCAGCGGATCATCAACAATGTCTACGCAAAGGCTTCCAATAAGAAGTCGAACTCATTGCCTTGATTACCTTGGACTGCCCACAGCCTGCTGTCGCTTTCCCGTAAGCAGCCTGCTGCGAACCGACACCAGCATACTGCCGCGCGCCATAAACGTTGACCCGAACGCTCTGGCATGCACCCTCCGCGCCAGATGATTTCCGTTCAGTCCCTCCGCGTCGAATACGGCCCTCGCGTTCTTTTCAACGACCTCTCGTTTTCCGTCATGCCACGCGAGCGCATCGCGTTCGCCGGTCACAACGGCGCGGGGAAATCCACGCTGATGAAGTGCATCGGCGGCATCATCCGTCCGAGCGCCGGCCAGATCAACGCGCCGAAGGGCACCCGCATCGGATACCTGCCGCAGGAAGGGATTCACGTCAAAGGCATTACGCTTTGGAAGGAAACCGAATCCGCTTTCAGCGAAGCCATCGCCCTGCGCGATAAAATCGAGCGCCTCTCCGCCGAACTCGAAACGCTCGACCCGCGCTCTTCCCCTTACGGCGACCTTTTGGAAGAAATCGGCGATCTGGAAATCCAACTCGATACGATGGACCCGGACCGCATGAAGCCGAAAATCGAGTCCGTTCTCAAAGGCCTCGGTTTCCAAACGAAGGACTTCACACGCGATTGCGGCGAGTTTTCCGGCGGGTGGCAAATGCGCATCGCCATGGCAAAACTCTTCCTCCAAAGCCCGGAAGTGCTGCTCCTCGACGAGCCCACGAACCACCTCGACATCGATACCCAAGTCTGGGTCGAGCAATACCTCGTGAACTACCCCGGCGCGATCATGCTCATTTCCCACGATCGCGGCCTGCTCGACACGCTCTGCACCCGCACCATCGCCTTCTCCCACGGCCGCGCCGAGGAATACGCCGGGAATTTCTCCTACTTCGAGCGCGAATCCGTGCTCCGCAAGGAAATCCAGCTCAAGCAATACGAAGCCCAGCAACGCGAAATCGCGGAAATCCAGCGCTTCATCGACCGTTTCCGCGCCTCGGCGAACAAAGCGACGCTCGTCCAATCCCGCATCAAGATGCTCGCGAAAATCGAGCGCATCCCCGCTCCCGAGCGCGATGACGCGGTGATGAATTTCAAATTCCCCGCCCCGCCAAACTCCGGCCATATGGTGGCGAAGCTCGAAGGCGTGAGCAAATCCTACGGCCCGCTCAAGATTTTCGACGGCTTCGATTTCGAGATCAACAAGGGTGAAAAATTCGCCATCGTCGGCCCGAACGGCGCGGGTAAATCCACGTTCTGCCGCCTCATCACCGGCCAGGAAGCGCCGGACGCGGGCACCCACACCTTCGGCCACAAGGTCGCGACTTCGTTCTTCTCGCAAAACCACGCCGATGAACTGGACCCGACCCGCACGATTCTCGAAACCGTCGAAGCCGCCGCTTCCCGCGAATCCGCCCCGCACGCGCGGAATATCCTCGGCTGCTTCCTTTTCCGCGGCGACGACGTTTTCAAAAAAATCGGCGTCCTTTCCGGTGGCGAGCGCTCCCGCGTCGCCCTCGTCTGCATGCTGCTCCGCCCGGCGAACTTCCTGATTCTCGACGAACCGACGAACCACCTCGACATGCAATCGCAGGACGTGCTCCAGCGCGCCCTCGCCGATTATCCGGGCAGCGTGCTCATCGTTTCGCACAACCGCACGTTCCTCGATCCGATGGTCACCAAGACCCTCGAATTCCGCCCCGGCGAGCATCCGAAAACCTACGTCGGAAACATCACTTACTACCTGGAAAAATCCGCCTCCGACAAAGCCCTCGCCTCGGCGAAACCCGCACCCAAAGCCGCCGCCGCTTCAGCAACACCCGCCGCCGCGAAACCGACCGGCAACCGCAAGGACCAGCGCCGCCAGGAAGCCGAAGCCCGCGAAATCCGTTCCAAAGTGCTCCGTCCGCTCGAGACCGAGTTCGAAGCGCTCGAAGCCAAAATCGCCGAACTGGAAACCTCCCAGGCGAAACTCACCGCCGATCTTTCCGACGATGCCGTCAGCAGCGATGCCGCCAAGCTCCGCGAAGTGACCAATGCCGTGGAAAAAACCACCAAAGCCCTCGAACACAGCTACAGCCGCTGGGGTGAACTCTCGGATGAAATCGAGAAGGTGAAGGCGAAGCTGGAAGCCTGATTATTCCTGGGAGCGCCGAGCTGGGGCTCGGCGTTGCCAGCGCACAAAAAAGCCCGGTGTTTCCACCGGGCTTCTTCGTAAGAAGATTCGAAAATCAGATCAGACCAGCCTTCTTGAAGGTCGCGAGAGCGCCGTTCTTGTTGATGGTCTTGAGGGCGCGGCAGCTGAGCTTGAGCTTCACGAAGCCGCCGAATTCAGGCACCCAGATGCGTTTGGTTTGAAGGTTTGGGGAAACCGTGCGCTTCACGACTTTGGTGACGTGGCGACCGATACCGCCTTTTTTCTTCGCCAAACCGGAACGGTGAATTTTGCCGCCAGAGCGGACGCGGGTTCCTCGGATACTGCAGATACGGGCCATAATAGAAAAAAGGTGCGGGGTTGCGGGGCGGGGAGAATGGCCACGGGAGACGATGCGTCAAGACGAATCCTCGCCGATTCCGTGGATTTTTTGAAAATTTTCGTCAAAAACGGTCTTTCCTCAGCCGATCCAGCCAACGGCCGACGTCTTTGAAAATCGCCTCCCGCTTCTCATCATACATCAGCAGGTGGTAGGCGCTCGGGTAATTCTTGTAGGTCTTCGGCACACCCGCCGGAATCCGGGAGACGAATCCACGCACGTCGGCGTCGTTGTTGAAATAATCCTGCCCTCCGTGAAGCACCAGCACCGGCGAATGGATGGATTCCGCGCAGGCGTTCATCGTGTTGATGTGATCCGCCAGCGTGCCGAGCAGCCGCAGGGTGTGCGCTTCCACATTGTAAGAGTTCTTTTTCACCTGCTCGTTGTGGTGCGAAGTCTGAGTCATCTGCACGTCCTTGCCGGACGCCAGAGTTTCCAGAGAAACCCGTGCCAGGGGTAGAGTGGTGGCAGCAATCTGGACCAATCCGGGCGTCCATGCCGGAATGTCATCCCGGAAACGCACGACCGGCGAGGAAAGGATCAGCCCGTCACACGGCGGGTGATTCGCCGGAGCGGAACGCCATGCATGCGCCGCGATCAACCCGCCCATGCTCTCGCCGAACCACACGACCTTCGCCTTCGGATGGCGGGCGCGCACCAGCTTGGTGAAAGCGAACAAATCGCTATACCAATCCTTCGGATCGCCGATGTCGCCCCGGCGCTGGGAAATCGGATCACTTCCCTGCCCGCGCACTTCATAGGCATACACTCCCGTCTTCGGTTGATGCTGGAGCATGTAGTTTCCGAGATTCGCGTAATCAATCGCCGCTCCGCAAAATCCGTGAATCCCGATCACAATCACATCCGGCTGCTCTTTTTCCGAAATCCATTTGCGGAACCCGAAGGTCTCCCCCTTCACCGGAGCCGCCGGATCGTTCGGCAGAGTTACGGTTTTGAAATGGGGAGTGGTGCATCCGGCCAGCAAAAGCACCGCCTCTCCCGCCAAAACAGCGGTGGAAAACAGACGGATATGGGCGGCGGATCGCTCAAGCATGCCGGACTCTCCGCCATTTGATTGCAAAGGGCAATCTTTCATCGGATCCCCCTATGCGGTTACAAAGATTGTTATGAATTTCCATTCTCAGCCAAAAAATTGCGTATGTCACGGGAGGAGATCTCCATCCGCTACGCTTATGAAGAGAAGAAGCTCCCTGCCGCCGATCGGCCCGGAGTCCACCATCGATCCGGAGCTGGACCGCCCCGCAAGCGAAAGTGGAATCAATGTACGATCCCTCAAACGTCGTCCTCTCCGCCTCCAGAGTCTTCGAAGCCAAATTAGGAGAGCCGACGTAAACGCGGCTCTCCCCAGTCACTCCACCTTCGAAATCCCCTTCAGCGTCGAGAAACTGATCCGCCGCATCGTTTCCAGAAATTCCTTCATGTAAGCCGCCTGCGCGCCCGCTTCGCTGGTGGCTGCATAAAGATTCGCAAACAAGCCGCTCTTCCGGATCGGCCTCGAAGCGACGTAATCCTTATCCAAAAACGGCTGCACCGCCCAACCCGGCATCGCGGCGATGGCGCGCTGGCTGGCGACAAGCTGCAAAATCGCCACCGTCAGTTCCGTTTTCCGGCGCGGAGGGTCGATGCTCGCGGGTTTCAACACTTCTCGGATCACATCGATCCGGTCATCCGGGATCGGATACGTCACCAGCGTTTCTTTCGCGAAATCCTTCGCCGTTAGATACGCTTTGTGCACGTAAGGATGCTTCCTCGCGACCAATGCCAAAACCTCGTAACGGAACAGCGGATGATACACCACACCCGCCCGCGGCTTCGCCGATGAAACGATCACCAGCTCCGCGCGGTCTTCCAGCAGCAGACCGGCCGGGTCCGGCTGGAACCCGGAAACCAAGTCCATCTCCACCTCCGGCCAGCCTTCGCGGAACGCATCCATGCTCGGCATCAGCCAGTCGAAACACGAATGGCACTCCACCGCGATCCGAAGTTGCCCGGCTTTTCCTTCCGCGATCCGCGCCACATCGCGCTCGGTTTGCTTCAGCATTTTTTCCACTTCGTAAGCCGTCGCCAACAAGCGGTCCCCCGCCGGACTGAGCCGCAGCGGATTGCTTTTCCGTTGGAAAACTTCGGTGCCCACTTGTTCTTCCAGAGCCTTCATCTGGTGGGAAAGCGCGGGCTGCGAGAGATACAGGCGTTTCCCGGCCTTCGAGAGATTCCCGGTTTCGGCAACGGCGATCAACGCGCGGAGGTGGCGGATTTCGAGCATGATGCCGTCGTTTTGATCATAAATAATCCGAATGACGATCCTAAAAATGATGCGTTTTGTGAATAGCCGATCCCGAGGCACACTGGCAGCGTCATGTCACACATCACCACCCACAACCTGGGCTACCCGCGCATCGGCGAGCGCCGCGAATTGAAAAAAGCCACCGAGCTTTACTGGAAAGGCTCGATCAGCCGCGCGGAACTCGATGCCACCGGCCGCGAACTGCGCGCGCAAAACTGGCGGAAACAAGCCGACGCCGGGATCGACCTCATCCCGTGCAACGATTTCTCGTTTTATGATCAAGTCCTCGACACCACCTGCCTCGTCGGCAACGTCCCGGCCCGCTTCGGCTGGAAGGGTGAAAACGCCGACGTCGATACCGCGTTTCTCATCGCCCGCGGCCAGCGCGACGCCACGGCCTGTGGCGAAAATGCGTGCGGTTGCGGCGCGAACCACGTCTCGACCTTCGCCAGCGAAATGACGAAGTGGTTCGATACGAACTACCACTACATCGTCCCCGAATTCCGCGCGGACACCGTTTTCAAACTCAGCTCGACCAAGGTTTTCGACGAATTCGCCGAAGCCAAATCCCTCGGCCACAATGCAAAACCCGTCCTGCTAGGCCCTGTCAGCTATCTCACGCTCGGCAAGGTTCAGGATTCCGCGAACCCGGATTTCGACCGCTTTTCCCTGCTCGAAAAACTGCTGCCGGTTTACGAGGAAATCATCGCCAAACTCGCCGCACAAGGTGCCGAGTGGATCCAGCTCGATGAACCGATTTTCGCGCTCGATCTGAACGCCACCCAAGTTGACGCGCTGCTGGAAACCTACACCCGCCTGGAAAAAGCCGCCGGTTCCGCAAAGCTCATTGTCGCCAGCTACTTCGGCGAACTCCGCGACAATCTCCCGCTGTTCCTCAAGCTTCCCGTCGATGCGCTCCACCACGATGCCGTGCGCGCCGTGGAAGAAGTGGAAAAA
The DNA here is from genome assembly GCA_047605125.1 of Luteolibacter sp. GTDB lineage: Bacteria > Verrucomicrobiota > Verrucomicrobiia > Verrucomicrobiales > Akkermansiaceae > Luteolibacter. The sequence continues at coordinate 152,946 of JASGGK010000006.1, forward strand.
ATCACCGCCGCATTTCCTGCGGACAAGATCCTTTCCCTCGGCATCGTCGATGGCCGGAACATCTGGAAAAACGATTTTGTTAGCTCGCTCGGCGTTCTGCGTCCTGCATTCGCCAAGCTGGGCGGACGGCTGTGGATTTCCCCTTCCTGCTCGCTGCTTCACTCGCCCGTCACCTTGGCGAACGAAACGAAGCTCGACGCCGAAATCAAAGATTGGCTCGCCTTCGCCGATCAAAAACTCACCGAAGTTTCCACGCTCGCGCAACTCTTGTCCGGCAAAGGCAGCGCCACCGCGCTCGAAGCCAACACCGCTTCGCAAAACGCCCGCCGCAACAGTCCGCGCATCCATGATCCGCGCGTGAAAGCCCGCGTCAGCTTCATCATCCCGGAAGACGCGCAGCGCAAATCGCCATTCGCGGAACGCCAGAAACTGCAACGCGAAAAACTCAATCTCCCGCTGTTTCCCACCACCACCATCGGCTCCTTCCCGCAAACCGCCGAAGTCCGCGCCGCCCGTGCGAAGTGGAAAAAAGGCGAACTCAGCGCGGAAGATTACGATGCCTTCCTCAAGGACGAGACGCGCAAGTGCGTGGAATTCCAAAACGAGATCGGCATCGACATGCCCGTCCACGGCGAATTCGAACGCAACGACATGGTCGAATACTTCGGCGAGCAACTCGACGGCTTCACCTTCACCGCCAACGGCTGGGTGCAAAGCTACGGCTCCCGCTGCGTGAAACCGCCAATCATTTTCGGCGACGTCCGCCGTCCGAAAGCCATGACGGTTTACTGGGCCGAGTTCGCCCAAACCCTCACCGACAAGCCGATGAAGGGCATGCTCACCGGTCCGGTCACCATCCTGCAATGGTCGTTCGTGAGGAACGACCAGCCGCGCGAAGTCACCACCCGCCAGATCGCTCTCGCCATCCGCGATGAAGTCACCGATCTCGAAAAATCCGGCATCGCCGCGATCCAGATCGACGAACCCGCCATCCGCGAAGGCCTGCCGCTGCGCCGCGCCGATTGGGACGCGTATCTCACTTGGGCCGTCCACGCCTTCCGCCTCTGCTCCAGCAGCGTGCGCGATGAAACGCAGATCCACACCCACATGTGTTACTCCGAGTTCAACGACATCATCCACGCCATCGCCGCGATGGACGCCGATGTCATCACCATCGAGACCTCGCGCTCGAACATGGAGTTGCTCGATGCCTTCGTCGGTTTCCAATACCCGAACGAAATCGGGCCCGGCGTTTACGACATCCACTCTCCCCGCGTGCCGACCATCGAGGAAATGGAAGCCCTCATCCGTAAAGCCGCCGCCCTGCTCCCCGCGGAAAACCTGTGGGTCAATCCCGATTGCGGCCTCAAGACCCGCGGCTGGCCGGAAGTGAAGGACTCGCTCATCCACCTCGTCGCCGCCGCCCGGCACCTGCGCGAGACACTCGCTCCGGAAACAGCAAAAAGTCATTGATTCTCAGGGAATGATTGGATATATGCAACAAACCTGAATCCGTTTTTTGCACATTCAGCGGACTCAGTCCCAGTTTATTGCCTCACCGGAATAATCCGCCGCTCTGATCCAGGGCGGCGGGTTGTTTGTTAACGATCCGAAGCCGGTGTCGCATCACTTCCTCTCCTCGGGAATCCATGTTTCCAAACGGACCAAGTGATGCCGGCCACGCAATACCCAGCTCCGGCAATTCGAATCGAATCCAAACCGTGCAACTGAATGACGGCGGAAACCACGCCTCCACAAAAGAACGAAACGATCAATAAAAACGGGACCATGATTTTCCACATCGGAATATCATGCCCTCTCAGCCTCATCCCCAACATCGACCCGAAGTCCGTGAACATACCCGTCAGATGGGTCGTTCGTAACATGATCCCACGGTAATGCGCCGCCAACGCGTTCTGGATACCGCAGCCCAATGCCGAAAATGCGATGCCCAACACCGGGAAACGTCCGACAAAAACCGACGCCATGAGCCACAGGATACCGATCCCCGTAATCGCCCTCCCATAAGGACGCTTGAAATCCAAAGTAGGATTGTGAACCAGAAGCCCCGCCAGCAAGGCCCCGAAGAAGAAACAAACAGCGGCCGTCGAAACCCGGATGACATCCGGCAGCATTTCCGGAGACCACCGCGCCACCCCGATCGTCAACCGGGCCATATCCCCCGTCAAATGGCTCACCGAAATCCCCGTGTGCAGCAACAACCCCGTGTTCGCGAACGCAGCGCCAAAAGCGAGCCCGTATCCCCCGAAAACCACAACCCTCTTCGTATTCATGCCTTGGCCGCAAGCTATCGAACTCCGGCGCGTATGGGAACAAGGAACTACGCACCTCCGGCGTTCACACCGGCCTCGAAATCCTCCGCTCGCGACTCACTAACAAAATCCCATCGCCAAACGCCGGAACATCCGCTTCATTCACGGCCATGTCACCCCGTGAAGCCCTCGTCGCCCTGAATCTCCTGCCGAAAATCGGGCCGGTGCGTGTGCGGCGGTTGCTGGCGGCGTTCGGCGATGCCCCGGCGATTTTGCGGGCCTCCGCGAACCAGCTCATGCGCGTCGAAGGCATCGGCGAGGAAACGGCGAAAATCCTGCGCTCGTGGGAAACCCTCGCCGATCCCACCGCCGAGATCACCGAGGCACGGCAGCGCGGGATTTCCATCATCACGCAAGACGACGAGGATTATCCCGAACCTCTGCGCGACGCCTACGATCCGCCGCTCTTATTATATGTGTGGGGGAAAATCGAAGCGCGGGATCGCCACGCCATCGGCATCGTCGGATCGCGCCGTGCGACGAATTACGGCCTGCAAACGACGAAAAAATTCGGCTACCAGCTCGCTCATTCCGGTTTCACCATTCTTTCCGGCCTCGCCCGTGGCATCGATACCGCCGCGCACGAAGCGGCGCTCGCCGCGAAAGGCCGCACCGTCGCGGTGATCGGTTCCGGTTTGGGAAAACTCTACCCGCCGGAAAACCTCGCGCTGGCGGAACGCATCGCCTCGGGAAACGGCGCGGTCGTTTCCGAATTCCCGCTGCACACCCCGCCGGACAAGCAGACATTTCCCATGCGGAACCGCATCGTCGCCGCGTGGTCGAAAGCCCTGCTCGTCACCGAATGCCCGCTCTGGTCCGGCTCGCTGATCACCGCGAATCTCGCCTCGGAATACGGAAAAACGATCTACGCCGTGCCGGGACCGGTCGATAAACCCACTTCCGCCGGTTGCAACCAGCTCATCCGCGATGGTGCCACGCTCGTCGCCGATCCCTCCCACATTCTCGACGATTTCTCCGAGCTGCCGTTTTCCCGATCCAGCGTCCGCGAGGAACCCGGTAAAAACCCGGAACTCCCTGAGGAAGAAGCACTCGTTTACGCTGCCATCACTTCGGACGAAACCTCCGTTGATCGATTGATCGAAAAAACCGGCCTCCCCGCCCACACCGTCACGGCCACGCTCATGAAACTGGAAATGCGCCGCCTCGTCCGCGCCTTCCCCGGCTTCCGCTACGCCCGCCGCTGAACAAGGTAGCTGGGGCATCCTGCCCCAGGCCGTTGCCGGAGCATCTTGCTCCGGATCCGCTCTCCAGCGGGGCGGGACGCCCCTCAAACAGCCTGGGCCGGGACGGCCCAGCTACCTTCAGACTTGGATAAAACCAAAAATCTTCCATCGACAATCCGGCTGTCTCCGCCTAGTCCCTCAACCCAACAGCCGATTCCGGCCCTTAGATCCCATGGGAAAAACACTCATCATCGCAGAGAAACCCAGCGTCATGACCGACCTCAGCCGCGTGCTGGCCAAGGTCCTCGGCAAATTCGAAAAACAGGGTTCCGGGCGGGATGTTTATTTCGAAAACGACAGCGCCGTCATCACTTCCGCCGTCGGCCACCTCGTCGAGCTGCGCATGCCGATGGGACCGAACGGCAAGAAGCTCCCGTGGAAATTCGACGTGCTCCCGGCCATCCCGGACCGCTTCGAGCTGGACCCGATCCCGGACTCGGAAGCCCGCCTGAAGCAGGTGCTGAAGTTCGCCAAACGCAAGGATATCGATCTGATTATCAATGCGTGCGACGCCGGCCGCGAGGGCGAGCTGATTTTCCGCTACATCATCGAAATCGGCGGCATCACCAAGCCGACCAAGCGCCTCTGGATGCAATCGATGACCAATGATTCCATCCTCGCCGCGTGGGAAAAACTCCGCACGGAAGAGCAAATGAAGCCGCTCGCGGACGCCGCGAAATGCCGTTCCGAGTCCGACTGGCTCGTCGGCCTGAACGCCACCCGCGCGCTGACATGCTTCAATTCCCGCCACGGCGGGTTCAACATCACCGCCGCAGGCCGCGTGCAGACGCCGACCTTGGCCATCCTCGCCGCCCGCGAAGCGGAAATCCGTGCGTTCAAATCGACTCCGTATTTCGAAGTCCACGCGAATTTCTCCGTGAAAGCCGGAGATTACCTCGGCAAGTGGATCGACGAATCCTGGAAAAAGGACGAGTCGAACCCGCACAGCCGCGCCGAGCGCATTTGGGACCAGGCGCAGGCCGATGCCATCGCCACCCGTTGCGAAGGGAAAAGCGGCGTGGTTTCCGAAGAGAAAAAAGCGCAATCCCAGATCGCCCCGCAGCTTTACGACCTCACCACGCTCCAGCGCGAAGCGCCGTTTTCCGCGAAGGGCACGCTGCAAATCGCCCAGGCGCTTTACGAAAAGCACAAGGTCATCACCTACCCGAGAACGGACTCCCGCTACCTGCCGGAAGACTACACCGGCAACGTCCGCGAAACCTTGCAGGACATCGGCAACAGTGATCTCGACGTCGCCCGGTATGCGAAAGCCGTGCTGGCCGGAAGCTCGGAAAACGGCCCGCGCCTCCACAAATCACGCCGCGTTTTCGACAACAAGAAAGTCTCGGACCACTTTGCGATCATCCCGACCGGAAAAACCGCGAAACTCAGCGATACCGAACAGAAGGTTTACGACATGATCGTGAAGCGCTTCATCGCCGTTTTCTACCCATCGGCGGAGTTCGAGCAAACCACGCGCCTCACCCGCATCGCCAGCGATACCTTCAAAACCGATGGCCGCATTCTGGTGAAACCCGGCTGGCTCGAAGTTTACGGCCGCCGCCCCGGCGTCGCCGCAGGCAAGGATGAACTCACCGGCGTTTCCGCTGGCGAATCCGCCGCAGTCGAGTCCATCGAAGTTCTCCACGAAGAAACCAAGCCGCCGGCCCGTTTCACCGAATCCACCCTGCTTTCCGCGATGGAAGGTGCTGGAAAACTCATTGATGATGAAGCCCTCCGCGAAGCCATGTCCGAGCGTGGCCTCGGCACTCCCGCGACCCGTGCCGCGACCATCGAAGGCTTGATTTCCCAGAAATACCTCGCCCGCGATGGCCGCGACCTCCACGTCACCGGCAGCGGCATGCGCCTGATTTCCCTCGTCAATGAGATGAACATCGAAGGGCTGTATTCGCCGAAATTGACTGGCGATTGGGAATACAAACTCCGCCAGATGGAGCAAGGCCTGCTGAAACGCAGCGACTTCATGAAGGAAATCATTTCCTACACGAACGAGATCGTCACAAAGGCACACAAACTCGCCGACGCAGCGAAAAACCAAAACTTCCCGGACGTCGAAGTCCATCACCCGATCTACGGCGATTTCTCGCTGAAACAAACCGATGCGACCTACGAATCCCGCGATCCGAATACCCCGTTCAAGATCAAGAAGCACATCGCGGGCCGTCTCATCTCTCCCGAAGAGCTGGCGGAGCTGTTCGCCAAAGGCAAAACCGCCGTGCTCACCGGCTTCAAATCGAAGTTCAACAAACCCTTCGAAGCCGCGCTCACGCTCGACGAAAAATTCAAGGTGAACTTCGCCTTCGAAAACGAAGAAAAGGACACCGCCGTCGAGCTCACCGAGGAACAACTCATCGGTGTTGCCACCACCGCCGAAGGTAAGGAATTCAAGGTCTACGCCACCGACAAAGCTTACCACATCCCCGAACTGGTGACGAAAAAAGATCCGAACGGCATCCGCATCGGCAAATCGATTCTCCAGAAGGAAATCCCCGCCGATCAGGCGCTGAAGCTCATCGCCGAAGGCAAGACCGACGTCATCAAGGGCTTCGTCTCGAACCGCACCAAACGCTCCTTCGACGCCCACCTCACCTTCGATCCGAAGGACGGCAAGATCGGCTTCGATTTCCCGCCCCGCCCGGCGAAAAAAGCCGCCGCCAAAAAGGCAGCCGTGAAGAAATCGTAACAACTCCCGGCTCCCGGCGGCGTTTCACTTCAAAAATTGGAGCACGGACTTCAATCCGTTTTCCAGAGAATCCGCGCGCCCGTCATGCGTCATTTCCCTTCCATCCTTCTCGCCGCCGCCCTCCTCACCGGCTGCCGGAAACCGGTGAAGCGGGAAATCTCATCACCCGCCCCCGCCTCGAACACCGAGCTGGCAGCCGCCCGCTTCGAGCTCGCGCAGGAAAAAATCGCCCACCGCGATTTCAAAGCCGCGCTCGCCCAACTCGACGCCGCGTTAAAGGCCGATCCCGCGAATTCCCAAGCCTCCGGGCTGCGCAAAAAACTCCTCGCCGAAACCCGCTGGCCGGTCGCCGTCCGGGAAATCCGCTTCGCCCGCCCCATCGAACATCTCGTCCTTTCCGGTAAAAATCTCTTCGTCAGCCTCGCCGGAGAACAAAACACGCTCGTCCGCTGGAATCTCGAAAAACAGGAAATCGAAGCCATCCTTTTCCCGACAACCGGAGATTCCACCCGCAGCCTCACTCTCAGCCCGGACGGCCGGTTTCTCGTCATCGAACGTGGCGGCGTCACCCTGCTCTGCAATGCGGAAACCCTGAAGCCGATCCGCGATTTACCCGCTCTTCCACCGCAGTTCACGCCCTCTTCCGTCATCGCCTTTTCCCCCAACGGCCTGCTTTTCGCCCATCCGGTCCGGGTTTCCGAAAAAGACCCCGCCATTCTCTGGCAGATCCGTGATGCCGCCACCGGCGAGCTTCTCCGCAGTTCCACCCGCGCTCCCGGCTCACCCCTCGCCGCCAGCTTCGACGCTACCCAACTCCGGGTCTTCCAAGCCGACGGCAGCACGCTGCTCATCCCCATTTCCCCCGTCCAACCCCAACATGGAGCGCCTTCAAATGGAGCGCCGGTGTCCTCACCGGCTCTTACCCACAATGCCAGTGAGGACACTGGCGCTCCATCCCTCCTCGCCGCCGCCTACCTTCCTGACGGCAACCTCCTCGCGCTCAAAGATCTCGGCCCGCACACGCCACCCGAGTTCATCGGCGCTCCCTCCGAAAACCTCCTCACCCGGTTTCCCTGGACCGCCCAACCGTCCCTCTGGTCCGGCATCCTGCGATTGGCCAACACCCGAATCCTGAACGTTTCCGAAAACACCCTCACGCTCCTCACCGAACAAACCGCACCCATCCACACCACCACTCCGATCACCGCCGCCGTGCTCGCACCGCACCAACTCATCGTCGGTGAAAAAAGCGGCACCGTCACCTTCTTCGATCTCACCCACGGCGGCGAATCTCCCGTTTCGGAAACCGACCTCATCGTCTCCGCCGAAAAGCTCGCCCCGCTCGGCAAGCGCCTCGATCTCGCGAAAATTTCCGACACAAACACGCCCGCCAAACAACTGCTCACCGCCCTGCTCGGCGACCAGCCCGCCGCCATCCAAACCGCCCTCGCCAGCGCCAAAAACCTTCCGCCGTTCCTCCTCCAGCTCGCCCGCACCCGCATCGCGTGGCTCGAAAACCGCAAGGCCGATGCGCTCGCCCCTTGGAACGACGAATTCCCCGATCTCGCAAAAATCCGCAAACGCGAAGACTGGATCGGCTGGGAGCAGGCCGATTTCAATCCGGCCGTCGACCTCGTCAAATCCTCCGTCCAGCAGGAACTCGACGCGCTCAAACTCCCGGAAAACGCCACCGCGGAACAACGCAAACAACTCACCGGCCATCTCACGAATCCCGAAACCATCGCCATCGTAGGCCGCCGCCGGCTCGCGCTCGCCAGCATGGAAGCCGCCCTCGCGTTTTCCCCGCGCATGGATGAAAACCCGGCCACCATCCGCCTCTCCCGGCTCGCCCGCACGCTCGGCGCCCCGCCCGTCCCCTGCATGCGGGCGGAAGCCATGGCTCTGAACGCGATGGGAAATTACGCCGCCGCCCACCCGCTGTGGGTTTCACTGATCACGGACTTCGACCTCCGCGATCAGAAATCCTCCGATTTCGACGAAGCCGCCTTCGCCGCCTCCCAGGCTGGCAATCACGAGCAAGCCATCGAGATTCTCGCCGTCGGCGTCCACCGTTTCCCGGAAGACAGTGATTTCATCCTCAGCGCCGGATGGGTCGCCCTCATCGCCGGAAACCCCCAGCGCGCCTATGAATTCCTCCTCGCCGGAAACCGTGTCGGCTACGCCCCGGAAAAACGTGAAAACGCCTGCGCCATCCTCGCCGTCGCCGCGAAACTCAGCGGCTCGGAAGCCGCCGCAAACCAATATTTCCAGGATCTCCTCCACCTGAACCCCGGATGGGCGGAAGCCGCCACCATCGACGCCCTCGATTGGCCGGAAGATCACAAAGTGGTTTTGCGCCAACTTGCCGGACTCTGATCACCGATCACCCGGCACTTTCTTCTCTTGCCCGGCAGCCATCCCGCCTTAGCATCCCCGCAGGATGATCCATCGCCTGTTCGCCAGTTTCACCGCGCTTTTCCTTCTCCATCAGGTCTCCGGCGCCGCCCCGAAAGCCCCCGCAGCTCCCGCTCCGGCACCCGTCGCCCCTTCCGCTCCGGTTCCCGCTCCATCGGACATTTATCGTTCCGTCCTGCGCGTCGAAGTCGCCACCCAGGTCCCGGATTATGAAAGCCCGTGGAATTCCGGACGCTTCAGCGGCGGCATCGGCACCGGTTTCATCATCGGAAAAAACCGCATCCTCACCAACGCCCACGTCGTTTCCAACGCGAACCGCCTGATCATCACCGTCCACGGCAACGCCGCGAAATATCCGGCCAAAGTGCTTTTCATCGCCCACGATTGCGACCTCGCCCTGCTCGAAGTCGAGGACTTCACCGACTTCGAAAAATTCCCCGTCCTCGACTTCGGCGACATCCCGAAACTCGAATCCCAGGTCCGCGTCATCGGCTACCCCATCGGCGGAGACCGCCTCTCCGTCACCCGCGGCGTGGTTTCCCGCATTGATTATTCCACCTATTCACACTCCCGCGCCGACAGCCACCTCACCGTGCAGATCGACGCCGCCATCAACCCCGGAAACTCCGGCGGCCCCGTCCTCCAAAACGACAAAGTCGTCGGCGTCGCCTTCCAGGGCCTCCGCCAGGCGGACAACACCGGCTACATCATTCCCACCCCCGTCATCCGCCGTTTCCTCAAGGACATCGAAGACGGCCACTACGACCAATACGTCGATCTCGGCGTCAGCACCTTCCCGCTCTACAACCCCGCCATGCGCAAGGCGCTCGGATTGAAAAACGACAACACCGGCGTCCTCATCACCAACGTCATCCCCACCGGTTCCGCCGATAGCTTCCTGAAACCCGGCGACATCATCATGTCCATCGACGATCTCCCGGTGGACAGCAACGGCGAGGTGCTGCTCGACGGCCAGAAAATGGAATTCACCGAAGTCGTCGAACGCAAATTCTCCGGCGATCACATCAAACTCCGCTTCATCCGCGACCACGGCTGGAACGACGTGGAAATCCCGCTCAAGCCGCTCGAACAAAGCCGCATGTATGCCATCGAGTATGAGAAAGCTCCGCGCTACATGGTATTCGCCGGCCTCGTTTTCCAACCCCTCGACACCAATCTCTTCGCCACCGCCAAGTTCGAGGACGTCACCGTCCGCCGTTTCTACGCCGACTACATGTCCAAGGGCATCTTCCAGAAAAAGAAAGACATCGTGATTCTCACCCGCATCGAAAACGATCCCGTCACCAGCCAGCTCGGCGATTTCACCGGCTACGCGGTGGAAAAAATCAACGGCGTCGAAGTCACCGATCTCAAACAAGCTTACGACCTTCTCCACCCGGAAAAAGCACCCGAGTTCTTCGTCATCGAGCTTTACGGAGCCAGCCGCCCGATCATCATTCCAGCCGCCCAAGTCGCCGATGCAAACAAGCGCATGCAGGACGACTACGGCATCACCAGCCTGGACAACCTCGCCAACTAACACACTGGGAGCGCGGACTTCAGTCCGATCTTCTTTCTTCCCATGCACCGCGTCGGCATCGCCCTCGGCTCCAATCTCGGCGACCGCCTCGCCAACCTGCAAGCCGCCCGCAATCTCCTGCTGGAAATCTCCGAAAGCCCGATCCTGCAAAGCTCCGTCTATCAAACCGAGCCCGTCTTCTGCCCGGAAGACTCACCGGATTTTTATAACAGCGTCGTCGAGATTTCCTACTCCGGCACTCCTTTCGAACTGCTCGATCTCACCCAAGGCATCGAGAAATCCCTCGGCCGCACGCCGAAAACCGAACGCAACGCCCCGCGCGTCATCGATGTCGATCTGCTCTATTTCGGCAACGAAATCGTGGACACCGAACTCCTCGATCTCCCGCATCCACGCATCCCGCAGCGGCGCTTCGTACTCCAGCCGCTCGCTGAAATCCGCCCTGATCTCCTGCTTCCCGGCCAACAGGTTTCCGTTTCAGATCTGCTCCGCTCGCTGGTTTCAGAAGAACCACCTTTGGGAAAAGCGACCCCTAACTGGTAATATATATCCTAAGAGGCTTTCTGAAAAATTCATCTAACATAATATAAACAAGATGGACGCAGACAAAAGAGATCCTCTGATTTCGTAAAATCCATTCTTCCATCTGCGTTTATCCACGTTCATCTGCGGTTCAAATTTCTTCATCTCTCCATCATGCGACGAAGCCTTGGGGATTTTAAGACAGCTTCCAAGCGGGCATCACCGCAAAATACGCTTGGAATATCGCCAGCACCGCGTGGCAAACCGTATGGCACATCCCTAGAGTATGGGTATGTTCAGCTTCCCCGATTCCCCGGAAAGCGATCCCTTCGCCCGCCGGCCGTTCCTCGTTTTCTGGGAGCTGACCCGTGCCTGCGCCCTGTCCTGCCAGCATTGCCGCGCCGTCGCGCAACACCAGCGCCACCCGGAGGAACTCTCGACCTCCGAAGCCTTCACCCTCGTCAATCAACTGGCGGAACTCGCTCCGCCCATGCTCATCCTCACCGGAGGCGATCCCCTCATGCGGCGCGACGTGCTCGCGATCGCCGAACGGGCCTCGCAGGCCGGCATGCGCGTCGGCCTCAGCCCCGCCGCGACAGCGAGGCTCATCAACTACGATTTCCCCGCCATCCGCAACGCCGGAATCGACCGCATTTCCCTCTCGCTCGACGGGGCGACCCGCCAATCCCACGACTCCTTCCGAGGCATCTCCGGCACCTTCGCCCGCACCATCGAAGCCATCGGCCTCGCCCGTGCCGCGAACCTTTCCCTGCAGATCAACACCACCATCACCGCGGGGAACATCCATGAATTCGATCTCTTCAAAGAGCTGATGCTCAGCCTCTGCCCGGAAATGTGGAGCGTTTTCATCCTCGTCCCCACCGGTAGGGCCGGAGCCAAAGACATTCCGCCACCGGACAAGCTCGAGCGCATTTTCGAAGAAATGGCGGACCTTACAGGAAAAGTCCCCTTCTCCATCAAAACCACCGAAGGCCATCACTTCCGCCGCGTGCTCCTTCAGAAAGGAAAAATCGGCCCCGGCGGGCGCCCCGGCGGGCGCCCCGGCATGCGCACCCCCATGGGCATCCGGGACGGCAGAGGTGTCATGTTCATCTCCCATACCGGAGACATCTGCCCCAGCGGCTTCCTCCCGCTCGTGTGCGGAAACACCCGCCGCGACCACCCGGCGAACGTTTACCGGAACCACCCGCTTTTCGTCAGCCTGCGGGACTCCGACGCGCTCGGCGGAAAATGCGGACGGTGCGAATTCCGCTACCACTGCGGCGGCTCGCGCGCCCGCGCCTACGGACTGACCGGAGACCCCTTCGCCTCGGACCCCTCCTGCCCCTATCAACCCGGAAACCCGCAGCCGTTTTCCCAACCCGTTTATTCCCTATGATCAATCTGACCCGTCTCTGGACCGGACATGCCCAACCCGCCGACCACCTCCGCTACGGCCATGGCCACGGAGCCATGCAAAGCGCGCGCAGCCGCCGCCCGATCGTGGTGTGGAACATCACCCGCACCTGCAACCTCCGCTGCGTACATTGCTATTCCGACTCCGCCGGTGCCAAATACCCCGGAGAATTGAACTGGGAACAAATGCGCGGCGTGGTCCGGGATCTCTCGAATTATCAGATCCCTTCCCTCCTCCTCTCCGGCGGCGAACCGATGATCCACCCCCGGTTCTTCGACCTCGTCCAGCTCGCCGGCGAGAACGGCCTCAAGCTCACCATTTCCACCAACGGCACGCTCATCACCCCCGAAAAAGCCGCCGCCCTCAAAGCCGCGAACGTCGCCTACGTCGGCATTTCACTCGATGGCATCGGTGAAATCCACGATCGGTTCCGCGGAAAAAAAGGCGCGTTCGAAGCCGCTGTCCGTGGCTTCGACTACTGTCACGAAGTCGATCAAAAAACCGGCCTCCGCCTCACCCTCACCCGCCACAACGTGAGGAACATCGAGCGCATTCTCGATTTCATCGAAGAACAGGAAATCCGGCGCGTCTGTTTCTATCACCTCGTTCCCGCCGGGCGCGGCAGCTCCCTTCAAGTGCTTTCCCCACACGAATCCCGCCATGCCATCGACACCCTGATCTCCCGTGTCGAACAATGGCATGCCAGCGGCATCCACCGCGAACTGCTCACCGTCACCCAAC
>JASGGK010000007.1:0-160652 GCA_047605125.1 Luteolibacter sp.
AGTTGATCCGTGCCCGCGTCGCGGAAGCCGAGGATTTGCGCGCCCGCGAGCTGGAAGAAGGGAAATCTCCGGAATCTCTCCCGGAATGGCTCGCCGCTCTGGCCGCCACGTCCTCCGCCCAGGTGCAGGATGCGCTCGTTTCCCTGAACCAAACCTACGGGGAAACCGGCCGCGCCTTCACCCTGCTGGAGCGCCCGAAAGGCTGGAAAGTCTACACCCGCCTCGATTACGGCGAATTCGTCCGCCAGCTTTTCCCCGGCCGGAAGCCCGAGCGCATGAGCGGCCCCGCCATGGAAACGCTCGCGATCATCGCCTACCGCCAGCCCATCACCAAGGCGGCCATTGAAGCCGTCCGCGGCGTCTCCTGCGACGGCATGATCCAGAAACTGCTCGACCGCGATCTCATCCGTATCGGCGGCCGCGCGGAACTTCCCGGACGCCCGCTGCTTTACGAAACCACGGACCTGTTTTTCGAACACTTCGGCATCCGCTCCATCGACGATCTGCCGAACGCCTCCGAGCTGCGTAAAATCAAGCTCCCGGAAGCCCCCGCCGAAACCCAGGCGGCTTCCGCCGAGCAACAACTCGCCTTCAGCGCCCTCGGTGCGCCTGCCGCCGCCGCAGGCACCGCTGACGAGTGATTTCCATTTCCCCTTACCCGCCTTTTCTCACGTGAATCTCGACGATATCCGCATCAACATCGATCGCATCGACCGCCAGTTGCTCGATCTCCTTTCCCAACGCGCCGATCTGGTCCACGAAGTCGGCCTCGTCAAAAAACGCGACGGTTTGCAAATCTACGCCCCCGAGCGTGAAGAGGCTCTGCTGCGCAAGTTGATCGAAATCAACAACGGCCGCCTCGCGGAAAACTCGATCCGCGCCATTTATCGCGAAATCATGTCCGCCGCCCTCGCGCTGGAGGATGATCTCTCCATCGCCTACCTCGGCCCGGAAGGCACCTGGACCCATCAAGCGGCGATCAAAAAATTCGGCCACTCGGTCAGCTACTCCCCGCAGCCGAATTTCTCCGATGTTTTCGATCAAGTCACCCGCCGCACCGCCAGCTACGGCGTGGTGCCGATCGAAAATTCCACCGAAGGCGCGGTTTCCCACACGCTCGATCTCTTCGTCGATTCCCCGCTGCACATCTGCGCGCAGATCCTCCTCCGCATCGAAAACGGCCTGATGGCGTCGATCCCCAAGGAGGAAATCAAAACGCTCTATTCCCATCCACAGGTCTTCGGCCAATGCCGCGCCTGGATTCTGCGGAATTTCCCGCATGCGGACCTCGTCGAAGTTTCCTCCACCACCAAAGCGGCCCAGATCGCCCGCGACAACGCCGCCCAAGGCGCGGCCGCCCTCGGCGGAGCGCTCGCTGCGGAAATGTACGGCCTCACCATGCTGGAAACCTCCATCCAGGACCGCGCGACGAACACCACCCGCTTCCTCGTCATCGGTGAAAAAACCTGCCCGCGCACCGGAAACGACCGCACTTCCATCCTTTTCGCCATCCACGACCGTCCCGGCTCTCTGGTCAACGCGCTCAAATCCTTCGATCAATTCCAGATCAACCTCTCGAAAATCGAGTCCCGCCCGTCCAAGCGCAAAGATTGGGAATATATCTTCTACGTCGATCTCTCCGGCCACTGTAACGACCCGGAAGTCGCCAACGCGCTCGAAGAGCTGAACAAGCACTGCTCCATGGTGAAACTTCTCGGCTCCTACCCGGATGTGACCGAATAAATTTCCTGCCAAATTTTTCCGAGCGCCCTCCCGCCCCTCCAAATCCGTGTCGACGGGGCCACGAATGAGCCTTATCGAAATCGACGCCATCCCCGCCCCGACCACCTATCAAAAACCGGGAGGCTCAGATGTCTGTTTTTCGGCGCTTTGCTGACTTTCCCACAAGTTATTCACAAACAGATTACAGAAATGGCACCTCAGTGAACCCTCCCGCGAATAAGAACATTTGTTTCAAATTACCGATTCATTCAAAACCCACATCTTGTGAACAACTTGTGCGCATCTTGGGACACAATGACACAAACAACCCATAACTAACTCAAATTAAGCCATTCACATAAAACACCGCTCGATCGCCAGCCATTTTACCAGTGAATAAGGCGTCAAACATAAGTTCCCCCTCCAAATCAAGGGAGAAATCCCGCAACAGCCCCAAAAAAACCTTAATCCCCGAAAATGCAACATTCCCACACGATTTCCCCAAGTTATTCACAATGGCGGCAAGTGTTGCTCATACCCCAAAACTTCCGCATCAAACAGCGGTTGGTGTATTGATTTTGAACCAACACCTTCCTGAGATTTCCTGATAAACTCGGCGTTCGGCAACGGGGTTCGGTTTCCCGCCGTGGAAATGCTCTTGCCACTCCCGCGCACAGCCCGTAATCCCTGCGGCCCGAAACCATGGCCAGCACACCGATCATCAACCTCCGCAAAGGACACGCCGTCCGCCACAACAACGAAGTCTGCCTCGTGACCAGCCACGAACTCAAGACGCCGCCGCGCATGGCGTCCTACGTGCAGATGTCCATTCGCTCGGTGGCGACCAAAAAAGTGTTCAACCTCCGCATGACCTCGAACGACTCCATCGAAGGCGTCGTTCTCGAACGCACCCCGCACGAATACTCCTACAAGGACAGCTCCGGCTACCATTTCCTCGATCCGGACACCTACGAGGACGCCACCGTTTACGAAGAACTCATCGAAGATGTGAAAGACTACCTCATCGAAGGCCAGACTTACACGCTTCTCATTGCGGACGGCATCGTGGTTTCCATCGAGCTTCCGCTCACCATGACCATGACCGTCAAGGAATCCTCCGAAGGCGTCAAAGGCGACTCCGCAAACAACGTTTACAAGCCGGCCATCATGGAAACCGGCCTTGTCGTCCAGGTTCCTCTCTTCATCAACGTCGGCGAGCGCATCAACGTGAAAACCGAGGACAACTCCTATCTCGGGCGCAGCAACGAAAAGTAATTCAAAGGGATATACTTCCGCAAAGGCGGCCTCACCAGCGAGGCCGCCTTTTTCATTTGGAATTTATCCGCAAATAACAATGGATTGTCTCCAGCGGATCAAGGCGGCCAGCAGCCTGGAATCATGCCGATCCCCCCGGAGACGACGAGCGACAGCGGATACGAAGACGATGGCTTCGAAAATTTGCCTTGCGGGAAGGAGTTTGCGCCCGCCGCCCTCTTTGCGACGAAAACAGCTTTCCTCCGGTCGGAGCCCCCGGAATTACCGGCTCAAGTCCGCCTGGTACATCAGCTTGAAGCCGCTGTTATGCAGCACGGAAACGGCGAATTCGTAATCCTCCACGTGCATCGCCAGCAGCGAGTGACCTTCCGGACACGGCATGAGCATGTAGGCGAAATCCACGTTCGTTTCCGCGACCATCAGCGTATCCAGCACCTGCAACAATCCAGGACCGCTTTCGCGCAGGGAAACCACGACGAGATCGCAGGTCGTGTGGGGAATCCCTTTTTCCATGAACAGACGCTCCGTGGTATCCGGATCGGAAACCACCAGCCGGGAAACCGTGGCGTCGCGGGAATCCTGCACGCTCACGCCGATCACTTCGATGGCGGAGGAACGCAGCAACTTCACCAGCGCGGCGAACGCGCCGACCCGGTTTGGCAGCATGACGGAGAATTGGCGCACAGGTTCTCCGTGCTCGATAACAGTAGCGGCTTCCATGGTTTGGGAATATCAGTTGGGGAAAATTTCAGCCTCGCGGGCCACTGAGGGGGATCGTTTGGACTTCCTGCGTCGCCGCGTCTTCGATGATGAGTTGGTTCGGACGCACGTCGGACACCACGAATTCCCGGCCATCGGCTGCTTTGAAACGCTGGCCCGGTGAAGCGATGTAGCGTTTTCCCGTCGCCGCATCTTCCACCAAGGCGACGGGATCATGCGCTCTTGTGGGAACTCCTGCAATCCAATCCCGCGTCGTGCCGGTCGCGGAATCCTTCACTTCCACCACGGAGACTTCCGTCGGCTGGCCGAAGTTCAGTTTGCTGCTTTCCATCCGGCGCTTCATTTTCACGACGACCAGATTCGAACCGGGGATTTTCTCGCCTTCGCGAAGCCGCACTTCACGCCCCTTCCCTCCGGAAATCCGCATCACCGCCGCGCCGCCTTCCACGGTCTGAACTTCCACCGGGATTTCCTTTTCCCGATAGGTTCGCATCACCAAAGGCGGCACGGTGAAAGAAGCGGTCTTCGCCTCGGATTTCGCGGTTTCCGGAGAAATGCGTCTCACTACGGGAGTGCTCAAAGTTTCGCCTCCGAGCGGCCGGATTTCTTGGGAAACGGTGGTTTCCACCTTCGCTTGGGAAACCGCGCCATCCGCACCTTCCGCTGCGGCGGCATTCACATAAGCCTGCATTTGATCGGCCACTTGCGAATCGGACTCCAACGAAAGTTCGGAAGACGCGGGGTCGGAAACGAGAAATTCCGCGACTTGCTCATAGCCGGCCTCACGCGCCAGATCGGCGGCCATTTTTCCTTCCGCATCGGTGGTGAAACGGCTGGAACCGAGATCCCGCAGCAATTTCACCGCTTCCAGATGGCCGTTTTCCGCCGCGATCATCAACGGCGTGCGGCCATCTTCCATCCGCGCGTAAACCGAAGCACCGTAGTTGGTCAGCGCGTCGATCACATCGTTCCGGCCATCCATCGCCGCGAGCAAGAGCGCCGCATCCAGTTCTTCGCGGTCATACGGAGCCAGCTCGGAAACACAATTCGCGCTGCCCGCTTTCACCGCCAGCATCAAGGGCGTGTAGCCGTCCTTGTCCTTCGCCTTGGGGTCCGCACCCTGCCGCAGCAGATAGCTGGTCATCGCCGGTTGCTTTTCCATCACCGCGACCATCAACGGCGTGCGCTGATCCGCGTTCCGCTCATCGATCGGCAAACGCCGGTTCAGCAAAAACTCCGCCGCTTTTTCCGCTCCACCTTTTGCGGCATGATGCAGGCCGACGTTTCCTTGATCATCCTTGGTTTTATCCGAAAAACCGCCCGAAATGAATTTCTTCAGCGCCTCCACATCGTTCGAGAGGCACGCCCGGAACCAATCCGCCGCCGTGAGCTGATACCCCGCCTGCTGCAAATCCGAGGCCATCGCCTGCCGCGGACGCTTTTTGCATGAGGGAACGCCGAGCAAACACACCGTCAGCAAAACGGTCCCAGCTGCGGACTTCGAGATCCATTTCATGACCGCCAGATTACTTTACCTTGCTTAACCATTCAACCCAGAACCGGCAACCGCGTGAATTTCCATCACCCGGCACATTCCTTCCCGGATCGAAAACTTCACATTGCACCCGCACATCACCACGCCAAAGAGCCGTTCGGAATCGTCCGAGTGCGTCGCCGGACGCGGATCGAGCGAAAGCGCCTCACATATCACGGCCTGCGCCCGAGCCGGAAGTTTCTGGAATTTCGCCGCTACCGCCGGATCGATCATCACCTCCATCCTCGGAATTTCTTCATCCGCGAAACCACTGCGGGCATCGGGGACCGATTCGGCGTAAGCCAGATAAGGCTTCACATCATAAACCGGCGTGCCGTCCACCAAGTCCAGTCCGCCAAGCAAAAGCCCGCCATTTTCCACGCCTTCCAACCGCACCAGCGAAAGCCCCAGGCCATTCGGACGAAAGGTCGAGCGAGAGGCAAACACGCCGACGCGTTGATTTCCGCCTAATCGCGGCGGGCGCACCGTCGGCTTCCACCCTTGCGCAAGGGTCTGGTGAAATCCGAATACCAGCCACAGATGGGAGAATCCCTCGATCCCCCGGATCGCTTCCGGGCTGCGGTATTTTTCATGAAACACCAATCTCCCCCACGCGCTCGGGCAAATCCCCGGCTGCCTCGGCACCGCGAATTTTTCCCCGAAACACGAACGGATTTCCCCAATAGACTCGATCAACATGCGTAAGGAGTAGGGACATTCCTGTACCTACAATCAAGCCGGGAGCGCCGAGCACCGTCGGAAAGAAATTTGAACCGCGGATGAACAGGATGAACGCAGATTGAAGAGATTGTGAAGAAGCCGAGCTGGAGCTCGGCGCTCCCGGCGCAAATCCTTTCTTCTATCTGCGTTCTTAACGTTCATCTGTGGTTGGAGAATTTTTCAGGCAGCTTACTCAAAAACCAACTTTGCTCCCTCAAGACCTTCAGACTTCGCGGTGAATGTCACTTTATCCCCATCCTTCGTCCCTCGCAGAATGACCAAAGCCTGCCCTTGATAGGCTTGGCGCCGGTTCACCTGAAATTCTTCGTGGCTCACCATGTTTCCATTATCCACCCCGAGGATTTTCCCGCCGCCTTCGACGTTGAAAATAATCGTGTTCGACGCCGTCGGCACCAGCACTCCCTTGTCATCCACCACGCTCACTTCCACGTTGGCCGCATCATTCCAGGAATTCGTCAATTTACCGCGATCCGCTTTCAGAACCACTTTCGCAGGCTTCCCGGCGGTTTGCAGAACATCGGCGGCGACTTCCTTGCCATCCTGATAGGCCACGGCTTTCAACGTTCCGGCTTCGAACGGCACGGACCAGTTCAGCGGATAATCCTTCCTCACCGGTTTCTTGCCTAACGACTTTTCATTCAGAAACAGCTCCACCTCGCTGGCATTGCTGTAAACTTCGACGTTTTCGTCATGCGGTTTCGCATTCGCCGGTGTCCAATCCGGGAAAAGCACCTGGCGGCGTTCCCATGCCACCGTTTCATAGCCGGGATCGACCGGCGCGGCATCATCCTGGCCGATCCGGCGCAGCGCTTTCAGCATCGGTTTTTCACTCCACCAACTCTGGCGCTCGTAGCCACGCGGCTCGATAAAGCCCGCGCGATCGATCAAACCGGAATTGTAAGTCGTAACCGGCCAGCCCCACGATTCACCGAGGTAATCGATACCGGTCCACAGGAATTGTCCGGCGTGCTGCGGATTGTCACGGCAAAGCAGCCACGTTTCCCGGTCATGCTTCTGTTCGCTGCCGACGATCTTGCGACCCGGCTTGTCCTGCCACGCTTTCAAGAGTTCCGCATCGCGGTAATTCACCCCGATCACATCCAACAGATCCGCGAGTCCGTTATCGAAATCTTTGGAAACATTCGGGCGGAACAACGCCTGCGTCGCGGGCCGCGTTGGATCAGCCTGATGACTCACTTCGACGAGGCCTTTCAAAATCGGGATCGCGATTTCCGGCTTCGGAGTGTCGTGGATTTCATTGCCCACCGAGTAGAAAATCACGCTCGGGTGATTGCGGTCCCGCAAAATACCATCGCGCAAATCCTGGTGCGACCACTCTTTGAAGTAGAGATGATAGTCGTGCTTGTTCTTCCCTTTCGTCCAGCAGTCGAAAAATTCATCCATCACCAGAAAGCCCATCCGGTCGCATAGATCGAGAAACTCGGGAGCCGGCGGATTGTGCGCGGTGCGGATCGCATTCACGCCCAGCCCTCGCAGGGTTTTCAAACGCCGCTCCCACACGGAAAACGGAACGGCCGCCCCCACGGCACCGCCGTCATGGTGAATGCACACGCCTTTCAATTTCACCGAACGTCCGTTCAGCACGAATCCCCGGTCCGTCGTAAATTCCGCACTGCGAATGCCGAACGGCGTAATGACTTTATCCAGTTCTTTATCTCCTGCGAAAATCGTCGTTTCCAAGACATAAAGCGATGGCGTTTCCAGATCCCACAGTTTGGGGTTGGAGACTTTTTGCTCATCGACGAACTTGAAGGATTTCCCTGCTTCCACGGCCAGTTCGGTCGACCGGCGGGATGAATTGCCATCAGGACTTGTGATGATACTGACCAAGCGGTAAATGCCGGTTTCCGAAGTGGAATTCACGATTTCGGTTTCCACTTTCACCGTCGCTTCCTTTTCATTTACCGATGGCGTGCTGACAAAAACACCCCACGGCGCAACATGCACCGGATCCGCCACCACGACGCGCACGTGACGGTAAATCCCCGCACCGGAATACCAACGCGACGCCGGCTGCGCGGAAGTGTCCGCTTTGACCACGATCACATTTTTCTCCTGCAAATGCGGCGTCAGATCGTAACGGAAACTCACGTAGCCATTCGGACGTTTCCCGAGCAAATACCCGTTCAACCACACTTCGGAATTCGCCATCACCCCGTCGAACTCGATCCACGCGCGCTTGCCCTTGGCGTCCAGCGTGAACTCTTTCCGATACCACGCGACGCCCGATGGCAGCCAGCCGCCGGCTTTGCCGGTCGGCGCTTTTTCATCGAACTTGCCGCCGATGCTCCAGTCATGCGGCACGTCGAGTTTTTGCCAGCCTTTGCTGTCGAAGTCCGGCTTTTCCGCACCAACCGCTTCACCCTGGAAGAAACTCCACGAGTGATCAAACGGCACGATGTCCCGCGCAAATGCCGGGAAACTGGCAAGCAGCAACGATAGGAGAGTGATATGGGAAGATTTCATGGGCTTTTTTATTCCGCGCAAAATTTGAATGCTGGCGCTTCATTTGGACGGTTTCCTTTACCGCATCATCAATCTAAAACTTTCACCGAACCCAAAAAAACACCCTTCACTACCAACTCGCTTTCCGCATCAATGTCGCCGCTTCAGCAGCCGTGGTGGCGCAGACTTCGATACGATAAAATCCTTTTCTTCCGTCCGGCGCGGTCAACGCGAAATCCACGGTTTTATAACACGGAAAATCCGCGCCGCTGCCGCCGTCGTTCTGATACCACTTCACGGATTTCCCAAGAACGCTCACCGTGCGCCAAGATTGCTTGTGGTAGCGCAGGCCGGGCAATTCTCCCGGATCATGGGTTTCTTCTTCCCAATCCTTCGGTTTCGCAGGAACCGGTTCCGCCCGCACCAAGCCGTAAATAAAGACGAAATTCAACGTCGTCCCCTGACGATATCTCAGGCGATATCCGCCGTCATCATCGATACGCACCTCGGGCGCTCCCCAGTTCCGATCGAGCCAGGCGGAACGCAGAGCCGGGACTTTGGCCGATGAAAGATCGGCCGGCTGTTCCACGGTTTTTTCAACCGCCGGAAGAGACGCGGGAGATTCGGTGGAACACGATGGCAAAAGCGAACTAACAACAATCGCGGCGCAGGAGAACGGGATGAACTTTTTCATAGCGAGGGGATCACTGAGAGAAACGAAAAACGCCGCAGCCATTCCTGTCTGCGGCGTTCGATGAAAAAACATCAGCGGGTCTTGAAATGCAGCGTCGAGCGCAGCTGGCCGCTTTCCCGGCGGGCATGCAGGCTCAGGCTGTCAAAATCATCCAGCGCCTCGATGCCTTTGGCGATCTTGGCTTTGTTCGCCTGGAATTCCGCGAGCTTGTCCGTGTCCTGCCCGAAGATCGCCACGGCGTTTTCATCCACGAGTTTCAACGTTTCCTTCGAGTAGCTTTGCAGCGCCTGGAAGTTCACGGTGAAGGTCAGACCTTGGCTGGTTTCGCCGCCCGTGTTGGCTTGATCGATCAGATCGAGCGCTTGATTTTTCGAAGAGGAAAGGGCGAACCACTTGTCGCCCACGGTGACGGACGGCAGGAAATCATCCGTGAAAAACGGCAGCGGGAAAAACCAGGTGGTGTAGCCGTTTTTCTCGGAGCTGATCGGCTTCTGCATCGGGATTTTCTGGCCGGTCATGCCACCGACTTTTTCCAGCATGCCCGTCGCGCTGGCATTGATCTTCTCCCAGGAAGTGCCGACTTTCGAACGATCCGTCACCGGATGGATCAAGGTAAGGCGGGGGAATTTCCCTTGATCCACCAACACCTGCGGCAAGCCGGGGATTGGCGGCACACTGCCTTTGAGATCGATCACCACCGCGCTTTCCTTGCCGAGCCCTTGGCCGAGATCGTTTTTCAAGGCATCCCAGATATTCACGAAATCCGGACGGAACTGCTGGTCGAACACTTCGAGCATCGGTTTGTATTGAGCCAGTTCGCCGGTTTGTGGAAGTTGCGCGAGCTTTTGAGTCAACGCGTAGGTCGTCTCGAACAACGCTTCGAAGTAAGCGGTCGCTTTCTCGTCGTAAGCCGCATCGACCGTCATGTTCGCGAACAACACGGTGTCCTCGGATTTGCCGAGATGCGCGAGCTTGTTCGGGATTTTCCAATCAACCGCGCCGTTGTCCGTGCCGCCGTATGTTTGCAGTTTGTAGCCGTCTTCGAGGTAACCGACGACTCCCCCAGCTTCGGTGGTTGCGAGATTGATCAGCGCGGCTTCACGCTCGACGACGAGTTTCAGGAGAGTTTCGAGCTGGCTCAGATCGCCGATGCCTTCGGTGCCTTTCAAACCATCGTGGATGCCTTCCGCAATGGAAGAGATGCCGCTGGATTCTTTCACGATGGCTTCCAGCGCGCCTTTTTCACCATATCCCACGACGGAAAGGTCTTTCTTCACGTAACCGTCCACAAACGACAGCGCATCCGAGGAAACCAGCGATTGGCCCGCGTTTTCCGCAAGCGTGAGATCATTCTCGGAGCTACCGATGAAGAGCACGACGTAATCACCGACGAGACCGGAAACCGCGACGATGTCTTTCTTCGCGGTGGCCGCCAACAGACGTTCCACGTTTTCCTTGCCGAGCGTTTCTTCCATGGACTGGCGGCTCTGCGCCAACATTTCGGAAACTTTCGCCCCGGAGATTTTATAGCCGTTGAACTTCGCGCCGGATTTTTCCACGGCCAGCGGAGCAACCGCTTCACCGAGCATGGCGAGAAATCCGAGACCGCCCGCGATTTGCTGCTGTGCGACTTCGCGTTGCTCTTCCACCACGCGGAAGGCGACGTAGATCGGCGGGAAAGCTGCTTTTTCATAGCTGCCGATGCCGGATTCCGGATCTTGCACCAGCTCCTTGACCATGCCTTCGCTGAGCGAATTGCCGATTTTTTCTTCGAACGAGGACGGATCACCGGACTTCGCCGCTTCCGCGAGGGCTTTGGCCAGAGCGCGGAACTGGAAATAATTCGAACGCTGGCTGACGTGCAGGAGATTCGCCGTTTGCTCGCCGGTGGTTTTACCCAAAGCCACGGTCACTTCCGTGCCGAGCAAATCCGCCGGGCCGAAGCCTTCTTCCACTTCCACCGCCTTCGGAGCGCCGTCCGCTGGAGTCGCCGCATCCGCTGCGTCCGCCGCTTCGCCATTCACTTCGGTTTCCACGAATTTCCAAAGCTTCATCGCCTTCAGCTCGGTCGCAGCCCTCGAACCATTGTGGAACGTCAGCAAGGCTTCCGTATCTTTCGGCAGATATTTCGCGAAACCGAGCGCCGCGGCACGTTCGTCAGCACTCAGGGCGGAGACTTTCGGCGCAACTGACTCAGCAGGAGCGGCTGGTGTTTTCAACACTCCGGAATCGGTGGCGCTCGCCTCGGGGACTTGCGTGACTTCCTTTTGTTTGCAAGCTCCGAGGCTCAGGACAAGGGCTGGGACGATGATCCACTTGGCGCGGTTTTTCATAACTTCCAAGCAAACTAGGAGAAACTCCTCTCCTCGCAAGAAGAATGGCCAACCGTGGAAAAATCGGCCCGCTTTCCACCCGATTTCCCCGATGGAAGATCAGGGGTTGCCCGGACGGCTTATCTGTGTCTGTTTATGGCTGCTCATTCAGCTATGGCCACTTCCACGACATCCGCACGCAATAGCCTTTTCCCTTTTGAACTCGTCCGCCCGGAACTCGAAAAAGTGGAAATCTCCATCCGCGAGCAAGTCCGCGCCTTCGATCCATCCATCGAACCCTACGTCGCCTATATCTGTAATACTTCCGGGAAACGCATCCGCCCCGCCCTCGCCATCCTCGTCGGTGGCGCCACCGGAACGGTGAATGACGGACACGTGAAAATCGGCGTCATTCTGGAACTCATCCACATGGCCACCCTCGTCCACGATGATATCATGGACGGTGCCGACACCCGCCGCATGGTGCCCACCGCCAACGCGAAATGGGGAAACGCCCTCTCCGTCCTGCTCGGCGACGCCTTGTTTTCCCACGCTCTCAGCCTCGCCACCGATTTCAACAGCATCGATATCTGCCGGAAAGTCGGCCACGCCTCCCGCGAAGTCTGCCAGGGGGAAATCATCCAGACCCAGCGCCGCTTCGACCTCACCTTCACCAAGGCCGAGTATTTCCGCGTGATCGAAATGAAAACCGGCGCTCTCTTCGCCTCCGCCACCGGCCTCGCCGCAAAGCTTTCCGGTGCCGATGAAGCCACCGAACAACGGCTTTACGACTACGGGATGAAACTCGGAACCGCCTACCAAATCTACGACGATTGCCTCGATCTCGTCGGTTCCGAAGAAGAAGTCGGCAAAACCCTCCGCACCGATCTCACCAAAGGCAAACTCACCCTGCCCATCCTCAATCTCCTCGAAACCGCCTCCGAGGCCCAGCGCATCAAGCTCAATAAACGCATCCTCGATCAGGAACCGCTCGATCTCCCCGTCCTCCTCGGCATCGCCGAATATGAAGGCGCCGTCGAAAGCGCGATCGACACCGCCCTGAAGCTCCTCGAAAACTGCCGCGAAGACCTCGCTTCCTTGCCGGAATCCGATTACAAAGGCGCCCTTGCCCAGATCACCTGGTTTCTCGTCGGATTGCTGGAAAAATGCCGACGCTGAGAAGACTTTTCCACACAAGGCAAGCCTTATCTCAAGCTTGTGAATTTTTTCACAAGCTCCATTGCCCTCCGCCGGAAATCATGACATGCTCCCCGCATGCCAACGCCTGCGGGCACGCCCGCCCTTCCACGTAAAGTCCTGATCATCGGTGGTGGCTTCGCCGGTCTCGAATGCGCGAGCAAACTCGCCAACGACGACAATTTCGAAGTCACTCTGGTGGATCGAACCAATCACCACCTGTTCCAACCGCTTCTTTATCAAGTCGCCAGCGCTTCCCTCGCCGCCCCCGATATTGCCCGTTCCATCCGCCAGATCCTGGCCAAAGCTCGAAACGTCACCGTCCTCATGGACGAGATCGCCGGCATCGATACCGAAAATCAAACCGCTACGGGCACGTCCGGCACGGAGTATTCCTTCGACTACTTGCTCCTTGCCGCAGGTGCCCGCACCAGTTTCTTCGGAAATGATGATTGGGGCAAACACTGCATGGGACTCAAATCCCTCGCCGATGCCCAAAACATCCGCCGCAAAATCCTCTCGAACCTCGAAAAGGCCGAGCTCACCACCGATGAGACGAAACGCGAACGCCTCATGACCATCGCCATCGTCGGCGGCGGCCCCACCGGTGTCGAGCTCGCCGGCTCTTTCGCCGACCTTATCCACCGCTCGCTGAAGTCGGACTTCCGCCGCATTGATACTTCGAAGCTCCACGTCATTCTCATCGAAAACGCCCCGCGCATTCTCGAAATGTATGACGTCGATCAAAGCGGCTACGCCCGCCTCCACCTCGAACAAATCGGCGTGCAGGTCTGGACCGGAAAACGCGTCACCTGCGTCCGCGATGGCGCTCTCGATTTCGCCGACGGCACCTCGCTCGAATCCGACGCGATCATCTGGGCCGCCGGCGTCGCCGCGAACCCTCTCACCCAGCAGATCGGTGTTCCGACCGACCGCGGAGGCCGCATCACCCCGAATGCCGACCTTTCCATCCCCGGAAAACCGAACGTTTTCGTCGCGGGCGATCTCGTGGCCATGCGCGATTGCGATGACAAGTTCGTCCCCGGCGTCGCTCCCGCCGCTTCTCAGATGGGCCGCCACGTCGCCAAGCTCCTCAAGGAAGAGCTTCGCCTCGAAAACAAAGGCTTCGGTGATAAGAAAATCGATCTCCGCCCGCGTTTCCGTTACTGGGACAAAGGCATGATGGCCATCATCGGAAAAAACCACGCCGTGGTAAAAGCCGGAAAAATGCGTCTGTCCGGTTTCGTCGCCTGGCTCGCATGGCTCTTCATCCACATCACCTTCCTCGTCGGTTTCCGGAACAAACTCTCCGTGCTTCTCGGATGGGCTTATTCCTACCTCCGGAACACCCCGGATACCCGCGTGATCGTCTATCCGCCCACGGTTGTGAATCCAGAGCAAACCCAAGCCGAGCGCCTTTCCGTGGGATAACAAATCCACAACAGATATTTTTGTCAGAAAGCCTGTCCGATGCGCAACATCGGACAGGCTTTTTCTTCGAAGAATTGATGGCCACGGAGGGTTTCCGATCTGCGGCCAAATCCGTTTATTGGAAATCAAAACCGGCGCTTGCCTTGTTCTTCGATGAAGATTTCCGCAAGGCGGAAGCAGCGGCGGGCGAGTTCTTTCGCATCATGGTCGCCGATCAGGGCGACACCTTCTTCACTGACTTCAGCGAGGAAGATTTTCCATGCTTTCTTCGCCTGCTCTTCAGTATCCACTTTCGGACGTTGATGCTGCTGCTGTTGCGGACGCGGCTGTTGAGGTTGGGCCACGGGAGCGGACGTTCCCTCAGGAGAGACGACCGATGAGGGAAATTCTTCAGCTCCCGGTTGTTGGGAATTATTCCCGCCCTTGCCCTTGCGGCGGCGGCGTTTGTTCCGCTTGTTACCGCCTTCGCTTTGGCCTGAGGCGATGGTTTCCGGGTCGGACCATTCCCCCGTCTGTGGAGCGTGATCTTCCTCGGCGCGTTGTGATTCGGAAACCGGGGCGGCATTTTCCACCTTCTCAACCGAAGGAGTTTCGGCTGCCGGAGCCGGGGAAGTTTCTTCTTTCACCTTCGCGGTCTTCTTGGCGCGCGGATTGGAAATGCGGCGCACCTTGGCGGGAGCCTTTTCCCCGGCGGGAGATTCCGGGGAGGCGGATGAATCAGCAGCTTGTTCGCTCATGTTGTGAAAAAGAAGAAGCCCGCCAAAATGGCGGGCGTCCAGTGGAAAGAATGGTTTTTACGAATTATGGAGAGGCGTTTCAGGGAGCTTTAAGATCATCCCGGCTTTGGCCGCTTTTCGCATCACCGCTGGCGCCGTCCTTGCCGGACGACCACAGATCGAAGTCCGGTCTCTCGGTGTTGGGGTTGGATTCACCGGCAGCGTTCTTGGCGGAGCGATAACGGATTTCATTGCCCCAGGAATCGACGATCCGGAAAGTTTCGATGCTATTGCCATCCAACCAACCGAGTTTTTTGTCGGAAGGGTCCAGCTCAGGCAAATAAATGCGTTGGTCGCTATCGTCGTCGCCGGTTTGGCCATCCTCATCGGAATCCCAGAAGAGCGCCTTGAAGAGAACCGGAGAGTTTCCAGTCCCGGTCGCGCTGTCTTCAGTCGGCGGATACAGCCCTTTATCGACCTTGTAGTCTTCAAGCGCATTGCTGATCCGGGCGAGTTCGACGCGGGTTTTCTCGTTGTTCTGCTTGTCCGTGGCGTATTTCAAACCACCGAGAACGACAGCGGAAAGGATCATGATGATCACGATCACCGCCAGCATTTCCACGAGGGTGAAAGCCGCAGCGCGGGTGCGTTGGGTAAATTTCATGACAGGGTTTTTCTTTTTGAGCATCGGGTTGCGGGCGCGGCTCAAGCGGCGTTGCCCATGCTGGAGATCATCTTGATCAGCGGGAGGAAGAGCGCGAACACCACGGAACCGACGACCACCGCGAGCACCACGATCATGATCGGCTCAAGGATGGAGGTCAGCGCGGTCACGGCATTATCGACTTCATCGTCGTAAACATCCGCCACCTTCAGAAGCATTTCCGGGAGCTGGCCGGTTTCTTCACCCACGTCCACCATGGAGATCACCATGTTCGGGAAAACGCCGGAGGCCTGGAGCGGGGTGACGATGGATTCCCCTTCTTTCACCGCTTCGTGCACCTTGTCGATGGCGGAGGAAATGATGACGTTCCCCGCGGTATCACGAGTGATGTTGAGCGCCTGAAGAATCGGCACACCGGAGGTCACGAGCGTGCCGAGAGTGCGGGAGAAACGGGACACGGCGCTCTTGCGCTGGATGTCGCCGAAGATCGGGAGATTGAGTTTCAGCCTGTCGATCTTCAAACGGCCGTCTTTGGTTTTACCCCAAAGATTGAAGAGGTAGACGATGAGTCCGAAGCCGATGAAGAGGAAGGCGACGTTCGGAATGAACAGCGGACGGGCGAGCATGAATTCCGACATGCCGAAGACGATCTGGGAAATCAGCGGCAGGGTTTCTCCCTGGCCCGCGAACATTTCTTTGAACTTCGGCACGATGAAGATCATGAGGAAGACCAGAATCGCCACGGCGATGAACATGACGATCACCGGATAGACCATCGCGGAGACGATCTTGTTTTTCAGTTTCTGGGCTTTTTCCTGATACTCGGCCAGACGGTTGAGAACGATTTCCAGAACACCGCCCAGCTCACCGGCTTTCACCATGTTCACATAGAGCTTGTTGAAAATCTTCGGGTGGGTGGAAAGCGCCTCGGAGAAGGTGGAGCCGCCTTGTACGGAATCCGCCAATGCATTGAGCGTGGCGCGCATGACGGGATTCGGCTCCTGCTTGCCCAGCACGGTAAGGCTGCGGAGCAACGGCAGGCCGGAATCGATCAGCGTCGCGAGCTGGCGGGTGAAAATCATCAGGCTCTTCGGCTTCACGCGGCCTCCGGTTTTTTCCTTCGGATTCGCTTTGCTTTTCCCCTTCCCTTTGACCGGAGCGGCCTTGGCGGCGGTTTTCCCTTTCGCCTTGGAAGCGGCACCTTTCGGAGCTTTGCCTTCTTCCTCCACTTTGGTCGGATAGAGTCCTTGGGAACGGAGTTTTTGGATGACTTCGGCTTCGTTGGCGGCGGAGATCACGCCGGAGGTCTCTTCGCCTTTCGCATCGAGTGCGGAATATTGGAAATTCGCCATGGGTTACGGGGTCTTTGAAACTGAATTGGGAGATTTTTTTGAATGATTGGCAAGCCTGCGATGAAAAAGGCTCAGGTGTATTTGAGCACTTCCTCGATGGTCGTTGCGCCGTTATAGATGTTCCGCAAGCCGTCTTCGCGCAGGGTGTTCATCCCCAGTTCGATGGCTTTTTGTTTGAGAACGACGGTCGGAGCACGGTCCGTGATCAATTCCTTGATCGGATCGGAAACATCCAGAAGTTCATACAAACCACGGCGTCCGCGATAACCGGTCTGGCCGCATACCGGGCAACCGGCACCGGTGAAGAATTGCTTGTCACCGAGCTCGTGCGGCGAAATGCCGAGTTGGCTGAGGATGGCCTCGTTCGGCTCGTAAGGCGTGCGGCAGTCTTTGCAGATCGTCCGGACGAGGCGCTGGGCCAGAACTCCTTCGAGCGAAGCGGCGACAAGGAACGGTTCGCAACCCATGTCCACGAGACGCGTGACGGCGCCCGGAGCATCGTTGGTGTGAAGCGTGGAAAGCACGAAGTGGCCGGTAAGCGCCGCCTGGATGCCAATGGTGGCGGTTTCCTTGTCCCGCATTTCCCCGATCATGATGCGATCCGGGTCTTGACGGAGGAAGGCCCGGAGCACGCGTGGGAAATCGAGGCCGATGGATTCATGAATCGGAATCTGCACGATGCCATCGATGTCATATTCCACCGGATCTTCCGCCGTGAGCAGCTTGGAATCGATGGTGTTGATACGGCGGAGAGCGGCGTAAAGCGTGGTGGTCTTACCGGCACCGGTCGGACCCGTGACGATGAAAATGCCGTTCGGCTTTTCGATGGTGTCCGTGATGTATTCGAAAATGTGCGGCGGAAGGCCGAGGTTTTCGAGCGAAAGATTGACGGAAGAGCGGTCGAGAACCCGGAGCACGACGGATTCACCGTGGTGGGTCGGCAGCGAGGAAACACGCATGTCCACCTGCTTTTCCCCGACCTGTTTGACGATCCGGCCGTCCTGCGGGACGCGTTTTTCCGCGATGTTCATGTTCGCCATGACCTTGACGCGGGAAATGATCGGCAAGGCGAGGTGAACGGGCGGCGGCGCCATTTCATAGAGCGCGCCGTCCACGCGGTAACGGATTTTGAAATCTTTCTCGAAAGGCTCGAAGTGGATGTCGGACGCCTTCTCCTTGATCGCCTGATAGAGAACGAGATCGACGTAGCGGATGATCGGCGCGGAGTTTGATTCCGCTTCCAGTTCGGCCTGGCTCATGCCGCTGGTGCCCGCTTCGAGTTGGCCCAGAAGATCTTCCATCGCCTTGCCTTCGCCGCCGTAACACTCGTTGATCTTCTGCTCGACGAGGTAATCGGGGGCGACCACGATGTTGATTTCACGATCCAAGGCGAAACGCAGATCTTCGACGGTCTGCGGATTGAGCGGATCGACCAGCGCGACGGAAAGTCCGAGTTCGTCGAAGCTGACCGGAAGGCAGCCGTGGAGGCGGGCGGTTCCCGCAGGGATGAGCGCGAGAATCGCGGGCGGCGGGGTCCAGTTGGAAATATCAACGAGCTGGGCTCCGAGTTCGGAAGCGATGATCGGCCAGACGTCGTCACGATTCTGGATGACCTGATAGTCGGCGAGGATTTCGGCGATTTCCTTGCCGCTGTGATCGACTTCCGCGAGGATGTCCTGGGCAAGAGAGCGGTCAATCAGGCCGCGGGACTGGAAAAGTTCAATGATTTGCTTGTGGTCCATAGGACGGGAGACAAAAGGGTTTTTAGGAAATAAGGATCAATCGACGTCGGACATGGTGGTGTGGACCACTTCGCTGCCGGAGGTCAGGCCGGCCAGCACCTTGCGGATGCCGTCTTCGCGCAAAGTGCGCATGCCCAGTTCGCGGGCGCGACGGCGGAGTTGGTTGCTCGGAAGACCGTTGTTGATCATCTGGCGGACTTCATCATCGACGATGAACAGCTCGAAAATACCCATCCGGCCTTTGTAACCGCCGCCACGGCATTTTTCACAACCGACCGGACCGTAAATCGTGGCTCCCGCCATGCGGGACGGATCGAGGGAAAGCGAGCGCATTTCCTTTTCCGTCAGCTCCGCCGGAGCCTTGCAGACCGGGCAGAGCTTGCGGACGAGGCGCTGGGCGAGCACCGCGCGCACCGCGGAGGCGATGAGGAAGGGTTTCACGCCGATATCCGCGAGGCGGGCGACAGCGGATGGCGCGTCGTTCGTGTGGAGCGTGGAGAAAACCAAGTGACCGGTGAGGGACGCGTTGATCGCGATGTTCGCGGTTTCCGCATCCCGGATTTCCCCGATCATGATGATGTTCGGCGCCTGGCGGAGCATCGCGCGGAGCGCGGCGGCGAAGGTCATGCCGACATCGGCTTTCACCATCACCTGGTTGATGCCGGGAAGCTCGTATTCGACCGGGTCTTCCACGGTGATGATCTTTTTGTCCGGGCGGTTGATGACGTTGAGACAGCCGTAGAGGGTGGTGGTTTTACCGGAACCCGTCGGACCGGTGACGAGGAGAATGCCGTCCGGAAGGCCGAGCATTTGTTCCCAAACCGCCTGGTCGTCGGAGAAGAAACCGAGTTCAGGCAGACCGAGCATCAGCGCGGACTTGTCGAGAATCCGCATGACGATGGATTCGCCGTGATTCGATGGCACGGAAGAAACCCGGAGGTCGATTTCCTTGTCCCCCATCTTGAGCTGAATGCGACCGTCCTGAGGAAGGCGTTTTTCCGCGATGGACATGCTGCCGCTCATCACCTTGAGGCGGGCGATGATCGCGGGAAGAAGCTTTTTCGGGTGGGAATCCACCTGCACCAGCTTGCCGTCCATCCGGTAACGCACGCGCACGGAGGTTTCCAGCGGTTCGATGTGAATATCGGAAGCGCGCAGGCGGAAGGCTTCCGTCAATGTTTGATAAACCAAGCGGATAATCGGCGCGTCATCACCGGAGCCACCTTCGGAACCCGCGAAGGAGATGCCGATTTCTTCCGCAGCGGAGGTGTCCATCCCGTAAAACTTGCGAATGTGCTCCTGGATGTCCGCCTGGGTCGCGCAGTAGTAGCTCAAGTCCCGGCCGGTCAAATGCGGGAGGCTGTCGAGCATTTCGAAATTGAGAGGATCCGCCACCGCCAGCGAGAGCGTGAAGCCATCATCCACCACCGGCAGCACATTGTAGCGGCGCACGACCTCTTCCGTGACGGTCTGGGCCACCGCGGGATCGATGGCGACATCGCCAAGCCGGATGAAGGAAATACCGGCATTGGTTGCCAGCGTCCGGGCGACATCCTCCTCGGACAAGGTGCTATTGGCCAGGAGGTAACCGATGACAGTCTCTCCCCCGGAAATGGCATTCCGGGCTTCATCGACCTGAGCGGGGCTCACCAAGCCAGCTTCGGTGAGCAATTCTGCGAGATAATCTTCGTTGGAAAACACTGGGTTTGGAATCCTTGGATGGTTTTTTGAGCCCGGCAAAAAAGAACCTTTTTTGCTGCGCGTGTCGCAGATTGGTCAACCTCATGCGGGGTTGTCAATCCACCTCATCACAAGAATCCACGTTTCTGGAAACTCTCACCCCATCTCAGGTTAATCGTTTCACTCCCCCACCCGATTTCCGGGAAAATCAAAGCCGCAAAGAACCACGCGACTGCTTGGTCAGCGGAAACTCCTCGGCAGTCCCGGAAAGCGTCTGGGACCGGCGGTGGATCCCCACCAGCAGACCGACCGCCGACAAGCTGAAAACCAAGCTCGTCCCTCCATAACTCACAAAGGGCAAGGGCAATCCGTCATTCGGCAACAAGCCCGTCACCACCGCGATATTCTGAATCGCGGGCACCACGATGACGAAGGTCATGCCCAGTGCCAACAAGCGTTCGAAAAGCGTTGTGGCCTGCACCGCGATGCCGCAGCCGCAAAGCGCGATCAGCACGTAGCATAAAACCGCGCCGAGCGTAAAAGGCAGCCCGAGCTCTTCCCCGACGACCGGGAAAATGAAATCGATGTGCGCGAAGGTCAGCGTGCCGAATTTTTCCACTCCATTTCCCAGTCCCACTCCCCACGGCCCTCCGTTACCGAGCGCGAGCAAGGCGCGCCATTGCTGCATCCCCTTGCCCAGTTGGTTCACCGGATCATCCAGATTCAGCCACGCCTCGATCCGCGACCAGCGGTTCGGATTGTGGGAAACGTAAAACCATGCCGCGCTCATCGCGGCCAGAGCGGTCGGGACGATGTAACGCAATCTCGTGCCGACGGCGATAAGCATCGCGCCGACCACGGTCGAGAGCGTCAGCGCGGAACCCACATCCGTTTCCCCCGCGATCAAAACCAAGGGCAAACCGGCGATCATTCCGGGAAAAACGAACCCTTTCCAGAACGTGCCGACTTCCGTCTGCCAGCGGGCGAACCACGCCGCCAAGGAAACCACCACGATCAGCTTCGCCAGTTCCGATGGCTGGAACTGGCCGATGCCCGGAACCTGTACCCAGCGCTTCGAACCGTAGGTTTCCACCCCGATCCCCGGCACGTAGCAAAGAGCCAGCAACACACAAATCGCCGCCAGCATCCAAGGCCACCAGCGGCGTATCCAGCTGATCGGAACGATGACCGCGGCGATCGAGGCGACCAGCCCGACAACGGCCATCGCCGCCTGTTTTCTCAGGAAAAAATATGGATCCTCGATCCCCCTGACCCACGCGCTCGTACTCGTGAGCATCACCAGCCCCAACGCCACCAGCGCACCGACGGCGATGCACAAAATAAGAGAGCTGTAGCGGGTGAAAAGTTTCACGAGCCGGGAAAAATTACGGAATCACGATCGTCGCACCCACTTTGACCTTGCGCTCATCCTTGATGCCATTGGCCTTTTTCAAAGATTCCAGACTGACTTTGTTCGTCTTGGCAATCGTCCAAAGCGAATCCCCCTTCTTCATGACGTGGGTTTTCCCGGACGCTTGGGCGGGCTTCGACGCGGTTTCCTGAACCGCCGGCTTGGCGGCCGCCGGGCGGACCATCACCGCGCGTGGAGCGCCACCGACAGGTAAGGCTTCGACAAGGCCGTCACCAACCGGCTCCTGCGGCTCAAGCGGCACAGCCACCGGAACGGTTTCAGGAACGACCTTGCGGGCCGGGATTTTCAAAACCTGCCCGGCGCGGATCGGCTCGTTGTTGTTGAGCGTGCGCAGTTCGTTGACATCGACCTGGCACTTCGAGGCGATGAGCTCGTAGTTGTCTCCGGTGGCCACAAGGTAAGTCGGCTCGCCACGGGCGAGCTTCGGAAGATTGCCACGCTCCAGAGCCTTGGGCGCGGTATTCGGCAAGGGTTTGATGCCGGTGTCTTCAGCGGACTTCGCGACATCAGAGTGACCTTCGAGATATTGCTGGTGAAAGAAGATCAGGCCGAGCACGACGAGATGGAACAGAAAAATCACGGTCAGCGAGCGCGAGATTTTCGAAGAGTTGTCGTCCAGTTCCAGATCATCGGCGGTCGTCGCGGCGCGCTGTTTGCGACCGGTGGCGGCGTGCAGCCGTTTGAAGATTCCCTTGGAAACGGGACGGCGTTTTACGGGTAGAGTTTGCGATTTCATGGAGGGTGTGGGTGATTTTCAGCAAAGTTGGTGAACGAGATCGCGGAAGACATTTCCACGTTGTTCGTAAGAGGAAAATTGATCGAAAGACGACGTACCGGGTGAAAGCAGGACCGTTGATCCACGGGGAGCGAGTTCACGCGCGGTCTTCACCGCATCAGAGAGAGTGACCACGGCCTGACACGGCACGGCTCCGGAAAACAGATCCGCCAAGGGACGGGCGATCTGGCCGAAGGTGACGGCGGCGATGGCTTTTTGTTTCAACAGCGGCTCGACAGGCCCGTAATCGAGGCCTTTTTCCTTACCGCCCGCGATCAGCACGACCGGACGCGTTTGGGAGCGCAGCGCGCTTTCCAGCGCGTGGAGATTGGTGGCTTTGGAATCGTTGAGATATTCCACGCCATCGAGCGTGCGGACCAGTTCGCAACGATGCGGCGGCGGCGCGTAGCCGTGCAGCGCTTCCTTCATGATGTGCGCCGGCACACCGAGAGCGGCGCAGGCAGCGAGGGAGGCCATCGCGTTTTCCGCATTGTGCAGGCCGCGCAAGCTGGTGTCATGCTCCAGATCAAGGAACGCCTCGCCCTGATAGCAAATGGTGCGGCCGTTTGAAAACCACTTCGCCGTTTCGTCTTCGGTGGAAAACGTCACGATGCGCGCCGCGATTTCCGGGAGCGATTCACCGGTGCGGATGACAGCGGTATCATCGGGCGTTTGAGTTTCAAAAATCCGCAACTTCGCCGCACGATACGCTTCCACCGTCGGGTAGCGATCCATGTGATCCGGCGCGAAGTTCAGCCAGATGCTGACGTCCGGATGCAAGGTGCGGATCGTTTCCAACTGGAATGAACTCAGCTCCAGAGAAACCACCGCCGGTGGCTCCGGCTGCATCACCACTTCCGCGAACGGCGTGCCGTAGTTTCCGCAGGGCGTGCCGCCGAGCGATGCGTGGGCAAGAATGCGGGCGACGATTTCCGTGGTGGTCGTCTTGCCGTTCGTGCCGGTGATGCCGACGATTTTTCCGTCGAAATAACGAGCCGCCAGTTCGACTTCACCGATCACTTCACCGGCGTTTTTCGAAAACGCGGCGACGTAAGATCCGTAGGTATCGATGCCCGGACTCACGACCAGCAGATCGCAAACGAGTTCCCTCCCCTGCTCTTCCGTGGCTCCCGGATGAACGGTCACGCCTTCCGGCAAATTCGTAAACGCCTCCGCGCCGGCCTTGTCCCAAACGGACACGCTGGCACCTTCCCGCAACGCCAGTACGGCGGCGGCGCGGCCACTGCGGCCCACTCCGAGAACGGCGACGTGTTTTTCGTGAAGACTCATGTCAGGCAATTTTCAGAAGCGCCAGCCCGAACAAGGCAAGCATGATGGAAAGAATCCAGAAGCGGATGATCACCTGGTTTTCGTGCCAGCCGAGCAGCTCGAAATGATGGTGGATCGGTGACATTTTGAAGATGCGCTTTTTGCGGAGCTTGAAGCTGCCGACTTGCAGAATCACCGACATCGCTTCCATCACGAAAACGCCGCCGATGATCACCAGCATCAGCTCCTGCTTGGTGCAGATCGCCGCCGTGCCGAGCGCGCCGCCGATCGCGAGCGATCCGGTATCGCCCATGAAAACCTTGGCCGGATGACAGTTGAACCAAAGGAAACCGAAGCCCGCACCGACAAGAGCCATCATGAACACGGCCAGCTCACCGAGATAACGGTTATGCGGGATCACGAGGTATTCCACGGCGACCATGAAATGACCGGCGAGGTAAGCGAGCAGCGAGTAAGTCAGCGCGGTGCTGATCGTGCAACCGGTGGCGAGACCATCGAGGCCATCGGTGAGGTTCACCGCATTCGAGCAAGCCAGAATGACCAGCGCGAAGAATGGAATGATCAGCCAGCCGAGATTGATGATCGGCGTTTTGAAAAGCGGGAAACAAATCGCGCCGATGTGGATCGGTTTGTCGCCGAGACGATAACCCGCGATGCCTTCCTTGAGTTGCTCCGCCGTCGCGCCGAAGCCGGAGATTTCCGGCTTGAAGAAAATGAAACTCGCGGCGACCAGACCGATCACAAGCTGCCAGAAAAGCTTCGTGCGGCTGCTGACGCCGTCCGAGGTTTTTTCCTTCACCTTCTTGTAGTCGTCACAGAATCCCAGCAAGCCGCAAGCCGCCATGGTGCAGGCGCAGACCGCGACGAACGGATTGAGCGGACGCGCGCAAATCAACGTGGAAACGAGCACCGAACCAAGGATCAGGACGCCGCCCATCGTCGGAGTACCGATTTTCCCGCCATGAAGCTCCGCGAGTTTGTGAACTTCCTCGGCGGTGCGGATCGGTTGGCCGACTTTGAGCGAGATGAGTTTCCGAATCACCCGTGGCCCGAAGATCAGGGACAGCACGAACGACAGCAATCCGGCGCAGGCGGCGCGGAAGGTGATGTATTGAAACAGGTTCAAAAACGAAAACGTATGAGCCCAGCCTTGGTGGCCGGAAGCTTGTTCGGTTTCAAAAACCTGGCGCCAGAAATCGTAAATTGCGGGTAACATCGGGGTTTATCGGGGGAAAGCGGAGTTCATGACGCGTTCGACGGTCGCGGTGCGGCTGCCTTTGAAAAGCACGGCATCGCCGGGCTTCACCTCTTTCGTCAGCCATTGCGCGGCTTCTTCGAGGTCGGAAAAATACGGCGCGTCGTTCGCACCTCGGGCGATGCCCTCGGCACCCGCGCCGACGGCGACGACCTTGAGTTTTTTCGCCACCGCGAGTTCGCCCGTGCGAAGGTGCGCGGCGGGCGCGTGCTCGCCGAGTTCGCCCATGCGGCCCAGCACGATGATCCGGCGGCTGCCGTTCGCGACGGGTGTGTCGGCGAGCGTTTCAATGGCGGCCGCCATCGATTCAGGGTTCGCGTTGTAAGTGTCATCGAACACCGTAATGCCGTGATAATCGAAACGGCGGAGGCGTCCGCTGGTAAGCTGGACGTTGGAAAGCCCGTTGGCGATTTCCGCAGGCGTGATGCCGAGCTTCCAGCCAGCCGCCGCAGCGAGCAAGGCATTGGTCACCATGTGACGTCCCGGCACCGGAAGGTTCACTTCCACCGGCGCGTGACCTTGGATCACGAGATTGAAACGCGTGCCATCGGCTCCGAATTTCAGATCCTCCGCGCGGACAAGACCGCGGCCGTTGCCGACGCTGATCGTCGTGGCCTTGGTGCGGGCGTGCAGGTATTCGTTGAAATCACAAGTCGCGGGAATGAACAAAATACCATCGCCCGGCAGACTGCGGGCGAGCGTGGCTTTTTCATCCGCAATGGCTTCGCGCGAGCCGAGGAACTCGATGTGCGCAGTGCCGATGTTGGTGATGATCCCGTATTTCGGTTGGGCGATCTGACAGAGCGGCGCGAGTTCGCCCGCGTGGTTCATGCCCATTTCCCAAACGGCGGCGGTGTGCTCTTCCGTGGTGGAAAGCACGGTCAGCGGCACGCCGATGTGGTTGTTCAAATTTCCCTTCGTCGCGGAAACGTTGAAACGCTGGGAAAGCACCGCGTTGGTGAAATCCTTGGTGCTGGTTTTCCCGTTGGAGCCGGTGATGCAAACGACCGGAATATCCAACTGCTTGCGCCACCAGAGCGCGAGGCGTTGAAGCGCGAGTAAGGTGTCCGCCACGGTGATGACCGCCGTGTTTTCCGGCGCTTCGCCTTCCCAGCGATGCACCACGGCCAGCACGGAGCCGCCGTTCAACGCTTGCGGAGCGAAGGCATCGCCATCGAAATTTTCACCGCGCAGGGCGAAAAACGCAGAACCGGCCGCGAGCTTGCGCGTGTCGGTGGAAACGCCGCCGCTGACGACGACGTCCGGGCGACCCGCGGCGATCTTACCGCCGAGAATCTCCGCAATTTGTTGAACGGTGATGGGTTTCATCGGTTTTCGGAAATGTCATTGGCGCGATCACGCAGGGCCTTGCTGGCCTTTTTGCGGTCGTCGAAATCGATGGTCTCGGTCGCGAATTGCTGGGTCGTCTCATGGCCTTTCCCGGCGATGAGAATGATGTCTCCTGAAAGCGAGGCATTCACGGCGCGGGTGATCGCTTCCTCGCGGTCCGCGACGACGAGGTAGTTTTTCAAACTCACGCCCGCTTCGATTTCCTTGAGGATCGTTTCCGGATTTTCGGAGCGGGGATTGTCGGAAGTGAGAATCAGCGCATCGCTGAAACGCGCGGCGGCGGAACCCATCAGCGGGCGCTTGCCCTTGTCGCGATCTCCACCGCAACCGAACACCGTGATCAAACGGCGCGGATTGAGTTCCTTCAGCGTGCGGCAGGCATTTTCCAGAGCATCCGGCGTGTGGGCGTAATCGACGAAAACCGTCGCTCCACCGGCGCTGCCGACGTTTTCCATACGGCCCGGCACTTGCGGCGAATCGGCGAGCATGGAAATCGCATCGCGCGGACGGATGCCGCAGGCGCTGGCAGCGGTGATCGCGGCGAGAATGTTATAGGCATTGAAGCGGCCGATCAGCGGCGAGCGCACGAGATAGGATTTCCCTTTCGCGGTGAGCTCGAATTCCATGCCACGGGCGGATTGGCGGAAATTGTTAGCCCGGAAATCGCAATGCACGCCGAAGCCGAACTTCAGAACGGGAAGCTTGCCTTCGAGCGAGTTCGCAAGCGCCACGCCGTGGGCGTCGTCGAAATTGATCACAGCCACCGGTTTTTTCCCCTGTGGATCGGCGGCAAGCGCGTGGAACCAATCGGCCTTCGCCTGATAGTAGGCTTCGATGGTGCCGTGATAATCGAGGTGATCCTGCGTGAGATTGGTGAAAACCGCGGCATCGAAACCGATCCCGGAAATGCGGTGCTGGTGGATGCCGTGCGAGGAAACTTCCATCGCCACGCCCCGGCAGCCGTTGTCCGTCATGCGCTGGAGCAGTTTGGAAAGCTCGATCGATCCCGGCGTGGTGTGGCGGGCCGGCTCCACCGTTTCGCCATCGTCCACCAGCACGGTGCCGAGCAATCCGGCGCGGTGCCAATGCGTCTTCATCAGGTGATGGATGAGATAGCTGGTGGTCGTCTTGCCGTTGGTGCCGGTGATGCCCGCGATTTTCAGATCTTGCGCGGGATTGCCGTAAAATGCGGAAGCGAGCTTCGAGAGCGCGAAGCGGCTGTCCGGCACGTGCAGCCAGGTGACATTCGCTGGCAGGTCGGTCGGTGGCGCGGTTTCCGCGAGAATCGCGGAAGCCCCGGCGGAAATCGCATCGGCAATGAACTTGTGGCCATCGATGGAGGTGCCGCGAATGGCCGCGAACAACAAACCGGAAGCGACCTCGCGCGAGGAAGCGGTCAGGGACGAAATTTCAGTGTCGAGTGATCCGGCGATCGTGACACGGGCAAGAGAAGAAGCGAGATCTCGGAGAATCATTGGTCAGCGGAAGTAGCGAGCGGATGTGTGGGAATCGGTTCGGTCGGTTGTAAATTCAGGCGGGCGGCGATGCGGGGGGCGATTTTCCCGAAAACCGGCGCGGCGACGGTGCCACCGTAGCGGGCCACCTTGTTGGTGCGCGGATCATCGATAACGATGATCGCAACGAAAGCAGGATCTTGCACCGGGAGCATTCCGGCGAAGGAAACCGTGTAACTATTGGCCAAATAACCGCGCCCGTTCGGATTGTGGCGCTTGGCGGTGCCGGTTTTTCCGCCGCCACGGAACCCCGGAACGGCGGCGAGCGTGGCGGTACCGCCGGGCAGCACGACTTTTTCCAGCGCGAGGCACATTTTCCTGGCCGTCGCGGCGGAGACCACTTGGGAAACCACTTCCGTCGGGTAATTTTCGACGATGGTTCCATCGTTGGCGACGAGCGCCTTGACGATGCGCGGTTTCAGCAATTTTCCGCCGTTTGCCAATGCGCCATAAGCGTAGGCCATTTGCAAGGGTGTGACGTTCAGCGCGTAACCGTAAGCCGCGCGGGAGAAATCGACCGGATTTCCGGTATTTTTGGCGATGCCGGAGCTTTCGCCGCTGAGCTGGATGCCGGTTTTTTTGCCGAAACCAAAGCGGTTCACGTAATCGTAAAACCGGGCGGTGCCGAGCTGGCGGGCGAACTTGTAAGCGCCGACGTTGCTCGATTTTTGCAAAACACCTTCCAGCGTGAGCGAGCCGTAGGGATGGTGGTCCGGCACTTTGATCGCGCCTTCGGAATAAAGTCCGTTGTGGCAGAAAACCGTGGTTTGCGGAGTTGCGAGACCTTCGTTGATCACACCGGAGGTCGCGACGATTTTGAAGGTCGATCCGGGTTCGTAGATGGCTTGCAGGGCGAAGTTGAAACCATTTTCGGCGAGGTTTTCCTTCCGGTTCAGGTCGAAATTCGGACGGCTGGCCATCGCGAGGATGTCGCCGCTTTTCGGTTCCAGAACGACAATCGCACCGCGCGGCGCGGAGAATTCTTTCAATGCGGAGTCCAGCTCTTCTTCGACAATCGATTGAATACCGATATCGAGCGTGAGCTGCACGTTCAATCCGGCGCGCGGCGGCATCAGACCACCCGCATTTCCGGGAACGACGAGTCCGCGTGCATCGCGGAGTTGCTCGCGGAAACCATCGCGACCGGCGAGAAATTCTTCCATCGAGGATTCGATGCCAAAACGCCCCTGCATGCTGGTTTGGACGGAACCATCCTCGCTTTTCTTCTCCACCTCACCGGTGAATCCGATCACGTGGGAAGCGAGCTCGGGCGAGGTATACCAGCGCTTGATCGAACTTTCGAATTCAATGCCTTGGAGGTAGTGCTCGCTGACCAGATCGCGGATGCCATCGACGAGGTCTTCCGGCAGTTCTTTGGCAATGGGAAACCATTTGCCTTTGCTGTTCTCGATTTTTTCCCGGAGTTCTTCCCGGCGCATT
Organism: Luteolibacter sp.; assembly: GCA_047605125.1. GTDB lineage: Bacteria > Verrucomicrobiota > Verrucomicrobiia > Verrucomicrobiales > Akkermansiaceae > Luteolibacter. The sequence goes on from JASGGK010000007.1 coordinate 29,303, forward strand.
CTCAGCGGGGTGGAAAGAATACCGATAGCGTAGGCGAGGTGCTTTTGGACAATGACTTCCGGCTTTTCCAGTTCGAGGATTTCGCCACGCAGCGCACGGATGCGGCGGCGACGTTTTTCATCGTCCAGACTCTGCCAGCCGGGTTCGCTGCTGGCTTTCTCGTAAGCAAGACCGTAAGCCGCGAGCTTCGGGTCTTCGAGGTGGTTTTTATCGATGTAAATCGCGCAAACCGGGATACTCTTGGCGAGCGGCTCCTCATTCCGGTCCACGATCATTCCACGAATGGCGGGCAGTTTTTCCACCCGGTGAAAGGTTTTCCGGGAATTCGTGGCGTAGCGCTGGCGGTCCACGAGCTGGATCTGAACCAACCGCCCCGAAAGCACCGTGAGCCCAGTCACCAGGACTGAGCACAACAGGAGGGAACGGGACTGGAAGGAGGATTTCACGGACTAGGGATCGGCGGAAGCGACGCTGTGACGGATCGGCGGCGTTGGGTCAACCTCTTCGACAAGGCCGACCGGAATCGGACGCAGTTTCGAGCGGGTTTCTTCAAGTTGTTTTCGGATCACGTAGCGGTTCAAAAGCTGGTCCATGCGCATGTCCACCGTACGGATATCGAGTTGCGCCTGCTCCATGCGGCGCTCGCTGGCCTCGATGGCGCGGGCGGTGAGCACCTGGCGGTTTTTATAAAACGCATGCAGCACTCCACCGGCTGCGGCGATGCAGAAGGCGAGGATGAGCGCGAAATAAACGTAGGCGGGAGTGCGGGCTTCGTTGCGGCGGCGGTTCATAACGGGCGTTGCAAAAGCTGGGCGACACGCAGTTTCGCACTGCGGGCACGCGGGTTGTGGGAGATTTCCTCGGGAGTGGGCGCGATGGCCTTCCGGCTGAGGAGGCGGAATTGATAATCAGGATTCGGTCTTGGCTCCGGCCAGCCCGGTTCGTCGAGCAGTTCGGTGGAGCGATGTTTCAAAAAGCGTTTCACCATCCGGTCTTCGAGGCTGTGGAAGGTGATGATCAGCAAGCGTCCTCCGGGTTTCAGCACCTTGGAGACGTTGTTGAGAGCGGTGGCGAGGGATTCGAGCTCCTCGTTCACCGCCATGCGGATCGCTTGGAAGGACTTGGTGGCAGGATGGGTTTTCCCCTGGCGGCCAATGGCGCGCTCGATGCAGTTGGCCAGATCGAGAGTGGTGACAAAGGGCTTCACGGCCCGTTGTTTCACGATCGCCCCGGCAATGCGGCGGGCTTTGGATTCCTCGCCGAATTCGAACAAAATCCGCACGATATCCGCTTCCGGCCAGTTATTCACGATATCCGCCGCCGTGCGCGGGCTGGATGGCCCCATCCGCATATCGAGCGGACCTTCGCGCATGAAGGAAAACCCGCGTGCGGCGGAATCAAGCTGGCGTGAAGAAACCCCGAGATCCAGCAGCAGGCCATCGGCCAGCTCCCCCTGCCGGATTTCGGGGATTTCGCACATCTGCGAAAAATTCCCCTCGAACGTGGAAAAGCGGCTGCCGAATCCGGCGAGCCGCTTGCGGGCGTGGGCGAGTGCTTCCGGGTCCCGATCGATCCCGATCACCCTCGCTCCTGCTTGCAGGAACATTTCACTATGCCCTCCCCCACCGAGCGTCCCGTCGATGATGAGCTTCGTTTCATCCGGAGCCATCCATTCGGAAATTTCCGCAGGAAACACCGGCAGATGGTAGCCGCCGCCATCGGATGGCGCGGAAAAGCGGACATTCAGCCCGCTGTTGGAAAATCCCGAAGTCCGCGTCGACAACCAGCCAGGAGCGACGCAGGACTTCGTTCTAAAGTGCGAAAGAAGCTCTGTCCCGAGAGACTTCTTCCGCCCAGCCAGAAAAGTGTCCCATGGCCGCACCGACAACCAGCCAGGAGCGGTGCGGACCATGGTTTGAAATAGCGAAAGAAGCTCTGTCCCGAGAGACTTCTTCCGCCCAGCCAAAGAAAACGTGGAAAAACTGCCCCACTCCCGCGCCGAAGCGAGGACGGCCGAAGCCGCCACAGGGCGGACCGCTTCAAGCGCTGGAGTGGAGGGGGTGAACAACATTGCTGTCGTTGGGTGTGGGTGTGAAATTTTAGAAAATACCGAGATCGTCCTCTTCTTCCGCAGCGGTCTCGATCTCCAGGACGCGCTCGAAGTTCTTTTTGCTCCAGATTTCGAAATGGATGCCGCGACCGGCGAGGACCACTTCCAGATCCGCAGAGATTTCCGCTTTCTCGCTGACGTCCTTCGGCACGAGCAGTTTGCCCTGATCATTGAGAGTCACCTCCCGGCACAGCATCGCCAGTTTGCCGAGCTTCTTGTTCTTCTCGGCGGGAGTGTGATCGCTCGCTTTGATCAGTTCGACCTTCTCGTTGTAGGCCGCTTCGGAAAGCACCTTCACGACCGGCATGTCATACTCGCGGGAAAAAAGCAGAAACAGCGGTGCCGCTGGCACTGGACGCCAATTCGTCGGCACGGAAACCCGGAATTTCGGGTCCATTTTGTAAGGGTGAAACCCTTTATAGTGCTGACTGCTCTCACTCACGGGGATGAACACTGACCGTCGCGTCAGTGGCACATTAATACACCCAAGTACACTTTCCCCTCAAGAGAAAATTAGAAGATTTTTAATGAAATTATAATTCACTGAAATTAAGTGATTAAGAAAACCCATTCACAAGTTGTTCTTTTGGAATTCACACTCGGATTTGGCATTTTTTTCAAATTCCCAGATCGTTTTCGGCTAAATTCCACCCAAAATCGGCCGGAGTGTACTCAGAGATCTAAAAAATTACGCCGGTGTACTTGAGTGATGTCACAGGCACCACCCGTGACCTATGACCTCACGAATTCCTCAACCAATTCCCGTGGGAAATCCGCCGTGACTCATCCACCGGCCCCAGCCACTCCCACACCCACGCCTCAAACGGATCGCCTTCATTGGAAAAAAACATCGTCTTCACCCGGCGATATTCGCTGTTTTCCTCTTCCGCCGAAACGCCTTCAAATTCATCCAGAGCCCGCAAACGCGCGCTTCCCACCGCGTACACCTCGCCCACGATCCGATCTCCCTCCGGGTCCAGCACCAATCCCGGATACCAGTCGATCGCATACATCCGGCCGATCACCGCGCCCTCCGCCACAAATTCGGTGCCGTCCATCCGGAAATGGTTCGTACCGCCCCGGCGCAAGGTTCCATAAACGAAAACGAGGGAAAGCTGGTCATGCATACGGCGGGAACCATTCACCATCCGCCGAAGAAAAACAATCCTGCCAGCATGAAGCGGATCCATTGAAAAGCCGCCCCGGATTCAAACCGGAGAATTTTTTCCCATGGTCGCGATGAGCGGAAAAACAGAACGGGACAATATCCCGACCCTTACTTCGAAAAACGATAACCCACTTCGTTATCGAGCGCTTGCTTCAGGTCATCGATGCCCTCCTCGTTTTCGGCGGAAATCGGGATGATCTCGATTTTCGGGAAACGGGCTTTGAAGACTTCGAGATTTTCCGCAGCTCCTTCGAGATCCATCTTGTTCGCCACGATCTTCCACGGAAAACGGGCCAGCTCGGCATCGTATTCCTTGATTTCCTTGCGCAGGATTTCGAGGTCGGAAATCGGATCGCGGCCTTCGCTGCCGGCCATGTCGATGACGAAAAGCAGCACCCGGCAGCGGGTGATGTGACGCAGGAACTCGTGGCCGAGGCCTCGGTTTTCATGTGCTCCTTCAATCAGCCCTGGAATGTCCGCGACGGTGCAGCGGCGATAGCCGGGAAACTCGACGACGCCGACGGACGGCTGGAGAGTCGTGAAGGGATAGGACGCGACTTTGGGTTTCGCGTGGGAAAGCTTCCCGAGCAACGTGGATTTCCCGGCATTCGGAAAACCAACAAGGCCCGCGTCGGCGATGCGGCGGAGCTCAAGATAGAAAACCGCCTGATCGCCCGGCGTGCCGAGCGTGTGCTCGGTGGGTGTGCGGTTGGTCGCGGTTTTGAAATTCCAGTTTCCTTCGCCACCTTGGCCGCCTTGGCAGAGGACGAATTCCTGGCCGTTTTCGGTAAGGTCCGCAATCGGCTCAAGATCAATCCCCTCGTCGCTGCGTTCCATTTCCACCGCTTCCTGGATGGTCACGGCGGTACTGCGGTAGACAACGGTGCCCGGCGGCACGCGGCCAATGACGGATTTACCACCCTTGCCGGTTTTGCGCCCGCCCGCGCCGTTTTTCCCGTCTTCGGCGATCAGCTTCGGATCGTAATGATAAGCACGGAGATTGTCCGTGGAAGGATCGACCACCAGCTTGATGCTGCCGCCCGCACCGCCGTCACCGCCATCGGGACCACCCATGGGGACGAATTTCTCGCGGCGCCAGGAAACCACGCCGTTTCCTCCGTCGCCTGCCTTGGCGAAAATGCGGATGTGATCGATAAACATGCGCGCAGCCTTGGCCATGTTTCGCGGAATGGTCAACGGGAATAAGAAACGGAGATGCAAGACTTCAGGAGACAAGACGCAAGATTGAAACCCTTTCGACAGCGATTCCTCTTCTCGTGCGTCTTCAAGTCTTGCGTCTTGTGCCTCCAATCTGCTTGATTCCCCCATGCCCAAACGTCTCGCCATTCTTCTGATGACGGTTCTTTTCGCACTGGCGCCTTCATCCTTCGCAGGTGGAAAGCGCGAGGAAAAAGCCCAGATCTCCTTCCACATCGAGACCGAGGAATCGGACAATCCGAAGATGATTTTCCCGTTCAATACCGGGGGAAAACAACGCTACTTCCGCCGCCTGCCGGAAGTTTCCCTGCGGGACTTCAGCTCGTTCAGCCCGTTTCCCTCCGATGACGGCGCCACTTACGGCCTTGTTTTCCGCCTGAAACCCAATGCCGCCAACCGCTTCAACGCCGTCACCTCCGTGAATCAGGGAAAATGGCTTGTCGCCTCCGTGAATGGACGTTTTGTCGATGCCGTGATGATCGATAAACCCGTCAACGACGGTTTGGTGGTCATCTGGCAAGGCGTCTCGCTTCCGGAAATCCAGCTTTTGGACGAAACCCTGCCACGTTTTGGTGAAAAAAAGCCGAAAAAGAAGAAGTAATCTCCCGTGATGTTCCGTATTCTCTCCCTGGCGCTCGGCCTGACGGGCGCACTTTTCGCCCAAAGCCAGCAAGCCACACCCTCGTCTCCACCGATCGACCTACGTCTGCCGACGGAAAACAACCACCTCTTCACCGGTGAACCCGACAAATTCTACATGTATGTGGACCGGAATTTCGAGGGCCAGGCCACAAAACCCTGGGAAGCCGGAAGCTACGGCCTCGTCCGCACCCCCATCCGTCTCGGCAATGAAGTGCTGCTCACGAAATTCCACGAAGGCATCGACATCGCGCCGATCCGCCGGGACAAGGCCGGGAATCCGCTCGATCTCGTCAGCAGCATCGCCGACGGCACCGTAGTCCACACCAGCCCGCTCGCCGGACGCAGCAACTACGGAAAATACGTCGTCATCGAGCACCGTTGGGAAAACTCCTCGGTTTACTCGCTTTACGCCCACTTGTCCGAAATCCTCTGCAAACCGGGCGATCCGGTGAAAGCCGGCTCCGTGATCGGGCACATGGGCTTCACCGGCGCTGGCATCGACCGCGTCCGCGCCCACTGCCATCTCGAACTTTGCCTGCTCATGAGCCCGCGCTACGAAGAGTGGCACAAGCTCTACGGCGGCAGCGTCAACTATCAGGGGAATTTCAACGGCATGAATCTCATCGGCTGTGAAGTCGCCCGGTTCTTCCTTGAGCATCAAAAAAATCCGCAGCTCCAGTTCAGCCAATTCGTCGCCAACACCCCCGCGTATTTCAAAGTCACCGTTCCCACCAACGGCACGCCCGACCTCGTGAAACGCTATCCGTGGCTCAACCCGACCGGAAACCTCGGCGGAAACTCGTGGGAAATCAGCTTCACGCCCGTCGGTTTCCCGATTTCCTGCGTGCCGAGCAACCGCACCGTCACCGAATCCATCGTCACCGCCGTACGGCCATCGAACGTCCCGCACCGCTACCTCACCCGCAGCCTCGTCACCGGTGAAGGCAACCAAGCCTCGCTCACTCCCGGCGGGAAAAAACTCGTCTCACTGCTGATGGAAAACTTTTCCGTTCCCGGCAACCGCACCGCCGCAGCCGAACCCGCCGATTCCGCCGAATAATTTCCCCATGTCCACCATCCTGAACCAACTCGCCAATCTTGGCCTCACCCTCCCCGCCGTTCCCGCCCCGGTCGCCGCTTATGTGAATTGCGTCCGCAGTGGAAATCTCCTCTTCCTTTCCGGCGGTCTGCCGATCGATGGCGATAAAAAAGTCATCGGCAAAGTTCCCACCGCCGTTTCCATCGAAGAAGCCCAGGAAGGCGCGCGCATCATCATCCTCAACCGACTCGCCGTGATTCAGGAAGAAATCGGTTCGCTCGATAAAGTGAAGCGCATCGTCGCCCTCAACGGCTTCGTCAATTCCGAGCCGGATTTCTTCGGCCACCCGCAAGTCATCAACGGAGCGTCCGAATTGCTCGTCGAAATCTTCGGCGACAAAGGAAAACACTCCCGCACCGCCCTAGGCGCCGCCGCCTTGCCTCTCAACGTCGCGGTTGAAATCAACCTGATCGTCGAAATCGAAGACTAAAGACGGGAGCGCCAAGCACCGGCCTATCAGCCTTCCATCAAACGAAGACCCCACCAGATCAGCGAAGCCGTCGCCATGAGCAGCATGCACAACAGCATCACGCTGCGGCCTTGGTCACGGCGCACGTTGACCACCTCACGGCGGGTCACGATTTCCTCGTATTTTTTCTGGCGCGCCCGCTCATCGATATCGGTGAGCGGAGGAATCGTGGACTCGCGTTCCCGTTTTTCCATCTCGATGCGTCGCGGACGGTCCGCGATTTCCCGTGCCTGGGCTTCCAGCAGCGCTTGCTCTTTCAGCAACTCCTGAAGCTCCGCGTCTTCCTTGAATAAGGCGGTGTGGCTCATAAGAAGTTATTTGGTGAGATAAACCAGCAGTGCCAGACCGCCGAGCACGACGATCGGCAGGTTGAACGCAAAACCATTGCGCAAATTCGCCATGAACTCGCTCGGAGCCGCACCCGCTTTCGCGCGACCGCGTTTCGAGGCGCGACCGAAGATCACGCCGCTGCGGGTTCCTTCGAAATGCGCGGCGGCCTGATCATACTCGTCGGCGGCGACATCGATGATCAACGTGGCGCGCTCCAGCTTGTCCGACATGTTTTCGCGGTTCCAGCTCTCTGGATTGATCTTGCCGAGCTTCTCGAGGTGCGCAGCGAAACAAACGCGGCATTGCTCCAGATCTTCCGCTTCCTGGCGCATCTGCACCAGTTCGCGATCGATCATCGTCAGCGAATTCGACATCCGCTCGGTGAGCTCGATCTGTTGGGAAACGAAATTGTTCCGGCGCGTGGTCAGTTCTTCCAGCTCGCGCTTTTTCCGCTCCAGCTCTTCGCGCTGCTGCTGGATGCGGTTGAGATCTTCCTGCGCTTCACGCAGTTTGCTTTCGTAATCCTCCTCGATTGGACGACCGGTCGGCATTTCCATTTGCGTCGAGCGGATCTTGATGTGGTGGGTGTGTTCGCCAGCCATGGGGGTAAAGGGTGTGGGTGTTGCAATAACAGCTGGGCTTTTATTACAGAAAATCCCCCATTTCAGCCAGCGAAATATTTCATAAATCTTGACTAAATTAAAGAACTACTCTTGCGAACAGCGATTTCCCGATCAATCAAACCACGACGCGCTAACAAATTCATTCCTTGCCCCAATATCCACCCAAAGCCTGATCGATATCATCTTCATAGCATTCACCATCAGGACCTTTTTTAAGAAACTGAAGATATTCCCGGACGGCTTGTCGTTGCGCCGGATTTAAAAGTGAAAACTGATTGTGGGTATAATCGTCCAAGGAAGTCAGCGCGAACACTAACATTCCCATCCGATCTTCTCCCTTGATATCAGCGATCATGAATGCGGGTAGATGAAATCTCATCCCGGCAGGATCGAAAAAACTCAGACTGCTATGACAGGCATTCAGATGACTTGAAGAAATCCGTTCCCAGCGTTCTTTTTCGTCCTTTTCACGTTCACGAAGGCATACTTCCTCCGTTTCATAATCATCGATCGCCTGACCTTGAAAAAGCCCAATCCCCGTGCCCAGCGTTACCGCAGCGAAAGCGTTCCGCACCTGCTCGCACAATTCATGCGCTTCCGCATCGCGATCCATGGATCTCAAATATAAAACATCGGCGCGCTCTGGCCTACCGTGAGCGTATCCAGCGTGATCTTGTCCATTTCCTGGCACAGCAATCCGGAAACGCGTTCCCATGCCCGTCGCACGCCGACACCGGATTCCCCTTCCTGGGAAACCGAGCATTGTAGCAGGCTCGGGTCCACCGCTTCCACCACCTGGCGGAGCGTGATCTGGTTCGCCGGGCGGGAAAGAAGGTAGCCGCCGGATTTTCCGCGTCGGCTTTCCACCAGCCCCGCGCGGCGCAGATCGTTTAAAATTTGCACAAGAAAGTTCCCGGACACGGCTTCGCGTTGCGCCATCTCCTCGAGCCGTGTAATAGTCCTGCCGTCATGGCACTTGGCGAGCTGAGCGAGGGCACGGCACGCATATTCCAATTTCTGAGAAATCTTCATGAGCGAATCCCAACAGACTCGATCCGCGCCTACCAGCAATAAGAAAAGCACTTTGGCTTCTTTGAAAATCGAATGCCCCGAGTCCGTGTGGGCATTTTTCCAATCCGAAGCCGCCCGGATCGCTCAGGAAGAGCCCACTCTCCAGCATTTGATGGAGGACGTCATTCTTTCCAGAAACAACCTCGCCGAAGCGCTCGGAGCACGCTTGAGCCGACGTTTGGCCCGCGAAGACATGCCCCGCGCCGCCCTCGAGCCGTTGTTTACCGGGATTTTCGAAAAACACCCGACCGTCACCCAAAGCGCCACCCAGGACATGCTGGCGATCTACGAACGGGATCCGGCCTGTTTTTCCCCGCTGGAGCCGCTGCTTTTCTTCAAGGGCTTCCTCGCGCTCACCACCTACCGGATCGGCCACCAGCTTTGGCTCGATGGCCGCCGGTGGCTCGCGCTCTACCTCCAGAGCCTCGTCAGCGAGGTGTTCTCCGTGGACATCCACCCGGCGGCGCAAATCGGCTGCGGCATCCTGCTGGACCACGCTACTTCCTTCGTCGTCGGTGAAACGGCGATCATTGAAAACGACGTTTCCATCCTCCACGAAGTCACGCTCGGCGGCACCGGAAAAGACAGCGGAGCCCGCCACCCGATCATCCGTTCCGGCGTCCTGCTCGGCGCGGGCGCGAAAATCCTCGGCCGGGTGGAAATCGGTACCGGCGCGAAAGTCGGCGCGGGCAGCGTCGTGCTGCATCCCGTTCCCCCGCACACCACCGTTGCGGGTGTGCCTGCCGTGGTCGTCGGATTGGCGAAAGAAGACAATCCTGCCGATGAAATGAATCAAAATCTCGATTGCCGGAATTATTTCATTCATGGTCACGGCATCTAGCTCCGCCATGAAGTTTTCCCCCCTCCTCGCCCCTGCGGTTTTCTCCGTCGCTTTCGTATCCTGCGATCAAGCGGAAAAAATCACCTCCAAGGTGAAATCCAGCGTCACCGAGACCATCGCCTCGGTCAAATCCGACGTTTCCATCAAGCCGGACATCCCCGATTCCCGGCTGCAGGCTCTGGTCGATCAAACTTCTGAAGGCTACATTTTCCGCAAGGATCTACCCTTTCCTGCAAACCTGACCGTCCGCACCACGCAAAAACTGACCTATTCCAACGCCCGGCAAGTGCAGAACAACGTGATGGAACGCAAAGCAAGCCGTCTCGAAGGCTCCTTCAGCGAGGAAATCATCTGCTCGCGCAGAGGCGATGATTTCATCGTCCAAATCGGCACGAAAAACCGGATCACCACCGATCCAAACGACCCGGAAAAAACCATCGCGGCAGCCGTCGCCGACAGCAAATCCGGCAAATCCATCCGCCTCACCCAAGACGGCAAATCGTGGAGCGCCGCCAAAAACTCCGATTTCAACAGCCACGTGCTGACCCAGGAAATCCTGCCGCACGCCACCGCCTTTTTCACCGAAGCCGGAGCACTACCACGGGCGCTGTGGTTTGGTAAAAAACGCATCAAGCCCGGCGATACCATCACCATCTCCCAAGCGGAACTCCCGATGCTCCACGCCTTTTCCGGCAAAGGAAATCTCAACCTGATCCTACAATCGGTCGAATCCGTCCACGGTCATCCCTGCGGTGTCTTCAGTGTTTCAGGAAATTACTCCGCCAATCCCTACTTTGATCTCACCGGGGAAAAAACCAGCCTCGATATGACACTTTCCTCCGGGAAAATCTGGCTCTCGCTGCTCCACCCGATCGTTCTCAAACAGGAACTCGAAACCATCCAAACCCAAACCAGCACCCATTCCAACATCGAAGGAGGAATCCATCTTTCGATCGATCGGGAATGGAAAGCGGAATGACTTTTCACGGAGCGCCGAAATCCGTCGGCTGGCTTTTGCTTTCCGGCACGCTCTGGTTCGGCGGACGCCACAACCGCATCCAGCAATGCGCCAGCGCACTCGCCCCCGGCGTCACGCCTTGTTCGGATCGTAGAAAATCCGCACTTCCGCTTTCTCTTCTCCCAGCAGTTTCTGCGCGCGCTTGAGCGCATTCCGAGTGGAGATATTCGGATTCCGGGGTGATGCCAAAAACAAATTGCTCTCACCAGCCCGCCGGTTGCACCCCTCCTGCAAGGTCTGTAAAATTCCGGACTTCTTCAAAACCCGGTACACATCCCGCGACGCTCCGGAGACGATCAGGTGCAGCTTTTTCGCGCGCATGAATTTGATCAGATCTTCGAGCGCCATCACGCTCGTCGCATCGAGGTGGCGCGCGTTTTTCAACCGCAGGATCATCACCCGCAGCGCCGGGTCCGCCACCGCGCGCTGGATCTGGGTTCGGAAAAGTTCCGCCGCGCCGAAGAACAAATCGCCCTCCACGTGGACGATGGAAATCGAGGGAATCGGGCGCTGCCGTTTCTCGCCCATTTCCCGCAGTTCACCCGCTTCGTTGAATTCATATTCCACCAGGAACGGCCGGCTCGCCTTGCGCAGGAAAAACGTGATCGAAAGCGCCACGCCGATGAAAATCGCCACATGCAAGGGCGCGAGCAAGGTCGCCACAAACGTCACGATCAAAACCGACGCGTCGTCCACCGTGGAGCGCAGACAAATCTGGATGTGCCGTTTGTTGAAAAGCGAAAACGAAAGCACGATCACCAGCGCCGCCAGCGCCGCCTTCGGCACATAGTCGACCAGCCGGATTCCCCGCGTCGCCAAGGCTCCGATCAAGATCGCGAAGGCCAGCGTATAGATGCCGGAAAACAACGAAGCGAAACGTGTTTTCGCCCCGGCTTCCTGATTCAACATCGAACGCGTCAACGATCCCGACGCCGGCATGCCTCCCGCGAACGCGGTCGTGAGATTCGCCATTCCGACGGCGAGCATGTCCTGATTCACATCCGCCCGATCACCGGATTTCGAGGCCAGTGTTTTCGACATCAGCGTGTTTTCCAGAGATGCCAAAAACGCGATGGCGAACGCCACGCCCAGCAACGCCGAAATATCCGAGAAAATCTCTTCCCGCATCACCGTCGGCAGTTGCGGCACCAAATCCTCCAGGCGGAACGAATGGAACGTCTCCGCATTTTTGAAAATCGGATGTTTTTCATGGATCAGCACCCCGAACGTCGCCGACGAGAAAACCAGCGCGATCGCGAACGCCGGCCACTTCGGCTTCAAACGCCGGATCAACCAAAAGACCTGCACGCTGCTCGCGCCGATCAACAGCGAAACCCAATCGACGTGGATGATGTTTTTCGCCAACGCCAACACCAAGCCCGCGAACGTCGCCGTGTCCATCCCCGATAAATAGGCTTTCAACCCGAGCACGGATTTCAACTGGTTCGCGATGATCAGCACCGCCGCCCCGGAAATGTATCCGACCAGCACGCTGCGTGAAACGTATTGCAGTAAATCCGCTACCCGGAAAACCGCACCGAGACAAGCGAACAAGCCGATCATGAAAACCAGCAACGGAATCAGATCATGCCACCTCCCGATCATGTTCGGATTCACCGAAAAGAAGCTGAACAACATGAACGCCGTCGCATTCGATGGACCGAGAATCGTATGCCGTGATCCGGCGAAAAACGGCGCCGCCATCGCCGCCACCGCCGTGCTGATCACCCCGTAAACCATCGGCAAACCGGCGATCGAAGCGAAAGCGATCGCCTGCGCGATGGCCAGCATCGTCACACTGGAAGCCGCATGGGTATCCGCGCGGAATTTTTCCAGATTGTAGGTCTTCAGATCCCGCACGAAGGGCGAGAAACTCACCCGCTCATTCGCCAGGAAGGCGCGGGCCTTGCCGATACTGTTACGGATCGTTCGCGGAAAATTCATTCGCCGTTCATCAACCCTACTTGAACCGCGCGCGGCGGAACAGGAATAATCCCAATAAAATGCAAAGGACGTTCGGAGCCCACAGCACCATGTTCGCCTTCAGTTCGCTGTTGAACTCATCCGCCGTCACGGTGATCATGAAATACGCCATGCCGATCAGCAGGCTCATCACCAGACCACTGGAAGTATCCTTGCGGCGGGCTTTCAGCCCCAGCGGAATCGCCACAAACGCGAACGCGAAACACGCCATGGAAAACGAATAACGCTTCGTGATTTCCGAAGTGAACTGGATGCGCTTTTTCTTCGGGAGATCCGGATTGTTCGCCAGATAGTTGCGGATCTCGTGGTTTGTCATCGCACTGGCGCGGGGCTTGCTGCTTTTCGATTGCTTGAGATCGATCATCAACGGCTCGGCATGCCCCGCGAAACCCATCTGGATTTTCCCGGACTCATCGCGCGTTTCGAAATAGGCGTGCTGGAGTTTCACCCGGAGCTGGCTTTGGGTATGATCGATGCTCAGTGCCGCACGATCCGCATGCACATAGGTGCGGCTTTGATCTTTATCCGTCGGCTTCGGCACTTGGTAATAATGGAAACCCGTCACCCATTCACCGTCTTTGCCTTCAATGAGGACTTTTTGCAGGCTGCCGTCCTTCGAGCCGAAATTCCCCTGCACCACTCCGGGTTTCAATAGTGAATCCGGATCGGACGCCGCTTGTTCATAGAGAATCTGCACCGTGGATGCCTTCGCGAGCGGCACCACGTAATTGTTCAGCCACAGGCTCATGAACGAAAGCACAACGGAAATGACGAATACCGGCGCGGCCAAACGCGGCAAACTCATCCCCGCCACCCGGAAACTGGTGATTTCCTGATTCGACGAAAGTTTGCCGAACACCAGCAATACCGCCGAAAGGAAACCCCACGGCACCGTGTACATCAACGAGAGCGGCAAAACATTGATCACGAAACGAACCACCAGACTCAGAGGCGCGTGTTGGTCCACCAGCAACGGTTTGATCTGCTTGAACAGATTTCCCAGCACCAGCACGATCGCCAGCACGATCACCGCATAAATCGTCCCGAACAGGATTTGTCTTCCGATATAGCGGTCCGATATGCGCATGGATGAGGCAGTCTGGCTCGGTAAAACGAAGTGTCCAGAGTGGAGCACTCCGGACACTTGGGGAATATTTCAAATCAAGCCATAGGACCTTCGGCAAGCGGCTCGGAAGCCATGCGGCGGAATTCACGCATCAGCGCGCGTGTTTCATCCTGCCAGCGGTTCAACACGTCGCGGGAAAGCTGCACGCGATCCGCCACGGCGGTCTCGAGCTCGTGATAGTTCGCCGCGAGCTTTTCCGAAACTTCGTGGAGAGCATCCGCCAAACGATGCGCCGGGCCGTGGCTCAGACCCCGCAGCTCCTGGATGTGGTGGAGTGCCCGGCGGCGGGCTTCACCCATTTCCGCGAGCAGGATTTTGCTATCCGGCACCCGGCGCAGACCTTCCGCCATGCCGATTTTCGAGAGCAGCCAGATCGTCCATTTCGTGGGATCCCACTGCCATGGCTTCACGCCGTTGCGGTAGTCATGCTGGAACTCGTGGTGATAATTGTGGTAGCCTTCGCCGAAGGTAAGGATCGCCATGATCGCACTGTCGCGGGCGCTGTGCTTGTTGGAATAAGGCTGGCGGCCGACGGTGTGGCAAAGCGAGTTGATGAAGAACGTGCAGTGCTGGGCCACCACGATGCGGGCCACGCCCGGAATCAGGAAACCACCGAGAGCGCCGATCCATGGATCGAGGCCTTGGGAGAGATTCCAAACATAGCCCAGTGCGGTCGGAAGAATCAGGCCGACGACGAGGCCGATCCAGTGGGTCCACTTGTCCTGCCACATGACCCACTTGTCTTTGCGAAGGTCCGCGACGTTATCCATCGGCGGCTCGGGATTCAGTTTGAAAAGCAACCAGCCGATGTGCGCCCAGAAGAAGCCTTTCGAAATATCGTAGGGATCGTCGTCGTGGTCCACGTGCTTGTGGTGGCGGCGGTGGTCGGACGCCCAGTTCAGACAGGAATTTTCAAAGGCACACGCCCCGAAAATCAGCGTGAAAAGCTTCACCGGAGTCTTCGCCTTGAACGACAGGTGGGAAAACAAACGGTGATATCCCAAGGTGATGCTCATCATCGTCGCGGTGATGTAGAACATGAAAAGGCCGAACTGGAACCAGTCCAGGCCGACCTTGTAGAGGTAAATCGGCACGCCGATCAGGGAGATCAGGGCCGTGCCAATGAGGAATGAACTGGTGGTCCAATTCACCCGATAAAATGGAATACGGTGCATATTGAATGGTTTTACGGGTTTTCACAGCCGGATGTTTAACCGGACGGTCAGAGCAATTGCGCGCTGATAGCGAATAACCCCCGCTCCATAGCCCGGCTGAAAGCCAAGTGCAAGCCCCCCTTTTCTTCATTTCCCCACATTTCTCCACAGGTTCTGTGTTGACAAGCCGCCAAAGTTCGCACACATACCGCGCCCCGACTTCTTTGCGGAACCAAACCAACCAACCAAGATTCATCGCATGCGTGGAGTGATCGTAAAAAAAGGTGAGCCCGTCGACCGTGCTCTCAAGCGTCTCAAGACCAAACTCGATACCGAAGGTATCCTCGAAGAAATGCGCCGTCGCCGCGCTTTCGAAACTCCGACCGAGCGCAGCGCCCGCAAGCTTCGTTCTTCCGCCAAGCGCAACAAGATCCGCTGGCGCTTCTCCAACGCTCCCGCAGCCGAAAAAACCGAATCCGCCGAATAATTTCCCCCGGTTCCGCAACACGGGAAAGCAAACGGATGCCTCACACGGCATCCGTTTTTTTATACTCTGGGAGCACCGATGTTCACCAACATGGAGCGCCGGTGTCCCCATTGCCATTAGTCTTGCTTCTTGCAGCCTTGCGTCTTGAGTCTCTCCCTCATGCCGCAACGTGTCTTTCTCGGTTGGGACGAGCCATTTCTGAACCTTGCCGTCGAGTGGCTTCTCGCCCGGCGCGATGAGCTGCCCGGCATGCTGCTTCTCGTCCCCACCGCCCAGAGCAGCCGATCATTACGGGAAAATCTGGCGGAAAAAGCCACCGCCATCCTCACTCCGCAAGTCTCCACACCCGGCGCACTTCTCAAGACCGATTCCCCGGACATCGCGCCGGATTGGGTGGAGCAGCTCGCTTGGGTGGAGGCCGTGGAATCCATCACCGACTGGACTGTTTTCTCCGCCCTCTTTTCGGATAAACCCGGCGACGCCCGTGATTGGGCACCCGGTTTCGCCTCGGAAATGCTCGCCCTGCGCCGGAGTTTGCAGGAAAACGGCCTGCTGTTTTCCTCAGCCGAGCTGAAACTTCGCGAGCGCCTGACCGATAGCGTCGAACCGGAACGCTGGGCCGCCCTCGCCGAACTGGAAGACCACGTCGAAAAAATCCTCTCCCGCTGGAATCTCAAAAGCCGCAGCCGCGTGCTTTCCCACGGGATTTCCCTGCCGCCGGACATTTCCCACATCGTCCTCGCCGGAATCGCCGAGCTTCCGCCACTCGTCGCAGCGGCTTTGAAATCGGCAAAAATCCGTATCACATCCCTGATCGCCGCTCCGGAATCCGAGGCGGAAACCTTTTCCCCGCTCGGCATTCCCTTGTCCGATTGGGATAACCGAGTGATGCCGTGGCCGGAAGTCCGGCTTTTTTCCGATCCACGCCAGCAAGCCGCCGAAACCGTCCGCATCGTGGCAGAGAAAGGCATTCCGGCCCATTCACTCGCCCTCGCCGCCGCCGATCAACAGGTCGGAGACGAACTCGCCCGCGCCTTCACCCGCCATGGCTGGACGGCGTTTCACCCCGCCTCCCAGCTTCCACTGACCGGATTGGGCCGATGGTTGAAAATCTGGTGCGAATGGCTCGGCGATCCGACTCTGTCCGTTTTACAGGATTTGCTCACCGCGCCGGAAACCTCTGCCTTCACCTCCCACCGCATGTGGGAAGCGAAAACCTTAGCGGAACTTCGCGACCGCTGGATGGTTTTGCGGACCGCCGACCTCGCCCAACGTGTCGCCGAGGGAGGCTTTCGCAGCGAAACGGATGAAAAATCCGCCCGCCAAGTCCTCCAAACCGCCCAGTATCTCGAAAAATGGCGGATTCGTTTCCTGCAATCCGACTTCGTCCCCACGCTCGGCGAGTTTTTGGAAAAACTCTCACTTCCCGACCAAACGGAAGCCCTGCTGGAATGGCTCGGCAATGCCTCGCTTCTCATCAAAAACCTCCAGCGCCCGGCGCGATTCTGGATCGAGCTCATGCTCGCCGAACTGCCAGCGCCCGCACCCGAAGCCCCGGAAGGACGCGTTCTCGATATCCAGGGCTGGCTGGAAATTTTCCACGAACCCGGCCAACACCTGATTCTCTGCGGCATGAACGAAGGCATGGTCCCGGCCCGCAGCGGCGGGGAACCGTGGCTCAACGAAGCGCTGCGTTCAAATCTCGGCCTCATCACGGACCGCAGCCGCGCCGCCCGAGACGCCTTTCTTTATACCGCCATGATCCACGCCCGCCAAGCCAACGGCAGCGTGCATGTGCTCTGCGGAAAAACCGGCGCCGGCGGGGAAACCCTGCTTCCCTCCCGCCTCCTGCTCGCCGCCGGGCCTGCGGACCTCCCCGCACGCGTGGCACAGCTTTTCCAATCCGTCGATCCTCCCGAAGCCGGACTCCGCTGGCAGGCGGATTGGCAATGGCAGCCGCGCATTGAGGCACCACCGGAGCGCCTCAACGTCACTTCCCTCGCCGATTATCTCGCCTGTCCTTTCCGCTATTACCTGAAGCACGTGCTGAAAATGCAGCGCCCGGAGCCGGATCGGCGCGAATGGAATGCCCGCGATTTCGGCACCATCGCCCACGAGGTGCTGGAAGCCTGGGGCCGCGATGAATCCGCCCGCGCATCGGAAGATGCCAACACCATCCACGATTGGCTCTGCCACGCGCTCGACCAACAAACCGCCCGCTGGTTCGGCAAAAAACCGCCGCTCGCCATCCGCATCCAGCTCGAAGCATTGAAACAGCGTTTCGCGTGGTTCGCCAACATCCAGGCCGAGGAAACCGCCGCAGGCTGGGAAATCGTGGAAGTCGAGCGCAAGGTGGAACTTCCGGTTTCAAACTCCACCATCGTGGCAAAAATCGACCGTATCGACCGCCACCGGGAAACCGGAGCCTGCCGCGTGATCGACTACAAAACCGGCAAGGTGAAAGCAACCGACCAAAGCCACCGCAAACCCCGGAAAAAAGAACCCGCCGCCCATCTACCCGAAGACTCCCCCGCTTTTTACGACGCGGAGATCAAAAACAAAACCACCCGCTGCCAGTGGATCAATCTGCAACTCCCCCTCTACGCGGCAGCGCTTTTTCAGGATAAAAACATCCTCGCGACACCGGTTTACTTCACGCTGGGAACGACCGAAGCGGAAGTGAGGCTCGTGGAATGGAGCGATTTTTCCATGACCGATCTCGATGGCGCCCAAGCATGCGCCGCCTGGCTGGCGGAACAGATTGGAAACCGCATCTATTGGCCTCCTGTTGAAAAGGTTATCTTCGATGATTACACTCTGCTCTCTGCCGGACGAGAGCTACACACCATGGCGAAGCCTCCCGCTTCGTGATTCCATCCATGACCGGCAGCTTGACAGGTGAAGCATCTTTATGGCAGGAGTGAAGGATGGATTTACCGTTAAAGGATTTTGATATCTTTTAACGGTAAATCCATAGCCTAAAACCCCACCGCATAAACTTCTTCCGTTTCGCCGAGTTCTCTCCCCCTGGGAAACTCCCGCACGGCCAGGCAGTCTTGCATCTTTCATCCCGTGACCCACTTCCAATCGTCCGAACCTAGGGTAACCTTGCTGGATATCGCCCGCAAACTCGGTGTCAGCAACGCCACCGTCAGTCTTGCGTTGAACGGCCATCCCCGCATTTCGGCAGCCACCCGTCAGCGGGTGATCAAAACAGCGGAAGAACTCGGCTACCGCCCGGATCCCATGCTTTCCGCGCTGGCAAAGCACCGCTCGAAACGTCGCGGCAAGGAAGCCATCCATTCGGAAATCGCCTGGATCAGCGGTGCGGACAGCCGGGAGCTTTCCATCGGCGCAGGCGATATCTCCCTTTGTGGCGAAACCGTCGTTTCCATCGCCGAGCGTTCCGGTTATCGTCTCGAACGCTATCTCATCAACTCGGAAATGGGTTATGAGCGGCTGGACCAGATTCTCTCCGCCCGGGGCGTGAATGGCATCCTTCTCGCCCCCCTGCCCGAAAACGGAAATTGGCGGAATTTCCCGTGGGAAAAATATGCCGTCGTCCGCTTCGGCAACGAACAACTCGACATTCCGGGGCACCGCATTTGCCCGGATCATGTCGAGAACATGAAAACCGCTTTCCAGAAAATAAGGGAAAAAGGCTATCAGCGCATTGGTTACATCGCCGGTGCCGCCGCACTTCCCGGAGCCGAACTGCGGGAAGCCGGTTACTGTCTGGCCCAGAAGAAAATGGATGATTCCCACTGGATCCCCGTTTTCCATCAACAGACCGATGACGACCGCAGCCCGCGCCGACGTTTCACCGAGTGGATGAACCAATATCGCCCTGACGCGATCATTTCCGAATACGGCGAACTGGAAGAAACCCTTGTCGAAGAGGGTTGGGCCCCGAATTCCCTCGGCATCGCTTACACTTCCGCCAAATCAGACGGGGAACGTGCCGGAGTCTGCTGGAACCTTGAAAACATCGGCAAAGTCGGCTTCCAGCTTCTCGACACCCAAATTTCCGTGGGTCATCGTGGATCTCCCGAAATCACCCAAACCATCCTCATTTCCGGCACGTGGATCGAGGGAACCAGTCTTCCGGAAAAATCCGCGCTCGCCAAATCCCGCAAGCGCAAAGCCGCAGCTCACTGACGGGGAAAGTTTTTCACGATCCGGCTGTTCGCCGGCAAACGAAAAAGACACCATTTTGGAATGCACGGCTCTGAAAAAAGAAGGTTTTGGACCAAAATGATATGGATTTCTGTTGGAGGAATCGTCATTCCGCCCCTTATCGGTCTGGCTGCTGCCGTGGTGAAAAAAATGATCCGGGGATTCGGAACTCTTCCCCAAAATGGAAGCGATGTGGCAGCTCTTGAAGCTCACATTTCCAGCGTATTGGTATCCACTGTCGTCGTCATGATCATTTCAGGGTTAGCCTTTGTTTTTCTCCTGATTTCTTTGGGACGTTTTTTCAGCCTACCAAAACCGACCTTTGAATCAGTGAACATTCACTTCAATGGAGCGCCGGTGTCCCCACCGGCTCGTTCCGAATGAAGCCGGTGGGGACACCGGCGCTCCCTCACTTCCTCCGCACCAGCGCCCTTCCCGTCGGAGATTTCCTGTTCTTGCGGATTTTTTCAGGCGTTCCTTCCGCCACCAGCGTGCCGCCATGCACTCCTCCTCCCGGTCCCAGCTCGATCACCCAATCCGCCGCCGCGATGACATCCAGCTGATGCTCCACCACCAGCACGCTGTGCCCCGCGTCGCGCAATTGCAAAAACGCCTGCAACAAGCGCTCCACGTCCCCGAAGTGCAAACCCGTCGTCGGTTCATCGAACAAATACAGCGTGTGCGCTGCCTGCGGCCGCGCCAGCTCCACCGCGAGTTTGAGCCGCTGCGCCTCGCCGCCTGATAGAGTGTTCGCCGGTTGCCCCAGTTGGAGATATCCAAGACCGAGTTCCTCCAACACTTCCAAGATCCGGTGCAACTTCGGGATCGCCCGGAAAAACGTCTTCGCTTCTTCCACCGAAAGATCGAGCACATCGGCGATGGATTTCCCTTTGTAAGTCACCTCCAGCGTTTCGCGATTGAACCTCCGCCCTTGGCACGCCGGACATGCGACCCACGCGTCCGGCAAAAAGTGCATCTCGATCTTCAAGCGGCCGTTTCCCTGGCATCGCTCGCAGCGCCCGCCCGCCGCGTTGAAACTGAACCGACCGGGGCCGTAGCCGCGTTGTTTGGAAAGCGGCAGCTTCGCGAACAGATCACGGACCAAATCAAACACTCCGGTAAACGTCGCGGGATTCGAGCGCGGGCTGCGGCCAATCGGCGATTGATCCGCCACCACACATTTCTCGATCAACTCCAGACCGTCGATTCCATCATGCGCACCCGGCACCTCGCCGGAACCATGAAAATGCCGTGCCAGCGCCCGGCGTAAAATATCATCCGCCAGCGTGGATTTACCACTCCCCGATGGTCCGGACAAACACACCAGGCGACCTAACGGAATCGTGACCTCCAGATTTTTCAGATTGTGCTCCCGCGCGTTCCGCACCACCAGCGCACCCGGAGATTTTTCAGACGCCGCCGGATGTTCGGGCAACGGAGTTTCCCCACGCAGCCAGCGACCGGATGGCGAATCGATTTCCATGGGCGCACCAAATGCCAGCACGTTCCCACCCGCCGCTCCCGCTCCGGGGCCGATATCGATCACATGATCCGCCGCACGGATGATTTCCTCGTCATGTTCTACGACGACCACCGTATTTCCCAAATCCCGCAACCGGATCAGCGCGCCGATCAACCGTGCCGTATCCGCCGCATGCAGCCCGATGCTCGGCTCATCCAGCACGTAAAGCACGCCGCTCAGCCCCGCGCCAAGCTGGGTCGCCAAGCGGATCCGCTGCGCTTCCCCGCCCGACAACGTGCCGCTCGTGCGGTCCAGCGTCAGATAATCCAGTCCGACTTCCTGTAAAAACGCGAGCCTGCTTCCCACATCGTGAGCCAGCCGCTGGCAGATCGCCGCCTTCGCCGGATCCGGTTGAAATCCCCCGATCCATTGCTTCGCCTCCGCAACATCCAGCGCACAAAAATCCTGAATCCCCAGCCATTGGCCGGAAGCGCCTTCGATTTTCACCGCCAGCCACTCCGGCTTCAAACGCTTGCCGTGGCACGCGCCGCACGGGCGATGCGCCATGAGTGGAGAGAGTTTCCGCCGCGTGAGTTCGGACGGAGTTTCCCGATAGCGCTTCAATGTTTTCTCAGCCTCGGTTTCCGGGTCTTCGACATCACCGAGCAATGCCGGATCACAAAACATTTCCGTGCCTAATCCTTCGCATTTCTCGCAAGCTCCAAGATGCGAGTTGAACGAAAAATGCTTCGGCGAGAGTTCCCCGACGACAAATCCGGAGCGTGGATTGCGGAAGGAAGTTTGAAACGAAACGTCACGCCAATGATCCGCACCGGGATCCTGGATCGACGCACGAGCTTCCGCGCCACACATCCGCAACGCCGTTTCAACCGAATCCGCCAGCCGAGATTCCACACCCGGACGCACCACGAAACGATCGACCACGATTTCCACCGATGTCGGCTCCTGCGGCCAGGAGTGCAATGCTTCCTCGATTTCCAAAACCTCGCCATCTAGCCGCACGCGGATGTACCCCTGCCGCTGAAGATCACCCAGCAAGCGCTCGGGATCGGAAAATTCTTCCGCCGGAACCGGAGCTAACAAAACAACCTTAGCCCCCTCCTCCAGCGCGACGAGCACATTCACGATATCCGCCGCGCTCATGCGTTGTAAACGCTCTCCCGTTTCCGGATCATGCGGTATACCTGCTGCCGCCCACAGCACGCGCAGGTAATCGTAAATTTCCGTCGTCGTCGCCACTGTAGAGCGAGGATTCAATCCTCCGCCACGCTGCTCGATGGCAATCGCCGGACTCAATCCCGTGATCGAATCCACATCCGGTTTTTCCAACTGATCAAGAAACTGCCGCGCATAAACCGAGAGCGATTCCACATACCGCCGCTGCCCTTCCGCATAGAGCGTGTGAAATGCCAACGACGATTTCCCCGATCCGCTCGGCCCCGTGATGACCACGAGCTTCCCCTTCGGCACATCCACATCGATGTTTTTCAGATTATGCTGCCGCGCGCCGCGGATCTGGATGGTGTGCATCAATTTTCAAAGGTTGAGCTGGAGCCTTCCGCAGACTGGCAGCCAGGAAGTTTTTTTCAACCGCAGATGAACGTTCGTGAACGCCGATCCGGAAAAATGAATATTCCCATTCTTATCTCCTCTTACATCTGCGTTTATCCGCGTTCATCTGTGGTTGAATTTTAAGATCATACCTCCTCCACAGCTTTCCTTCTCGACGCTGTTGTGCAAATCAGGCTCAACATGCGGCATGAATCGAGCGTTGCGCATTCTCCTGTGGATCGGAGTTTCCCTTTTGGGAATCGCCGCCGTGCTGGTGGCCGCCTTCAAACGCGGCGAACCCGTCAACGCGCTGTGGCTGGTGGTCGCCGGTGTTTGCACGTTCGCGATTTCCTACCGATTCTACTCCGCTTGGCTCTGCGCCAAGGTGCTGACCATCGATTCGATGCGAGCACCCGCCGCCGTGACAAAACAAGACGGCAAAGATTACATTCCCACCAATAAATGGGTCGTCTTCGGCCATCACTTCGCCGCCATTGCAGGACCAGGTCCTCTGGTCGGTCCGGTGCTCGCCGCGCAATTCGGCTACCTGCCGGGCATGTTGTGGATTCTCATCGGCGCCACGCTCGGCGGCGGCGTTCACGATGCGGTGATCCTTTTCGCCTCGATGCGCCGCGATGGCAAATCTCTCGGCCAAATGCTGAAGGAGGCAATGAATCCGCTCATCGGCGTGGTCGCACTCGTCAGCCTGCTGGCGATCATGACCATCCTGCTTGCCGTTCTCGGTTTGGTCGTCGTCAAAGCGCTCGCCGAAAGCCCGTGGGGACTTTTCACCATCGCCGCCACCATCCCGCTGGCGATGATCATGGGACTCGCGATCCAAAGCGGCAAAGTCAGCGTCGCCGCCGCCTCCGTGTTTGGCGTGCTCGGTCTCATCGCCGCGGTCGTCGGCGGAAAATACCTTTCTCCCGCATGGTCCGCCGCGCTCACGCTGGACGCGCCGAAGCTCGCGTGGGCGATCATGATTTACGGCTTTGCCGCATCCGTTTTACCCGTGTGGCTGCTGCTTGCACCGCGGGATTACCTCAGCACGTTTTTAAAACTCGGAGCCGTCGCCGTGCTCGCGGTTTTCATCGTCATTCTCGCGCCGCCGCTGCACATGCCGGCGATCACCCCATTCGTGAAAGGCGGTGGATTTGTCGTTCCCGGTCCGGTATTTCCCTTCGTCTGCATCACCATCGCTTGCGGTGCGGTGAGTGGTTTCCATTCTCTCATCGCCTCCGGCACCACGCCGAAATTGCTCGCACGGGAAAAGGACATCCGCCTCATCGGCTACGGCTCGATGGTTGTGGAAATGCTCGTTTCCCTGATGGCGATCATCGCCGCCTGCGCTCTTTCCCCGGGCCAGTATTTCGCGATCAATTCTCCGGTGAATCCCACCGACACCGCCGCCGTCGTCGCGCAAATTGCGAAGATCAATTCCTTCGGCCCGGAATACGCCGTCACGCTCGGCGAAATGCAGAAACTCGCCAGCGATCTTGGCGAGCCGCACATGATCGGAAAAGTCGGCGGTGCTCCTACATTCGCCGTCGGCATGGCGCACATGTTTGCCAAGGTCATTCCCGGAAACACCGCGCTTTCGCTCTGGTATCACTTCGCCATCATGTTCGAAACGCTTTTCATCCTCACCACACTGGATGCGGGAACCCGTGTGGGACGCTTCATTTTACAGGATTTGCTCGGCGGCATCGTGCCGAAATTACGCGACACCGGCTGCTGGCGGGCGAATGTCACCGCCACTGGCCTGCTGGTTTCCGCATGGGGATTTTTCCTC
This sequence comes from Luteolibacter sp., assembly GCA_047605125.1. Taxonomy (GTDB): domain Bacteria; phylum Verrucomicrobiota; class Verrucomicrobiia; order Verrucomicrobiales; family Akkermansiaceae; genus Luteolibacter. Next base: position 53,644 of record JASGGK010000007.1, read on the forward strand.
TATCAGGGTGCGCTCGATCCTGAAGGCATCGCCAAGAGCCTGTGGCCGATCTTTGGTATTTCCAACCAGCTCCTCGCCGTCATCGCGTTTTGTTTCGGCACCGTGATGCTCATCAAAATGGGTAAAGCCCGCTACTGTGCTGTCACCGTCGTGCCGATGCTTTTCCTCACCGTGGTTTGTTTCTCGGCGGGATGGATGAAAATCTTCTCTCCGAAAGCCGCCGGATTTCTTCCCACAGTCCGCACGCTTCAGGAAAAAATCGCGAACGGTAATCTTGAAGGCAAAGCACTCAAACTCGCGGAATCCGCTCTTTTCAACGCCAAGCTCGATATCGCCGTCACCGCGATTTTCCTATTCTTCGTTTCCATCATCGTCCTCGGCACCGCCCGCGAATGCTGGCTGCTACTCAGAAAGAAAAAGGAAAACGTGCTGCGCGAGAGCGCCTACGCAGCACTGGAGTTGGAATAAAGTTTTAGGGAGAATGGACGTTTCGTCCATTGATGGTTGTTTTCCGTGAAACGCGGAGAAGAAGAGCCGACGTGAACGTCAGCGGTCCATGCCTGCTCTTTCCATCAACCATCAACTTCCTCAATGCCCCATTCCCTGATGCTCCTGAATATACTCCTGCTTCAGGCCAAGAGCTTCCGGCGCATGGAGAACGAGCATTTTCATCCGCGCGTCGGCAGGGATGGTTTTCTTGGTCGCTTTTGAAATGACGATCATCAGGGTCATCGCCAGCGGAACGGCCCAGATCGCCGGTTGCTCGGCGAGGATGCGGAGCAGCGGATGCGCTTTCCAGAAATCATTGATGCCTGCGAAGCCGACGAAGATTTTACCCATCGGGCCTTTATCAAGAGCCAACGTACTGACGTTCACAATCGCAGCAGAAACCAGTGCGCAAAGGCCGCCGGTGAGCATGCCGGTCGCAGCGCCTTTCATCGTCATGCCGCGCCACCAGACGCTCATGAAAAGCAGCGGGAAATAACTCGCCGCCGCGATGGCGAATGCCTGGCCGACCATGAAGTTGATTTCCAATGGCTCCACCAACGAACCAAGCAAGACGGAAACACCACCGACGAGCACCGCGCACCACTTGAACATTTTCATGCGCTCTTCCGGCGTGGCAGCCGGCTTGAGCATGCGGCCGTAAACATCGTGAGCCAGCGCACTGGTCATGGAAACGAGCAGGCCGGAGAACGTGCTCATGAAGGCGGCGAAAGCACCCGCACAGGTAATACCGCTGAGAATCGAGCCGAGGATGCCGTATTTTTGACGGATGAGAATCGGCAGCTCGAGCACGACTTTATCCGGGCCTTTCGAACCCGTCGCCGCGTAAAGTTCCGGCAACAAATTCCGCCCCAAAACACCGAACACCGGCGGGAACACATAGAAAACACCGATGAGAATCATCACCCACATCGTAGTCCGCTTCGCCGCGACACCATCCGGATTGGTATAAAAGCGCACCAGAATGTGCGGCAGACCCGCCGTGCCGCAAACGAGAGCGACGATCAGCGAGAACGTGTAAAGCAAAGAAAGCGGCTTCGTTTCCTCATGGCTGAGTCCGGCAGCCTTCGCCGCCTTGGTCGTCAGCGGGCCGAATGGAGAAATCCACGCCTCATCCTTCGGTGCCTTTTCCGGCAGCGCATGGCGGATGGATTTTCCGGAACCCACCGTCCGCTCGATCGCTGGCGGAGATGCGGCATCGCTCGGCGAATGATTGAGCGAGAGGTTTTTGCCATAGCCGCCATACACGGCGAGCAGCACGAAGATCGGCACGGAAATGGCGAACATCTTGATCCAATACTGGACCGCTTGCACCAGCGTGATGCCTTTCATCCCGCCAAGCGCGACGTTCAGCGTGATCACCACACCGACCACCGCCACACCCACCCAATACGGCAAGCCGGGGAAAATATAAGCGAGCGTCGTGCCCGCGCCCTTCATCTGCGGCATCGTGTAGAAGAAGCCGATGAACAACACGAAGCACACCGCGATTTTCCGAAACAACGGCGAGTCAAAACGCCCTTCCGCGAAATCCGGAATCGTGTAGGCGCCGAAACGCCTCAGCGGCCCGGCGATGAACAGCAGCAAAAACAAATAACCGCACGCATAACACACCGGATACCAAAGCGCATCGTAGCCGGACAACATCACCATCCCGGCAATGCCCATGAAACTCGCGGCACTCAGGTATTCACCGGAAATCGCCGAGGCATTCCAGCCGACCGAAACCGAGCGGCCCGCCACGAAGAAATCCGACGCGGATTTCGATGACTTCGCCGAGCGAAAGCCCATCAGGATCGTCACCACGACGGTCACGCCCGCCAACACAAGAATCCAAGGATCAACGGCAGAAAAGTTCATCGGTGCTTAGGGGTTGGATTTTTCAACACGAGCGACTTCCGCATTTTCCAGCGCGATCGAGCGAACGATGAAGATCTTTGAAATGATCCACACATAGGGGAAAAACAGCACCCCCAGCACCAGCCAGCTCAGTGTAAATCCACCCACCCGCCGCGCCATGAATTGCGGTGCCAGATAGTTCGCCAGCGGCAAACCCACCAACAACACAACAAAGGCAGCACCGCAAGCGATGGACAATCGCAGTTGCCGTTTCATCAGGCCATTGAGGAAGGCATCGCTGTGCAGCAGCCCGGGATCAGGAAGGTGGGAATCAGACATAATGGGTTTCTTTCGTGAGAAAATACCGAAAATACTCTCCCGGTATCCCTACACCTCAGAAGCAGCGGCTGAAGACGTCAAGAAGCATCTGAATTCCGGGTTTCCAAATGGCAATTTCCACCTAGATTTCCGCCGTGCCTCTTCTTGATTCCTTTCTCAATCCGGCTACGATTTCATTGAAAATCTGTGGAGTTACGCGTCGTAAAGATGCGGAGGCACTCGTCGCGCTCGGAGTGGAGGCACTCGGCGTGAATTTTTGGCCACAATCGAAACGCTATGCCGCGCCGGAGAACGTGGACTGGTTGACCAGCCTCGCCGGGAAAATCCTGCGAGTCGGAGTCTTCGTCAATGCCGGCCCCGAATTGCCTCTTCGCCTCGTTCGCGAAGGACTGCTCGATGTCGTGCAACTTCACGGTGATGAAGCGCCGGAAGACGCCGCGCCGTTTCGCGGTGCAGGCATTCCCTTCATCAAGGCCATCGGCGTGAAAACCCGCGGTGATCTCGCGAAAGCCGCCGAATTCGGAGCACAAGCCATCCTGCTCGATGCCCACGCACCCGGCGTCTACGGAGGCACCGGCGAAGTGTTCGATTGGAACGTCGCCAACGATTTCAAAAAACAGCATCCGGAAATCCCGATTCTGCTGGCAGGCGGCATCGTCCCGGAAAACGCGGCCGAGGCAGCGAAGGGAGTTTCACCCGCCGCCCTCGATGTCGCATCCGGCTCGGAAATTTCCCCCGGCATCAAGGATCTCCAAAAAGTCAAAGCCCTCCTCGCCGCCGTGCGCGGTTGATCCCGCATCATGCTCACCGATTCCCACTGCCACCTCGCCTCCCATCGTTATTCCCCGGACGAAATCCCCGGCCTGGTTTCCCGGGCGCAAGACGCGGGAATCACCCGATTGATCACACTCGCGACTTCGCTCGACGACGTGGAAGCCAACCTTGCCATCGCCGCACATCCCGCCGTGCACGCCTGCATCGGCATTCATCCATGCGACGTTCACCACGCCCCGTGCGATGCCACGGAAAAACTCGCCGCGTTCACCCGTGATGCACGCGTCTGTGCCATCGGCGAAACCGGCCTCGACTATTATCATCCCGCGCCCGAAGGCTGGGAAGAAACCGCCTTCCGCGAACGCCAGAAACTCCTGCTGCGCGATCACTTCGAACTCGCCGCAAACGCCGGATTAAACATCGTCATCCACACCCGCGATCAATCCGGCGACGCTTCATTCCAAGACGCACTCGCAATCTATCAAAATTATCATCAAAACGTCCGCGCGATGTTCCATTGCTTCATCGGCTCATGGGAAAATGCGAAGCGCGTGATCGATCTCGGCGGTATTCTTTCCTTCGGCGGTGTTTCCACGTTCAAGAATGCGCAAGCCGTTCGCGATACCATCGTGCAATGTCCGGCAGGAAGTTTCACGATTGAAACCGATTCGCCTTACCTCGCGCCGGAGCCGTATCGCGGCAAGCGCAACGAACCCGCATACACCTACAATACCGCCGAACGCATCGCGCAAGTTCGCGGAGTTTCGCTGCCCGATCTCGCCGTAGAAACCGAACGAACCGTCGCCGGATTTTTCCGTCTTAAATAAGGAGTGCCGTGACTCCCTACAACAAATCCAGCTGCTCCGTTTCCTTCGGATCTTCAAAACGAATCCCGACGCCCAACAACCTCACCGCTCGGCCATTTCCTCGTTTCCACGCTTCAGCCAGCAACTCCTGATAAACCTCCGGCTGAATCTCATACCACGCGCGTTCTGCGGTGGTTCGCTCGAAATCCGCGAATTTCATTTTCACCACCAGCGAGCGGATCGTCCGATTCGAATGACGGTTCGCGTAGTCCCTGGAAATTTCATCGATCATTTCGCGCAGCGGCTGCCGGAGTTCGGCAATGTCCGTGAGATTCGTGCGAAAGGTATTTTCACAACCCAGCGACTTCCGCGTCCGGTCCGGTTCGACGGCTCGATCATCGATTCCCCGGCAAAGGTGCCAAAGCTCAAGCCCCCATCTTCCGAAACGCCGCGTCATTTCGATCTGATCGAGCGACTGCAAATCCGCACACGTCTTGATCCCCATGCCTTCCAGCTTCTGCCGCATTTTCCCGCCGACGCCCCAAATCCGGCCAACCGGCAAAGCCGCGACAAACTCCGCCACTTCCGCTTCGGTCACTTCCTTCTGGCCGTTCGGTTTGTGCCAATCCGATGCGATCTTCGCGATCATCTTGTTCGGCCCGATTCCGGCCGATGCAGTGAGTTTCGTTTCCTCGAAAATCTGCGCCCGGATCTCCCGAGCAATCGCACTTCCACGCGTGTTCAAATGCGAAACATCGAGATACGCTTCATCGAGTGATAACGGCTCGATCAAATCCGTAAACCTCCCGAAAATCGCCCGAATATACGCGCTCACCCCCCGATACAAATCGAAGCGCACCGGCACCAGCATAAGGTGGGGACACAGCTCCAGCGCCTTGAAAACCGGCATCGCCGAGCGGCACCCGTATTTCCGAGCTTCATAGTTCGCCGTCGTCAAAACCCCTCGCCTTTCCGCCCCGGCAACAGCCACCGGCTTCCCCCGCAGCGCCGGGTTTTCCCGTTCTTCAATGGCTGCGTAAAAGCAATCCATGTCGATATGGATGATCTGGCGAATGGCAAGTTGAGGGTTGAGAGTTGAGGTTTGATAGAAAGAGCAAGCATGGCTCGAAGATTGCACTTCAGCTCAGTCTTCAATCGTAAATCAGGGATCTCAAATCCCTCATTTCTTCCGCTCCCGCGTCCATTGCAATGCCTCGTCGAATTCAGCAAGAAACCTCGGCCCCGCTCCGTCCATATCATGCGGTGCGCCTGGAATGGTGATGAGCTTGTAAGGTGTTTCCGGTTTCAGCGACTTCGCCCAATCCACATCGTCGAGCGGATCGTCTTCCCCGGCGAATTGGACAATAGGCAGCCCCTCCAAGCCATCCGCCAAATCCGCCAGCGCATACGTCCCCGGTCCCGAAGGCTCCACCCCGAGCAAATCGCTTTCCGAAATGCCGAACCGGCTGTGAGCTCCCGGCGCGGCGGGCAATACGCCGACGAGATGTTTTTCCCGGTCCGGGCCGGATGCCGCGCAAAGCGACCACTCCGCGCCCGTGGACCAACCGGTGAACCACACCGGAGTATCCTCGGGCAACTTCGCCTTCGCGCGCACGGCTGCCACCGCCGCATTGAAAGCCTCCGTGAGCCTGGCTTTATCGAACTTCCGCGTGTCCGCGAAATCCCGGCAATCCCAACCACCGACCGCGTAACCCGCTTCCGCGAGATGCAGCGCCGTGGGCTCTTCCCATTGATCCGACCAACCGCCATCACCGGTCGCCACGATCACGATTCCTTTCGGAGCTTCCGCCGGATAATACATCACGGAAAACGCCCCGCTGCTGAGCGACAGCGGAAGCTTCTCCGCCGTTTTACTCGAAAAACCGCGCGGCAAAAACACGTGGCAAACGAACCAGCCGATGGGGATCAGCAATAAAAGCTGAACGACCAGAAGCGCGCGGCGCCAGAAGGCGCGGGATGGAAGTTTCATATGATCGATGAAGAATCGGATGGAGGTTCGGAAGGTGTTTTGATCGGAAAACCTTCGCTGGTTTTCAGCGTTTTCACCGAGGTTTTCCCGATCAGCGAAGTGATGTCCATGATCGACGCGGGAAGATCCCACGCCTTGGAAAGCGCGAGGTAGCGCGGACGCCACTCGGGATTGAATTTGCTCTTCCAAGCACGCAAACCGCTGAAGTTATAAAACGCTTCGCCGCGTTCATAAACGAGACTGCCGAGACGGTTCCACAACGGAGCGTTCTGGCGCTCGGACAAACCCGCGAGCGGCGTCATCCCCAGATCGAACCACTGATAACCCTGCGCCTTCCCCCACATCATGAGCTGCACGAAAAGACAGTCCATCACCCCGTTCGGCGCGTCGTTCACGTGGCGCATCAGATCCGTCGAAAGCTCTTCCCTGCCATTGCCCGGCCACAGATTCCCGAACGCCACCACACGGCCTTCCACGATCAGAACCGCGCACGGAAACTGCGCGAGATAAGATTCGGTGAAACTGCCTAACGAAAATCCTTTTTCCTTCGCGTTGTGTTTCGAAAGCCATTCGTCGGAAATCGCCCTCAGCTCGCCCATGCGGCGCACGACTTCATCGGGTTGCCAGATTTCGAAAACCCACTTCTCGCGCTCCATGCGGTTCACCACCTTGCGGAATTTTTTCCAATCGGACGATGCGAGATCAAACGAACCCAGCGGCACCATCGCTTCCTCGCCGATCTTGTAAACGCTCAGACCCATTTCCACGCACACCGGCACCATCGCGGGACTCACCTGATAGATCGCGACCCGCATGCCTTCGTCCTGCGCCTGCTCGGCGAAGCGCCAATACAGACCTTCGAATTTCTCCTCATCCCCCACCGGATCGCCCAGCGCCACCCGCGTACGGCCACGATCTCCATACATCAGGAACGCGCTGTGATCGTAGTTGAAGAGAAATTTCTTATCGCCCACCAACGCCAGCGCCGCGCTGCTGCGCGGGGATTCCGCCACCATGCGGATGATTTCCTCCTTGTTGTAAGTCTGCTCGCGAGTCCGTGGCGGAGCAGGGCGCAGCCATTGCAGGAGCGCGATGAAAACCACGATCAACACGCTTCCCGTCATCGCCCGCAGAAGACGCGCTCCGTCGTTATCGAACGAATACTGCCACCACAGATCCTTTTCGTAAGGAATCTGGCGGCTCATGTAAAAACCGAACCACAGCGCCAGGCCGATCACCGCCAGCACCAGCGCCCACCATTGCAGGGAAAACCGCCGCGTCCACAACGCCGCATGTCGATAGAACTTCGATTTGAACGGCAGCAACGCTCCGAGGAACAAGCACAACACCAGCGCCTCTTCCCAATCGAAACCTTTCACCAGCGAGAAAATCACCGCGTTCGAGGCAACCACCACCGCGATCCACCACGCGGCGCGCACCCGCCGGATCAACCCGCTCGCAACGATCACCATCACCGTGCCCGCGATGCTCGAAAGAAAATGCGAAGCCTCCACGAACGGCAGCGGCACCAGATCTTCCAGCAGTTCACGCCGTGTTGCTTCCATCGGGCTGTTCGCCGAAAGCATCAGCACGAATCCACCCGCCAGAGCCGTCATGCCAGCCAGACGCGGAGCGATCGCCGCCCATGCGCGGGCCGTGCCATCCACCGTTTTTTTCGCCCAATGCAAATTCCGCCACATCTCGCGAATCCCCACCACCGCCACGGCCAGAGCGAACGGAATGAGATAATAAACCAAACGATACGTCATCAACGCTCCCGCCATTTCCGGCATGGAGACCATCGCGCTGGAAAGCTTGCTGATCGAAAGCTCCATTACACCCGCCCCGCCCGGCACATGACTGGCCGCACCAAGCGCCTGACCCACCGCTGTCGCGGCAAGAAACGACGTGGTATCCACCGCGCTCGTCAGGAAAACCCGCAGCGCCATACCCGCGCACAGCCAGTCGAAGCCGGAAACCAGCAGCGCCATCAACAAAATACGGGGAGACGGCAGGAAACGCAGCGGTTTTCCATTCCAACCTTTCGCCGAGAAAAACCACATCGCCGCACAGGAAAGCAGCAGCAATCCACCCACACCCCGCCCCGCCCACTCCGGCAGCCACGGCAAAACCGGCGGCGACCAAACCAGCAAAATCCCGGAAAGAAACGCATGTCCCAACCAACCCGCCATCAGCAAAAATCCGGTGATCTTCGCCACATCTCCACCCTCAAAACCATATTGCCCGTAAAACCGCAGCCGGATCGTCCCACCTCCCAACACCGTTCCGCCACCGGTCATGCTGAACGAACTTGCGACCAACGCCGTTCCCATCACCTGGCGCGCCGGAAGTTTCCTCCCCAGCCAACGCAGCGCCAGCAGATCGAGCGCCGCATTGCTGGCCAGGCTCATCGCCGTAAACAACAAGCCCAAGCCGAGATTCACCGGACCGATCCTTCGCAACGCATCGTCCAGTTCATCCAAATGGAATCCGCCCCACTCCTTGTGGAGCGACCAAATGGCGAACACCAGCACCGCCAGCCAGGCAAAGGACGCGATGGTGGTAATGCTGCGCTTTAAATTCGTGAAATTCATCGGAACGGATGGATGGATTCAATGCTGCGGCTGATCGGAAAACAAGTACCCCGCAAGGCAAAATCATCTAAAAACCATCAGCTTCCGCCGGGAAAAATCAGAGCGCTTCAGGAGTCACCGGTACGGCGATCGCTTCGCAAACTTCCCGCCAACCCGGAAAATTCCACTTGTTCGGGAAACCCGCGCATTGCCCCGGCTTCACCGCGTGGATCCGGCAGCCGTTGTCTTCCAGCATGACGCACTCGTGGTTTTCACGCTCGATCAACGAAAGCCCCTGCCGGTTTGTCCGCAGACGGGTATAGCGCTCGATAAACTCGAATTCCGTCAGGCCGAGAAATTCCGCGATGGGAGAAATCTCATGTTCCTCGATCCGCACGTCACCCGGCCATTTGCAACACGCGGTGCAGCGTTGGCAAACGTAGTGGACATTCGGATCGAGCACCGTGTGCTGATTTCCAGGACTTCCGAAAGACTCTCTCATTCAATCGCGCGGTAGTAATAATTCACACGGTTCAGGAAACCCTGCCATTTCTTGCCAGGACGACCGTTATCCAACAGGAAATGCGGGCAGTTCTTGTGCGGCGGGGTTTTCCCTTTGCGCGGCCAATGGTAGTGCGGGACCACGTGGGAAAGAGGAATTCCATACTCGCGCATCAGCAGCGCCGTCAGCTTCGCCGTGCGATCAATCGTCACGCCCAGATTGCAACCCCGGTTTTCGCACATTTCGATGCCGATGGAGTATTTATTACCCGGCCCCCCGAAATCCGCATGCACGCCTTGCTCGTTCAATGGCATATGCTGAAGGGCCACGTGATCGTCCACCGTGAAGTGCCAGATCAGATAGCCCGGATACTGGCCGGTGCGCAATGCCCCGCGCTTGAGAGCCACCGCATGGCGATAAGCATCCGCGCTGCGGTTCTGCGTGCTGTGAATTGTGATGTAGGTCGGACGCATGGTGCGTGGTCCGCGGCGGCCGTATTTGCCTTTCGCAACCATGTCGGCCTTCCAGTTCACCTGCCGCTTCAGCGAGGAGTAGGAAATTTTCTGTGCCGCATTGCTCGGCCCCGGACGCGGCGTCGTCGCGCCACTGTCCACATTCGGACTCGGCGCCCAATAATGATCTTTCACCGCCGGAGGTCCGATCTGACGGCACTGGACGCTGCAGAACACAAGCACACTTAAAGCTGCGAAAGAAAACAGGGATTTCACTCCGGAACGTCTATCACGCCGCTTTCTCCGGGAGAAAGCAATTTCCTGAGGAAAAATTCCCAAGCCAACAATTTGCTTTAGATTCATTAAATAGCCAAAAGCTCCACATATTGTATTTAACGTTATATTCAAACACCACATTTTGAGCACTTTTCCCGATTCGATTGCGGCCAAGCAATTAATCGCCTAAGCTGCCGACGCGCTTTTCCACACACCATGTACCTCAAAACTCTCGAAATCCACGGCTTCAAGTCGTTCGCGGATAAAACCGTGTTCGAGTTCGCAAAAGGCGTCACCGGCATCGTCGGGCCGAATGGTTGCGGAAAATCCAACGTCGTCGACGCCATCCGCTGGGTGCTCGGTGAAACGTCGGCGAAAGCTCTGCGCGGCGGAGAAATGGCGGACGTCATTTTCAACGGCACCGAACGCCGCAAACCACTCGGCATGGCCGAAGTCACGCTGACCATGGCGGACTGCGAAGGCCCGCTGAAGGTGGACTTCAACGAAGTCGCCATCACCCGCCGGGTGTTCCGCGATGGGAAATCCGAGTATCGCATCAACGGCACGCTCTGCCGCCTGAAAGACATCCACGACATGCTCATGGATACCGGCATCGGCCGCACCGCCTACTCGATCATGGCACAAGGCCAGATCGACCAGATTCTTTCGTCAAAACCCGAGGAACGCCGCGCCGTTTTCGAGGAAGCCGCCGGCATCACCAAATTCAAGAAAGAGAAGAAAGAAGCGCTGAGGAAACTCGAATTCACCGAAGCGAACCTGCTCCGTGTTTCCGACGTGCTCGCCGAACAGGAACGCCGGATGAATTCCCTGAAGCGCCAGGTCGCCAAGGCCCGCCGCTATCAGGCGCTCGCCGCCGACACCCGCATTCTCGATACGCACCTCGGCCACAAGCGCTTCGTCGAACTCACCGCCGAGCGCGATGAACTCCGCACTTCCATCCGCAGCCTCGAAGTGCGCGATACCGAGCTCGAACGCCAGCTTCCCGCGAAGGAAGAAGCCGTTTCCGACGCACGCGCCGAAGCCCGGATTTTCGAAAACGAACTCACCGAGCTACGCCAGCGCCTGAACAGCCACCAAAACGCGCTCACCTCCGCGACCAGCCGCGCCGCCTTCAACGATGAGCGCAAAGCGGAACTCGAATCCCGCATCCGCCAGAACCATGAGGACATCGCGGACACCCGCGAAAAACTCCAGCGCCAGGAGTTCGATTTCATCGCCGCGAACGAAGCGCTCGACCAACTCAGCCGCCGCATCGCCGAGCGGGAAATCCAGCTCGCCAAAGAAGAATCTCGCAACCTCGGCACGCGCGAAGAACGCCAGGTTCTCGAAAACAACCTCCGCGAAACCCGCAGCGAAGCGAACCGCTCGCAGACGATCATCGCCACGCTGCAGGCGAAAATTGAAAGCGCCCATTCCCAACTCGAAACCAACCGCGAGCGCGCCCGCCAGCTCGCCGATGAAGAGCAGCGGCTTTCGTTGGAACTCGAAGAATTCCGCGCCGAACAAATCCGCATCGCCCAAGAAGTCGAAGCCACCGGCTCGCAACTCCAGCAGCTCGAAGAAAATTTCCACGCCGCAGAACGCCAATACCAGAACACCCGTGGCGATCTCGATGCCGCGCGCACCGCGTCCACCGACTCCCACAAACAACTCGCCCAGCGAGCCGCGCGTCTCGATGCCGTCCGCCAACTCGTCGCCAGCGGGGAAGGTTTGGAAAAAGGCACCCGGAATGTCCTCAAAGGCCTCGGCCAGCCGGATCAATTCCAGCCGCTCACCCACGGCCCGCTTTCTCAATTCATCGAAGCCGATCCCACCTGCGCCCGCGCCCTCGCCACCGTGCTTGGCAATCATTTGCAAACCGTGCTGGTGCAGGATCAGGCCTCTGCGGAGGCGATCATTACCCGCCTCACCGAAAAGCAACTCGGCCTCGCCTCGCTGCTTCCGGAATCGTTCGTCGCACCCTCCAGCGGATCGCAAATGGAATCGCTTCCATCCGGTGCCACCGCTTGGGCGCTGGACCGCGTCACCGTCGATCCGCGCGTGCGCTCCGTGATGGAAAACCTGCTCGCCGACGTTCTCATCGTCCCGAATCTCAGCACCGCATTGCGGCTCCGCGCGGAACTTCCCCGCGTCACCTTCGTCACGCTCGCCGGTGTTTTGATCACCCGCGAAGGCATCCTGCGCGGCGGCTCCGCGGCGGAAGGCAGCACCTCTGTTTTGGAACGCCAAAGCGAACTCCGCACGCTCGAAACCGAAGTCGAAAAACTCCACGCCGCCGATGATGCCGCACGCGCTCATGTCACGGCATTGGAGGAAAAGTTAGAACAACTTCGCGAAACCGTCGAAGTTTCCCGCGAGCGTTTGCAGCACCGGAAAGTCGGGCTTTCCACGTTGCAAGGCCAGCTCAGCCTCGCCACGCGCGAGGTGGAAAATTTCGAAAACAAACGCGAAAACATCCATCGCGAACGCGGCGATCTCGAAAACCGCGAACGCGCCGTCGCCGAAAGCCGCGAGCACATGGAATCCGAGCTCGCCTCCGCCCGCGAGCGCCTCGAATCGCTCGATGAAGAAAGCCGCCGCCTGCAATCCGAGGTCGATTCCGTGCTGCGCCGCGAACAGGATTTCCAAGCCGCGCTCAACGAGCTGCGCATGGAAATCGCCGTCGAGCGCCGCGCGAAACAATCCGCCGAAGAGCAGCAGAAACCAATGGAAGCCCGCCTTTCCGAATTGCGGGAAATCGCCATCCGCCGCGAAACGGAAATCGAGTCCTTCGACCAACGCATCGAAGCCGCCATCGCCGAAAACGCCCGTCTCGCCGAAGAATGCGAGCAGCACCGCAACGAAGTTGAAGACCTTCAACACGAAATCGAATCCCGCGCATCGGGCCGCGCCGCACTGGTGGAAGCCATCGAATCCGCCGAAGCCGCGCTCGCATCCCTGCGCCGCGACCATGCGAAGGTAAACGAGCAAAAAGGCCGCGAGGAAATCGCCGTCACCAAGCTCGATCTCCGCATCGAAAACCTCACCACCACCATCCGCGAACGCTATCAGGTGGACCTCGCCACCTTCGAGCCGGACGCCCACGCCCTGCTCTCCAGCATCGCCTCGCAGAAGGCCATGCAATCGCGCACCGGACGCCAGAGTTTCGTGGACACCGATTTTTCGGATCAGCCTGAATCCTCCGACGAAGAGGAACCGCCGATCATGGTCATCGACGGCACCCGCCTCGAAGACGACTCCCCGCTACCCGGTGAAATGACCGGCGAGCCGGACTGGAATTTCGTCGAAAACATCGTCACCGACATCAAACACCGCCTCGATTCCATGGGCCCCGTCAACCTCGACGCCATCCAGGAATACGAGGAACTCGAAGAACGCTACAACTTCGTCCGCAACCAGCACGACGATCTCGTTTCCTCGAAAACCGAGCTTCTCGAAGTCATCGAGCGCATCAACTCGGAAACCCAGCGCCGCTTCGCCGAAACCTTCGCCCAGGTCCGCATCAACTTCCAATCGATGTTCAAGGAACTCTTCGGCGAAAAGGGCCAGGCCGACCTCACCCTGCTGGATGAAACCGCCCCGCTCGAATCCGGCATCGAAGTCATCGCGAAACCACCCGGCAAAAAGCTCCAATCCATCACGCTTCTCTCCGGTGGCGAGCGCTCCATGACCGCCGTCGCCCTGCTGTTCTCGATCTACATGATCAAGCCCAGCCCCTTCTGCGTGCTGGACGAACTCGACGCCCCGCTCGACGAATCCAACATCAACCGCTTCGTCAAAGTGCTCGATCACTTCATCGACAACTCGCAATTCATCATCGTCACCCACTCCAAGCGCACCATGGCCCGCGCCGACGTGATGTATGGCGTCACGATGGAAGAATTCGGCGTCAGCAAGCCCGTCGGCATGCGCCTCACCCAAGCCGAAGAAGCCGGAAAAATCGCCAAAAACGAACCCAAAACCGCCGCCCAGAAAGCAGCGTTGAGATTGGATGCGTGATCTTCAAATACAGCGAAAGCAGACCAGACACTTCCTCCCGCTTGATATCCACCAAGTCCTTGCTAACCTGCCACATGCATTCGCAGAAATTCTTGTTTGTAGGTGGCAGCCAGGAGGGTCTTCACCCCGCTCCAGCCGCGCAGGTGACGCTGACTTTTGTCGATGGCGACTTCGTACAACCGACATCCGAAGGGGTGTATAACGCTCCGCTGAACGCGACGCTTGAGACCTATATTTTGGAGCCGGTCGAAGATCAAGAATGCAGCGGCGAAACGCAGCACGCGTATTTTCTGGCAGGTCTCGACGCGCTGGAATCGCAAGAACGTTTCGTCCGGGTGAAACGGAAATATCTTCAGAATCTTTGAAAGGTCACGGCCTTCAACACAGAGCTGGCGGGACGATCCAGCGCAGGACACCGACTTGCGCGGGCGGACGAACCTCAAGGCACACCAACGCGCCTTTTTTCACTTCGACCGATCCGCTGGTCAGTCCGAGAAACCAACTGACCAGCTCGGAGAAATCCGGCTCGTGGCCGACAATCATGACGGTGGCGAATTCCTGAAACGCCGTGAGTTCTTTCGCGGCTTGCTGAGGCCGCATTCCGCTGGCGAGCCAATCCTGAATCAACGGGGCATCCAGCCCGGCGGCTTGGCAGAAATCTTCCGCCGTTTGCCGCGCGCGGACGAGCGGGCTGGTGAGCACCAGATCCGGCAGCAGGGCTTTTTCTGTCAGAAACCTCCCGGCATTTTTTGCCTGCTGATGGCCTTTTTCAATGAGCGTCCGTTGGAAATCACCGCCGGGATTGAAATCCTCGGCAGTGCCGTGACGCAGCTGGATGAGTCTCATCTCATAAAAATAGCGGCACTTGATCCGTGCCGCTATGAAGAAAGTCGGAAAATGCGGCGATCATCAGCCGCAACAACATTTTCACATGGTCATGCCGCCATCCACCGCCAGCACTTGGCCGGTGATGTAGCGGGCTGCCGGGCTGGCGAGGAAAGCGACGGCTTCCGCGATGTCTTTCGTGTTACCGAAGGAGGCGAGCGGGATTTTTCCAATGACGGCGTCTTTCACGGCCTGCGGAAGCTCGTCGGTCATGTCGGTGGTGATGAAGCCCGGAGCGACGGCATTGCAAGTGACCGCTCGGCCAGCGAGTTCGCGGGCGACCGCCTTGGTGAAACCGATCAGACCGGCTTTGGAAGCGGAATAGTTTGCCTGGCCTGCGTTGCCGATGATGCCGATCACGGAAGCGATGTTGATGATGCGCGGGTCTTCCGCTTTCATCAGCGTGCGCATGAAGCCTTTCACGGTGTTGAAAGCGCCTTTGAGATTCGTATCGAGCACGGTGTCCCAGTCTTCTTCCTTCATACGCATGAGAAGCGTATCGCGGGTGACGCCGGCGTTGTTCACGAGGATGTTCACCGCGCCGAGTTCGTCGGTGATTTTTTTCGCCAGATCCTGCACGGCGGCGTGGTCGGCGACATCGACGGCATAAGCGGTACAGGAACCGGGGAAATCCGCGTTGATTTCCTCAGCGGCCTTGCCACAGCTCGATTCGCTGCGGCTGACGACGGCCACCTTGGCACCTTCCGCGGCGAGAGCACGGGCGATTTCTTGTCCGATTCCGCGGCCACCACCGGTGACAACGGCTACTTTGTTGATAAAGCGCTGCATGAAAAGAAGGAGAAGACACTAGACTTGAAGACACAAGACAGAAGATACTCTCCCCGCATCCGCATGAAACCGACACTTCTCGTCCTCGCCGCCGGAATGGGCAGCCGCTACGGTGGCCTCAAGCAAATGGATCCGATGGGGCCGAATGGTGAGACCGTTCTGGATTACTCGGTTTTCGATGCGATCCGCGCCGGATTCGGCCGGGTGGTTTTTATCATTCGCGAGGATTTCGCGGATGCGTTCAAACAAGGCGTCGGCGCCCGTTTCGCGGATCGCGTCCAAGTCGATTACGCATTTCAACGCCTCGATGATCTGCCCGAAGGCTATTCCGTTCCGGAAGGCCGGGTGAAGCCGTGGGGGACTGCACACGCCATCCGCTCCGCCCGCGAACTGGTGAACGAGCCTTTCGCGGTGATCAATGCGGACGATTTCTACGGTGCGGATTCCTATAAACGCGCTGCGGCGTTTTTTGCGGAAGCCACTCGGAATGGCGGAAAATCCCATTACGCGATGGTCGGCTATCCATTGAAAAACACCCTTTCCGATCACGGCGACGTCAATCGGGGCATTTGCCAGCTCGATGAAAACCGCCTGCTCACCGATGTGGAAGAATACGTGAACATCGAGCGCGAAGCCGATGGAGTTTGCCGCGGCAACGCCCTGGACGGCATCCGCAAACCGGTCGATGAAAACACTCCGGTCTCGATGAACTTCTGGGCCTTCGGCGCGGATTTCTTCGGTCATCTGGAAGAAGAATTCACCACGTTTCTCAAGGAAAACGGCACCAAGGAGAAATCCGAGTGCTACATTCCCACCGTCGTCGATACACTCATCCGCACGGGCAAGGCGGACTGCAAGGTACTGGAAACGACCAGCCAGTGGTTCGGCGTCACTTATCCGCAGGACAAGCCGCACGTCGTCGGCTCCATCGCCGCTCTGATCGAAAAAGGCGAATATCCGGAGAAACTGAGGTGAGAATTGGAACGCCGACGTTCACGTCGGCTTTTCTCCCTTCCCCTTCGGGCCGGTGTGAACACCGGCGCTCCCTCACGATTCCACAAAACGATGAGGAAACACCGGGCGATCTTCGCGGCAGGTGGCGATGTAGTTTTCCCAATCGGCGAGTTTCGGTAGATCCCGGGATTCGCCGCGTGCTTTCACCCGCTCGCGGCGTTTTTCCGGCGGACACCAAACGAAATGAAACGTCGGCGTCACACCGAAACGTTCTTGTAATCGTTCCGGCCAGGTTGCGTCCGCACCCTCACGGGTAAAAGGACCGGCAATGACGACAGGAACATGCGGCAGATTCGAGCACGCGATATCGTAAAGCGTTTCGTAAACCGCATCGCGATAAGCGGTTTTGTAGACGGGAGAATCGCGGTCGTCCGGATCGAGACCGGCGAGTCGCATCCCTGCCCTCACGAGGCGTTCTGTCACTTCGTCGCTGTCCAGAAGGATTCCGCCGATCCGAGCTGACAGCTGTCGTGCGACCGTGGTCTTTCCTGCTGCCGGAGGACCGAAAACGATGTGCAATCTTTCACGCCCTGAGGTTTCCATGCCGGATTTCTGTTCTCAGTCGAGCGGGAAGTCGAACGCGAATTCTGCGACGGCGCCACAACAAAAAGACGCGGACCATTGCTGATCCACGTCTTTTTTTGCACATTCCCCCCAAAGAATTTCAGCTTCGATCAGGCCTCTTTTTAGGGAATCCCCCCGGATCTTAAAAAGGTGCTAGCCGAAATCTCGCCGAAACTTGGAAATGGCAGTTACGAGTTCCAAGGAACTCAATCACTGCGACGACACGATTGCACGGAGATTAATTATTAGCAATAGTAAACTTTTATTTTTTCAAAAAAGACACCAAAAGTTCAAATATTTTTCAATTCCAGCTATTTCAGGCGCTTGGCGATATCATCCGCCATCCGTGAAAGCAGACGCGATTCCGCCGCCACGAGCGGTTGATAACCACTGGAACCCAATGGTTCGCGGTCTACGAACGTGTGCGAAGCGATCAAACGGCGTTCCGGCAGCGCATAGGCTCTCCAACCGGCCTCGATCACGGCGTAACCATCGGCACCGGAATGGAGTTGGCGGACATCGATGGTGATCTGGTAGCGCACTTCCCCATCCGTCTGCCACGGGTAAATGCGGACGTTGCCGGTGCGCAGGCGGCGGCCGAGATTGGTGGCGGTCACACGGGCGACGGAATCCCCCAAATCCCCCGCCCAGCGATGATCTTCCGCCACGCCGAGTTGGTTGGAATCTTCCTGAATCACCAGATTCGGGCGATCAATGTATTCCGCCAGGGAAACCGGGCCGACTCCGATTCCCACACCGGAACCTGATGGTGCGGGGCCGTCCGGAGTGAGCATGTAGTAGGATTTCGAGCCGGAGGCGCAACCGCTCAGAAGCAAGGCGGAAACAAGCAGAAGCGGGCGGCTGATGCAGGAAAGGAGTTTCATGGGAATTAGCGTTTCGGAGCTTTAGGAGTCGGATTTCCGGACGAATCTTTACCCCACAGCAGCGAGCTGGGTTTTTCGTCGATGGAATTCGTCATCGCTTTGATCGAGCGCAGCGCGGCGCGCAATTCGTCGAGCGAACGAAGCAAATCGCCCTGGATCGCACCTTCCGGGCCGACGCTGTTGACCGATTTCTGCAATTCGTCGAGCGTGCGGCGCACATCTCCGGGAAGCTGGCGGAACTCCGGATCATCAAGCGTTTTCCGCGCGGCGGAGGCGGTTTGTTGGATTTCCTTCAAGGTCGCCTGTGAAGTTTCCGCGGCAAGGGAGAAATTCCGCATCGTCTCGTCAAGCGGCAGCGCCTGCACCTTATCGAGGATCGCCGAGATTTTCGCTTCAAGCTGGGAGAAACCGGAGGAGATCGTCGGCAGCGTCGGCAGATTTCCGGCGATTCCGAGTTGGGCGGGTTCGGCATTCGGATAGAAATCGAGATCCACATACATCGAGCCAGTCAACAAACTGCCGGTTTTCAAAGCGGCGCGGAATCCGTTTTTCACCGCATTGGCGATGAACTCGGAACTTTCCGAAAGCTTTTCCGCCGTCTCACGGCGAAGTTGATAAGGGTCGATCTCGATGAGGACCGGAATCCGGCGGTCATTCGAATCGCGATCCGTGTAGTAATTGAAGGAAATATCGACGACGCGCCCGATGACGATGCCGCGGAACTCCACCGGCGCGCCTGCTTCGAGACCTCGCACGGATTGGTCGAACTGAAGAAGAAAACGCAGCGTCGGATGGAAGGAAGATTTCCGGGCGGACTCTTCGTCGCGGTAGAGCGTGAAGGTAGTGCCGTTCTTGGCCGGTTCGCCGGGCTGGTCGTTTTCGAGCACACCGAACACCACCCCCCCGGCTACCATCGCCTGAAACGACGGAGTGCGGACTTTGAAACCGCCAGCCCCGGCGGAAATGTCGATGCCGCTGCTATTCCAGAAACGGGAATTGGTTTTCACCAAATGGCTGTATTCGTCTTTGATGAACGCGTCGTAGATCACCTTCCCGCCATCCGGCGCGAGGCGGCGGCTTTCAATCCGGCCCACTTCAAAGCCCCGGTAATAAACCGGCGAACCCGGAGTGAGGATGCCCGCCGTTTCCGTTTCCAGCACCAGACGGCGGCCGGGAATGCTCCAGTTCGTCGCGGGCGGGGTTTCCAGACCGATGTATTCAAGCTGCACTTCTTCGCCGTGGCCGGGATCCAGCTCGATGAAGGCACCGGTGATCAAGGTGCTAAGACCGGAAATATCGGTCGCGGAAACACGCGGGCGCACGACCCAGAAACGTGAGCCCTTGCGCAAAAGTTTTTCCGTATCCGGCTCCAGCTCGGCGGAAACCTGTACGGATTGCAGATCTTCGCTGAGTTCGACGTGCTTCACCACCCCGACTCGCACCGAGCGGCAGCGGATCTCGGTTTTTCCGGCATCGATGCCTTCCGCGGTATCGAACCGGATCACCGCGACCGGGCCTTTCGCTTTGAAATTCTGATAAATCAGCCACCCGCCGAGCAGCACGGCGAGGATTGGCACGACCCACACGATATTCCAGCGCTGGGACGGCCGGTATTCGGGAATCGCCGCCGCTGGCGGTGGATCAGCATCAGGTGAGGGTGTCTGTTCGCTCAAGATCGGAAGGTTTGGGTGAAGATTCGGGATGCTCGGCTATCAAGCGATCCCACAGCAGGCGGGGATCGAAGCTCATGGCGGAAAACATGGTGAGAACCACCACCATCGCGAAAGCAAATGCTCCGGGGCCGATGGTGATCGCCATGTAATTTCCCAGTTGGGCGAGGGCTATTAAAATGCCAACCACGAAAATATCAACCATCGACCACCTCCCCATCAACTCGGTGATCAGATAAATCCGCCCGAGGGCCTTCGGCGAAGGATGCAGTTTTCCGGTCGCTGAAGCGCACAGCCAGCAGAGGGCGACGATTTTCAGAAACGGGATCAGGATGGATGCCGTGAAAATCACCAGCGCGATGGGATACGCGCCGGATTTCCAGAACGTGATCATGCCCTCGATGATCGTCGTTTTATTCACCACGCCCACTTCCGTGATCGTCATGATCGGCAGGATGTTTGCAGGCAGGTAAAAAATCGTAGCGGAAATGAGCAGCGAAAGCGTGCGGCGGACGCTGTCCGGCTTCCGGATGTGCAGATGCGAACCGCAGCGCGGGCAGCGTTTCCAGGCCACCGGGGAGACTTTCCCGCAGGTGTGGCAGCCCGCCAGATCCTGATCGATCCCGCGCGGAAGCTCCGGGCATTTCGAAAGAATCGTTTTCATGGTTTGCCCCGCGCCACCTCCAGGCGATCCCAAAGTTCATCGCGATCAATCCCCGCAACCGCCGCCGCCATGCAAATCATCAGCAGGCAGAAGATGTAAAAACCGATGCCGAAATGCACGTCCGCCACCTTGCCGATTTTCAGCAAACTGACGAGCACCGCCAGGACAAACACCTCGATCATGTTCCACGGCTCGATCCGGCTCAGCCATTTCGCCACCGAATCCGCTCCCGGAACGATCCGCCCGAACATCAACGGCCCGCACACCACGATCAATCCGCTCGCCATCAAAGTCGGCAGCACGACGGTGAACAAACCGACGCCGAAACCGACGAGGTAACTTCCTTGATTGATCAGCGCGAGAGAAGCGCTCGTTAAATTCAGCGTCCGCCGCATGCCCGCCGCATCCATCGTCAGGAACGGGAAAAAGTGTACCAGAATCAGCAAAACCAGCGCCGTCGCGGAAAACGCCGTCGCCCGGCGCAAAGAAGCGGGACGGTTTTGAAAAAGCACGGCGTCACACCGTTTGCAACGCGCCGCCGTTCCCTCCGGAATAGGCGCGGCTTCGTGGACCGTGTCACAGAAATGACAGATCGAGCGATGCGGTCCGCCCGGCGGTTTCGGCCAGGACAGGATGGAGAGTTTGCGTCTCATCGGGATTCAGAACTTTGGAACGCGTGAAAGGAATAACCCCCAAGACGCAAAGAGCGCCAAGGAAATGGAAAAAAGCTGAATTTTCACGTGCGGGTACAGTTCTGTTTTCAGGCGTGCTACCTCCAATCCATCATTCTCAAAAACCTTGGCGTTCTTGGAGCCTTGGCGGTGAAAATTGAATTTGAACGCGGTTTAAGGAAGCGCCACCACTCTTTGCGCTAATTCCCCCAAACCTTCCACTCCACATTCCACAAAATCACCGGCTTGCAGGAATCTCGGCGGGTTCATGCCCATCGCCACCCCCGCCGGAGTGCCGGTCGCAATCACATCTCCGGGCAAAAGCGTCATGAAACGGCTGATGTAGCGGACCAACTGCCGCACTCCCACCAGCATGTCGCCAGTCCAGCTGTTCTGGCGCAGCTCTCCGTTCACTTTGGACCAAAGCCGCAGTTTCTGCACGTCCTTCACCTCATCCGCAGTCACCAGCCAGGGACCGATCGGCGCGAAACTGTCCGCGCTTTTTCCCTTCGTCCACTGGCCGCCCATGTCTTTCTGAAACGACCGCTCGGAGTAATCGCAGAACGTCGAATAGCCCGCGACGTAATCCAGCGCATCCACCTCCTCCACATAGGTCGCCGTGCGGCCGATGATCACCGCCAGTTCCACTTCATAATCCAGTTTCGTCGAACCTCGCGGAATGATCACCTCATCCGTCGGACCACTCCAGGCAGTGGTCGCCTTCATGAAAAGCGTCGGCTCGGTCGGTATCCCTTCCCCGATCTCTTTGGCATGTTCGAGATAATTTTTTCCCACGCAAACGATCTTCGATGGCCGGGTAATCGGCGGCCCCAAACGCGCCAACGGATCGACTTCCATGCCTCCCGGACAACCGTCCGCCACCCATTCCGCCAGCGATTCCAGCCCGCCCATCGCGAAAAATCCTTCGTCGTAATCCGAAAACTCGCCGCTGGCATCCACCCGCCGGCCATCTTCCAGCAAAATCCCCGGTTCTTCCCGGCCCGCTTCTCCGAATCTGATGAGTTTCATACCCCTCAACTTATCTCAAATCGTGGATCAGGAAACGGAAAAGAAACTCCCGCGAGCAGGACACACTTCAAATCCTCGTAGCCAGCACCTTGTCCACCCGGATGCCGTCCATATCGAGAATCTCGAACCGCCAGCCGCTCTCTTCCAAAATATCCCGCTCCAGCGGAACCCGCGCGAGGCGTTGGGAAAACAAACCCGCCAGCGTCTGGTATTCGCTGCCCGCACCGGCGCACGGCACGAATCCCTCCAGATAAAGCCCGAGTTTCTCGATTTCGAAAAGCCCGTCCACCAGCCACGAGCTGTCTTCGCGCTGCTGGATCACATGGATCAAACGCTCTTCTTTCGACGGCACATCACCGATGATCGATTCCATCAAATCCATCAGCGTCACCATGCCGATCACGCCGCCGAATTCATTGATCACAAACGCCACATGATGCCCCGTCGCACGGAAGGACTCCAGCAGCACGCTGGCTTTTTGAATCTCCGGCACCAGCAACGGCTTCTGCATTAGATTCCGGAAATGCACCTGCTCGCCCGCCGCGAGTTGCGCGTAGCAATCTTTCAACGAAACCACGCCCACCAAGTGATCGCGCTGCCCTTTGAAAACCGGGAAATGCGTTTGCGTGCTGCGCACAATCGTATGCCAGCACTGATCATGCGGCATGTCCTGATCCAGCCACACCATCTTCGGACGCGGAATCATGATGTCGTAAACATCGAGATTCTCGAATCCGAAAACTCCTTCCATCATCCGCGTTTCCGCCTGGTCCGTGCTTCCGGAAACCATGCCCTCGCGCACCAGCACCGTGAATTCCTCACGCGACATCTTGTTTCCCGACGCATCCTTCACGCCGGCCAGTTTCAATAACACACCCGTCGAACGTGCTAACAACGAAACCGCCGGTCCCGCAAACCGCGCCAAAGCCGCCATCGGCCGCGACATCGCGCAGGCAACCGTTTCCGGAAACCGCATCGCCAACCGCTTCGGCACCAGCTCGCCGACGATCAGGGAAAAATACGTCAGCACCCCGATCACTAGCACGAAGGCAAGTTGCGGCGCGATGGGCTTGATCCACGGCACCACTTCAATCACACCCGCCAAGCGATCCGCGAGATTCGCGCCACCGAACGCACCCGCGATGATGCCGACCAGCGTGATGCCGATCTGCACCGTCGAGAGGAAACGGTTCGGCTCGTCCGCCAGCTCCAATGCCTTTACCGCTCCTTGGTTTCCGCTCTCCGCCATGGATTTCAACAACCCGCGCCGTGAGGAAACGATCGCGATTTCCGTCATCGCGAACACCCCGTTCGCCAACAGCAGCAACAGGATAAACAGGCATTCGAGCAGGATGATATTCATGAGGGAAAAAGATCATGCCGACTTCACGCACGGAAACAGCTCCGTACGCACGCGCTCGCGTTCGCGGTCGATCTGTTCACGCGTGGCACCGAAGCTTTCCAGAACGGCTTCCGCCATGGAAAGCGCGACTTCTCCTTCACCGGACATCACCGCATCAGCCCCGGAAGATAAGAGAGAATCCGCTTCACGCAAGTAAGCCGTGCGAGCCACCACCCGGATCGCCGGATTGAGCTTCTTCGCCAGTTGGATGATCTCCCGCCCTGAACTCACGCTCGAAGCGCTGAGGATGAAAATATCCGCCGTCGCCGTACCCGCCTCACGCAGCGTCGCTTCATGCGTCGCGTCACCATAAAACGCGATCTCCCCCTCGGACTTGAGCTGTTCCACCGTGTCCACGTTCATTTCCACGACCACCGGAGAAAACTCGTTATCCTTCAGCAAGCGGCACATCATGCGGCCCACCGGGCCATAACCGATGACAATCGCCCGGCGCTCGTCCGGAGACGCTTCCCTAACCGTGTTTTCGCTGCCGCTGCGATTGAGCGTTTTCCACAAACGCGGATGCTTCGCCACATAGCGCTCCACCGGTTCCACCAATCGATAGAAAATCGGAGCCAGCGTGATGGAAATGATCGCCGTCGCGACCAGCACGTTGAACGCCTTGCCATCGATCAAATCATACTGCCGCGCCATCGTTCCGACGATGAAGGAAAACTCGCCGATCTGCGCCAGCACCGCGCCCACCGCCATCGCCGTGCGCAGCGGATAACGCAGAAGCACGGTGATCACGAACGCTGCCAGCGGCTTGCCCACCACCACGATACCGACCGTCGTCAAAACCAACCACGGCGTTTCCAGCAAGCTCTTGAAATCAAACAACATGCCCACGGAAACGAAGAACAGCACCGCAAAAGCGTCTTTCATCGGCAACGCATCCGTCGCCGCCCGCGTGCTGAAATTCGAGCGTCCCACGACCATGCCCGCGAGGAACGCGCCGAGTTCCATCGAAACTCCGAACAACTTCGCCGCGCCCACGGCAATGCCGAGCGCAATCACCAGAATTCCCAGCGTGAACAATTCGCGAGATCCGGTATGGGAAATCAACGTCAGCAACCGCGGAATCGCCCAGCCGCCGATCACGAACGTAAATGCCGCCAGCGCCACGATTTTCACCGCCGTCCACACCAGCGCCATCGTCACCGCGCCGACACTGAAATTTTCCATTCCTTCGCCGAAAATCGCCGGAATCATCACCAGCAGGAACACCGTGAAAATATCCTCCACCACCAGCCAGCCGATCGCGATATGCCCGATCGGCGAATGCAGCGCGTGGTTATCCACCAGAATACGCGTCAGCACCACCGTACTGGCCACCGCGATCGCCAGGCCGAACACCGCGCCCTGCGTCCAGCTCCAACCGAAAAACCGCATCAGCACCATGCTCAACAGCGTGGCCGCCAAACTCTGCACGATCGCACCCGGAATCGCGATCCGTTTCACCGCCAGCAATTCCTTGAAATGGAAATGCAGACCCACGCCGAACATCAGCAACACCACGCCGATGTGCGCGAGTTCGTTCGCCAATTCCTTGTGCGCCACGAATCCCGGCGTGTTCGGGCTCACCACGATCCCCGCCAGCAGATAACCCACAATCGGCGAAAGGCCGATCCGGTGGGAAAGATAACCCAAAAGCAACGCGACACCGAGGCCGCCGGTCAGAGTCAGAATAAGGTCGAAGTGATCCATAAAACGTCAGGGGAAAAAATCAGGCTGATAGAAAAGAAAAACCCACCCCGGCTACGATCGGCCGGGGCGGGTTCTTTCATGAAATTTTCAAAAACGCGGCAGGCTCACCGCAGCAAGGTCATTGGGGGTTATCCTCCAGTTTTTCCTGCACCTTGTCCTTGGCGTCCTCCAGTTTTTCTTTCGCGGCATCCACGGCGTCTTTCGTCGCTTCACCCGCTGCTTGGGCGGCATCTGTCGCCTGATCCTTGGCCTCGGAGGCGGCGTCCTTCACCGCATCGGTCGCACGCTCGGAAGCGGCTTGCGCATCAGCGGCAGCCTTTTCAGCCGCGGCTTTGGTCTCGGCAGCGGCTTTTTCCGCAGCAGCCTTCGCATCGGCGGCGGCCCGCTCGGCGGCAAGTTTTGCCTCGGCGGCAGCTTCATTCGCCTTGGCTCCGGCGGCATCGGCCATTTCCTTGATCCCCTCGGTGACTTTATCCGCACCGGAGTTCATTTTTTCGGAAACCGTTTCGGTTTTTTGACAAGCGGCAAAGCACAGAGGGAGCGCTACCGCGGCAATCCAGAGTTTTGTTTTCATAGCATGGTTGGTGGTTCATCCCCTCCATCAGGAAAGAGAGGGTTTAATAACCTAGCCAGAAGTTTGCCCGAGTCAAAAAGTTTAAAACAATGCGGGGTGGAGAGCCGACGTGAACGTCAGCGGTCCATGAAGAACTTCTTGCACGAGTCCCTCCGGGACGGCATGGAGGGGGCATGGACCGCTGGTTTTTGATCGCCGCCACCCTGCTCGCCGCCGTGGGCGGGGCCACGGGCATGCGCTCGGTCCATCACGGAGCCCGCAGCAAGTGGACCATCGCGTGGATGGCCGGGGCTTTTCTGTGCCAAATCGGCTTTCTGATGTTGCGTGGCGAAGCCCGCGCCGCCTGCCCGCTGCGCGATCTCGGGGAGATCCTCGCTTACCTCGCGTGGTCGCTGACGCTGTTTTACCTGCTCATCGGCCCGCCCTACCGCATTTCCCTGCTCGGGGTTTTTTCCGCTCCGCTGGTCGTGATTTTCCAGTCCATCGCGCTGATCCCCGGCGTACTCCACGCCCGGCCGGAAAAAGTTCTGGTCAGCAACGCCTGGGGGGAAACCCACTCCGCCACTTCCGTACTCGCCTACGGAGCGCTGGCTCTCGCCGCCGTCGCGGGGGTGATGTTCCTCGTTCTCGACAAACAACTGAAAGCGCACCACCTCGAAAGCGGGCTGTTCCGGAATCTTCCACCGGTGCGCGAGCTGCTCATTTCCCTCGAACGCCTGCTCTGGCTCGGCCTCAGCCTGCTCACCATCGGCATCGTCGCCGGGCTGCTCATGCCGCAGAAACCGGAAGCGGCGAAACATTTCATCGCCGCCATCGCCGTGTGGCTGGGCTACGGGGCTCTCATGGGAATCAAGAAGGTGCGGGGATTGACGGGCCGCAGGCTCTCGCTCTCGGCGGTCACGTTGTTCGTCCTCTCCCTGGTGGTGTTCGCATTCGTCTGATGGAGCTTCTGTGTTTGGGACTGAATCACCGGACCGCACCTGTCGAGGTGCGGGAGCGTTTCGCCGTGGGAACGCCGAAACTCGGCGAAGCCGCTTCGGAGCTGGTCCGGCACATCGCCGCCGATGAAGCGGTGGTCGTTTCCACCTGCAACCGCACCGAATTCTACCTCGCCGCCGAAGATGCTCATCAGGCATTCCAGCGCCTTGAACACCTCCTTTCGGAAAAAGCGCCGACCGGGGAAAACCTCGCCGCCCATTTCTACCGCATGCAAAAAGGCGATGCCGCCCGCCATCTCTGCCGTGTCGTCAGCGGTCTGGACTCCATGGTGCTCGGAGAAACCGAGATTTTCGGCCAGGTGAAACAGGCTTACCAGGCCGCGCTCGATTCCGGTGCCACCCGCGGCGTGCTCAACCGTCTTTTCCAAAGAGCCTTCGGCGTCGGCAAAAAAGTCCGCACCGAAACCGCCATCCAGGAAGGCTCCACTTCCATCGGCAATGTCGCCGTCGATCTCGCGGAGAAAATTTTCGGCCATCTCAAGAACAGCGAAGTCATGGTGCTCGGTGCCGGAGAAATGAGCCGACTCACCGCCCAAGCGCTGGTTTCACGCGGTGCGAAATCGATTTTCGTGACAAACCGTTCGTATGACCGCGCCGTGGAGCTCGCCCGGGAAATGAACGGCCAGGCCGTGAAATTCGACGAATGGCAGCATATTCTCGAAAAAGTGGACGTCGTGATTTCATCGACCGGCGCTCCACACGCCATCATCCACCGCACCGATGTCGAAAAAGCCCGCCGCGCCCGGAAATACCGTCCGCTGTTTTTCATCGACATCGCCGTCCCCCGCGACATCGACCCCGCCGTCGGTGAAATCGAGGAAGTTTATCTTTACGACATCGACACTCTCGAACAACTCGCCGAGGAAGCCCGCATCCGCCGCCAGCGCCAGATCGAAGAATGCGACCGCATCATCGAAACCGAACTCGCCAAGCTGAATCTGCCGGGGACTTGATGGAGAGCCGGGGTTCACACCGGCTCTATCTTTTCGAAACCAAGCCGGTGAGGACACCGGCGCTCCATTACTTGTAAAAATCCGTCGGCACGACGGTGACGCTCATTTCCGTGAGTGAAAACGGCCCGAAGATCGTCGCGAGCGCGACATCCGAGGCATCGCGGCCATAGGCGATGACAATGCGGTTTCCCCTCGGTTCACTCTGCGTCGCGTCAAACGTATACCATCTGCCGCCGATAAAAGCTTCGAACCACGCATGCAGATCCATCGGGTCCAGACCGTGCAAAAACCCGACAACCATCCGCGCGGGAATCGTCAACGAACGGCACAGTGCTATTCCCAGATGCGCGAAATCCCGGCAAACGCCGACCCGTGATTCCACGGTGTCCGTCGCCGAAGTCGAGCTGTTGCTCGTCGAATACCCGTAGCGGATGTTTCCATGGATCCACGACCGGATTTTTTCCACCTGCTCGTAGGTTCGCGGCGAGTCCCCGACGATTTCCCCCGCCAAGCCGCCGAGCAAATCCGATTGGCAATAGCGGCTCGGTAACAGGAAATGAAACGCATCCGCCGGAAGCTGTTCCACCGGGATAATCGGCGCGTGCAAATCCACATCCACCGTATCCGGTACATTGGCGCGGACTTGCACCAACACGTGGAATTCGCCTTCCGGCATCATAAGCCTTTGGCACAGATTGCCATAGACATCGGTAAACTCCACCGCCGCGACTTGCGGATAAAGATGGAAATCCTCCCGCATGATCCACTGCGCCCAGCCGCTGCGGGGACGCAGCATGAAAATCACCGGCACATCTCCGGAACTCTGATAGGTCAGCTTGCAAACGGCATCGAGGATCATGGCGCGGAAAGGAAAAACGATTCGCCTCTTCCATCGCCCACTCTCCTGATTAGGCAAGAATTTGTTTCGGAGAAAAGCATCACTCCACCGCGTGCAGGCCGATGCCGAGCTTTTCGCACAGCTCCCGCACTTTATCCCGCTCCAGCAGCAGCGTCCGCCGAGCTTCGATCGCGATGTTGCCCACGCCCGCTTCCGCGCAGGTCTCGATCGTATGAGGCCCGACGACCGGCACATCGAAACGGAAGTCCTGGTTGTTTTTCGAAACCTTCACCAGCATCGTCTCCTTGCCGCGTCCGAGTTCACCCCCGCGGCGGATGCACGCGTTCGTGCCTTCGAAGGCCTCCACCGCCAGCACGGTGCCATGGCGGATCACCACGCTCTGGCCGATGTCCATCGCACTGCTGTGTTTCGCGATTCTGAAACCGAACGCCGCGTCTTCGAGCTGGCGTTTCTTGAACTTCGGCCCGAACACCGGCCCCGGCTCCGGCAGGTGATCTTCCAGAAACGTGGTGGCCGGAAGCAGCGTGATGCCGTCCTTCGCCAGTTCATCGCCGATCGCGCCGAAAAGCGTCTCCGCATTGCGTTCTTTCACCCGCGCGAGCATCATGAGAATCCGCAAATCCGGGCGTAAATTGAACAGATTTTTCGGCGAAATCTGCCCCATCATCACCGCTTCATCCGCGCCTTCGCGTTTGAAAAACTTGATCAGCTTGCTCAGCTGGCCGACGCGCACCCACTCGATGGCGTCCACCTTTCCCGCGAGTTCGGGTTTCGTTTCCCCATCGAAAGCCACCGCCACCAGCCGGATGCCAGGCGATTGGCGGCGCGCGGCCGCAATGAACGTCTCAGGATAGACACCGCTGCCTGCGATGATGCCGATGATGCGAGGTGATGCCATTGCTACGTGTTTCGGGAAAATCTCGGGGAAAATCCGGCCGTCGCAAAGAAGAAAGAAAGTAGCGGCTGTGGGACTCGAACCCACACTCGTAAGAACTCGATTTTGAGTCGAGCGCGTCTACCAATTCCGCCAAGCCGCCTTGGTGCGCGGCAAGTTGCAGATTCCCGCCGCCGAGAGCAAGAGGATTCTTGTTCCCGATGGTTTCCGCATCCCGCGAAACAAGGAGGCGGGACATTCTTGTCCTGCTTTGATATCCTGGAATGGCTGAATTCAAGATTCACCGCTCCGTGAATGGACTCTTGCCCGTTCCCCTCACCCCGCGCGATTTCCTCGGGCATCAAAGGGAATCCACAGCAGGGCGATGGCAGTCACCTTCACGTCCGTTTTCGCCGGGCGCAGGGATTCGGTTTCCAAGGTGAGATTCGCGGGATCGTAGCTGGTGGAAATCTGATCCATCTGCGTTTGCAGGTCTTTCTGGATTTGTTCGATCTGGCCTTGCAGACCTTCGAGTTTGCCTTCGGCGTTCCCCACGTCCTGATGCTGCTTGTAGGCGCTGCCCGCCTTGCTGATCGAAACACCTTTTACGAGCGAGCCGAGGCTGGTTTTCTTTCCGAGAACCGCGCCGAGGATTCCGCCGAGCACGGAAACTCCCGCCTGCATCATGGCGGAGGTGGACTCCGCTTTTTCCTTCGCGAGCTGGCTTTGCGCGGTCTGGAGTTTGCTCTGGATCGACGCGATTTTCTTGTCCGCCGCATCTCGCAATTTCGCAACGGCGGCATCCCGCGCCTCACGGGCTTCCAGCGTCAGGCGCGCGCGGAAATCGGCTTCGGACTCCCCCAGCTTCGACCACTGCTTCAAAGCCGGGCACGAGAGCAAATCGGCGCGTTGATTGCGATACATCCAGTCGGCGAAATCTTTCTCCACCTGTTTGTAATTCGCCGCATTCATCGCGAATCCCGGCAAACCGCCGAAACCCGCGCCAGCGGTCGGCTCGCCGCCCAGTTCCTCGACTTTCAACGGCGGCGGCACCTGCGTGTTCCAATCGATGCTTTCCGGCAAAACCGCGTTCACCAAGCGCACGGATTGATTCCCGTCCACTCCGCATTTCGCCGAGAAAAAATGGGCCTCACCCGCCCGCAGAAGATACGGCTGATAGATCGCGTCTTCCGGGGAACCGGCGACCGGCACGAACAGTTCTTTCACACCCGCTCCGACAAGCGGACGCGCGGATTTTTCCGCGGCTGGAGCGGATCCCGGCATCGCCATCGGATTGGCCGGCGCCGCGGTTTTCCCCGCATTCGCAGATGAGAACTCCGGGCGCTTCGGGTCCATCAAGCTCTTGATCTGCGTCCGCGTCAAAGGCCCGGTGAGATAGCTCATCACCCAGCGCACCTGGAAAAGCACCGGACCGTTTTCGTGGACGTTGTTCATCAGGAAAACCCGCTCGCCGAGACCGGAAATCAGCTTATCCATCGAGGCTCGGTCGAACTTCGCGTTTTGTGAAGCCGCCGCGCCTTCCAGCCCGTCCAGCACGCGCATCTTATCTCGCTCGGTTTGCAAGCGGCCGAGAAACCAAGTGCCGATGTTCGAGAGCGCCTTGTAATCGAGATCCACCGGGTTCTGCGTGGCCAGCAGGCAGCCGAGACCAAAGGCGCGGGCCTGTTTCAACAAGGTCATCATCGGCTTCTTGCTCGGAGGATTCGCGGTCGGCGGCAGATAGCCGAAAATCTCATCCATGTAGAGCAACGCGCGCAGCGAAGTGGTGCCTTTCTGCGTGCGCATCCAGCCAAGGGTTTGATTGAGCAAAAGGCTGACGAAAAACATCCGCTCGCTGTCACTGAGATGCGCGATGGAGAAGATCGAAACGCGCGGTTTCCCGGTAGAGGTATGAAGTATTTGATTCACATCCAGCGGCGGCCCATCCAGCCACGCGGCGAATCCTGGGGATGCCAGCAGGTTGTTGAACTTCAGCGCCAGCGCCAACCGCGATTTTTCCGGCAGGAACGAATCAAGATCGAGCACGCCGATCTTGTCGAACGCGGGCTTTTGAATGTGGCGGATCAAGGTTTCCAGAGTGAGATCCGTGCCGTCGGTCCACGCTTTTTGGAAAATCGTGCCGAGCAACGTCGCTTCGGGACTTTGCACCGGATCCACGTCCACCCCGACCAGCGAAAGCAGCGATGCGACCGTGCTTTCCACCCTCTCGCTCAGCAGCTCGCTGTCTTCCACGATTTCCGGCGGAGGCGCGCCGAGTGAACTCAAAACGGAAACCGGGATGCCGGATTTACTGCCGGGCGTGAAGATCGTGATGTCCACCTTTTCCCGCAATTGCGCGATGCGTTCCGGCGTCTGCCCCCAATCCGCCAGTCCTGACTTCCATTTCTCCGCGGTTTTCGCCGCGAAATCATCCGGGGAAATCCCCTTTTTCGCCGCATCGTCTTCATTGATCCATGGCCGGAAACTCGCTGCATCCAGCTCGGGAAAAAGCAGCAGCAGGTTGGCGATATCTCCCTTCGGATCGATCACGATCGCCGGAATATTATCCATCGCGGCCTCTTCCAGCAGCGCCATGCAAAGCCCGGTTTTCCCCGATCCCGTCATCCCCAGCACCACACCGTGCGTCACCAGATCCTTGGAATCGTAAAGCACCAGCTCGTCTTCCACCTTTTTCTCCGCGGCATCGTAGTGCCGGCCGAGGTAAAATTGACCGAGTTTTTCGTAATCAGTTGGGGAGATGGCCATGGTGCGGTTATCCAAGATGATCAGCAGTCATTGGTCAACGGTCATCGGTCAACGGGAAAGACTCCCATACTGCTTGCTCTTCACGGATGACCGCTGACTGTTGACTCCCCCACTTCTTCATTCCCTCCGCCAAATCTCCTGCTAGCGTCTTCCCAAGCCCATGGAAAACGCTACTGAACAGGAAGTCACCGAAGCCGCCAGCCATCTCGGTTCGCTCACCCGCAGCTTGAACGAAGTTCTTTTCGGCCAGGAAACCCTCATCGAGCAAGTGCTCATCGGCGTGCTCGCCCGGGGACATATCCTGCTGGAAGGCTTGCCCGGCTTGGGAAAAACCGAACTCGTCAAAGGCCTTTCGAAGCTGCTCCAGCTCGATACGAAGCGCGTCCAGTTCACCCCGGACCTTCTCCCCGGCGACATCACCGGAAACCCGGTCTTGCAGGAAGTCGATGGCCGCCGCGCCTTCGTTTTCCAACCCGGCCCGCTTTTCACCAACATCGTCCTCGCCGACGAAATCAACCGCGCCTCGCCGAAAACCCAATCCGCCCTGCTCGAAGCCATGCAGGAACGCCGCGTCACCGTGCTCGGCCAGACGCATCCGCTGCCCCAGCCGTTTTTCGTGCTCGCCACCCAAAACCCGATCGAACTCGAAGGCACCTACCCGCTGCCTGAAGCCCAGCTCGACCGCTTCCTTTTCAAACTCGAAGTCACCCGCAACGACGTCGCCACCCTGCAACGCATCGTTTCCAACCGCGAACTCGGCACCGAACCGCGCGTCGAATCCCTCTTGAGCGCGGAAACCTTCGGCTCGCTGCTGGAACTCGTGCGCCGGATTTTCCTGCCCGATGTCGTCGCAAACTACATCGCCCGCCTCGTCGATGCCACCCACCCCGGCCAATCGAAATCCGCCCATGGCATCCGCTACGGTGCCAGCCCGCGCGCCGCGCTCGCGCTCGCCTCCGGAGCCAAAGCCCGCGCGCTTTTGCACGGCCGCCCGAATGCCAGCTTTGAAGACGTGAAAGCCATCGCCCCCGCCGTGCTCCGCCACCGCATCGTGCTCGATTACCAAGCCCGCGTCGAAGGCCTGTCCACCAACGATCTCATCCGGAATCTTCTCGAAGAAATCCCCTTCCAAGGCCAACCGCTGCCGAAAACGCTCACTCCAGCCTGATTTCATCTGATGCGCTCCCTTCTGCTTTCCCTCGCGCTGCTGCTGCCCGTCGCCGCCCAAGACACGCTCATCCGCGAAAATTTCAACCCGGTCAACGACACCCACGTCGAGGTGACCGCCCTGT
Source organism: Luteolibacter sp. (assembly GCA_047605125.1). Classification (GTDB taxonomy): domain Bacteria; phylum Verrucomicrobiota; class Verrucomicrobiia; order Verrucomicrobiales; family Akkermansiaceae; genus Luteolibacter. Next base: position 87,317 of record JASGGK010000007.1, read on the forward strand.
TTACCAAACCATCGCCCGGCGGATTTTTCCCGCTGCGCGTCACGATTTCCAATCAGGAAAAATTCGCCGGCCGCGTCACGCTGAACTGCGAAACCGGCGCGAACTTCGGCGGAAACACCTCCAGCAGTTCCGGCTACGCGTTTGAGGCTCCGGCGGGAAAAATCGTCACCCGCGACATCCTCGTCCCTCTCGGCCCGCCGACCCGCAACTACGGCGGAAATACCAACGTCACCGTGCGGATGGGCGGCACCTTCGGCACGGCGGAATACACCGTCACCGCCGATCTGGATCCAACGCAACCCAGCGTTCTGCTCAGCGAAAAACTCTACACGCCGAACGGCTCGATCCTCGACAGCGCCGCCGCCTCGAAATTCACCAGCGGCTACCGCAGCAGCGGCGATTTCGCCGCGAAATTCGATCCCGGCACCTTGCCGAACGACTGGCTCGCTTTTTCCGGCTACGACAGCCTGCTGATGACCGATTCCGATTGGTCCGCCACGCCGCCCGGCTGCCGGAATGCGATCCTCTCGTGGGTCCGCCTCGGCGGGCAGCTCGTCATTTACTCGACCCACTCCGCCACCCGCGCGTCTCTGAATTTACCGGAAGACAGCAGCTACGGCTCCATCACCCTCCAGCCGATCGGGAAAGATCTGAAACTGGATCCCGCCGCCACTCTGGATCTTGTCACCGGCACCGGTTTTCCGCCACGCCAGGTTTCCTTGCGCGAAGACTACGAAAACGGCTGGCCGCTTCAGGATAAATTCGGCTCACAATCGTTCAACTACGCGCTCTTCATCGGCGTGCTGATCATTTTCGGCATCCTCGTCGGACCGGTCAATCTCTTCGTCTTCGCGAAATCCGGACAGCGCCACCGCCTCTTCATCACCACGCCGATCATTTCGTTAGGCGCGAGTTTGCTGATGATCGTCCTCATCATCGTGCAGGACGGATTCGGCGGAAACGGCATCCGCCGCGTGCTCATGGAAGTCCGCCCGGACAACGGCCAGAACGCCGCGTTTCTCCATCAGGAACAATTCGTCCGCACCGGCGTGCTCACCAGTTCGCGTTTCACGCTCGATCCCGCCTGCGCGTTCAATCCCGTCCCGATCGAACCCAGCCGCTGGGCCCGCTATACCTCCGGAAACAGCTATCGCGGCACCTTCAATCTCCAGCCGCAGGATAACAAACTGCTCGCCACCGGCGATTGGTTCCAGAGCCGCTCCGAACACGGCCACGTGCTCACCGCCGTGATTCCATCGCGCGGAAAAATCGAGGCCACCGGCGAGGCGGACACCTATCTCTCCAGCTTCGATTTCCCGATCAAAACGCTGTTTTACCTGAGTCCGCAGGGCCAATGGTTCCGCGCGGATGCCATCGAAACCGGCAAGAAATTCAAAGTCGCTCCCGTCGAGTATTCGATGATCGCCGCCACGCTCACCGAAGAAGCCGAGGGCTTCGCGAACCGCCAGAAGATTTTCTTCCGCAACGTCCGCCAACGCCCCGGCCATTTCATCGCCATCACCGATGAAGCCCCGGCCATCGCCACCAACCCCGGCATCGACTGGAAAAACACCCACACCGTCATCACCGGCCCGATCCAGTAAATCAGTCTTCTCTGAAAACTGAACACTGAAAACTAGCAACTTTCACCATGTCCGCCGCGCTCAAAGTCACCAACCTCTACCGTCATTTCGGCAATCTCCAGGCCGTCAACGGCGTCACCTTTGAAGTCCCGCACGGCTCGGTCTGCGGCTTCGTCGGCGCCAACGGTGCGGGAAAAACCACCACCATGCGCATCCTCGCCACGCTCGATTACCCGACGCTCGGCAGCGCTGAAGTGTGTGGCATCAACGTGCTCCATCATCCGTCCGAAGTCCGTAAGCTGATCGGCTGGATGCCCGATCATTTCGGAAACTACGATCACATGACGGTGCTGGAGTATCTCGATTTCTACGCCCGCGCGCTCGGCTACAAAGGCAAGGAACGCCGTCAGCGGATCGAGGAAGTGATGGAATTCACCGATCTCATCCCCCTCGCGGAACGTTTTTCCAACAAGCTCTCGAAAGGCATGACCCAGCGCCTTGGCCTCGGGCGCGCGCTGTTGCACGATCCGCAAGTGCTCATCATGGACGAGCCCGCCGCGGGCCTCGATCCGAAGGCGCGCGTCGAGCTGAAGCACCTCATCCGCGTGCTGGCGAAAGAAGGGAAAACGATTTTCATCTCCTCCCACATTCTCTCCGAGCTCGGCGAAATGTGCGATTCGCTGCTCTTCATCAACAACGGCCGCATCGTTCATCACGGCGATTCCGAAACGCTCAAGCAAGGCTCGGATTCCTTCGGCGGCGTGCTTTACGACGTCCAGGTCGATGGCAATCCGCAAGCCGTTTCCGACTGGTGCGTGCTCCAGCCGAATGTCGAATTCCTCGAAGCGCGGAAATTCGGCGGCCGCATCCGCATCGATACCAACGATCCCGCCAAAGCCGCCGATATCCTCGCCCGCATGGTGAAAGACGGCCTCCGCATCGTCGAATACCACCGTGAACAGCGGAACCTCGAAGACGCGTTCATCGACATCCTCGGCCGCGTCAATTCCGGCCAACCCGCGCTCACTCCGCCGCCGCTTCCGGTTTCTTCCGTCCAGTCCTGAACCCGCATTCCTCCCATGACTTTTCTATCCGATTTCCCCGACTTCATCTCACCGATGCTGGTCAAGGAGCTGCGCCAGGGCCTTCGCTCGAAAGGCTTCGTCATTCCGTTCCTCGTCTTCCAGGGCTTGATGCTCTTCATCCTGCTCACCACCGCCGGCACGGCGGATGGAGATAGCGCGGGAAAAACCATTTCCAACATCATCCTCTCCTTCTTCGGTTTCGCGGCGCTGATTTTCCAACCGTTCCGTGGAAACGGCGCGATCAATTCCGAAATCAAGGCGAACACCATGGAAGTCATGTCGCTCACCCGGCTGGACACCACCCGCATCGTCCTCGGCAAGTGGTTTTCCATCGTCAGCCAGACCGCTCTGCTGCTCGTCAGCGTGATCCCCTACCTCGTGCTGCGCTACTTTTTCGGCGGCATGAACATCCTCGGGGAAATGATGCTTCTCGGTTTGCTGTTCGTCACCTCCACCTTTCTCACCGCCTTCACCGTCGGGCTTTCCGCGAGCAAGTTCCGCTTCGCGAACGTGATCCCGATTTTCATTCTGTTCATCATTTTCCAACAAATCCCCACCTATATTATTCGCGGATCATCGTCATCCGGCCTGATGGATCTTGTCTCTTTCGACGATCTGAATTCCTTCCTGATTCTGGGCGGCTACCTTGTCCTCGGCAGCTATCTGGCGGCGTGCTGTCTGAATCTCGGCATCACCATGATCGCCCCGGCGGCGGAAAACCATTCGTCGGTCATGCGCGGCGCGGCCATCGCTCTCACGCTCATCATCACCGGCTTGGCCTTCACCGATCTGATCATGCCCGAGCTTTATTTCCTGCTCTATCTGGTCGTACTAGCCCCGGCTTTCCTCCGAGCCTTGAACGAGCCATCGCGACTCCTACCGCCCGTTTGCAAGCCCTTCGTGAAACGCGGATTCTCCGGAAAAACCGCCGCGCTCATCCTGCTTCCCGGCTGGCCTGCCGGTGTGTTTTTCACCATCGCGATGACATTGCTTGCTTTCTTCGTCCTCGGCACCCGCACTCAAGTGCTCAAGGATGAAGAACCACTGATCGCTGCCCTCTCATTGCTCGGCTCGTGCTTTTTCCCCGCCTTGTTGACGCAGTATTTTTCGAAGGTCGAGACCCGCCGTTTCCTGAACTACCTGCTCTTCCTCCTCGCTTCCGGCGGCGTCACGGTGCTTGCGGTCACGTTCCTCAACATCATGGATCGAAAAGAGTTCTACTGGCTCTTCGCCTGGAATCCATCGATATATCTCGCCTTCATCGATTACCACGGCGGGGATGAAACGCTCGTCGTGAAATGCATCGCCGCCTTGGATGGTTTGATCCTGTTCCTGATGTTGATCAATGCCATCAAAGCCTACCGAGCCTATCGCCCTGCTTTTGAAACAGCGGAAATTTCGCTAAAACCCACCGAACCATGACCCGCGAGGAACTCCAGCAATGCCAAGCCCGCGCCACGGCAGCCGCCGGACGCCTCCGCTTGCCCTTGCGTTCCCGCGTCTGGCGCGGCCAATCCGGTGAGTTCACCGGCGGCGGCACCGGATCGTCCATGGATTTCCAGGATCACCGCGCGTATTCGCCGGGCGACGATCCGCGCCACATCAACTGGAATGCCTACGCCCGCACGGAAAACTACACGATGAAGCTCTATCGCGAGGAAGTCCGCCCGCTGGTGGACGTGATTCTCGATGCCTCGGAATCCATGTTTTTCGATCCGCAAAAAGCCACCCGCACCGCCGAGCTGTTTTACTTTCTCACCGAAAGCAGCCTCGCCGCCGGAGTATCGCTCACACTTCACGCCTTACGCGGCGATGCCGTGCTCACGCTCGATCCCGCCACCGTGCGCGGCCACCATTGGCTGGAAGCCATCCGCAATTTACCCAGCGCCGCACCCGCCGGCACTCCCGATCTCTCAAGGATCGCCCTGCGGGCGAATTCCATCCGCGTTTTTCTATCCGATCTTCTCTTCAACGGCGAGCCGGAAGCCATTCTCCGCCAGCTCGGCCAGCGCCACGGCACCCGCATCCTTTTCTCGCCCTATCTGAAATCCGAAGCCTCGCCCGATTGGGCCGGAAACTACGAGTTCATCGACCCGGAAACCCAAGCCCGCCACCAACACCGCGTCGAAGCTCCCGTTCTCCGCCGCTACCTCGAAGCCTACTCCGGCCACTTCGCTCTCTGGAAAAACACCGCCATCCGCCACCAAACCGCCTTCGCCCGCATCCCAGCGGAAGAAGAACTTTCCGCCGTGCTTTTCCACGAAGCCCTCGCGGCGGGTGCGCTGGAATCCACCCGATAAGAGAAATTGAACCGCAGATGAACACAGATAAACGCAGATGAAAGAGGGATTATTTGGATTTTTCATTTCAACTCTCATCCTCTTCATTCGCCTGATTCGTAAGATTCGCGGTGCCTATCTCTTCCCACTGATCACCGCTCACTGATCACCCGGCACTCTCTTCTCCATGCTCACTTTGGCAAATCCACTTGGCCTGCTCGCCCTGCTTGGCATTCCCGCCGTACTGGCCATTCATTTTCTCCAGCGGAAAGCCATCCAGCTCCCGGTTTCCACGCTTTTCCTTCTCGAACGCACCCAACGCGATGCCGCCACCGGCCGCCGGTTCGAGCGGATCATTTCCTCCGTCCCGCTCTGGATGCAGCTTCTCGCCGTGCTCTTGCTCGCCTGGCTGCTGAGCGAACCACGCTATCAGAAACCTGCCAGCGTCCAACGCATCGCCCTCGTCATGGACTCCTCCGCATCCATGAGCGTCTTCAAACAAGCCGCGCTCGACCGCATTTCCACCGAAATCCCGAAGCTGCAAAACACCGCCGCCTCGCTGGAATTCACCGTGCTCGAATCCATCGCCGGTCGTCCCCGCATCTACGCGGGAAATTCATTCTCCGATCTGAAATCCAGTCTCGAACGCTGGCAGCCGTCGGATGGTCTCAGCGATCCCAGCCAATCGCTCCGTCTCGCCCGTTCGCTCGTTTCCCGCGAAGGCAGCGTGATTTACGTCACGGACACGCCCATCGAAAAACTCCCCTACGACGCCCGGCAAATCGCCGTCGGCGAAGCGATTGAAAACGTCGGATTCACCGGCGTCACCTTCGCCACGGAACAAGGCGCGCTCGTTTGGCGGGCGCTCGTCCGCAATTATTCCAATCGCGAACAATCCCGCACCTGGACCGTCCAAACCACCACCGGCGGCAGCGAAGCCCGGCCCTTCACGCTTGACCCCGGCGCGCTCGTCACGCTGCAAGCCGCGTTTCCCGCCGATGCGAAAAACGTCCGTATTTTCCTCTCCCCGGATCGTTTCACGTTGGATGACGTCCTGCCCATCGTCCGCCCGCAGCCGAAGCCGCTCACGCTGTTCAGCTCCACCTCTCCGGCTTTCTCGCAACTCACGGAAAAACTCACCCGCGCGCTCGATTCCGTCACCTCCGCCAACCACGCGGATGCCGCCGATCTTGCCATCGCCACTTACGATCCGCTCGATCCCACGCTGCCCAACACCAACGCCGTCGTTTTCGTCGAAGACGGCACCAGCGCCGGACAATACCTCAAAGGCGGCATCGTCGCCGAACCCCACCCGCTGCTCAACGGCCTGAATTGGCAAGCGCTTCTCATCCGCGAAACCATCCAGCTTCCCCGCCTGCCCACCGATCAAGTCCTGCTCTGGCAAGACCAGCGCCCGCTCATTTTCCTCCGCGACTCCAACGGCAAACGGCAGCTCTTTTTCAACTTCGATCTCCGCCTCTCAAACGCCGCCAGCCAACCCGCGTTCATCGTCCTGCTCTCACGCTTCGCCGAATCCATCCGTGCTCGAAAAATCGCGCCCGTCAGCGAAAACCTCGAAACCCTCCAACCCATCTCTCTCGCCAGCGCGCCTAATCTTCCCCTCACAACCAACGCCACCGATCCCTCCGGGAAAACACTTCCAAACTCCGCACTCCGCACTCCGCACTCCGCACCCAGCGCCCCCGGTTTCCTCACCATTTCCCAAAACAACACCGCATTGCTCACCGCCGCCGTCCATTTCGGGGACACCCGCGAAGCCGATTTCTCCGCCTGCGCCAAAAACGACCCGCTCCCCGCCGCCGCGAAATCCACCATCGAGCACAACACCAAACCCGATCCCCTCTGGCAGCTCTGGCTTCTCCTTCTCCTCGCCACCCTCCTCATTTCCTGGAAACCCCGGACCGCCGGTGTCCTCACCGGCTCAGATTCGATTCACACCTTTACATAAAAGCATATTTGTGCGAATTTAAGCCATGAGAACGACCATCGATCTCCCGGATCCCATTTTCCGCGCTGTGAAAACACGGGCAGCCCAAGAAGGCTTGAAGTTGAAAGACCTCGTCACCAGCTACATCGAAGCAGGCCTCAAAGGCACATCCGATGTCCCGCCAGTAACACGAAAAAGAAGTCCTCTTCCTATCTTCAAAAAATCCACTGGCACCCCAAACCGCGCGCTAAGCAACCAAGAGCTCTACGCCATTCTCGACGAAGAAGATGCCGCCCGTTACCATCAACATTGATCTTCCCGATATCAACGTCTGGCTTGCGTTGATCGATCCAGACAGTCCCAAGCAGCAAACCGCTCAACATTATTGGGAAAACGTTCGCACTGGAGATATCGTATTTTGTCGAGTTACCATGATGGGGCTTCTCCGGCTATCCACCAGCCGTAAAGTCATGAGAAAAAATGTCTTCACGCACGAAGAAGCATGGGAAATGTATCGAACCTTCATCGCTTTACCTGACGTGCTTTTCTTGCCTGAAACCGACAATATTGAAAACACATTTGCCGCTCTCTCTCAAGTCCCTGAGGCACCACATCACCTCTGGACCGACGCCTATCTCGCTGCATTCGCCATCACGAACAATGCCCGAATTGTCTCTTTTGACTCGGATTTCACCCGCTTCCCCGCCCTGAATTTCCTCCACCTCAAGGCCTGAAGAAAAATTCAAATCACCGGTTTACCCTTCGAACGATAACGCCGCCGCTCCGCAAAAACCACCTGATGCACCGATTCCGGGATCTCATCGTAAACCAGCGCAATCACTTCTTTCAGCCGATTCACCAACCTCGATTTCGGATTCCATGTGTAAACCAATGTCCGGCCCTGACGTTTGGAAATCAAAACTCCTAACCGTTCATACTTCTCCAACTGCCGCTGCACCGAATCCAGAGAGATTTCAAAATCTGCCGATATCGCCCTGCCATACGACTCGCCATAGTGAAAGAGATGCAACAAAACCGCCTCAGCCGCTCTGCTTCCAAACAATTCCGCTAAGGCTGTCTTTTCCATGACATTAATATTCGGTCATTTGAACCGAAAATCAAGTCATTAATCCCCATGATTCCTCCCGCTTGGAAAACCTGCACCGAGAACGAGCTTTGGCTCTATGTCTCCTGGCATCTCGCTGCCGCAGGAATTCAAACCGTCCTCGTAGGAGGAGCTGTTGTGGCAATCTACACAGAAGGTCTTTATCGGTCGGGAGATTTGGATATTGTTCCAGATTCATTTACTCGCTCACGCATCCCAGAAGTGATGCGGAGCTTGGGATTTATTCAGGAAAAATCCCGCTATTATAAACATCCTGAATGCTCCCATTTGTTTCTGGATTTTCCGCAAGGCCCCGTGGAGTTAGGGGAAGAATACCCCGTCGTTCCTGATCAAATCCACCACGAAGGCCAAATTCTGCGGCTCTTGTCACCCACAGACTGTGTGAAAGATCGCTTGGCAGCTTACATCCATTGGCAATCCCGAGCTGGATTCCGGCAAGCTTTACTCGTTTGCCGACGGCAAGCAGATCGGGTAGATCTCGAAAAAGTCCGTTTGTGGTGTGAAACAGAAGGAGGCCTCGCTGCTTTTGATGAGCTTCTTCAATATCTTCAATCATCGACTGATCTAACTAACCCATGACCTTCTCCTCTCCGGAATTTTTCCTGCTGATTCCCGCGCTTGTTCTGGCGGGTTGGTTCTGGCGCGGGTTGAAACTTCACTCTCCGCTCCGCGCGTTGATCTGTCTGCTGGCCGTGCTGGCGCTTTGCGGGCCGAGCATCCGGCTCCAGCAGAATTCGCTCGATCTTTACGTGCTGTTGGATCGCTCGGAATCCACCGAAGACCTCATCGACAAAGGCCTGCCGGAATGGCAGCGGCTTTTGGAAAAATCCAAACCCAGCCACCGAGACCAGCTTCATTTCATCAACTACGGCTCGGAAATCGCGGAAGCCGGGGCGGACGGCTCTTCATTCACCGGTTCCCGGAAACTCACGCGCACCTCTCTCGCGCTTGAATCCATCGCCGCGCAGGTCGATGAATCCCGCCCATCGCGCGTGCTGCTTTTCACCGATGGCTACGCCACCGAGCCGCTTCACGAAGCCGCCTCCCAACTCCAGGCGCGCGGCATCCCACTCGATTTCCGCCTGATCCGCGAGGACGTGAAAAACGACGCCCGCGTCGCCCGCATCCAGTTCCCCGAACGCGTGCAAGTCGGTGAGCCGTTCCTCATCAACATCACCGTGCGCGGCGGCACCGATGCCACTTTCCCGCTGATCCTCCGCCGCAACGGCCAGGTGCTTACGGAAACCAAAGTCACCCTCGCCAACGGACTCGCCACGGTGGAATTCACCGACCGCATCCCGCGCTCCGGCGGCTACGAATATCAGGCGGAAATCCGCCCGGAAAATGACGCCCATCCCGGCAACAACCTCGTCAGCCGCTGGATCGAAATCACCGGCGGCCCGCGTCTCATCCTCGCCACCCGTTACGACAACGACCCGCTGGCAAAAGCGCTCGAATCGCTCGATTTCACCGTTCAGACCGTCACCGATCTTTTCCTGCTCCAGCCCGGCACCCTCTCCGGCGCGAAAGCCGTGATTTTCAACAACGTCCCGGCCCACGAGATTCCGAACGATTTCATGAAGTCGCTCGATTTCTTCGTCCGCGAGCAAGGCGGCGGATTTCTCATGGTCGGCGGCGAACGTTCCTTCGGCGCGGGCGGCTATTTCCAATCTCCCATCGACGAACTCCTGCCCGTCTCGATGGAGTTGAAAAACGAGCACCGCAAGCTCTCCGTCGCGCTGGCGATGGCGCTGGACCGCTCCGGTTCCATGGCCGTCGGCGTGGGCAATGGTTTGCAAAAAATGGACCTTGCGAACTCCGGTGCCGCCGCCGCCATCGAGCTGCTCGGGCCGATGGACCAAGCCACGGTTTTCGCCGTCGATAGCGAACCGACCACCGTTTTCAAACTCACTCCGGTCGGCGGCAAGCAGAAGGAAATGATGGCGCGCATCCGCCGCATCGAGTCCTCCGGCGGCGGCATCTACGTTTACACCGCGCTGAAAGCCGCATGGGAGGAATTGAAAAAAGCCAACACCGGCACCCGCCACCTCATTCTTTTCTCGGACGCGCAGGATTCCGAAGAACCCGGAGATTACAAAAAGCTCGTCAAGGAAATGACGGACAACGGCTGCACGATTTCCGTCATCGGCCTCGGCACGGAAAAAGACGTCGATGCCGATCTGCTCAAAGACATCGCGAAACTCGGAAACGGCCGCGTGTTTTTCTCGGACCAGCCGATGGATATCCCGAAAATCTTCGCCCAGGAAACCGTCACCATCGCCCGCTCCGCATTCATCAAAGAGCCGGTCGGCGCGCTCGCCACCGGACGCTGGTCGGAAATTTCTCCGAAACCGGTCGATTGGATGAAGCAAGTCGATGGCTACAATCTTTCCTACGCCCGCCCGGACGCCACCGTTTCGCTCGCTTCCACCGACGAATACCTCGCCCCGCTCGTCGCCCACGCCCGGCGCGGACTTGGCCGCACCGCCGCGATTTCCTTCCCGCTCGGCGGCGATTACTCGCAGACCGTCCGCAGTTGGCCCGCATACGGTGATTTCCTGCAAACCATCGGCCGATTCCTCATGGGCCAGGACACGCCGCCCGGCATCGCCATTCGCAGCAAAGTCGAAGGCACCCGCCTCACGCTGGATCTGCTCTACGATCAAGAACTCTGGGGCCAAAAACTCTCGTCGCTTCCGCCGAAAGCCCGGCTGAAGCAGGAAAACAGCGCCGCCTACGAACTGCCGTGGCGTCGCCTGGAACCCGGACATTTCTCGCTCATCCGCGAGCTGGAAGAAGGCAGCCTCGTGCGCGGGGCCATCCAGATCGGCGAAAACGCCCTGCCCTTCGGACCGATCAGCGTCAGTTCCTCCGTCGAGTGGGATTTCGATCCAAACCGCCTCGCCGAACTCCGCGCCGTGTCCAACCAAACCACCGGCCGCGAACTCATCGATCTCTCGAAAGCCTGGCAACGTCCCGCATTCATCAGCCAGGCATCGCTCCTGCTCCCGCTCGGAATCACCCTGCTGGTCCTGATTCTGGCCGACGCGCTTTTCACTCGCACCGGTTGGAAGCTCCCTGAATTCGCCCGCGTGCCGCGCGTCCCGAAACCCGCGAAACTTCCGAAAGTGAAGGCCGTGAAAACCCCGAAAATCACTCCAATCCCCGCTCCGGAAAACCCCACCGAAGCTTCCCCGCCGGAAGAACCGGAAACCACCGCCCGCAGCTCCCGCTTCCGCCAAGCCAAGGACCGGAAGTGACGGGACGCCGCCGTTCACGTCGGCCCGGCGAAATCCCCTTAAAAAGCTGCTGGGTTTTTTCCGAACCACCCCGCACCCTCCGCGCACGCATGAAGCGAGTGGTGGTGCATACGGATGGCGGTTGCAAAGGGAATCCCGGCAAGGGCGGCTTCGGCGTGGTCATGGTTTTCGGCAAACACCGCCGCGAAATTTCCGCCGGTTTCAAACGCACCACCAACAACCGCATGGAACTGCTCGCCGCCATTTCCGCTCTGGAAACGCTTACCGAGCCGTGCGAAGTCGAGCTTCACTCGGACTCCCGCTATCTCATCGATGCCATCACCAAAAAGTGGATCGATGGCTGGAAACGCAAAGGCTGGGTCACCGCCGATAAAAGCCCGGTGAAAAACCGCGATCTCTGGGAGCGCCTGCTCGCCGCCGCAGCCGCGCACAAGATGGATTGGCGCTGGCTCAAAGGACACGCCGGCCACACGGAAAACGAACGCTGTGATGAACTGGCGAATCTCGCGATCACCGGCCGGTATTTGCTCGAAGACACCGGATTCGATGGATGAAAGATGACGCCACAGATCTGAAAAAACGCTTCGGCGTCTTCGGCGACATCCCATCCCGGATCGTCCGCCACGCGGTGAAAATCACGCCGTGGTTTCTGGAACCCATCCTTATCACCGGCTGGACGCTGCTGTTTTTCGGCATCGCCAAATGCCAGCGCCGCGCCGTCGCCTCGAATCTCCGCGCGCTTTTTCCCGAATGGTCCGCCCTCCGCGCGCAGTGGGGAGCCTGGCGGGTTTTCCGGAATTTCGCCGTCACCTTCATCGATGGCCTTCGCTGTGAAACCGGCACCGGCGGCGTGGACTGGATCGTCGAAGGCTCCGGGATTTTCGCCGAAATTTCCGCCCGCCCGGAAGGCTGCATCATCCTCACCGCCCACATGGGGAACTACGACATCGCCGCGCCGGTCTTCGCCCGGAAGTGCGCCCGCACGCTCTACACCGTCCGCGCGCCGGAGCGCGTCCCCGAGCTGCAAGTCATCCGCGAGCAGGAACTGCGTGAAAAAGAAGCCCTCCATCCCGGATTCAAAACGCTCTACAACAAGGAAGGCGGCATGCTCGGCATCGAGCTCGCGCGCTTGCTCAACGAAGGAAACCTCGTCGCCGTGCAGGGAGACCGCGTGCTGTTCGATGTCTCGCCGATGGAGGTGGAAATCGAGCCCGGCCTGAAAATGCGGATGCCGAAAGGCCCGCTGTTTCTCGCCCGCGCGACAAATGCCCCGGTTTACCCGCTTTTCATCATGCGCGAAGGCTGGCGCCGCTATCACGTGAAAGTATTTCCCGCACTCTCCCTGCCGCCGCGCACCCGTGGAAACGACCGGGAAGCCGAACGCATCTGGGCGAACGCCCTGTTGGAAACCATCAAACCCCAATGGCACCAGTGGTTCGTCTTCGAGCCGCTGCTCCGGCGGGAAGCGCATTCTTCCACCGATCCCTGATCACCCGGCACCCTTCATCGTTTCCCTTCTTCCCACCGCCCGGAAAATACGTTATGGAAAACCATGAACTGGAAATTCCTCCTTCTGGCCCTTTCCCTCTGTGCCAGTCTTTTCACCACCGCCTGCGGTGCCCAGCCAGTCCCGCCGCAGCACGCTCCGCGCCTGCCTCTGAGCACCGTGTTTCAGGGTGAATCGAAATTTTACGCCATCATCGCCAAAGCCGAACGCGAAAATTGGCGCAAGCTCCCGCTCGGCGACCGCACCATCCGCGTCGCCCGAGAACTCGTCGGCACACCCTACGTGAACTACTCGCTGGAAGTCGATGACTCCATCGAATCCCCCGTCGCCAACCTGCGCGCCATGGACTGCTGGACGTATTACGAAAACGCCCTCGCGATCGCCCGCATGCTCGCCTACAAGCCCGGTCCTTACAAGCCGCAGGACATGCTGCAAATGATCGAGATCGAACGCTACCGCAACGGCGTTTGCACCGGGAACTACCTCAGCCGCATGCATCACCTTGAGGAAGTTTTCTACGACAACCAGCGCCGTGGTTACGCGCAAAACATCACGCCGCGCATTCCCGGAGCCGTGAAAATCCAGCGCGAGATCCACGAAATGACCGTGCAATGGAAAGCTTACCGTTACCTGCGCTCCAATCCATCGCTCATCGAGCCGATGGGCCGCCTCGAAGCCCAGGTTTCCCGCCTTCCCGTCTATCACGTTCCGAAAAACCAGGTCCGCAACGCGGAAAAATACCTGCAAAACGGCGACATCTGCGCCATCACCACCAACGCGAGCGACGGCTACACCTCACACGTCGGCCTCATCATGCGCGTCGGGGATCGCGCCTATTTCACTCACGCCACCTCGGACACCGACAAAGGCCGCATGGTTGTCATCGACCGCCCGATCGCCGACTACGTCAACGGTCGAGCCAAACACGCCGGAATCATCATCTGCCGTCCCAACGACGTCCCGCCATCCAGCCTTTGGGGCAATCGCATGGCCTCGAATTGAACGGAGCGCCGGTGTCCTCACCGGCTTGGCTTCGCAAAGGAAAACAAAGGAAGAGCCGGTGAGGACACCCGCGCTCCACCCTCACCCAAACCGGTAATAATACGCCGCCCCGCAACCGCCGAGACCGACGAGAATCGCAAGAATCACACCGATTTCGAAAATCCTGTAAACCGGCACCAAGCCCCAGAACCACCGGAAGTGCGCGAACAAGGCGGGCGCGGCGTAACACAACGCCATGCTTTGCGCTGCTTTACCATGAAGTTTGAGGCTTCCGCCCGCTCCGGCTCCGAACCATACCGCTTCCTGCTTCACCCAGGATTGATAGGCGAAGTAGCCGATCACGAGCGGCACGACCACTCCCAGCAACACTTGCTTCACCCGTCCCCCGGAAGGCGGATAAACAATACCATCGATAAAGGCCATGGATTTTACGCGTTAGATTTCAGCCGATTTCCAGTTTTTCGAGGCTTTCGGCAATCGCCTTGATCTCCTCCCCCGCTTCTTTTTCCACCAGCGGGCGTGCCAGCATTTCCTCGTAAATCTGGATGTAGCGCCGAGCCACTTCTTCGTGGCTGAACTGCTTCACGCTCTCCTTCATCACCCGGCGGATCTGTGCTTCCCTCACCTCCTCCGGCAGTGCGTGGAATTCCATCGCGCGGTCGATCGCCCAACGCAAACCGTCCGCACCGTAGTAATCGAAACGGAAACCATTGCCCGTCGAGTTTTCCACGTCCAGCGGTGTGATCGTATCGTAGAGGCCACCCGTGGCATGCACCACCGGCAACGAGCCGTAAAGCGGTGCCGTCATCTGCGGCAAACCGCATGGCTCGAACAACGATGGCATCAACATGAAGTCGGACGCGGCATAGGCCAGCCGTGACAGACGTTCATTAAAGTCCACCACCGCCACCCGGTCATGCAGTTTGAAGTCCGTGACGATTTTATCCAGCCAATACTGGTGCGGGCCATTCGCCACCACCACGATCTGGAGATCCTGTTTCCAGTAATCGGAAACGAGTTTATACAAGATATCCGAAAGCAACTGCGGCCCCTTCTGCACCGGGTCCAGGCGGGACGGCCAGAAGAAGATCGGCGCGTTCGGATTTTCCTTCAGCCGAAGTTCGCGCTGCAGCGCCAGCTTGTTCACCGCCTTTGCTTCCATCACATCTTCCGGGGTAAACATGCGTTCCAGCGAATCATCCGTCGCGGGATCATAGGAAGGATCGGGAGCATTCAAAATCCCCGCGGAACAGCCCGCATAATACTTGTTCCGCAATTCGGATCTCACCGAATCCGGCACCACCGAATGCCAGCCCTCCACAATTTCCCACAGGAAACGCGGACTCACCGTATTGATGTAGTGCGCCGCGAAAATACCGGATGTCAGCAAATCCACCGGTATCTGCGAACGGGCGTGATCATAGCTGGATGGAGCTCCGGAAAAATACAGATTCATCCAAAACTCCGCCGCATCGATCCCGGCTTCCTCGACCTGCGATAAAGACGCCTGCCGCGTATGGATATTATGAACCGTGAAAAGGCTCTTGATTCCCCGGCGCTTCGCCATGGCGGGGATCAGCGCCGTCATCCAGTCATTGCAATGAATCAAGTGCGGCCTCACACGCGGCACGATGTGATTGATCACCTCCCGCTGGAACACGAGCGCGATCTTCATCGCTTCATCCGAGCTGCTGCTGTAAACCTGCTCACGGTAATAGAAAATCCGGTCCTCCGCGAGGTGGATGTGCGCCTCGGGCAGCACCTCGTGATATTTCCTCAGTTCTTTTTCATGAAGATTGAAAATATCGTTTTGGAACATTCGCCGGTAATTCGGCATCGCCACGTGCACATCCGCCCCGAGCTCAAACAAGGCGGATACCAAAGAAGCAGAAACATCCGCCAAGCCCCCGGCCTTGGCGGACATTCTCTGAGTCATGTTCCCCATGCCCTGCGGAAGATAGGTAATCTCCGGCGTGACAATGAGGATTCTGGGTTTTTCGGGGGTTTCCTTCGCAAACATGGAGTCAAAATGAGGTTATTCCACTCAATCCATGTTCTGAGTGATTTCCGGAAACTCCGCCACTCCAATTTTGCCTAAATCACGGATTATTTTACCGAGTCCAGTTCAGCCAGATAACGGATGCAAAACTGGGACCACGTCTCAAGACGATCAAACCATTCTCCATTCAGAAGCTCCAGTTTCGCAAATCCCAGATCCGTCAACGCATCCTCGCGCGATGCCACCGCATCCGAGGAAAGCTCGACCAAGTGGATCACCCCCAGATGCACCTGCCCCACCGCATTCGATTCATCATTCAAAAGTGCGACGATGCGGTGAGGATGGGAACCTTGCAATTCCAGCTCCTCCTCGATTTCCCGCGTCACCGCCGCATGATACGCCGCAGGCCCGGTCCGTCCTTCGCCCATGTCCACCGGATTGACGTGGCCTCCCACCCCGACGGAGATCTTCGCGTGCAGACGGCTTTCCCCCCCCGCTTTGCCACGGGTGTAATGCAGGACGCGATCTCCGCAGCGGAACACGCAGTAAGGGATCAACTGCTTGTGCGTCGGATCTTCCTCCGCCTCCGCCCGATCCATGAAAAAGTGGTTCTCCGGTGCCAGCAGCTTCGCCACCGCCGCATCGATACCTTCCGTTTTCACCCCCTCGAACGCACCGATCTCATTAAACAACGAACGGGGAACCACCAATACCTGCTCACCTGCATATTTCGACATGCCCGCAGCATTCGTGAAAGCCCCCGCTCCGCCAAGCCCTATTGCCCAACATTCCTACGCCATCCCGTAGGCGCGATTCCGGTATATGCGAAACACCATTTTCTGGCATGATCTCCATGTCGCACAGCAAACCCACTGCCGAGACCACCCATCTCCTCCCGCTTTCCTCCCCCGGAGAACCGCGTGCCTTTCCCCCACAGGCAGCTCATTTTCTCCATTTGCGGATTTTTTTCCTAAAAACGTCTTGCCCGCCCGCAAATTCACCCATAAACATCCGCCGCGCCCCGCAAGCGGGGCACCCATCCCGAAAGGGGCGTTAGCTCAGTTGGTAGAGCACTTGCATGGCATGCAAGGGGTCAGCGGTTCGAATCCGCTACGCTCCACCATGATTGATTTTGGGTCTACATCAAAGGTTTCTCCCTACAGAAACCGCGTCAAACCATCAACCGTCTCACGATCCAACCGACGTACCACTGCGATCGTCAGAGCGAGCATGTTGAGATAATCGTTCACATCGATAATCGACTGATGGGAATGAATGTAGCGCGCGGGAGTTCCCAAAACGATGGTTGGAATGCCTTCATTCGCCAGATGGAACGAACCGGCATCCGTCCCGCCGCTGCGGCGCACGGTGACTTGATGCTGGATCTGCTCGGCATGCGCTACTTTTTCCACCAACGCGGCGAGGCGCGGATTCGCGATCGCCGTGGGATCGAACAAACGGATCTGCACGCCACCTCCCAAACGGCCTTGGCTCTCGGCCTTGGAAAAACCCGGCGTATCATCCGCAGGCGGGCCTTCGAGAATAATGGCGACGTCCGGCTTGGAGAAATTCGCCGCCGTTTTCGCCCCGCGCAGGCCGACTTCCTCTTGCACGGTGCCGCAAACGATCAGGAGGTTCGGATGCGTCGTCGTAGCAAGAATCTGTCCGGCCTGGATCGCTCCGGCCATACCGACACGGTTGTCGAACGCCTTCGCCATAAACCAGTCTTCCCGCGCCATCGGCGTGAATGCGGAAACCGGCGCAATCGGATCGCCCAACGAAATTCCCAAGCCTTCCGTCACATCGCGGCGAGAAGAAGCGCCGACATCGATATACATCTGATCGACCGTCAGCACGGATTTCCGCTGCGCTTCACCGAGGAAATGCGGAGGTTTCGAGGAAACCACACCGAGGATTTTTTCACCATTGCGCGTGCGGACTTCCACCCGCTGGGCGAGCAGGTTGTGCTCCCACCAGCCGCCGATATTTACAAACTGCAAAAAACCATCCGGCGTGATGCTTTGCACCATGAAGCCCACCTCATCCATGTGCCCCGCCACCAGCACGCGCGGGCCATCGCTTCCGATTTCACAAAACACGGAGCCGAGCCGGTCCGTCGAGAGTTCGCCGCAATTTTCCAGTTCGTCCACGAAGATCGCCCGCACTTCATCTTCATGGCCGGATACCGAGTGGGCTTCCGTGAGTTCCTGCAAGAGCGAGAGAGCTTTCGTGCGCATGAACCATGAAATCTTCATCATTTCCCTACGTAGTCCAGCCCTTTAAGAACGCCCTAAAGGGCTGGACTCCATGCGGAACAATACGCCATATTCCCGGAATGAACACCGTGCCGGACCAGATTCAGAAAACGGTCGCTCTTCCCGTTCCCATCTCCCGTGTATGGGCAGCCCTGACCGATTATCAGGAATTCGGCGAATGGTTCATGGCCGCCCCCGGCGCCCCCTTCATTCCCGGCCTTCCCACCACCGGCCGGATCATCTGCCCCGGCTGCGAACATTTGAAATGGGAAGCCACGATTCTCGATCTGGTGCCGGAATCCTACTTTTCCTTCAGCTGGCACCCTTACGCGATGGATGAGGAAAACGACTACAGCCAGGAAGCGCCCACACGGGTGAGCTTTGAACTCACACCCATCGATGGCGGCGGGTGCTCGCTCATCATTTGCGAAAGCGGTTTCGATCAAATCCCTGCCGCACGCCGCGAAGAAGCTTATCTCATGAATGCAGGCGGCTGGACCATTCAGGCGGAAAACCTCAGGCGCTATCTGCAAGAGAATCCATAGATAAATTCCCGTTTTCCGACAGAGCGGAATTCCCGCATTAATCCGATGCCAAACGTTTTTACCGGAATGTAGCGGTGGAATGGAGTTGCCATCTCAGAATTTGAGGAAATTCTCCAGCAACTTTTTCCCATCCTGCGTGAGAATGGATTCCGGGTGGAACTGCACGCCGTGCACGGGGAATTCCTTATGCCGGAGGCCCATGATCTCGCCTTCTTCCGTCCACGCGGTGATTTCCAAACAATCCGGCAAGGTTTCGCGTTTCACGATCAGCGAGTGATAGCGCGTCGCTTCGAACGGATTCGCCATTCCGGCGAACACGCTCTTGCCTTCGTGATGGATCGGCGAGGTTTTCCCGTGCATCAGGCGGTCCGCACGCACGACATCGCCGCCGTAAACCTGGCCGATGGATTGGTGGCCGAGGCACACTCCGAGGATCGGCGTGGTTTTTCCCATCGCTTCGATCAGCTCGCAGGAAATCCCCGCCTCCGTCGGCGTGCACGGGCCGGGAGAAATGCAGATGCGCGAGGGATTCAGCGCCTGAATGTCCGCGACGCTGACCACATCGTTGCGGAAAATTTTCATCTCCGCTCCCAGCTCGCCGAAGTATTGGACGAGGTTATAGGTGAAGGAGTCGTAGTTATCGATGATGACTAACATGGAAGAATTTCCGATTGAAGATTTTAGATTTCCGGGCTGAGTGTTTTCGCCAGCGCGATGGCGCGGAGCAAAGCCTTCGCCTTGTTCACCGTTTCGTTGTATTCGTAAGTCGGATCGGAATCCGCGACGACGCCGGCTCCGGCTTGCACGTAGGCTTTGCCACCTTTGAGCAAACAGGTCCGCAGGGTGATGCAGGAATCGTGCGAGCCATCGAAGCCGAAATATCCCACCGCTCCGGCGTAGGCGCAGCGTTTGTTTTTTTCCAGCGAGTTGATGATCTGCATCGCGCGGATCTTCGGCGCTCCGCTGACGGTTCCGGCGGGGAACGTCGCGCGGAGCACGTCGTAAGCGCTGTGCGCGGGATCGAGTTCGCCGGTGACGTTGGAAACGATGTGCATCACATGGCTGTAGCGCTCGATGATCATGAAATCATCCACGCGGACTTTGCCGTGTTTCGCGATGCGGCCGACGTCGTTGCGGGCGAGATCGACGAGCATCAGGTGCTCGGCGCGCTCTTTCGGATCGGCCAGAAGATCGGCGGCCAGAAGATCGTCTTCCTCCTGCGTTTCCCCCCTCCAACGCGTTCCGGCGATCGGGCGGATGTCGATGCGGCCATCGATGGAACGCACGTGGACCTCCGGCGAACTGCCGACAAGCGCGAAATCACCGAGTTCGAGAATGAACATATACGGCGATGGATTCACGTGGCGCAGCGCCCGGTAGAGATCGGTCGGCGGCTGGGAGAAATCCGTTTCGAAACGCTGGCTCGGCACGAATTGGAAAATATCGCCCGCTTTGATGAATTCCTGACCTTCGCGGACGATGGCTTCGTATTCCTGCCGTGTGGTATTGCTGCGCGCTTCGATGTCGGTGAAAGCACCCATGCCGTTCAATGCCGGGACATGCAGCGGGCGGTTCAAAATTTCCACGATGGCTGCAAGGCGGCCTTTCGCTGCGGCATACGCCTCTTCCGGCGTCGCGAAATCCTCGATCAGCGCGTTCGCCACGATTTGCAACCGACGCAGGCGGTGGTCGAAAACCAGCAGCGTATCCGCCAGCATGAACATCGCATCCGGGATGCCGAGCGCGTCCGGCGGCGGCGCGGGCAAAGTCGGCTCGAACTGGCGCACGGCATCGTACGACAGGTAGCCGACCATCCCGCCGCAGAATGGCGGGAGCGAACCGTGTGTGACCGGCTTGTAGCCCGCCATTTCACGTTCCAGTGCGGCCAAAACATCGTCTTCGACGGAAAACGCGCGGGTTTTCCCCTGATCGCGGATCGTGATTTCCTTGTCGCGGGCTTCGAAAACCAGACGCGGATTGCTGCCGATGATCGACCAGCGTCCGGCTTTTTCCGTGCTCTCGGCACTTTCGAGGAGAAAGGAATGGCGACCGTCCCGCAGCTTGAGATAGGCGGACAGCGGCGTCTCAAAGTCCGCCGCGAACTGGGTGTAAACAGGCACGACATTGCCTGCCTTCGCCAGTTCAGCGAAGACTTCCAAAGATGGCTCGACCGGAATGGAACTCACAACGCCGGGAAGCTGTCAGGAAGCGGCACCGATGTCCACATCGGGTTCTCATGAAAGTGGTTGCGACGTCCCGCCGCAATGATTTGTTCTGATGCGAAGGGATACGTGGGAGCCATGCCGACGCGCAGTCCGTTTGCTGGCCGGCTTTTCCCACAGCCCCCTACAAACCCGCCCATCCTAAGAATGCCAAAGTTCCCGCAGTGAAATGACGACGTTGAATCATGTTCGGCCTTCTGGTTTTTCCGAGCACTAAACGGAAGAACGATTTCTTGCCTTTAGTCGACAAATCATCGCCCACACCAAAGGAACCGGGGTCATCAGAATCATCCCCCAAGCAAAAATCAGAACAAGCGCCCATAAAGGTGAAACCTTCTCATCGGGGTCCCACGTGAAAGCGCCAAACCACCAAAAAACCAGCGCCGAATACCCTAATACAGGAAACACCACGGTGAGTCCGATCGCCTTCCACCATAAGTATTTTGTCGCGGGTTTCACCTGGATTCATGCAATGATTTCTCTCACTGCGCCGCCGCTTGCAATCTGCGCAAACGATCCAGCGCGGCACCGGAGGCGATCATCTCACGGGAAATTTCGATGCCGTGGCCGATATTGTCCGCTAATCCACAGCAGGCCAGCGCGGTGCCGGAGTTGAGGATCACCATGTCGCGCTTCGGCCCTGTGTCGCGGCCGGAAAGAATGGCTTCGAGAATCGCGGCGTTTTCCTTCGCATCGCCGCCTTGCAGGTCTTCCACTTTCGCAAGGTGCAGGCCGAAGTCGCTTGGCGAAATTTCCTCATCCTCCGCATCCTGATAGGAGCCGGTTTTGAAAATCCGGGTCGGCCCCATCAGGCTGACTTCATCCACGGAACGCCCGTCCCGCGTGGTACCGTGGACGACCCACGCGCTTTCGCGGCCAAGCCTTTGCAGGATTTCCGCGAACGGCGGGCAGAATTCCCGCGCGAACACGCCGATGAGCTGGCATTGCGGGCGCGCCGGATTGAGCAGCGGCCCGATGACATTGAAAATCGTGCGGATCTTTTTCTCCGCCAGCGTCTTGCGCACACCGACGACCGCCTTGAACGCCGGATGATACATCGGCGCGAACAGGAAACCGACGCCGGCTTTTTCCAGACAATTCCGGAAATCCCCGGTCGGCAGATCCAGCCGGATGCCAAGCGCCTCCAGCACATCCGCACCACCGCTTTTCGAAGTGATTCCGCGATTTCCGTGTTTCACCACGACGGCTCCCGCCGCAGCGGCGACGAACATGGAAGTCGTGGAAACATTGAACATGTTGAGCTGGTCGCCGCCGGTGCCGCAGACATCGAGCGTCGGGCCATCGAGATCGAGCAGGCCGACGTGGGGATCGACGGAGTGTTCGAGAAACGCTTCGACAAATCCGGCGATCTCTCCCGCCGTTTCACCTTTCGCAGACAAGGCGGCGAGCAAACGCGCTTTTTTTTCATCCGCCACCGCGACATCGAGCAGCAGCTCCGCCGCCACCCGCACTTCGCGGTCGGTCAGATCCTGGTGGTTTTCGAGATGATGAATCAGCGCGTCCATGCCCGAGCTTAGGCGCATGCGGACGGAGATGTCCACCTCCTCACGGAGATCGGCTCATTTTACCGGAGCGATCTCAGCATCATCAGATAGACCTGATGCCGCGGAACCTTCACGCGGGCTTCGAGCTTCGGCCAGGAAATATCCCGCATTTTCCGCAGCGTGGACGCGGCGAGCAAGGCGGGCAATCGCGATGCCGCACGCAAGCGCCGCACGCGTAACGAATCCGCATAGTCTTCGCCCTGCTCCACATAATCCCTGGCTTTTTTCCACCACTCGGCGTGGCTGGCCAGAAGCTCATCGCGATCCAGCGGATCGGCCACCGGCAGATAACAGCGGCCCGCCGCCAGATCGGCTGGCAGATCCCGGAGAATATTCACCAATTGCAGCCCTTTGCCGTATGCGATCCCTTGTTGCTCCAGCACCGCCGGATCGGCCTCGGAAAATCCCGCTCCCAGAGCTTGAAATCCCAGCT
The DNA here is from genome assembly GCA_047605125.1 of Luteolibacter sp. Lineage (GTDB taxonomy): Bacteria > Verrucomicrobiota > Verrucomicrobiia > Verrucomicrobiales > Akkermansiaceae > Luteolibacter. The sequence goes on from JASGGK010000007.1 coordinate 110,126, forward strand.
TTGTCCAGAACGCACCCACGCATCCGGCGACGCGCCACGCGTAATCCTCCAGTTCAGCCGCATTCGCCAAGGCAACAGGCAGGCGGGCGTCCGCATGGGAAAAGCGTTCCAGATCAAGCAGTTGACCGCTGAAAATCGTGTCCGCCACCTCCTTGATCAAAACCGCTTCCGCCCGCGGCATCCGGCGCAGCCATGCCAGCCATTCCTCTCCACGCTCCAGCAGATTTCTTTCCCAGTATCCGGTCACGCTATTGAGCAAAACATGCGGCATTCGGGAAAAAGGAGCGTCGTTCGTCACGGCAGCGCGGAAATTTTCCAAGGTCTGTACGCGCAGCTCCAGCGGAGCGGAAGCCACATCCGCAATGGTATCGCTGGAGCGGGCCAGCAGATACCCCAAGCTGGCAGCCTCCCGCATTTCCTTCGGCAGCAGCCGCAAGGAAAGTCCGAAAGAGCGAGAAACCTCGCGCAAAACGCCATACCCAGATTCTTTGATCACTCTGGCGGCAAAGAAAGCAGCACTTCAGTCCCCATGCAAGTGGCCAGCGGGCGGTTTTACAAAGTGCCCCCGGCGAGGAAATCCGTTGCGAACAAATGATTTTCCATACAACGTGCCACTCCCGATGAAATCCACACGCGATTCCCACAGCGATGGCCGAAACCTGGAAGCGGAACGCCTGGAGCTCGCGCTCCGGGCATCCAATGAAGGTATCTGGGACTGGAGGACGGATGAGCGGGAGATTTACTACTCACGCCGCATCCTCGAATTTCTCGAATGCGGAAACCACCGCGCGCCGAATCTTTTTCTGCCGCCCCATTCCGCCATCTCACCGGAGGATCTACCGGTCTTCGAACGCGTTGTGCGCGAGTGCCTCCAAGTAGGCGGACCGGAAATTTTGTCAGTCGACACCCGAGTCCAGACCGGCAGCGGCACTTGGCGCTGGCTGCGCATTCGTGGCACCGTCATCCGGGACGGCGAAGGACGGGCGGAGCGCATCGCCGGCTCCATGATCGACATCAGCTTGAGGAAAAACGCCGAAGCACAGGTCCAGGAAGAACGCCATCTCCTCCGGCAGCTCATCGATCACGTCCCGCTCCAGATTTATTTCAAAGATCTCGAATCCCGCTTCGTCCTCGTCAACGCACGCAAAGTCAAACGAATGGGCTGCACCGACAGCTCGGAAATGACCGGCAAACACGACCGGGATTTCTTTTCCGAAGAACACGCGGAACGCGCCGCACGCGATGAAAAAAACATCATCGAATCCGGTGAAGCCATCACCGAGCACCTCGAAAAAGAAACCTGGGCGGAAGGCAAAGAGAATACTTGGGTGCTCAGTTCCAAGTTCCCCTGGAAAGACCGCGCCGGCAACATCCGCGGCACCTTCGGCATTTCCAATGATGTATCCAAGCTCGTCCGGGCGGAACAAGCCGCCAGTGAAATGGCGGACAAGCTCCGGCAGAGAAATGCCGCCTACGAGGAAGAGCTCCATCTTGCCCGTGAAATCCAACAAGCACTCTCCAAGGCGGATTTCCCCGAAATCCACTCACCCGACGGCACCATCATTTCCTTCCGCTCACGCTACATCCCCAGTTCCGGGCTGGCCGGGGATTTCTACGAAGCCATTCCCATTTCGGAAAACCGCCTCGGCATTCTCATCTGCGACGTCATGGGCCACGGCGTGCGCTCCGCCCTCATCGTCGCAATGTTGCGCGGGCTTTTGGAAAAACAGCGCGCCCAAGCCCAGGATCCGGGACAATTCCTGCGCGGTCTGAACGACGGCCTCGCCGCGATTCTCCAGCGCGCGGGAGCCACCATGTTCGCCACCGCGTTCTATGGCGTCATCGATCTTCGGGAAAACACCCTGAAATACGCCTGTGCCGGGCATCCGGGGCCGGTCGCTTCCACGGACAAAGGCGTTCGCCAACTCGCCACCGAGCGGAAAGAAAAAGGCCCCGGCCTCGGCCTCATACGCGGCGTCGCCTACCCGACGAACACGCTTTCACTCGAAGGTTTGAACCGCCTCGTTCTTTTCACCGACGGCGTGCTGGAGCCGGAAAACCAGCACGGAGAACCGTTTTTTGAAACACGCCTGATGGAGCACATTTCCCGTCACACCGATGTCCCGCTGGACACCCTGCTAGACAGCATCCTCCAAAGCGTTCTGGAGTTTTCAAACTCCCATCATTTCGACGACGACGTCTGCCTGCTGGGCATCGATCTCCAGCGCCAACCGGCTTATCAAGCAAGGTAGGGCGCTTTCACCGAAAGCGCCGATTCCAACGATCAACCCAAACGGAAAACGATGCGGGCCTTCGTCAGATCGTAAGGAGACATTTCCATCTTCACCTTGTCACCCACCACCAGACGGATGAAACGTTTGCGCATTTTCCCGGAAATGTGCGCCAGCACTTCATGGCCGCTTTCCAGGCGCACGCGGAACATGGTCCCGGCAAGCACGGAAGAAATCTCGCCATCCACTTCCACTGCCTTTTCCTCGTCGTCCTTCTCAGCACGCTTGGGTGCGCCAAAGCGATTATTCTTATTGCGTGAGCGGTTACCTGAGGATTTGCGTGGACGTGGCGGCATAAAATGAAGATCGGATCGGAGCGAAAACAGGACAAAACCCTGATCGCGCCGCGACTGCGTAGCTCAAGCCCCCCATTCCAGCAACCCCAAAAAATCAACAACTTCCCCGCTTCCCCTTTTTCTTCTCAATCGGACGCTTGCCAAGCCCTCCGTTAACCTCCACTTTTCCCATCATGCCACACCACCCGGTGGCATTTTCAAAAAAACCGCACTACGTTCCATAGCCATGCCCGAGATTACCGAAAAGGAGCTCCCAGCAAATCAAAAAGCCCTTTGGCTGAAAGCCCTCAGCGCCGTCCAGACCTCAAACGCAGCCTACAGCATCAGCCTCATCCAAGCCGTGTTGAAAGACAGCCCCGGTTTCCTCGAAGGCCGCAAACTGCTTCGTAAATGCGAAATCCAGTTAACCGGCGGCGCGAAAAAGAAAAGCGGCGGCCTCTTCGGCGGTGGTGGCTCCAAATTCAGCGGCCAGATCAAAAAAGATCCCGCAAGCGCCCTCCCGCTCATCGAGAAAGAACTCGAGTCCGATCCCGCCAGCCCCTCGCTCAACGAATCACTTTTCGAAGCCGCAGAAAAACTCGGCCTCCTCGATACCGCCGCGTTTGCTCTCGAAACCGTCCGCCAGCACGCCCCGGAAAACGTCAAAACCCTCCACAAACTGGCCGAGTTCTACATTTCCCGCGACAAGCCGCTCGAAGCTTCCGAAGTTTACACCGACATCCTCAAGCAAACGCCGACCGATGCCACCGCCATCAAGGCGGCCAAGGATTGCTCCGCCCGCGCCTCCATGCAGAAAGCCAAATGGAATGAAAATTCCGACATGCGCTCGCTCATGAAAAACGCCGCCGAGTTCGAGGAGCTGGAAAAAGCATCCCGCACCGGCCTCACCCGCGAGCAACTCGAAGAGCGCCGCGACACCATCATCCACCGTTACAACGAGGATCCGAACAACATCAACACCGTCAAGGACCTCGCCAACGTTTACGAACAACTCGAAGACTGGACGAACGCCCAGACCTTCTTCTCCTGGGCACACTCGCTCAGCAAAGGTGACGTTTCCCTCGAAAACAAGGCGATCGCCATGAGAAACAAGGCGCTGGAGATTGATCTGCAAAACCTTGAAGCCGCCGTCGCCGCCGATCCGTCGAATACCGAACTCAAAGCCCAGCTCGACGCCCGCAAGGCGGATCGCATCGCCGAGCAAATCGCCGAAGCCCAGGCCCGCGTCGATCAAAACCCGACCGATCCGACGCTCCGCTACGAACTCGGCCAGGCGCTTTACAACAGCGGCGACTACACCGCCGCCATCCCGCACCTCCAGCAAGCGACCCGGAACCCGCACATCCGCACCAAGGTGCTCCTGCTGCTCGGCCGCACCTTCAAGGCCAAGAGCATGTTCGACATCGCCATCAAACAACTCGCCGACGCCCTTGCCGACCTCGTCGCCATGGACGGAACCAAGAAGGAAGTCCTTTACGAAAAAGGCCTCATTCACGACGAAATGGGCGACAAGCCGGCCGCCATCGACTGCTTCAAGCAAATCTACGAAGTGGACTACGGCTACCGCGACGTCGCCCAGCGCGTGGAATCTTCCTACGCCTGATCATCGATTCCAAAGACTTCCCAAAAACGCCGCTTTCTCTCCGAGAGCGGCGTTTTTTTACACCTGAAGGGCTGCCGCGCTCAATGCTCGCCCGCTTCCGCCACGCGGTGATGGCGGTGGATCCACACGCTCTGCACCAGTCCCAGCAGGAACATGATAATCACCACGAACGTTCCCGAATAACTCACCAGCGGCAACGGAATCCCGGTGATCGGCATCAGCAGCACACACATCCCGATACTCTCGAAAATGTGCGCGAAAAGCAAAGCCACCACCAGGCACACCAACAATCGCCCGGACAAATCCCGGCTGTAAAACGCGATGAAAACCCCTTGCGTCAAAAGCACCGCGAATGCAGCCAGCAACAACAGGCTGCCACGGAACCCAAGCTCCTCCGCGATCACCGCGAAAATGTAATCGTTGTGCGCCGTATCGCGCGGGATGAATCCCTTTTGCTGGAGCGATTTATCCGAAGTCGAGTTCCACCCCACCCCTTTCCAGCCCGCCTTGCCAACGGCCATCGAGACATTATGCGCGGCATACGCGGAACCGGAAATATCCACTTCCTTCCCTTCCATCATCCTCAGCCAGATATCGATCCGCTCCGGTCCGCGTTTCGAAACCAGCGGCAGCGCCACGAAGTAAATCAACGGCAGCACGCCCGCCGCGATGAACGTGAAAAACGAAAGATAGCGGAACGGAATCCCGCCCACCAGCAAGGCCACCACCGCCACCGGAATCCAGCCGAGCGCCGATCCCATGTCGCCCATTTTCATCACCACGAAAAACGGCACCGCCGCCAAAATCCCGATGATTCCCACCTTCACGAACGGCAGATCGAAAAACCGGTGCAGCTTCGGCAAATCCTGCACCAGCCACGCGATCATGATCGTCCCGGAAGCGATCCCGAGCTGCGCGGGCTGGAAACTAAAGCCGCCAAGCGCCAGACGGTGGACGTTGTCATCCTGCTTCATCGCCAGCAGCATCAGCCCCAGGCTCGCCAAATACAGCGGGATCGCGAACCACTTGATCCACTTGTAATCGATCATCGCCGTTCCGAAATAAACCAAGCTGCCCACCGCGATCCACATCTTCTGGGAATTCGCATAATACCGGCCGACCGTGCCGTATTTCGCCAACAATTCCGGGGAAATCGACAAATGCCGCGCCGCGCTTTCGATCATGAAAACCCCGAAGATCAGGAGTCCGTACATCACCAGCACGAGCACCCAGTTCATCCCCAGAATCTTTCTTAAAAACGGCGTCATCGCGAAACAGACCGCGACCTTAGGCAACTCGCCGCACAAGGCAAGTAGCGTGTGTGAAACAATCCTTGATTGGACAAACCACCCTCTCCCGCCATAACACCCGTTCCCCCGCATGCCGCTTCTCCACGAATCCCGCCTCACCCTGCGCCTCGCCATTCCGCTGATGATCGGCCAGCTCAGCCAAATGCTGCTCGGCGTGGCGGATACCGTCATGGTCGGCCAAATCGGCGTCACCGAGCTCGCCGCGCTGACCTTCGCGAACTCGCTTTTCTACGTCCCCTTTGTGTTCGGCATGGGCCTGCTCACCTCCGTTTCCGTGATTTCCTCGAATGCCCGCGGTGCCGACGATGCCGCCCGCGGCCGCGCCAGTTGCCGCCACGGCCTTTACATCGCCACCGCTCTCGGATTGCTCATTTTCGCAATCAGCTGGGCGATTTCCCTGAATCTGCGGCACTTCGGCCAGCCGCCGGAAATCGCCGCGCGCACGCCCGTGTTTTTCCGCGTCATCATGGCCTCCGTCATTCCCGGACTTATGTCCATCGCCCTGAAAAACCACGCTGACGCGCTCAACCGCCCGTGGCCGCCGTTCTGGATTTTCCTCGGCGGCGTCCTGCTGAACATCGTGCTGAACTGGCTGCTCATCCACGGCATCTCCGGATTTCCGAAACTCGGCTTCGAAGGCGCCGCGTGGGCGACCCTGATCGCCCGATCCGCCATGCTCATCGCCATGCTCATCTGGCTGACGCACGCGCGGGGCCTCCGCGAATGGGTGCCGTTCCACTGGGTGAAAATACCGGAATTTCCTGAAATCCGCCGCCTGCTCGCCATCGGGTTTCCCGCCAGCTTGCAGATGATCTGCGAAGTCGCCGCCTTTTCCGCCGCCGGTCTCATCATGGGCCATTTCGGGAAAACCTCGATGGCCGCCCACCAGATCGCCATCACCTGCGCCGGCACCGCATTCATGATCCCGCTCGGACTTTCCATGGCGCTCACCGTGCGGGTCGGAGAAGCGCTCGGTGCGGGAGAAAACGCACGCTTGAAACCCATTGTCCTCTCCGGCTGGAGCCTGTGCGCGATCTACGGAATCCTCGCCGCGTTGTTTTTCCTGTTCTTCGGCGGCACCGTCGCCTCGTGGTTCATCGAACCTGCGGATTCCGGCGAAGTCATCCTCCTCGGGGCGAAAATCCTCTTCATTGTCGGCATTTTCCAGCTCTTCGACAGCCTGCAAGTCGCCTCCTCCGCGATGTTGCGAGGCCTGCACGACGTCCGCCTGCCCGCGCTGATGGGTTTCACCGCCTACTGGATCATCGGCTTGCCGGTCGCAGGCTACCTTTCCATTTCCAGGAAATGGGAAGCACAGGGCGTGTGGGCCGGCCTCGCCGCCGGGTTGTTCATCGCCAGCATCACCCTCGGGCCGCGACTTTGGAGCAAGGTGAGACATCGGGTGTAACTGAAAGTGGCGCGTGCGCTCCCCTTGCTTCCTGAAACATCCCTGAACTTGCATTCCCACGCGTTTCAGGCATATAAGGTTAGAATCATGATCGAGGACGATTTCACCTATGTGCTCCGGAAGTCTCTGCTAGGCCACGGGCTGTCCCCCGCCGAAGCCGCGGTAAAAGCCGGTTTGCCGGAGTCGGACGTGCTTGCCTTTTCCCGCGGGCATTTCTCTGCGGACATCGCGCGGAAACTCGCCCCCGTGCTCGGACTCCAGCCGGAAGCCTTCGCCACCCACCCGGATTACGAACCGACCCTCGTCAGTTCCACCGCCATCAATCGCATCATTTTGCCCTTCGGCGACGATACGGTGAACGCCTGGCTCATCCACCACGGAGAAATGAATCTTCTCTTCGACGCAGGCGACATCCCCGGCTCGTGCATCAAGGAACTCGACCGCCTCGGCGTGCCGAAACCCGACGGAGTTTTCATCACCCACCCTCACGGCGATCACATCACTGACATCCCCTACCTCACCCTGCGCGGCGTCGTCGCCTGCGGCTGGAATGTTCCGGGCACGCGTCCGGTGCATCCGGGGGAAACGCTCGATTGCGGTTTGGTAAAACTCCGCACTTACGAACTCTCCGGCCACGCCGTGCAAGGACTCGGCTATTTCATCGAAGACCTGCCCGATCCCATTTTCGTCGTCGGCGACGCGCTTTTCGCAGGCTCCATCGGAGGCAGTCCCACTCAGGAGCGCTACCGCCAATCTCTCGAAACCCTGCGCTCCGCGCTCAAGGATCTTCCGAGAAACACCATCCTCCTCCCCGGCCACGGCCCCGCCACCCGGCTCAGCGAAGAACTCGCACGCAATCCGTTTTTGTAATGGCCCTTGGACTGCGGCAGCCCTGCTGCCGCTTTAAGGCTCCGCAGCCTGCTGCGGATGGAGCCAGCAGGCTGGCTTTGTGAAAGCGGCAGCAGGGCTGCCGCAGTCCAAGATTCCATCATTCATAAGACCTATAGATCGCATCGATCTTTCCGTCCGCTGCGTAAACCACATCCAGCGGCGCATCCCAAAAAATCAAATACTGAGTCATGCGCTGCCCCGGCTGCATGACATGCCTTCCTCCATAAATGGACTTTTGCGGAGTAATCGAATCCTTCGAGTAAAACGCGACCAAACGCTTTTCCAACTCCGCTTCCGTTTTCGCCTTCATCCACGAATCCTCGCGCGAAAGACAGTAAAGATAGACCACGGTCGTTTTCCAAATCGGCATCGTCACCGCGATAAAGATCGCGATTATAAACAGCGGGATTTTCAACCATTTCATTTTCATTCGGTAAATTCTACACAGTGTGTCTATTCGGGCCGACGTTCACGTCGGCGCTTGTATCTTTCTTTTGACGCCGAATCGCGCTTCATTGCGTATCAGCGATCAAGTGGGTGATCGGGCCTAAATCCTTCCCGATCACCCGGCTCACGGCGGGTTCCTGTCGGCGCTCGAGCCGCTTCACGCGAGCTCATATGGAGTTGGAACCGTCTTGAGCATCTTGGTCACTCAGTTCGAACCGTTACATGAGCCGACGGCTTGCCGGCGAGCTCCCATCACAAGCATGAACGAACCAATATGAAGACATTACCTCATTCCCAATCCGTCGTCCACCTCGGCGTTGATGTCGCCAAAACCGAACTCGTCATCGACTTCAACGGCTCCATCAAACGCTTCCCCAATCACCCCAAAGGCATCGCCGGACTTCTCTCCGCCGCTTCCGCCATGCCCTCCGCCCACCTCGTCTGTGAGGCGACTGGAGGCTACGAACAACCTCTCGTCCAAGCCGCCATGCACGCGGCCATCCCCATCAGCATCGTCCCCGGACAACGCATCCGCAACTTCGCCAAATCCCTCGGATGCATGGCAAAAAGCGACCCCATCGACGCCAAAATCATCTCCCGCTTCGCCGCCGTCTCTTCCCCCAAACCCATGCAAGCCAAGGACTCCGCCACCCTTGCCCTCGCCGATCTCATGCGCGCCCGTGCCGAACTCATCGACTCACGGCTCCGCGAAACCAACCGCCTCGAACATCACACCGACCCCCTCGTCAAACGGCTCTTCCAACGCCTCATCCGCACCCTGGAAAAACAAATCGAGACCATCGACCAACAAGCCGCCAAACTCATCGCCGGCCAACCCGCCCTCGCCGCCGCCGATCAACTCTTGCGCCAAACCTCCGGCGTCGGCCCCCAAACCAGCCGCATCCTGCTTGCCGCCATGCCCGAGCTCGGCTGCGTCGGACGGCGCTCCATCGCCTCACTCGCCGGACTCGCCCCCTTTGACCGGGACAGCGGGAAAATCCAAGGCCGCCGCTTCATCCAAGGCGGCCGCCGCCAGGTTCGCAGCGTCCTCTTCATGGCCGCCATTTCCGCCAGCCAACACAATCCCGTCCTCAAAAGCTTTTACCAACGGCTGCGAACCGCCGGAAAACCCGGCAAGTCCGCCATCGTGGCTGTCGCCCGAAAACTCCTCATCCACCTCAATACCCAAATGGCAAAATTCCTCGGAAATCCTCTTGCCACTTAACACCGTTACTCCATCATTTCGGCGGGCGGGTTAGAATTTGCTCAGGCAGCTCGACGGTCAAATCCAGTTGATCCTCCGGCAACGGCGCGAACAAGCTGACGGTGAATTTCGCGCCGGGTTTGAGAAAGTTCTCCGGTACCACCCATCCAAGTTTTCTCGATATATCGGCGGTTTTCCCATATTCGCCCCATGATCCTCCAAGAGAATCGAGCTCTCCAACCGTCTGAGCGGATCCTTCCGGAACAACCAATGCCAAGCACTTGCCAAACTCGCCGATCTTCTTTTCCAACATATCAATCTGCCTGGTATTGGCTTTGATTTCAAATTCCAGTTTCTTCCTCACATTTCTCGCTGTATTGTAGGGCGCGCTAATCGGACCCGACACCGTGGCGCTGGCCGTGAGCATCAGGCTCGTCGCCAACGGCTTGAACTTCACATTCGAGCCATCCGCACTCACCACTCCTTCCAAAATCGCATAACCTGCGCGGCTCGGTTGCGGATAATTCACATCCCGTTGCACATGCAGCGGGAGTTTCAACTTCCGTGAGCCGACCGGCACATTGGCTCTCATGGTCGGAGTTCTCCCGGAACCATTGCCTGCCATCTTGATTCGATTTCCCCATTCGTCTTCCACCGCGTTGCCATATTCCAAACGAATCAATGATCGAGTGGCGTTAGGAACAGCAGGAACCAACGTGTAGCTCACCTCCGCCAATGGATGTCTTCCCCGATCAGCCACTCGATGCACATCCATCACGGTCAGCGTGTAATCCGGGCCGGTGTGAGTCCATGGCAGAGCATCCACCGTCATCGCACGAGGCGTTTTGACCCAATCCGGATTAGGAATGGAAAACTCCGCGACTGCCCCGCTGGCACGGATCGCGCGGAAATGAAGCGTTTCCTCGTTTCTCATCCATACGGGCAGCGCCGCCATGTAGCGGTCCTTCCACGCCTCATTGAAAATATACGACCCGTTGCAGGAAATCCAACCGACTCCGGGATCTTGATACTGCAACATCAGCTCCAATCCAGCCCCTTTCATCGACTCTTTGATCTCCTCCAAAGATTCGGAAACATATCTGAAATTTCGATAGTTCGATCCGCCGATTTTCAACCGTCGATCTTGGAACACCCCGTGATTTTCGATCAAGTAATCCGGGAAACTCAGACCTTTGCCGTTTTCGCTCACCCGGAACTCCAACAGAAGTGAATCCGCCCCATTGAAGGACGCCTCCCACCGCACCGGTTTGTGAAATTCTTCACGAATATCGACGTTGAAATCACCCAGCACATAGCTGCTACCACCTTTCGGAATGAAGCTCGAAAACACCCCGAACTTCGCAAACCACACGCGCGCCTTCGGATCTTCCAAGACGCGCTTTCCCACCGAAAAACCGAAAATTTCCAGCTCCGCCCCGTCGGAAAACATGACCGTTTTTCGGGAAGACTCATGCGATTCCGTTTGAACCCGAAAACTGATTAATGCACCGATGGCGGCCATCAGTAAAATCACGCCGAAAACCCAAAGCCATTTCCTCGACTGCATCCCGCCAGCCTCGAAATCTCTGGCAGAAAATCAAGATTGGAATTTGGAGGGAGCAAGGAGCGCCAGTGTCCTCACTGGCTTTTTTACCGAAGCCGGTGGGGACACCTGCGCTCCATCTCTCAGCGCTCCATCACCTCCCGCAACGTCACCCGCCCGCTCAGGGCCATCGTCGCTTCCAGTTCGGAACGCAGGATTTTCAGGACATGCGCCACGCCGAGAGCACCGGCTGCGGCGAGACCGTAAAGAATCGGACGGCCTACCAGCACCGCATCCGCGCCCCGTGAGATCGCTTTGAAAATGTCCGTGCCACGGCGGATGCCGCCATCCAGCAAAACCGGCACCGCTTGATCCACCGTCTCCACAATTTCCGGCAAAACTTCGATCGTCGCAGGCACCGTGTCCAACACCCGCCCGCCGTGGTTGGAAACGATGATGCCGGAAACTCCGTGATCCAACGCGCAACGGGCATCGTCCGGCGAGAGAATGCCCTTCACCAAAACCGGCAACCTCGTCCGCTCACACAGCCACTCCACGTCATTCCATGTCGGCGCGGATGCCAACAAACCACTTCCGAAAACCCGATCTCCCGGCGGCAACGTCCGCATTCCTCGCAAATTCACCGCTTCAACACCCGGCGGCAGGTGAAATCCCACGCGCTGCTCTTTATTGCGGATTCCGGAAATCGGCGCATCCACCGTCACCACCAGCGCCTGATAGCCAGCCGCTTCCGCGCGACGGACCAACTCCAGCGTAAAGTCCCGATCCGGCTGGATGTAGAGCTGAAACCACAACGGGCTTTGCGCGTTCGCCGCGATTTCTTCCAATGAAACACTCGCCTGCGTGCTCACGATCACGCCCGCCTGAAACGCCGCCGCGCCGAGTACCGTGGCGATTTCCCCCTGATCGTGAAACAACCGATGATAGGCGGTCGGCGCGATGAAAATCGGATGCTCGTATTCCTGACCGAACAACGTCAGCCGCGTCGAGGCTTCGGACAAATCGCGCAACACCCGGGGAACGATCCTCAGCCGATCAAATGCCGCGCGGTTTTCCCCCAGCGTGATTCCATCCGCCGCGCCTCCTGCTAAATAAGCCCACGCACCGGGGCTCAACCTCTCGCGGGCCAGCAATTCATAATCTTCCAGCGCCACCACATGCGGAGGAATTTGGTTGAGCGGCGGCAACATCATCAGCGGGTGGAAAGTTGACGGGAAATATCCTGAAGCGACTTCAAAATCACAATCTGGCTCCGAACATGGTCCGACTGGTGCGGAGCGGCAAGGACGCGTTTTTCAAGTTCATATTGGGCCAACAAAACTTCACGCCCCATTTCCTCACGCAATGCAACCTCACCGGCCAGCGGCCCAACGAGCAACCAGTCACTCAGGAATTCCGCGAGAAACTGCGGCTGGCAGGCACGGTAAATCTTCGCCCCGTAGCGTACCAGATCCGCTTCCCAGCCTTCGGGATGGCCCACGGATTTCACCCACGCCAATGCTTCATCCACGGCGTCCGTCGCTTCGGCGATCCAGTCTTCGCCGACGAATTCATCGTTTTCCAGCATCAGCGCCAGACTGCGGCATTGCAAGCTCCAGGCTTTCGTCAATGAGGAGGCCGCATCCAACGGCCGCAACAACGCCACCGCCTTTTGCGCCGTTTCCCTTGCATCATGGTATGCGCCGGTTTCGATCCGAACTCTGGAGAAATTGACCAACAGCATGGCTTCCAGAAACGAGCGCGTCGGCGAGATATTCCGCCCCCAGTGGTCCAGCAAACGATCCGCTTCCTCGAAATTCCGCAACGCTTCCTCGAAACGGCCCATTTCCCCGCAGCAAGTCGCCCGCTTGATCCAGGCAAGCATGCTCCGCTCGGGATAAGCCGGGTGCCCTTCGAGCCGCACATGCTCCATCGCCAGCAAGGTTTGGTCAAAACAATGAAGCGCTTCCTCCCGCAGATCTTCTTGTCCGAGGCCGATCAGCGCGTCCCCGCGGTTGATCCATGCGGCGGCGAGCATCCACGCCGCTTCGCTCTCCTCACGCCACGGCAGCTGGTTCCTCAATTTGACGACGTGATCGAAATGGCGCAGCGCGGGTTTCCAGCGCCGGCTCTCCAACAGGCTGATTCCCGTCAGCATGTAGCGAGACGACTCCGCCAACAGCTCCCTCACCGTCTCCTCTTTCATCACGCCGCCGCCATTTTTTTCCGTTTCGGGAAGAAACGGCGGAAACTCAAAGCAAAGCCCGTCCAGACCAGCACGAGAGCCGCCGAACACGCCAGAGCCATCAGCAGTTGCCCGATCCATCCGAAGGCTTCGCCCGTGTGCAACCAGCGCACGAACTGGCGGGCTTGCGCCACGGGTTTCAAATCGGAGGACGTTTCGCGTTTCACGATTTCAAACGTGTCCGGAGTGACGGTGAATTTCTGGCGTCGGTCCGGCCTGCCTCGGCCCGCATCCGTCACGGTGACCACCAACGGCTGCTCGTCGTTGGTCGGCAGCTCCAGACTCATGCTCCGCCAATCCGGCACCTGCTTTTTCGCGAACTCCGCCAGTGCATCGAGATGGGTGGTGGAGATTTTCATTTTACCGCCACCCTCTTTGCCTCCTTCACGCCCGCCCTGTTGGCCGCCCGCCTGACGCTTCGGCACCGATTCGCCGAAGGCACTGTAAAGCATGCCGTTCGCCCACGGATACGCCATGATCAGGCCGGTCAAACAGATCACGAGAATGAACGGCGACGCCCAGATTCCGGCGACATTGTGCCAGTTCCAATCGCGCGCCCGGCCTTTCAAGCGCCGTTGCAGCGTGAGGTTCACCTTGAATGCCCGCCACACGCGTTTTTTCGGAATCCAGATGACCAAGCCGCTGATCAGCAAAAACAAAAACAACAAGGTTCCGGCGGAAACGACTTGGCCTCCGATGTCGCGCCAACCGCTGCCCTGCCGCTGCTGTTGCCCGGCATTTTCCTGTCCGGCACGTTGCTGCATCGGCCATGTCAACCAACGATGCAGTGACAAATTGATCTGGAAAAACCGCCGCGTACCGACCGCGCCTTTGCCCATCGCCTCCCCCGTCGTCGGATGGAAAAGCTGTTGGTTGCCGCGACCCGCGAGAAAAATCACCGGAGCATCCGCATCATTGGTGAAATTCAACGTGGTCGGTTTCCCTTTGACGCCCGCTTTTTCGAATGCGCCCACCATTTCCGCAGGCGTCAGCAGTTGGGTTTTTCCTTCGGCGGAGCTTCTCACCATCGAGCTTTCCACCCGGTTGATGATCTGCGTTTCAAAGGACATCATCAGGCCTGTGAAAGCGAGGATCAGGATGATCAAGCCCGCCACGATACCCACGGCAAGGTGGGACCAGAAAAAACAACGTCGGAGAGTCGGGTGAAGCATGGGAGAGAAGATGTTTGAAGCAGGGACTTTCGTCCGTTTGGAGTTTGGATCAAGCGAAACGCGGAGACGCGAGTGGAGCGTTAAGGGAGAAGGTCGTCTCGTCCGTTGATGGAGCGCCGGTGTCCTCACCGGCTTGGTTTCACAAAGTCATCAAAGCGGCGGTCCCCTTTGCTGGCTCTTTCTCCCAATTCTCCAAATTCACATCTCCGCCCACTGACGGAGCAGATTATGATAAATGCCCGTCAATGAAACCACCGACGGATGATCCGGCTGGTCCATGGCCATGCGCTGGATCGCAACGTCCATATCGAAAAGCATCGAGCGGCGCTGGTCGTCGCGGATCAGGCTTTGCAGCCAGAAGAATGAGGAAATCCGTGCACCGCGCGTCACCGGCGTGACCTGATGCAGGCTGGTGGACGGATACAAAACGAGGTGGCCGGCCGGCAGTTTCACGCTTTGATTGCCGTAGGTGTCCTCGATGATGAGTTCGCCGCCGTCGTATTCTTCCGGCCCGGCGAAAAACAGCGTGCAGGACATATCCGTGCGGATGCGCTGCCCCGTTCCCGGAATCTGGCGGATCGCACCGTCAATGTGGTTTCCGTAGTGTTGGCCGCCGCCGTAGTAGTTGAACATCGGCGGGAGGAAATGCAGAGGCAGCGCCGCCGACATGAAAAGCGGGTTGGTGGAAAGCTTGTGGATGATCAATTCCCCGATCTGCTTCGCCACCGGATTATCCGAAGAAAGCTGGGCGTTGTTTTTCACCCTCGCGGCGGTATGTCCGGCAGTCGTTTTCCCATCCACCCAATCCGTCGCATCCAGCATCGCACGGGCTTGTTTCGTTTCTTCAGGCGTCAGTACATCGGGAATGTGGAGGATCATGGAATTGGGGAATCGGTGAGGGGTTGAAACGAAAAATTTTCCATTTTCCGGCGGGGAAAAAGGAACGTTTTTCGAAAGAAATCAGAAAAAATCGCAACGGAGAAAAATCCCCCGTCCTTCGTGCGAAAGACGGGGGACAAGCAAGCAACCAATCAAATCAATACGTTAACGTTCGGAACTTAGAACTTCCAATCGGCGCTGATCACGTAGGAGCGCCCCGGACCCGGATTGTAACGGTTTCCGTTGTTGTTGACGCTGCGGAAGTATTCTTCGTCGAAGAGGTTGTTCACGTTCAGGCGGACGGTCACATTTTTGGTGAGCTCGTAGGAAGCCATTGCATTGAACAGCCAATAGGACTCGATGCCCGGAATGTTGGACACGTCCGCAGTGCTCGTGCTGCGGGAGCTGCCGTCGTTGTATTGGGCGCCACCGCCCACGGTCAGGCCGAACGGGAAGCGGTAGGTGGTCCACAGGTTTCCGGAGAGTTTCGGAGTCCACTGGAGCTGGGCGCCGTCAGCAGTGGTGCTGCTTTCATTGGAGTTTTCGCTTTTCGCATAGCTGAACCCGGCGAACACGAGCCAGTTTTCCGTGATGGAGCCGGTCACCCCGAGTTCAACACCTTTGACGACCTGGTCACCGGTCTGAACCACATCGCCCGTCACAGAATCGGTTGCGATACCGATATTTTTCTGAACCGTGCGATAGACAGCCAGGGTCGTGGAGAGCTTGTTGTCGAAGAAGTTCCACTTGGTGCCGAGTTCGTAGTTGATGGACTCCTGCGGGTCGTTGTTGATGTTGTCCGCACCGGTGCCGGTTTCGGAAGCGCTCATGTTGAGGTTCGTTCCGGGGTTTTGCTCGGAACGGGCATAGGAAACATAGACGCTGCCGTTGTCACGAGGGGTGTAGACGAGGCCGGCCTTGTAGTTGATGAGAAGATCGTCGGAGCCAACTTCGGTAACAGTGCCGGAAGTAGCCTTGGAAGCATAATCCAGATCGTAGTATTCAGCGCGGAAGCCGCCAGTCGCCTGGAGATAGCGGTTGAACTTCGCGGTATCGAAAACGCTCAGGCCGTAGGTTTCCACCACGCTGCCCGTCGTCGCGCCACTTTTGCGAGGAAGGGTCACTGAAGCGGAATGGTCCGGATTCTCCAGGTCCACCGCACTGGCGACGCCGCCGCTGTAGGAAGTGGTATCCACTTCTTCACGGCTCAATTCCAAGCTGGTATTGAGCGTGTGCTCGACAGCCCAGGTATTGAAAGCAGCGCGGAGGTTGGTGACGTTGCTGAAGTTTTTGTTCTGGCGGTCATTTGCCGTGAAGTTACGGGTGACGAGACCGGTTGCCGCAGTGTAGCTCGACGGAGCCACCACCATCGCCAGACGATCCGTGACACTGATCCGGGTCTGGTTGGACAAAAGCAGATTCGGAGACAGGTCGCGCTCGACACGGAACATCGCCACGTCGGAATACACGTCTTCAAACGCCTTGTCCGAAGCGTAGGAAGTGTCCTGGGAAACGGAAGGAGCCGCGGGAGAGTAGCTGCCGCCCCCATAAGTGTCGTTGTTCAGCGCGGCACGCGGAAGACCGTAGTCAGGAAGATTGTGCTCTTCGGTGTGTTGCAGCGCGAACAGGAAACGGGTGTCCGTGCCCAGACCCACTGCCGCGGATGGAGCGATCGACCAACGGTTCACTTCCGCGACATCGCGACCGGAAACGCCACCTTCCTGGAATAGGGCGTTCAAACGCACGGCAGTACCATTGAGCGGGGACTGGTCGATCGGTTGGTTGTAATCGAGCGTGTTACGGAAAATCGGCTCGGCACTGGAATCTTCGTCGAAACCAATCGAAGAAGTGCCGCTGATCGAGCGGACCAGGTTTGGCACCTTGGTGCCGAGGTTGATGTAACCGGCGGCAGTGGAACGGCCCACGTCGGAACCGGAAGCACCACGGGAAACATCGACTTGCTCGATGTTGAAAATATCACGGTTCTGTTGGCCGCCATCACGCACGCCGTCGATGAAAATGCTGTTGGAAGCGTCGAAACCACGCATCCGGAACTGGTTGTCACCGCTGGTCGGGCTACCACCTTCACCACTGAGGAAGGTGATGCCTGGAACGTTGCGAAGCACGTCGTTCAGGGTTTGGGCGGCTTGCTCATTGTAAACTTCCTTTGGAATCGCCGTAATCGTCTGCGGAGTGTTCACCAGCGGTGCGGTGAATTTCTGGGATTGGACGTTCTGCGGATTGTAAGGCTTCGCGGCATCGGCTTTGACAACGATTTCAGGCAGCTCGGAAGACTCGTCGGCCTTCTTTTTCTTGTCGTCTTTTTTCGTTTCCGCGGCGTGGGCCAGTGGAGCGGCCACCGCACCGAGGGCTAACAAAGTGCCTGTCATCGCGAGGCAATCAGACGCTCGGGGTGCGCGTAATGCCGGGGAAGTTTCGTTTTTCTTCATGGTCAAATGGGAGTTGGCCAGGCGCGCCACCATCCCGAATCCTCCATGATCGAGCCGACAGCGCGCCCAGCTATTGAGACTGCATCTCAATAGCGTTGGGCCGTCCAGTGAAAAATTCACTTAAACCTCATTTTTTTAGAAAGTTTCGCACGTCGGTGTCGTTTCCCCGCATTTCCCGACACTTCCGTCTCTTGTGACAAACGTGTCACACCCCACCCCTTGGAAAAAAACGGCCACCACGTAGCTAGCTCCGGTGTGCGAAGCGAACGGCCTCCCCGCCGCGGCTTTGCCAGACAGCAATACACACCATGCAGCCTATGAAATCGATCCACTGTGCCCTTCTCGCCACCAGCGTGCTCGGCACCCTGTCCGCCTCCGCCGCTCCCAGCGGTCTGTTCGTCAACGGCCTTTCCGGTGAAACCGCCTGGGATAAAGCCTGGTCCGCAGCCACTCTCTACAAGGACGAAGACAACCACATCCTTCAGGAATTCTCCCTCCAGGGCCGCCTCCAGATCCAAAGCATCTACGGCAAAGCGGGAGACGACAGCTTCAGCACCTCCGATTGGAAGGGCAACGCCGGTTCCTCCAACGACCTGAAAACCTGGGGCAACGACATCGAAGTCCGCCGCGCTTACCTCGGCTTCAAATCCAAGTGGTTCAACAGCGTGAAACTCGAAGGCCAGATCGACGTGAACACCGACGGCCGGGATCTCGAAGGAAACGACCCTTATTACGGTGACATTTACGACCTCTACGCCGTCTACAGCACCAGCGACGCCCTCAGCATCGGCATCGGCAAGCAAGAAGTGAAACTCACCCGCGAACAGGAAATCTCCTCCAAGGAAATCGTCACCTTCGAGCGCGGAAACGTCGCCAACATGCTCCACCCCGGAAACCTCACCGGTCTCTGGGTCAGCGGAAAAGGCATCGCAGGCGGCTGGCAATACGAAGCCGCCATCTACGGAGCCGACCAGGCCCGGGAATTCTCCAGCCTTAAAAAAGGCGCATTCCTCTTCGGCAAAGTCGGCTACGACTACGCGGATCTAGCGGGCCTCGACACCGCGGTCGTTTCCTTCCGCTACAGCCACAACGACAACCCCGGCTATCAGTCCTCCAAAAACGACGGCTGGTTCGGCCAACCGACCTCCCCCGCCTTCACGGACACCATCTCCCTTTCCACCGACATTTCGAAAGGCCGCTTCGGCTTCGTGACAGACATCAACTACGGCTTCGGCATGTCCGGCACCGCGGAACGCAATGGCAAAGACGTGCTTGTCAATCAGTCCGACGTCTTCGGCATCACCTTCATCCCGACCTATTACATCGCGGACGGCCTCCAGCTCGTCACCCGCTTCCAGTTCGCATCCTCCGGTGATCCGAACGGCCTCCGCGCCCAAAGCCGTTATGAGCGCCTCGCCGCCGGTGACGACGAAACCGGGAACACCTACCTCGCCGCCTACCTCGGCCTGAACTACTACATCTACGGTAACAAGCTCAAGCTCATGAACGGCATCGAATACTCCGAAATCCGCGGCGGCGGGAACTACGACGGCTACACCCTCATGACCGGCCTCCGCATGTCCTTCTAATCGCTATTTGAATCCCCCACTTGGAAAGAAACCTATGAAACTCATCACCACCCTCTTCGCCTCCGCCGCGCTCATCGCAGCCGCCGGCGCTCAAACCCTCAGCATCAAAGGCTCCGACACCCTCGGTGCCAAGCTCGTTCCGCAACTTGCCGAAGCGTTCAAAGCCGCCGGCAACAAAGGCGTGAAATTCGAGATCGCCGCCGAAGGTTCCTCCACCGCGTTCCCCGCCCTTGCCAACGGCACCGCCCAAATCGGCATGTCCTCCCGCAAGATCAAGGAAGACGAGCGCACCCTCTGCCGCACCAAGGGCGTCTACCTCAAGGAAATCGGCCTTTGCCACGACATGATCGTCGTCATCGTGAACAAAAACAGCCCGGTCTCCAACCT
This sequence comes from Luteolibacter sp., assembly GCA_047605125.1. Lineage (GTDB taxonomy): Bacteria > Verrucomicrobiota > Verrucomicrobiia > Verrucomicrobiales > Akkermansiaceae > Luteolibacter. The sequence continues at coordinate 129,841 of JASGGK010000007.1, forward strand.
GACCAAAGCCCAGGTCGCCAAGATCTTCACCGGCCAAATCAAGGACTGGTCCGAAATCGGCGGCGCACCCGGCCCGATCTCCATCTACACCCGCAACACTTCCTCCGGCACCTACAAGGACTGGCAGAAGCTCGCCATGGGCGGCCGCGACTACCCGTCCAGCTCCCAAAAACTGGCCGGTAACGAGCAGATCGCCCAGGAAGTCGCCAAAAACAAAAACGGCATCGGCTACGTCGGCCTCGCATACTCGCACGCCGCGGGCACCAAGGCCGTCACCATCGATGGCATCCAGCCGGTCGCCCAGAACGCCAAGAAATACGCTTACGCCCGTGAGTGCTATCTCTACGCCCCGGACAAAACCACTCCGGAAGCCACCGCATTCCTTGAGTTCGCCCAATCCGGCAACGGCGTGAGCATCATCCGCAAAGTCGGTTTCATTCCGAACGGCGATTTCTAATCCGTTCTCGTCTCTCTGATCGGTTGCTACTAAAAAAACGGGCATCGAAGGCTCAGCCCCCTCGATGCCCGTTTCTTCACCCACCCCTGCATTTTTCTTTCCGCGCGAATCCCAGCTTACATGAACTCCTCACCATCTTCCTCAGGACACCGCTACCAAAAACGCGGTTTCTCATTGGATAAAGGCATTCGCTTTTTCTTCGCCTCCAATGCAGGGCTCACCATTCTCATCCTCATTCTCATCATCGCCTTCCTGCTCAAGGAAGGTCTCGGCTTCTTCCCCGGCTACCAGCGCGAGCTTCAGGTTTACCGCTCCGCCGGTCTTGAGTTCGTCGATATTTCCCGCACCAATCTCACCACCCACGAACAGCTCTCCAGCTTGCTCAACCGCTCCTACTACGCGGAAATCAACGCCAAGTGCCTCAAGGAACTCCGCCGTTCCGAAGAAGCCAGCGCCGTTTACAATGCCTTCAGCGAAAAAACCGACCCCACCCGCAATTTAATCGTCACCAACCTGGATGCCGGCATCGATCCGAATTCCGAAGTGGTCACCGTCATGAAGGCGAACTATCAGGCCGCCAAGGAAAAGGCGTTCCACAAACTTCCCGCCTCTCCCCATCTCACCTCCCAAGAGCGCCAGGCACTTCTCGATGCACTGAAAAACCGCGATCTTAAAGACGCCGAGCCGCCTGTTTTCGTCACTCAAACCGCACAGGAATACGCCAGCGCCCGCGAAAAAAACGCCGAACCGCTGAAAGCCTTCCGCGACCGGATCGATGCCTTTGAATCCGCAGGCATGGATCTCAGCTCGTTCGTCTCCGAACTTTCCGAAACCGCCCGTTCCACCAAGGAGCAGCTCGATAACGCCTTCGAACTCGACAAGGAACGCTCCACCCTTCTCGCCGCTTCCGAACGTGCCAAAACTCCCGGGCAACGCGACAAGCTGAAAGAAGAAGCGCTCGCGATTCCTTCCGAAAAACCGGACACCACCGGAGCCATCCAACAGCTTCTGTCCCGCAAAGAAGAAGCCATCAAGCTGCACTCCGCGCTCAACGAGCAGCTCAAGCAAATCCATCTGCAAACCGAACTTCAGGACGGAGATGCGCGCCGCCTTTTGCACGCCGCTCAAAAAGCCCTTCCGATCTACTTCAGCGATCTGGATAAAACCCCGGCGACCTTGAACGCATGGGATCCGAACCAGGAAGTCCCTCTCACCGCTTCCATCCGCTCCTTCATCACCGGCAAAGACTGGATCACCGGCGGAGAATGGCAGGATTTCTACGGCATCCTCCCGCTTTTCATCGGCTCCGTGATGATCTCCATCGTCGCTCTCGCCATCGCGATCCCCGCAGGCATCGGCGCGGCGATTTACACGAACCAGTTCGCCTCGAAAAAAGAGCAAGCGATCATCAAACCGGTCATCGAATTCATCCAGGCCATCCCCTCCGTGGTCCTCGGTTTCGTCGGCATTCTGGTCTTCGGCACGGTGCTGCGTGACATCTCCATGTCGGACGGCCTCTCATGGGTTCCCGGTTTCCCGATTGAGGAACGCCTCAACATTTTCACCGCTGGCTGCCTGCTCGCGCTGATGAGCATCCCGACGATTTTCTCGCTCGCGGAAGACGCTCTGAACAACGTCCCCGGAGTGTATTCGGAAGCCTCCGAAGCACTCGGAGCCTCGCACGTCCGCACCGTTTTCAGCGTGATGGTCCCCGCCGCATTTTCCGGCATCCTCGCCGCCGTCCTCCTCGGTCTCGGCCGGGTGATCGGGGAAACGATGGTCGTCCTCCTCGTCGCGGGCAACCGGATTAAAATCCCGGATTTCACCGCGGGCATCGGCGCGTTTTTCCAACCCGCCCACACCCTCACCGGCATCATCGCGCAGGAACTCGGCGAAGTCCCGATGGGCAGCGTCCACTATCGAGCGCTCTTCGTCGTCGGCATCCTCCTGTTCTTCATCGTCCTCGCGATCAACGCCACCGCCCACAAGTTCGTCAACCGGCAGCAGCACTAATCTCCCATGTTCCAACCCGAGAAACTCATCCGCCAGGGCACGCAAAAAGGGCATTACCAGAATCTATCGATTCGCGGTCTGCTCGGCGGTGCCACCTACATCATCCTGATCATCGCCGCGCTGTTGTTCGGAAAAATCATCCTTGATGGCGCTCCCGTTCTTTTCAAACCGGAAGCACCGTTCGTCGATTTCGAATTCCTCACAGCAAAGAACGAAACACTCCACGTTTTCGACGATGAAAACGGCGTGAGACACCAGCTCGGCGCCGCTGAAGCCGCGGACTACCACAAGAAGCATCCGGAAAAGAAAACCTACAACGAGCAAACCTTCTCTTACTCCGGCGGCGGCATCGCTGGCCCGATCATCGGCACCGCGCTGCTTACCATCGGCGCGATGACCATGGCGCTCTTCTTCGGCGTGTGCGCCGCGATTTACCTCGCGGAATATGCGAAAGACAGCCCGTTCATCCATGCCGTGCGGCTCGCGATTCTCAACCTCGCCGGGGTGCCCTCGATTGTCTTCGGTCTGTTCGGTTTCGCGGTCTTCGTGCTCGCCGTTCCGGTCATCACCAATACTCCTGCCGAGCGCTCCTTGCTGATCGTTCCGTTGTTTATCAATAACCTCAGCATCAGCTTCCAGGGCTGGAACTCCTCGCTCATCGCCGGTTGCGCCACCCTCGCCTGCATGATCCTGCCGGTCATCATCACCGCCTCGGAAGAATCGCTGCGCGCCGTGCCGCAAGGTTTCCGCGACGCCTCGCTCGCCATGGGCGCCACCCGTTGGCAAACGATCCGCAAGTGCGTGCTGCCATACTCCTTGCCCGGCATTCTCACCTCCTCGCTGCTCGCCATCACCCGCGTCGCCGGGGAAACCGCGCCGATCATGTTCACCGCCGCCGTCGCCGCGAAAGACCAATTCCCCTGGGAAGGCGCGAAAGGCCCGCTCGATATCCTCACCTCGCAAGTCCAGGCGCTGCCCTATCACATCTATACGCTCGCCGCCCGCATTCCCGCCTCGGAATACACCCAGCGCGCGCAATACGGCTCCGTCTTCGTCTTCCTCCTCCTCGTCGCCCTGCTCTCCATCGGTTCCATGATCCTGCGCAGCAAGCTCCGCGCGAAACTCAAGTGGTAACCCCCCATTTCCCTCTTCACATGGACACCGCCATCCAAGTCAAAGACCTCTGTTTTTCCTATGGGAAAAAACAAGTTCTCCACGACGTCACACTCGATATCCCGGCCAGACAGGTCACCGCGTTCATCGGACCTTCCGGTTGCGGAAAATCCACCCTGCTGCGCTGCCTGAACCGCATCAACGACCGCATCCCGAGTGCGAATATCAACGCCGGCTCGATCCACATCCACGGCATCGACATCAACCGCCCGGACATCGACATCCAGGAACTCCGCCGCAGCGTCGGCATGGTTTTCCAGAAGTACAATCCCTTCGCGAAATCCATTTTCGAAAACGTCGTCTTCGGCCTCCGCGTCGCGGGTGAAAACAACAAGAAAGTCCTCGAAGAAAAAGCCGAGATCGCCCTGCGCGGCTCCGCTCTCTGGGACGAAGTGAAAGACCGCCTGCACGCCAGCGCCTTCGGCCTTTCCGGCGGCCAGCAGCAACGCCTCTGCATCGCCCGCGCCATCGCGAACCAGCCGGAAATCCTGCTGATGGATGAACCTTGCGCCGCCCTCGATCCCCTCGCCACCCTCAAGGTGGAAGAGCTCATCGTGGAGCTGAAAAAGCAATACACCATCGTCATCGTCACCCACAACATGGGCCAGGCCACCCGCTGCTCGGACCGCACCGCCTTCATGTATCTCGGCAAGCTCATCGAATACGCGCCCACCGTCGATCTCTTCGAACGTCCCCAACATTCCCAAACGGAAGCCTACGTCACCGGCAGCTTCGGTTGATCCCTATTTCTCTCTATCATGAATGCCGATCCTGCCATTCTCGTGGACCAGATGAACTTCAACTACGGTTCATCCCACGCGCTCAAAAACATCAACATCGACATCCCCGCCAACCAGGTCACCGCCTTCATCGGTCCTTCCGGCTGTGGAAAATCCACGCTCCTCCGCTGCTTCAACCGGATGAACGACGAAATCACCGGTGCCCGCGTCACCAGCGGATCCATCAAAATCCGGGGCATCGATATTTACGATCCCTCCGTCGATGTCGTGAAACTCCGCCGCGATGTCGGCATGGTTTTCCAGAAATCCAACCCGTTTCCCCGCAGCATCTTCGAAAACGTCGCCTACGGCCTTCGCCTGCGCGGCGAGAAAAACAAAGCCGTCATCGCCCAAGCCGTCGAAGAAGCGCTCACCGCCGCCGCACTCTGGGATGAAGTCAAAGACCGCCTCGACGACCTCGGCACCGCCCTCTCCGGCGGCCAGCAGCAGCGCCTCTGCATCGCCCGCACCATCGCCGTGAAACCCCGCGTCGTCCTCATGGACGAGCCGTGCTCCGCCCTCGATCCCATCGCCACCGTCAAGGTCGAGGAACTCATCTGGAACCTCCGCTCCGAATACACCTTCATCATCGTCACCCACAGCATGCAGCAAGCCTCGCGAGTGTCCGATCACACCGCGTTTTTCTACATGGGCGAACTCATCGAAATGGACAGCACCGCCAAAATCTTCTCCTCGCCCTCCCTCAAACAAACCGAAGACTACATCAGCGGAAGATTCGGCTGATCCAACCTCTTTCTATCATGTCCAATTCCCACATCTTCCGCGATTTCGACAAACACATCGCATCACTCCGCGAGGACGTCCTCGCCATGGCCCAGCTCGCCCGCCAGAACGTCGAGCGAGCCATCGAATCCCTCCTCCACCGCGATCTCGAACTCGCCCGCGCCGTCATCGCCGATGACACCGATGTCGACGACCTCGAACTCAAAATCGACCAACGCGGCATGGACCTCCTCATCCGCTTCACCCCCGTCGCCACCGACCTGCGCTTCGTCATCACCTCCATGAAAATGGCGCACAACCTCGAGCGCGTTTCCGATCACGCCGTCAACATCGCCAAGCGTTCCAAAAAAATCTGCAAAGGCCCGGAAATCGACACCACCATCATCGCCCCGCTGCACGATCTCGCCGACAAGCTCCTGCACGAATCCTTCACCGCCTACACCGGCCAAAACGCCGAGCTAGGCCAAAGCCTCAAAGCCAAGGACAAGGAGCTAGACCGGCTTCACAAGGAAGTCATCGCCACGCTCAGCAAGCGCTTCGAGGACCCCTCCGAACACGCCGAAAACCTCCTCCACCTCATCTTCGTCGCCCGTTCGTTAGAGCGCATCGGCGACCTCGCCGTCAACGTCGGCGAAGACTCCGTCTTCCTCAGCTCCGCCAAAGACATCCGCCACGAACGGAATATGTAGAGACGATTTACAACCTCCTGAATTTTCAAAAACGGCAGCGTCAAAAAACGCCGCCGTTTTTTAGATCTTCGGAAGATCATCGGAAAAATTGATTAAAATCCGGCAAACATCGTTATATGCAGTTATGAATAAGCGATTCACATAAAATAAAAACCATCGAAAAGCTCATCGGGAATGAGCGCGAATACGGACCGGTTTTCGGGGGAAGACCAAGGAAGAGCATGCGCGCTTTTTTCCCAACTGGATTCCCCCTATGCCGATGGCCAAAAGTGTTTACCGGGCGGCCCGGCCCTACTCTTGGAATAACGGCAAGTATTTCCGGCAATCGGTCTAAGAGGCTGTCTGAAAAATCTCTTTAACCACAGATAAACAGGATGGACGCAGATAAAAGAGATCTTCTAATTTCGTAAAATCCCTTCTTCCATCTGCGTTCATTTTCGTTCATCTGCGGTTTAAATTTCTTCATCGCCCCATCATGCGGCGGAGCGGTGGGAATTTTCAGACAGCTTCTAAACGAAGCGGGGCGGGAAAATGGATTCCCCGCCCCGGATCGGAAGGATTTCGGATCGACAAGATCAGGCGGAACGGCGCCGCACGAAGGCAAGCATGCCCGCCATGCCGAGAAGCAACGCCGAGGATGGTTCGGGAACCGCGTTGAGAACCGCGTTGAATCCGACTTCCGCCAATCCGGTGTAATTCGTCGAACCCTGCGTCTGCTGGATGGTGAAGCGCACGTAGCTCACATCCTCGTAAGCTTGCCCGAAAGAAAAGGTCTGGGCGGCGTTCGTATCCGGCAACAGGGTCAGCCCCGTCCAAGAGACGATGAGGTTGGAGGAGGAGTCGTAAAGGGCCAAGTCATACAACGTCACTTCATACTGACTATTGTTGGCAACGCCGCCGCCTGCGGAAGTAGTCGACAGGTGGTTCCAGACATACATCGCATCCAGTTTCTGCGGAGTGGTGAAACCCCATTGGATCCATTGGCCCACAGGACCTCCAGCGGAGGCAGTCGTCCAATGGTTTCCACGCACGTAAATCGCGTGGACATCGGTCTCGTCGAATTCCGCCGGCATGCCAGTGCCATTGATCGTATTGGCCGCGACGTAATACGAGCTGTAGGAGCTGGAAGCGGTCGCGCTATTCGGTTGGATAAACGCGCCTTGGGCCGACGAAACGAGCGCCGAAAAGGAAATGACCGGAATAATGGCCTTCCCCGCGATTTTGCGGATAAAGCCCGACTCTCCCAGGAAGGATCGCTGGAGAGGAATAGTGGAGTAACAGGGGAGGGGAAAAACAGCTTTCATGCCGTGACCATCCTGCCCAGATTTCTTAAATATCACAATGAAATAAACAAAAATTAACAATAAATAAAAGTTAATAAGATAACCTCGATAAGCTTCCACCCCGGAAGCATGGGATACGGAAAAAGAACGCGATAAACTTCGGAAACAGGCTGAAATGGATGGAGGAGGCCCGTTTTGCCCGGACCTTTTGAAAAAGGTCTACAGAAGAGTCGGTGTGCACACCGGCTCTTCGTATGCACACCCACCCTCGCGCCTCTCTGGATAAAAACGGTTTCGCAGGAAGCGCCCCCCCAAGAGCCGACGTTCACGTCGGCGCTTGTATCTTTCTTTTGACGCCGAATCGCGCTTCATTGCGTATCAGCGATCAAGTGGGTGATCGGGCCTAAATCCTTCCCGATCACCCGGCTCACGGCGGGTTCCTGTCGGCGCTCGAGCCGCTTCACGCGAGCTCATATGGAGTTGGAACCGTCTTGAGCATCTTGGTCACTCAGTTCGAACCGTTACATGAGCCGACGGCTTGCCGGCGAGCTCCCATCACAAGCATGAACGAACCAATATGAAGACATTACCTCATTCCCAATCCGTCGTCCACCTCGGCGTTGATGTCGCCAAAACCGAACTCGTCATCGACTTCAACGGCTCCATCAAACGCTTCCCCAATCACCCCAAAGGCATCGCCGGACTTCTCTCCGCCGCTTCCGCCATGCCCTCCGCCCACCTCGTCTGTGAGGCGACTGGAGGCTACGAACAACCTCTCGTCCAAGCCGCCATGCACGCGGCCATCCCCATCAGCATCGTCCCCGGACAACGCATCCGCAACTTCGCCAAATCCCTCGGATGCATGGCAAAAAGCGACCCCATCGACGCCAAAATCATCTCCCGCTTCGCCGCCGTCTCTTCCCCCAAACCCATGCAAGCCAAGGACTCCGCCACCCTTGCCCTCGCCGATCTCATGCGCGCCCGTGCCGAACTCATCGACTCACGGCTCCGCGAAACCAACCGCCTCGAACATCACACCGACCCCCTCGTCAAACGGCTCTTCCAACGCCTCATCCGCACCCTGGAAAAACAAATCGAGACCATCGACCAACAAGCCGCCAAACTCATCGCCGGCCAACCCGCCCTCGCCGCCGCCGATCAACTCTTGCGCCAAACCTCCGGCGTCGGCCCCCAAACCAGCCGCATCCTGCTTGCCGCCATGCCCGAGCTCGGCTGCGTCGGACGGCGCTCCATCGCCTCACTCGCCGGACTCGCCCCCTTTGACCGGGACAGCGGGAAAATCCAAGGCCGCCGCTTCATCCAAGGCGGCCGCCGCCAGGTTCGCAGCGTCCTCTTCATGGCCGCCATTTCCGCCAGCCAACACAATCCCGTCCTCAAAAGCTTTTACCAACGGCTGCGAACCGCCGGAAAACCCGGCAAGTCCGCCATCGTGGCTGTCGCCCGAAAACTCCTCATCCACCTCAATACCCAAATGGCAAAATTCCTCGGAAATCCTCTTGCCACTTAACACCGTTACTCCATGCATCAACCTCTTCTTTCCAGCAGTTGCGCGGCGATGCTGATGGCGATTTCCGCCGGATCATTTCCACCCAGAGGCAGGCCGAGCGGGCAGACGAGGGTTTGCAAAAGCGCTTCGTCCACACCGGTCTGGCGGAGGTTTTTCAGCAGGACGGCGCGTTTGGCCTGGCTGCCGATGACACCGATGAAGGAAACGTCGCGCCTTGAGAGAAAAACATCACGCAGCACCGGGAAATCCGTGGAGTGACCTTGGGTGATGGCCAAAATCTGGTCTTTTTCGCGGATTTGGGAAACTCCGTCTTCGATCCAGCCCACCTTGACCGGCAGGAGTTTCTCCGCCACCGGCAGCTTCGCGAGCCAGTCTTCCCGCGTGTCGATCACCACGATTTGGCACGCCAACGGCAAAAGCACCTTCACGAGCGCCTGGGAAACATGGCCCGCGCCGAAAATCACGATCCGCCACGGCGGCGACGCGCGGTGAATCTCGAAAAGCAGCGTCATTTCCCCGCCGCAGGTCATGCCGATGTCCTTTTGCAGATTCCAGCAGCGGGTTTGGCAAACCGGCCGGGCGGAATCCGCGAGCAATTCCTGAGCGAGAAAAATCGCGCGGGCCTCGATTTTTCCGCCGCCAATCGTGCCGGATTGCAAGCCTTGAGCGGAAACGACGGCCTTCGCTCCGAGTTCGCCCGGAACACTGCCGCGCAGGCCGATCAGTGTGATCACCACCGCATCCTGACCGGATTCCGCGAGCGTCTGGAGCTGTTGCCAGAAAACGGACATTCGTTTGAACTCTAGCCCTTGAGGGTGTCCACCGTTTGAAGAATATCTTCCACCGCCGCGAGACGGCCCACGCCTTCATAGCCGCACGCGAGAAGCCCTTCGGCGGGCTCGATGAACCGGCAGCCGTCTTCCTTCAACTGCTGAACGTTGCGCTGGGTCGCCGGATGGAGCCACATTTTCCCGTTCATCGCCGGAGCGAGCAGGACCGGCGTGGCGCGCGGCAAGGCGAGGTAAATGGCGGATAAAGGATCGGGCGCGAGTCCGTGCGCGAATTGCCCGAGCACATTCGCGCTGAGCGGAGCGACGAGCAACAAATCCGCGTTGTCCGCCAGCTCGATGTGGCCGGGTTTCCACGATTGTTTCTCATCTTCCAAGGAAACCAGCACCGCGTTCCGCGTCAGCGTTTGCAGGGTGAGCGGCGTGATGAACTCCGTCGCATTCCGTGTCATCACGACGTGGACTTCGTGCCCGCGTTTCACGAGTTGCGAGGCGAGATCCGCCGCCTTGTAGGCCGCGATGGAACCGGTGATGCCGAAGACGATGTTCATGTTCAACGAAGCATGTTGACCGCCTTGCCGACCGCCGCGGCCAGCGCTTCGACGTCTTGCAAGGAATTATAAAGCGCGAACGATGCCCGCGTGGTGCCGGTGATGCCGAAGCGCGCCATCAGAGGCTGGCAGCAATGGTGGCCGGTGCGGACCGCGACGCCCATTTGGTCGATCAAAGTGCCGAGATCGTAGTGATGCACTCCTTCAATGGCGAACGACAGCGCTCCCGCACGATCCGCCGGACCGTAAAAACGGATGCCCGGAATTCCGGAAAGCGCTTCTTCCGCCGCACGGATCAACTTCGTCTCATGCGCGTGAATTTCCCCGATGCCGATGGATTTCACGAAATCCAGAGCCGCGCCGAGACCGATCGCGCCTTCGATATTCGGCGTCCCCGCTTCGTATTTGAATGGGAGGACGTTGTAGGTGGTTTTCTCGAAAGTGACCTCTTTGATCATCTCGCCGCCGCCGCGCCATGGCGGCAGGACTTCGAAAACACCGCTCTTGCCCCACAACGCGCCGATCCCGGTCGGCCCGTAAACCTTGTGGCCGGAAAACGCGAAGAAATCGCAGCCGATGGCCTGCACGTCCACCGGCAAATGCGGCACCGCCTGCGCGGCATCGATCAACACATACGCCCCGGCGTTTTTCGCCAGACGCGTCATTTCCACAATGGGATTCACCGTGCCGAAGGCGTTGGAAATCCAGTTGAACGCGACGATTTTCGTCTTTTCATTCAGCAATCCCGCATACGCCGCCTGATCCAGAGTGCCGGAATCATCGCAGGGGATGATTTTCAAGGTCGCGCCGGTTTGCTCGCAGAGCATTTGCCACGGCACGATGTTCGAGTGGTGCTCCAGCGTGGAAATCACCACTTCATCGCCGGGACCGATTTTTCCCGAGCGGGTTAGAATATCGGCCACCAGATTGATGCCATCCGTGGTGCCGGAGGTAAAAATCACCTCTTCCACCGCCGGGGCGTTCAGGTAGCCGGCGACCTTGTGGCGCGCCTGCTCGAAGGCATCCGTCGCCGCGCGCGCGAGCTGGTGCGTGCCGCGGTGGATGTTCGAGTGGATCGTCTCATTGTAATGGCGGATCTGGTTCATCACCGCCAGCGGTTTCTGGGTGCTCGCCGCATTGTCGAGATAGACCAGGCGATGCCCGTGGATCGTTTGGTCAAAGATAGGGAATTCGGCAAACAACGACTCAGGCTGGAACATAACGAAAACAGGACGGCTCCGCGTCCGCCCGCAGAGTGCCTCAGGAATGGATATGTCGCAACGACCGATTTCCCGAGATACTTTTTAACGTTCTTGCTCTTGCGTCGGGAAAACTCCGGGCATTGAATCCCGCCCCGCATGTATTTGCTCCATAAAGTCATCCAACTGCGCCAGAAGGCCAGTTTCGACGAAGAGAAGCCCTTCATCGAACATTTGGAGGATTTGCGGACCATGATCCTCCGCGTGGCGTTCACGCTGCTGATTTCCATGGTCCTTTGTTTCTTCTTCCAGAACAAGCTGATGGAAGTGCTCCGCCGCCCGGTGGACAATGTCTGGAAACTGCAACAGGCGGAAAAAATGCCGTCGTTCCCGAAGGAGGCGGCCTACAAGCTCGATGTCGACAAATGGGAAAAAGCCAAGGCCATCGAGCACGCCGTGCAAGGTCTCACCGCGGAACAGCGCGAGACGTTTTACCAAACCATCCACGATCCCGAGCTGATCTTTCACTCGCAAGCCGTCGCTCTCCTGCGCGCCACCCTCGCGCTCCCCGTCGAACAACAAAACGCCTTTCTCGATCAATCGACGGAATCCTCCGCACTCAAGGATCAAGTCAAACTCCTCTTAAAAACCGCGCCGAACCCGGACATCGACAGCCGTGGCAACGTCACCATGATGTCCGCGCTGAAGCCGACCGAAGCGTTCATGCTTTCGATGAAACTGGCGTTCTTCGCCGGCATCGTCGTCTCCTTTCCCCTGCTGCTGTGGTTCATCCTCCAGTTCATCCTGCCCGGCCTGCATGGCAATGAGCGGAAAGTCCTCTGGCCCGCACTGGCCATCGGCTTCGGACTGTTCCTCGGCGGCGTGCTCTTCGCCTACTTCGCCGTGTTGCCGCGCACGCTGCTGTTTTTCTACGATTGGGGCAGCCAGATGGGGGTTTCCAACGATTGGCGGATCGGCGAATACATTTCCTTCGCCACCCAGTTCACCCTGCTGTTCGGCGTCGCCTTCGAACTTCCGGTCGTGGTCATGGTGCTCGTGAAACTCGGCCTGCTGAGCTACGAAACCATGGCGAAAACACGGAACTACGCCATCGTCGCCATTTTCATCGCCGCCGCCGTGCTCACGCCGACTCCGGACATGCTCACCATGTCGCTCATGGCCGGACCGATGATCATCCTCTACGAAATCTGCATCTGGCTGGCCTACTTCGACATGAAGAAAAACCGCCGCCGCGAGGAAGACGAAGCACGCCAGGAAGCGGAACGCGAAGCCCAGCTTCTCGCGCTCGCACCGGAAGTCGCTCCAGTCGCAGCTCCACATCTTTCCACTGAAGGAGACACGCCGGATTCCGGTGACGACGGTTGGCAGGAAGTCACGCCCGCCGATGGCGATGATTCGGACAACTGGCCCATCGCGCCCTCCTATCCCCAGCTTCCCGGGGAAAAACCGGAAGATTCCAAAAACGATCCCCCAGCCTGATTTCTCCATGTCTTCCTCTCCCGCCATCGATCCCACCAAGGCCACCGGCCGCTCGCCTCTCGCAGGCTGCGCCATTCTCATCACCGTCGGCCTGATGGTGGTCTTCCTCGTCGTGTTTTCCGTGTACTCGTTCTTCCGCCAGGCGAACGAGATTTCAAAATTCACCGAGCCGCGGCCTCAACCGGTCGCCGTCACATCCACCATCGGGAAAGAAGCCGAAATCCAGTCTCTCAATTCCCGCCTCGAAGCATTCCATCAGCAACTCGAAAAAGACGAACCCGCCACGCTCGCGCTCTCCGTCGATGACCTGAATCTCGCCATCGCCGCCTACGGGCCGTTCAGCGAACTGCGCGGCACGTTCCGCGTCGAGGAAATCACGCCGAAGTTCATCCGCATCGCGCTTTCCTACAAAATGAACGGCAAGCCGCGCTTCACCAAAAACGGCGAGCAAGGCCTCGTGACTTCGGATTTCCAATACCTCAACGGCACCCTCATCGCCCGCCCGTGGCTGGAAAAAGACGAAGTTTCCCTCCGCATCGATGAAGTCCGCGTCCCCGGAAAGACCGTGCCGCCGGAATTCGCCATCCGCATGACACCCTATCAGGTCATGCAGCGCTACCTCACCCACCCCGTCATGGGTCCGGTGATGAAAAAACTCACCCGCGTGGAAACAGCGGACGGCCAGCTCCTGCTCAAACGCATTCCCGGCGAGCATCAGGTCAATACCATCACCGACAAGCAAGTGGACTCCGCCAGTACCCGGCTCTTCACCGTCTTCGGCATCGTCGTCACCATCTTCCTCGCCTTCGTGGCAACGATGATCTACCTCAGCTACAAGCGCCAGCTCGCGAAGCTGGAGTAAAGGGGGCGCCGACGCGACCACGTCGGCTCCGAAGAATTTTGCTAGTACATTTTACGAAATCCTGTAGCCATCATGGAGAAGAGAGTTTTCGCGCAGAACCGTTGAGACGCGGGATTTTTTACTTATTTTCATCATCACAGCGGCTCCGCGGTTCTGCGCGAGACCCTCTGAAACGGGAAGAAAACGGGCTACAGAAAATGACAAAATGCGGAAAAAGATCAATCCGACTCAAAAGCCGCATTGTTGAAATTTTATTAAGAAAACTTAATTTACTCTTGATCTTTACTGATTTTTTTGAAAAACAACAACCCATCATGAAACCAACCATGCTGCTCGCCACCCTGACTCTGGCTGCGGTCACCACCTTCACCCAGGCCGCCCAGGAATCCGCCTACACCGTGAAAAAGGGCGACAGCATCGAGCGCATCGCAAACAAGACCGGCGTTTCCGTCCCGGCACTTTCAAAAGCCAACGACCTCAAACCCGGAGCCATCATTCATCCCGGCCAGCAACTGAAAATTCCGGGCCGTGCCGCAACTCCCGCACCCGCCGCCGCATCCAAGCCGAAAGCAGCACCGGTGGCTGCCGTAGAAAAGCCAGCCGCCTCGGGAAAACGCTACGCCGTCAATCAAGGCGACACCTTTTACAGTATTTCCCGCAAACACGGCATCCCGGTATCCGCCCTCATGGCAGCCAATCCCGGAGTGAAGGCAAACTCCCTCCGCCCCGGCATGACACTCAATCTCGGGAAATCCGGCACCCCGACCGCAACACCCGCTCCACGCAAGGAAACGCCAGCACCTGCCGCTGTCGCGAAAACACCGGAAAAGAAAATCGCCGTTGAAAAACCTGCCGAAAAACCTGCCTCTGAAAAAATTCCCGCGATCGTAGAACGTCCCGCCGAAGGCCATACGGACAAGTCCGTCGAGAAAAACTCTGTTGTCACCAAAGTGGGCGATACCCTTCCCGACGTACAGCACGCCCCGCCTTCCGTGCCGCTGACTCCTTCTTCCTCCCCAACAACGACGCCACTCCAAACAGCGGCAGCCTCCCCGGTTGCACAAGAAGCCGTCGTTGCTCCCCTGAAAAAAGAAACCGCCCGTCCGATCACCATCGATGGCGAAATGACTTATGGGCAATTCGCCCAGAAACACAACACCAACCCAGCCCGCCTCAACGAACTCAATGGTCTGGATCTGACGGACTCCACCCTCCTGGCTAAAGGTTCCGAACTCTACATTCCCGCCCAGCCATAAGCGTGAGAGCCGGAACCTGACTCCCCAGTCAAGCCAACTTAAAACCCGCATGGAGATATTCCATGCGGGTTTTTCATTATCATCCTCCAAAAATAAATAATTGCATATTTTTTATTTTACCAAAATGAAAAATCACCACACCCTCCCTCAGATTTCTCTCACCCTACACCCCCGCATGAAACGGCATAAAAACGCACTTCTCGGTCTGCTTCTGACCGCATTCGTCACCACCAGTAGCTCAGCCGCCACTTCCTGGTCATTCAGCTTCCTAACCTCCGAATGGACCCATGTGCTTTCAGACGGTTCCTCCGTCACCACCACAGGCTGGGGCGACGACCAATATTCCTCGGGTTACACCGTCATCAATGGCATCACGATCACTGCGAGCTTCACCCAAGCGGGAACAGCCGTGGCTCATAGCAATAACGGGGCTATCCAGGAGAGTTCCAATTTCACCGGCTTGGTTTTCGGAAATAAGTCTACGAGCGACCAGAACCTCGGAGACAGTCTGGTAAATTACGGAATCCTCACCATCACCTTCAGCGAAGCGGTAACCGGCGGCTTCACACTGGGAGACATCGATACCAGAAATACTACCACCTCCGGTTTGGGCTGGAGAGACGCCCTCGCAGCGGAAGCTTGGAACGGAACCGCCGGCGCTCTCGGCAGCGGAATGGAGGCCAGCTACGCCGGTCTGGGTTCCGGGGTGGAAGCGGTTACCAATGTTTACGACAACATCGGCACTTACTATGACTCCGCAGGGACTCCCGGAAATACCAATTTCAGCGAAAACAATTCCATCGTCCTGAGCTGGGATGAAGAGTTCACCACCGTGCGGTTCTATATCTTCAACAGCGTCACGTCGGACGAGACCAGCGCCACCTCATACGACCACGGCATCGGCCTGCTCTCCGCCGGCAATCCCATCCCCATTGAGGAGGGCATCAACGACAATCTGGTGCCGGAGCCCGGCAGCCTGCTGATCAGCCTCGTCGGTGGCTTGGGCTTCCTCGCCCGCCGCCGCCGCTGAAATCCTCTTTCGAAGGACAAACAACACCGGCCGATGAATACCCATCGGCCGGTTTTTTTATGTAAAACGCACGGTTCCTGATCGGATACAATGGAGCGCCAGTGTTCCCACCGGCTTGGATTTTGCAAAAAGCCGACGTGAACGTCGGCTCTCCGTCGGATGACATTCCGGCCTACAACCGCTGCGTGAAAACCAACGAGTCCCGCCCGCTTGCTTCGAACCGCGCCCGCCGTTTCGCGGGAATATCCGCTAACGCAGCAGCCGCATATCCAAGCCGTTTGGAAAAAAAATCCGCCGCCCGGTTCGTCAAGGCGAATACCTTGGGAATCCCGCGCTCACGACCGATCATTTCCGCATGACGCACCAGATCGATCCCGTAGCCTCGCCCTTCGTGCAGTTGTTTCACGTAGAGGCAGGCGATTTCCGCACAACTTTCTTCCGGGTATTCGTGCAATGCCACGCAACCCACCACGTTGTCGTCAATGGTCATCACGTGGTAATCATGAAGCTTCGATTGGATATCCTCGTAAGTCCGCGCCACCAAATTCGTCCGGCGCACCGAGCGACCGATCATGCCAAGCAGTTCCGGAATATCCTCCTCACGCAGCGGGCGGATCATCCGGTAACTGTCCGCGTGGACCATGGTGCCCACGCCTTCGTTCGAGAAAAGCTCTTCGACAAGCACCCCCTGACGGCGACCGTTCAAAACATGCACCCGTGGAACTCCCCGCTGACACGCGACCGCAGCCGCACGCAAAAGTTCGGAACCGCTGCCGTCCGAGCGGCCACACAAAGCTTCCGCATCCGCCGCGCGGATCGCGTGGGCGGGCGCGCCGTTGATTAAAATCGCTTCTTCCAGCAGCGCGATGACTTTGGAAACTCCGATCCCGAGCGCGAAGTCCACCACCGGCGTATCCAGCGGCCCCGTCGCCGAGGCATCGATCACCGCGGATTGGCCGCGGGCCAGAATTTCCTTCACCTCGCGCACCGCGTCCGGATCAGTGATCGGGCGGTTCACCCGTGCGGCCATGATTTCGCACTCCAGCGTCCAATCGTAGAGATCTTTCAAATCCCCGCCGAGCACGCCGAGCACCAGCTTCACGCCGAGATCTTCCAGCACGGCCAGATCCAGCAGCGTTTCCGCCACCGCAGGCTCCGGCAAAAGCCCGGCTTCGATGAGCACAAAGAAAATCTTTCCCCGGAATTGGGGAATATACTGAAGAACCTCGCGAACGTCGCTCTGCTGCGCCACGGCTTTTTCCTACGTCTTACCCATCCATCCAACAAGCGCGCGTTTGAAATCCGCCCATTATTTCCGCTTCGCCAGACCCGCATCGATCTGCGCCTGCCATGCTTCGTAAAGCTCGGTGGCTGTGGAATCGTGCGCCTCCAAGCGGTGCAGATCGATGTTGAACTGCTTCCACGCGTCCGCCGCTTCGTGATCCGCCAGATGATCTTTGCCGCGCAGTTTTTTAAAAACCGCACGCGTGCGATGCAGCAGCGGCATGACGGAAGCATACGGTTGCCTGGCCTTCGCACGGATCGGTTTCGCATGGCGATCTTCCTTCCAGCGCGGCTCCAGCGTATCGAGCAGCATGCGGAACATTTGTTCGGCGGGAAACGGCACGAACGACAACCACGGTTTATCGTCGCCCACGAAATGCACATTCATCGAGCGGGCGGCCAGATCGGGAATCGCCGCGATCGGATCGAAATCATCGCGATGATTTTGCAAATTCCACGCAGGATCGAACAAGAGCGCTTTTCCTTCCAGTGCATAGTTCAGCGCGCTGCGTTCATATTTCCGGCATGCCTGCGGGTACTCCGCGAGGATTTCCATCGCTCGTGCGAACACTCCCGCTTCACGCACTTTCGGCATGTCCAGCGCGAGCAGGCCGCTGCTCACATAGGGCCAGTCCGGATCGAGATCGTGATCCTGCCCGAGGGGCAAATCATGCCCCAACGTCGGGCCGGATTTTTCCAGCACAGCGCCCACGCCTTTTGCCGGAAGTTCGCATTTTTCCAGTTCGCTCAAATCCTTCAGCACCAGCATATCGACATCGATATAGATCAAGCGGTCCATCGATACTTTTTCCGGTAAAACAAGCCGCGCGTATGCCATCGCCGATCCGGGATAAGCATCCGGAAACAACGCGAAATCCGCATCCACCGGCACGAACGTCACCACCGGAGCGTTTCGCAGCTTTGCCAGCGCGTTCGTAAGGCGATGCTGCTCACTGCGAGACAATCCATCATGGAGAAACATCACCTCGATCGGAGTTTCCACCGGCACGGCCAAGCGGATGCTCGCCAAGGTCCCTATCGCACCAAGTAAATAACGGGCATCACTGGCAACGACGAGATGAAGAGGAGATTCGGTGGACATGTGAAAAAGCGCGGAAGCTAGGCGCGGAATCTCGTATGATTCCACCTCCGATAAAAAGCACAATGCGCGGCCGCACTCATTTTTTGAGTTCATCCGCGGTTGATTTTCAAAACGACGCATCCAGAGCCTCTTTTCCTCCTCGACTTTCCCCGCCCTGCCCCTTCCTTTTCCGCAATGGAAAACCGCTTTTACGGGAACTTCGACACCGAGCGCCGTCACGGCCAGCATGATCCCGGCGATTACCGCACGCCTTTCCAGATCGACCGCGACCGGGTGCTGCACACGACGACGTTCCGCCGCTTGCAGAATAAAACGCAGGTGTTCTGGAGCGGCGAATACGATTTCTACCGCACCCGCCTCACCCATTCGCTCGAAGTCGCACAAATCGGCAAAGCGATCTGCCATTGGCTGAAAACCCGGCCCGAGGGACCACTCGGCGACGATTATTTCATCGATCCCGATCTCGTAGAAGCCATTTGCCTTTCCCACGATCTCGGCCACCCGCCGTTCGGTCACGCGGGAGAACGCACGCTCAACCACCTGATGAGCGATCACGGTGGATTCGAGGGTAATGCCCAAACACTCCGCCTGCTCACCGAGCGGATTTTTTCCGCCCGCAAGACCGGCATGGACCCGACCCGTGCCTTCCTCGACGGCGTACTGAAATACAAAACCCTGTGGTCCGAACTCATCGGCCCGAAAGGCGAGCGCCCACAACACCATTTCATTTACGACGACCAATTTTCCCAACTCGACTGGTCGCTCGGCGGCAATGATTTCCCCATCGAGCTCACCCCCGGAAAGGCTCGCGATTCCTTCAAATCCATCGAGTGCCAGATCATGGATTGGGCGGACGATACCGCCT
Organism: Luteolibacter sp.; assembly: GCA_047605125.1. Classification (GTDB taxonomy): domain Bacteria; phylum Verrucomicrobiota; class Verrucomicrobiia; order Verrucomicrobiales; family Akkermansiaceae; genus Luteolibacter. Next base: position 148,944 of record JASGGK010000007.1, read on the forward strand.
ACTCGCTCAACGATCTTTCGGACAGCGTGCGCGCCGGATTTCTCAATCTGGAAAAAATCGAAAACTGGGCGGAAAAAACCGGCCACTCCACCGGCGAAGGCACACCGCTCGGCGATCTCATGCGCGCCATCCGCCGCCGCAGGGTCGATCCCTTCGTCGGCAAACGCATCGGCACCTACATCCAGGCCACGCGTTTGGAAACGGATGTGAATTTCCTCAGCCAAACGACCAATCGCTACCGCTACCGCCTCGTCATCGAGGACGCGATCAAAGCCGAGTGCGCGATTTTCAAGAAACTCGCCTTCGAAGTCGTCTTCCTTTCCCCGCAGCTCAAGCAGCTCGAATACAAGGGAAACCGCATGCTCCACCAGCTCTGGGACGTCCTCGCCCAGCGCTACGTCCACAGCGGAAAAATCGACGGCCAGGATTTCCAGCTTCTCCCTGCGGACACCGCCGAAGAACTTGCCGACGCACCCGATGAAGCCACCCGCGCCCGCCTCGTCTGCGATTTCCTCGCCGGCATGACCGACGGCTATGCCGCCCGCATGTATAAACGGCTCTTCGTTCCGAGCTTCGGATCGATTGGGGATCTCGTCGGCTGATTTCTACCGCAAAGCCGCGAAGTTCGCGAAGGAGCGCAAAGTTTTTTTAATCCAGCGAAACGCTGAATAAAACGCCTTTTCAAATTTCCGGGCCGGAATAGGGCTGGTTTGCATGACCGTTGACGGGCTGTTAGCAATCCGAACGCCCTTTCCCGCAGCGACTTACGCAGATCGGCGCGACGCCATGACCAAGTTCGCCAGCCCGAATAGAACCTGCAACTGGTGGTGATTCTTGGTCAGTCCCCGGTAGCGGACTTTCCGGTGTTTGAAGAGATTCTTGATGATGTGGAAAGGATGCTCGACCCGTGATCTCAGGGACGATTTGCCGTGCTCCTCTTCCTTAAGCCGCTCCTTTTCCGAGCCCTCTTCCATGCCGTGGACTACGGTGCGTTTGCGGGCCACCTGCCAGTCGATCCGGCCTGCCGGATCCACTCGGATCACTTCCTCCCGCTTCTCGATCCCGATGTAGCCCGCATCGGCATGCACTTGCACTTCGCCGCCGTGCGGCAGGCCGGCTGCTTGCGAGATGTCGGAAACGTTGGCCGCTGTCGAAACCACCGTGTGCACAAGCCCGCTATCGCGATCCGCCCCGATGGGCGCTTTCATGCCGAAATACCACTGGTTGCCTTTGCGGGTTTGGTGCATTTCCGGATCACGCGTCTTGTCCTTGTTCTTTGTCGAGGGCGGCGCGTGAATGATCGTGGCGTCCACCAAAGTGCCCTCGCGCATGAGCGGTCCGCGCTGCTCCAAGTGCCGGTTGATGGTTTCAAAAAGGATGGCACAAAGGTCGTTCCTCTCCAATAAATGCCGGAACTTTAACAGGGTGGTGGCATCGGGAACCGGATCGGAGGCAAGTTGGATGCCAAGGAAGGAGCGCATCGCCTGGCTGTCATAAACGGCATCTTCCAAGGCCTCATCGGCAAGGCCATACCACTGCTGGAGGAAATAGAGGCGCAGCATGCGCTCCAGCCCGATGGGAGGGCGGCCCCGTTCACCGGATGGATAGGAAGGCTTGAGGACTTCGAGAAGTTCGTCCCAAGGCACGACCAACTCCATTTCATGGAGAAACTTCTCACGGCGCGTTTGCTTGCGCTTTCCGGCGAATTCCATTTCAGAAAATCCAAGCTGGTGGTCCATGCGCAAATCTTTCGGATTTTTCCCTTTGCCGCCATTCTGAATTAATCAGCGTTTCCCTAAAGTCTATTCCTTCGGAAATCACCAGATCGCACTCGCGGCGAGGAAGATGGTAGCACGGTTGCTCCTTGTTCTGGGAGTTTCGATAGGACGAAAGGAATTCCTGTTGTCCGATTCCAGCCTCATCGAGTATGCGGCGGATGACCAACCACTTCATCACTGTCGCGGACTTGTGGGTGGCGTAATTGTCCAGAACCAGATGCACTTCCTTGCCTGCTGCGACTTCCTCCGCAATATGGGTTTCGATGCTTTTGAGAAAAGTGATGAACTCCTTGGCCCGATGCCGGGGATAGCACTTTCCGAGAACTTTGCCGGTCTTCACATCCAGCGCGGCGAATAACGAGGTGGTTCCATGACGGTGGTATTCCGGCGTATGCCCTTCAGGTTTGCCGGGGCGCATCGGCGGCACGGGCTGCGAACGCTCAAGGGCCTGGATCCGGCTTTTCTCCTCAACGCATGGCACGAGGGCGTTTTCGGGAGGACTCATGTAAAGGCCCGCCACATCCCGGACCTTGTCGACGTCATGGGGATCGGTGGAAATCTGGAAAGAGTCGGCCCGGTGCGGCTTGAGCCCGAAAGCCCGCCAGATGCGTGAGACGCTGTCAGGTGGGATGCCCGTCTTCTTCGCCATCTTGCGGGTGCTCCAGTGGGTGGCACCCTTGGGCTTGGAGTGAAGCGTCTTTTCGATCAACGCCTCGATCCGGTCATCTCCGATCCTCCGGGGCGGTCCGCTCCGCGGAAGGTCGCTGATCCCATCCAAACGAAGTTGGCCGAAGCGCGAGCGCAAGGAACCAATCGTGGCCGCACAGAAGCCGATCCGCTCGGAAATGACTTTGTTGGAAAACCCTTCTGCCATCAGCAAAACGGACTTCGCTCGTTTGACTTCAGCCGCTGGAGCGCTCCGTTTCGCGGAGAGCTTCTGAAGAAAATCCTTCCCGGTTTGACTGAGTGAAATCCGGATCACAGGGCGTCCTGTTCTTGCCATGAAAGGAGAATATCCTCCCTTTTACTTATTTAAAAAATTAATCAGACAGGACACTAGGGTTTTTCGCCGGTATGGCGGGTGGATTTCCTACGGGAAACCACCGGATAATCTTTCACGAACCGATACGCAAGGCACCGCTCACTTCCGTATCCGGGAGCCCGATCAATCGCAATTTCGATGGTGGCGGCACCTGCTTCCGGGCAAGGTCGCGGTTTCTCGGCAAGGTTTCCCAACGCAATACCCAAAGCCGCCCACCATCGCGGAAAGGAAGCGTCTGGACTTCCATGCCCTCCGTTTCCTGCTTCGCGAGCGAAGGAGGCAACAAAGTCGGCAACGCGGGTAAAGTTTCCAGCGGCTTCAGGGTTTCAGCGGAAAGGTGAACCCTTCCATCCACAGGCGAATGCGTGGTTGAAAAATTTACCAGCAGCGATTGATCCGGCCGGAGCACCGGAGGCCCCACCGTCACGTCGGCATTCAGAGAACCTCCACCTCCGAAATCCCAGCGGAAATCCCATTGGCTGATCGCATGAAAATCCCATCGCCGGGACGAAACTGCGGGACGCGCCGCGAAAATCTGGGATTTTCCAGCCGAATCATAGCGATGATACGTGATCACCGGGCGCTTTTCGGCATCGAAGCCCAGATTGAAAGTCATGTTGATCAGCCCTCCATGCATGACCACCGGATCGACCACCTCCGCCGTTTCCAAGGTCATGGGAAGCGCCAGCGGCGAACCATCGCTTTTTTCCCAATTCAAAAAATCCCGACTTCTCGCGTAGGAAAGCGTGTGATTCGTAGCCGCATCCGGCGTCTCCCGCCACATCCACACCAAGTGGAACCGGCCATCCGGACCTAACATCGAAGACATCGCATAAACGTTTCGTTTTCCACCGTCATCCAGCAACGGCACATCCAGCAACGGCACATCCAACAAGCGGCTCCAGTTTTTGGAAACGGAGTCATAGCGATTATACAAATCCGCGCCGTTTCCGCTGCCTCCGTCACGATAGCGGAAAAGAAGATCTCCTTCCTGATTTTTGAAAAACACCAGGTAGGTCACACGGTTTTCACGCAACCCTGTCATGCGATCCAAACACACCATCGAACGGATATCAAATGGCCTTTCCGTCCTGAAATACACCAGCGGATCATTGTGCATGTTTCCGGAAAGATGCAGATTCCCATCGCGATCCAACGCCAGCGCGAGGTAGTTGTGGCTATCCCACTCCGTCACCGTCGTGAGCCGTTTTGCCCGTGGATGAGGCCACCCTTCCGGCTGCACCATGATCCATTCTTCTCCGAGCTTTCGAACCGCAATGGTGATGCGGCGCTCGGCATCGTAGTAAGCGATGAATTGGTGGCCGCGCTCGGAAAGAAACACAAACGTCACCGGATGGCCTGACCAGACTTTGCCGATTTCCTGATCGGAAATCACCGCAGTCTGCGCCTGCAACGGAACCAACCACGCAACCATCAAACAGGACGACAAAAGAGCGAAAGAAGATCGGGACATGGCTATTGGGTTGAATATGTCTCCGTTTTCAAAATTCATTCACGCCCGCGTCGCAATGAGAAACTCGCCGACTTTCACGATTGGCCTCCCCGGATCATTTCGTTGAAAGAACCCCGTATTTCATCCAGTAATCCAAAAGCCCGCTGCCATTTCAGACATCTCATGAAACCCATTTACAGCCTGATTTTCATTGCGGCTCTGACCGCACACGCCCGTGCCGAGGACGTCCCGGTCCGCGAACGCATTTCCTTCAACCAAGACTGGCGCTTTCGAAAAGGCGACACCCCGGACGCGGCGGATCGGCTGAGCTACGATTCGCTGAAACTCTGGCTGCTCCCCACCGGAAATGCCTTCCGGGAAACCGCCGCACCTACTCCGGCCGAGCCATTTTCCGGAACCTTCCAATTCGCCGAAGCCGGTTGGGACGATCAAGGCTGGCGCAAGCTCGACCTACCGCACGATTGGGGCATCGAAGGCCCGTTCGATCAGGCGCTGCCCGGAGAAACCGCGAAACTCCCGTGGCATGGCACCGCGTGGTACCGCAAATCATTCGTTCTTCCGAAATCCGACCAAGACCAAATCGTTTCGTTGGAAATCGATGGCGCGATGTCCTACTCCACCGTGTGGTGTAATGGAAAACTCGTCGGAGGTTGGCCCTACGGATACTCATCCTATCAGGTCGATCTCACGCCCTACCTCCGGCCCGGTCAGAAAAACACCCTCGCGATCCGCGTGGACAATCCGCCGGAATCCTCCCGCTGGTATCCCGGCGGCGGCATTTACCGCAACGTCTGGCTAAGCAAAACCTCGCCCGTCCATATCGCGCAATGGGGCACCTCGCTCACCACTCCCAAGGCGAGCGCCGAGTCCGCCACCGTAAACTTGGATTTCACCCTCGGGAACGAAGCGAAAACCTCCGCGACCATCAAAGTCAGCACCGAGTATTTCCTGATCTCCCGTGAAAACGGAACGCCCAAACGCACCTTGGTGGGATCGTCGCCAGCGATGGACATCACCCTTGCCGCCGGAAAAACCACCACTGCAAACCTGAGCTACCATTTCAAAAATCCACAACTCTGGAGCCCGGAAAACCCAAACCGCTACGTCGCGGTGACCACCGTCAAAATCGACGGCAAAATCGTGGATCGCTATGAAACAACCTTCGGCATCCGCAGCGCCGAATTCACCGCAAACGATGGGTTTCATCTCAACGGCAAACGCGTGCCGATCAAAGGCGTCTGCATGCACCACGATCTCGGCGCACTCGGCGCCGCCTTCAACACTCGCGCCGCACAACGCCAAATCGAAATTCTCAAGGAAATGGGAGTGAATGCGATCCGCATGTCCCACAATCCGCCCGCTCCCGAACTGCTCGATCTCTGCGATGAAATGGGCATCCTCGTCATGGATGAACTCGCGGATTGCTGGAAAAAGGCGAAAAAGAAAAACGGCTACAACCGCATTTTCGACGATTGGTCCGAGGCCGACGTCCGCGCAATGGCCCGCCGGGACCGCAATCACCCTTCCGTGATCATCTGGAGCATCGGCAATGAAATTCCCGAACAAGGCAGCCCCGTAGGCATCGAAATCGGAAACCGGCTCAAAGGCTTCCTGCACAAAGAAGAAACCGCGCGCCCCGTCACCATCGGAGTAAACTCCGTCAGCGGCGGCTACAACGGATTCCAGACCGTCGTCGATATTTTCGGCTACAACTACAAGCCCGGCGAATATGCGAAATTTCATCAGAAAAACCCGCAGATCCCGCTCTACGGCAGCGAGACATCATCCACCGTCAGCTCGCGCGGCGAATACGCATTTCCCGTCACCGAGGACAAAAGCCAAGGACTCATCGGTTTCCAGATGAGCTCCTACGATCTCTACGCACCGAAGTGGGCAACCACCGCCGATGCCGAATTCCGCGCTCAGGAAGAAAATCCGAACGTCGCCGGTGAATTCGTCTGGACCGGCTTCGACTACCTCGGCGAGCCGACGCCATTCAATGACGACAACACCAACGTCCTGAATTACCACACCGAAGAAGATCGCGCCCGCGCCAAGAAAGAACTCGAGGAAATCGGTAAAATCATTATGCCATCCCGCAGCTCCTACTTTGGCATCGTCGATCTCGCCGGCTTCAAAAAAGACCGCTTCTACCTCTATCAGGCCCATTGGCGTCCGGAGCTTCCCATGGCCCATATTCTCCCGCACTGGAACTGGCCTGAACGCATCGGCCAAGTCACCCCCGTCCACGTTTACACCTCCGGCGATGAAGCCGAGCTTTTCCTCAACGGCAAATCCCTCGGCAGAAAAACCAAGGCAAAACTCGAATACCGCCTGCGCTGGGATGATGTCACCTATCAATCCGGAGAGCTCAAAGTTGTCTCCTACAAAAACGGCAAACCTTGGGCTGAAGACGTCGTCAAAACCACCGGTTCCGCCACAAAACTCCACATCACCGCGGATCGCGCCGCCATTACCGCAGACGGCAAAGACCTCTCGTTCGTCACCGTTTCCGTCCAAGATCAAAACGGCCTCGATGTTCCGCGCAGCAACCCTGCCCTGAAATTCGAAATCAAAGGCCCCGGCGAAATCGTCGCCACCGACAACGGCGACGCCACCGATCACACCTCATTCCAATCCCACGAACGCAAAGCCTTCAACGGACTGGCACTCGTGATCGTGAAATTGAAACCCGGTGCCACGGAGCCTGTGACGCTCACCGCCACCAGCGAAGGCCTCACCACCGCCAGCACCACCATTTCACCTGCGAAATAATCTAAATCCGCCCACTTACACCCCGGATTTGGGGAGTAGCAGAAACGGACACGGTTGAAACAGCATCGGAAGGTTTATTCCTCCCTATGAATGCCGCCGCATTCCTACATCCCAGATGAATTCATCAACACAACCTAGATGAATCTTGATTTTTACCAGTCCACTTATCATCATTTCACCTTATGAATTTGGCTTCCGCCGCCGAATTTCGTCTTGATGAAAAAGACGTGCGCGCCATCGTACGATTGCTCGGAAATGTCATCGCTCACCGTGGCGACATCAACGTCAGCCGCCGCATGCTTATGGATGGGCTTTGTTCCCTAGTGGATGCTCATTCCTGGCTCTGGTGCGTCGCAAACATGGAGCCCGGAAAACCGCTCAGCCACTCGGACATTCTTTACGGCGGCTTCGATGACGAGAAATTCTCCTGGTTCCTTCAGGCGATCAATCATCCCGCTTTGGCAAATGCCAATATCCGCATCGCTTCCGAGTTACAACAGCGCGGCGCCCACATTACCCGGAATCTCACCCAGATCGAAGCCCCCGCTTACCCGCTGTTCAAATCCGATGCCGGTCCGTATTGGGAAAAAGCCGACATCGGAACCTTGATGCTCTCCTTGAGACCTATCGAAACCGGCGGAGCCACCGGCATCGGCCTCTATCGAAAAAGAGGCGCAGCGGATTTTGATGACCGTGAAATGCGCATCGCCCACATTCTTCTCACTGAAGTCTCATGGCTGCATTTCCACTCGTTTCCTGATCGCAATAAAATCTCCCGGCTTTATCCCCGTCACAAAACCATCCTGAACCTCCTCTGTGATGGCTGGGACCGGAAAAAAATCGCCGCCCACCTCGGCATCAGCGTTCAGACCGTTCACGGCTACGTGAAACAAATCTTCCGTCACTTCGACGTCCATTCCCAATCCGAACTCATCACCCGTCTCGCAAAAGGCGACGGCGGCGATTTATGAAACCCGACACCACACTCGCCGAATCCGACGTCCGCACCATCGTGCGCCTCCTCGGCGATGTGATATCCGCGCCGGGAGATCACCCGCAGAAACGCCGACTACTCATGAACGGCCTGTGCGAACTCGTGACCGCCACCTCATGGGCCTGGTGCATGGCGGAATTCGATCCTGAAAAACCACCTTCCTTCCTCGGCTTCGAGCATGATGGCTGGGACGAAAACCGTTTCGCCAAATACATCGAAGCCATGAACCATCCCCAGCATGGCGAGATCACCCACAGATCTTCCATCGAGCTGAAAGAAAAAGGCACCCACCTCACCCGCACCCTCCGCCAGATCGATCCGGAAATGCACTTCGAGTCTTCCGCCATTGGTGCCGCTTGGGCAAAAGCAGATATCGACGCGATTATTCTTTCCCAACGGCCCATGAAAGGCGGAGGGGTCTCCGGAACCGCCGTTTACCGCAGGTTGGGAAAACCCCAGTTCAACGTCCTCAGCGTCCTCAGCGAAGTCCCATGGCTTCATTTCAGCGCATTTCCCGATGAACAAAGCCGGGGAATCACCCGCCTTTATCCCCGCCACCGCATCGTCCTCAATCTCCTCTGCGAAGGCTGGCCACGCAAAAAAATCGCCGCACATTTAAACATCAGCGAAAATACCGTTCACGGTTACATAAAAGAAGTATTCCGCCACTTCACCGTCCATTCCCAATCCGAACTCATCGCCCGCTTCACCAAAGGCGACGGAGGCGACCTATGAAGACAACATTCCAGCTTTCTCAAAGCGATGTCCGCACCATCGTGAAACTTCTCGGAAACATCATTTCCGCTTCCGGTGATGATCGGACAAAACGCAGGAAACTCATGGCTGGTCTCTGTGAAATACTGAACGCGCAATCTTGGATCTGGTGTATGTGTGAGCTAGATCCAGACAAACCACCCTCCTTTATCGGTCTCGAACATGGCGGGTGGGATGAAGAACGATTCACCCGTTTCATCGAAGCTATGAATCACCCGGACATGGAATATATCACTCGAGCCGCATCGCAGGAACAACAGGAAAAAGGAATCCATCTCACTCGCACCAGACGGCAAATGGACCCGGATCTTTTGCTTGAAAAATCCCCTGCACTCGCCTTTTGGGAGCGCGCCAACGTTGGTTCCATCATCACCTCTCAGCGCCCCATGCAAGGAGGCGGCATCAGCGGCATCGGCCTCTACCGTCACCTGCATCTCCCTCAATTCACAGAACGCGACACCCGCATCGCCCACATAGTCCTAAGCGAAATCCCGTGGCTTCATTTCAACGCATTCCCTGATCAAGCCACACGTGACATCACTCGTCTTTATCCCCGCCACCGCACCGTCCTCAATCTCCTTTGCGAAGGTTGGCCTCGCAAAAAAATCGCGACCTATCTAAAAATCAGCGAAAATACCGTCCACGGTTATACCAAGGAAGTCTTTCGCCACTTCAGCGTCCATTCCCAATCCGAACTTATCGCTCGCTTCACCAAGGGAGATGGTGGCGACAGATGAATATACTCTTATCAGGATTGTTCAGGCTGAAATTCATCATCGTGCTCATTTCGATTCAAGATAGGTCGCCATGAAAAAATCAAGCCGCTCCTCCAGCCGCAGCCCGAGATCTCCCCATTGTTCGTCAAAAGCCCTCAAATAAAGATCTCGATACTTCACATCATCAATCCAGGCACCGTAATCCGCTAAAATTCCAGCGATATGAGACATGGCATTCGCCAGGTCACGGAGCTGTGAATACTCGTGAACTTTGCCATTACAAATTTCGACAAATACGCACTCTATCAGTTTTGAATACGCATACTGAACAGGATCAGGGGAATGCCTCATTTCAAACGCAAAACACTAAAATAAATGACTTACAATAAATCGGAATCAAAAATCAATGCGCATACAAAATAATAATCATAACATCTCTCTTATTCAATGGAGCCAATGAAATCTCCTGCTTCCCTTGAACGACAATTTCAACATCCCACCAATCTTCAGAATGCTTACTTTTTATTCTGTATTCAACATTGCTTTTCATCTTCCCCGAATTAGACAAATACCAATTCCCTTGTTCGTCAGTGTCCGCACTAATCAAACCCACGTCATAACCAGAAGGTCTATAGTTAGTCGAAGGTGTTTCTGGTGGTATTCGCGTTGTTGGAGCTTGATCCGATGAATTTTGAAAAATAGAAGTGATTGGCCTCAAAAAAGAATTACTTTCCGAACTGGAAGTCGTATTGGATTTGGGAGTGGCATGCACTTGAGATTTGGGTGGATTTTTCACCGATTGCGGAACTTGGCTACTTCCTGACTGAGATTTTTTTTGAGAAACAGTTGCGTCGTGAATGTAGATTTTTGAGCTTTCAGCATCCTTATCAATCTGTGCGTTGCGCGTATCCCAAAACCGTTTCAGTTCAGCTTTCTGATCCTGCTCCTTTTGATATGCCAACTGCTTTTCCATCGCAGCGCCAACAGCCTTAGAGGCATCACCCGAACCTTTTTTTGGATAATCCGAAGAGTAGGATCTCCCTGAATATCCGGAAGAAGCACTATACGAATCTTGCCGAAAAGCAATCGCCTTACTCCGCTGCAATCCAGCAAAATCCGACATCCCTTCGCTATAACTGCTGTCACCACTTCGTTCCAGCCGAGCCAGAGCTCGTGAATCCGGCTTTCTGGCAAGATCCTGACAAGCGTTCAGAATCATCAATGATACAAATAGGATTATGATACGCTGTAACATATTTCAAAAAATCAGGATTCACGAACTCGCCCATTTCAATAGCCAAGCATATTTCCAATGCTCTGGATGCTCTGCATCGAGCTTTGCACACTCTGCAAATTATCAGAAAAATTTCGCATCTGATTATTTTCATTCTGCATGTTCACAGCTTCCACCGTTTTTCTTTTTGAAAACTGGTCGTATTCCACATTTGAAATCACTCCATCTCCATTATAATCAGCCGATTCAGGAGTTTGAGATGCGCAACTGGTCAGATTCAGAAATCCTGCGAAACCTATCGAAACAATAATTTTACTTTTCATTTTTAAGGACAATTTTTGAGGCAACTGCGGCTTCATTCTTCATCAGCGAAGGATCGCTCACCGCCGAAAAACAAATGCACAAAATTCATCACTCACGATACTCCCCAAAAACGGGGTTAAAATGATAGAAAATCATGCATTGCTAGTAATTAAAAAAGACCCAACCACCAAATGCTAAAGCATCTGGCAGTTGGGCCCCTCCGTTGATCAACAGCGGCAATCCACTAGACCTGTGTCCAAAACAGAACAACGCGGACTCACTTTGTGTTCAGAAAGAGAGTCTTTGTTGAGGAATTCATGCACATTCCCGGCTCCGAGCACTACCCCCCAAATCCGGGGATTCCGCGGCACCTATTGATACCCGCAAAAAAAAGTGACGCCGGAAACCCCACAACTACGGAGGAAAATTCGTCACTCTATTATGCGATTATCAATAGGTGCGCTAAAACGTCGCTTTCACTTCAACTCCTATCACCCGTGGCGATCCCGGCGTCGCTGCGGGCTGGCCTTGGAAGAGGTAACTGTGGGTGAAATACGTTTCATCCGTAAGCGGTAATTCCGCCACCCCCTGTGCACCGGAACCGAGCCGCTGTAGTCTG
>JASGGK010000008.1:0-117280 GCA_047605125.1 Luteolibacter sp.
GCAAGGTTTCCCAATCCAGCCACCAACGCCGCTCCGGACTCCCGGAGCGGCTTTTTAGCCGTTTAGATCATTTTATTGATACCCGCAAAAAAAAGTGACGCCGGAAACCCCACAACTACGGAGGAAAATTCGTCACTCTATTATGCGATTATCAATAAATAAACCCATGGCCCGCAATGGGAGAATGAGGTCACCCGTTGCCATGTAAGCGCTCAATAGAGCCTCTCTTACATTTTTATCAGAGATGCCGGAGCGATGGCTCCTATTCTACGGTCTCCGTTGCGGATCGAGCCGGGTTTTGAGCCAGGCGTTCGGCAGCAAGTCCGGCAGTTCTTCCGGGACCGGATTGCGCATCAGTTTGTCGAAGACCCATTCGAAGTAAGCGAACAGATCTTTGCCGCGGCTGCGGACCTGCTCGACGAAGGTGTAGATCACCGCGCTGCGCCAACCGGTGTGTTCGCCGCCGATGTGAAACCACCTTTCTGATCATTGACGCCCGGAGCGTCAAAAACACCGATCCGGCGGAGAACAAAGGATACGATGCGGGTAAGAAAGTCTCCGGTATCAAACGTCACCTGGCGGTGGACACGCGGGGGCCTGCCGCATCTGATCCACGTCACCACCGCCAACATCAGCGACAAGGCCGGGGCGAAGGAAATGCCGCTGTCGGCGGGAACAGCCAAAGGGGTGCTGGTGGATGGAGGATACGACAGGCCTTTCGCCGAATTCGTAGCGGAACATATCGGTGCCACCGTGGAAGTGGCCAAACGAAGCGAGCTTCACACCTTCGCTGTCATTCCCAAGCGTTGGGTGGTGGAGAGGACGATCTCCTGGCTGGAAAAATGCCGCAGGCTTTGGAAGAACTGTGAGCGCAAGCTTTCCTCCTCCCTGGCCATGATCCGCTTGGCCTTCATTTCCTTGCTTCTCTAAAGACTTTAAACGGGTTCTTAGGTTCGCATCAACCTGCTCATACAAACGGCTCGCCTTCCGGAAAAAATCTGCTAATTCGTCGAAATCACCCGGTCTTTCTATGAAAACTCTGCTGTTCTCCCTCCTCACCGCCGTCCTTTTCAGCTCCTGCTCCACCATGATGCCACTGGACCCAATGACGGCCACCCCATGTCCAAAATGCCTCCCCGGCAATTTCAACCAGCAAAACCAGAAGTGCTACACCTGCGGCACGGTTGAGGGGACGAAGTGAAGTAGGTTGATGGTCAATCGTTGATGGTTGATGGAAAGAGCAAGCAACTCTGCGCTTCTCTTTACGCCCTCTCCATCTCCGCGTTTCGATTCAATTCATCCGGCTAAAATTTAGATGATCGCGTACCAAATCAATCTCAACGGAAAGCCAGTAGCAACAGCCGGACTCACGCAGGGCGTGATCTCAGCAATCGCGAACTGGGTATTTATTCCATCCGACGTAGCCAAAGATCCAGAATCTGATTGGAATGCATCTTTTTCGCTTGGAGGGCTTGATGACAAAAGCGGCAAGCATCTTCATTGGTTCAGAACTGACTTGAAGGTAGGCGATGAGATCACCTTGAAGCTTGTCGAAGTTGCCGAATGCGATACTCCAGCTGAGCCCATATTCAAGAAATCCAAAAAGGAGATAAAACGCATTTTGCATGAAGAATACCAACAAAAGCAGCAAGCCGAACAAGCGGATGCCGGCAATCGGCCTTCTGCTGATGCCTGACCCCCTAACGAAAACTATTTCCCAAGCTTTGCGTCCCTTCGCGATCTCCGCGCCTTTGCGGTAGGTTCCATTTTCAAGGCAACTTCGCCACCTCGATCAAATTCCAGAAATCCCGATCCTGCCACGTCGCGAACGACGCCTTGTAAGGCAGCAGCCGGGTTTTCGTCGCGACTTCACTCCCCGCAATCAGCACCTCGTTCTGACTCAGCGGCGTCGTTAGACTTCTCGTCACGGGAAACTCTTCGCGCAGCATCCTGCGCGTGTGCGACTGCATCGCACGATGGCCTTTTCCGATCACCAGATTCACGCCGAGCAATCCATCACGGGCCACGGCGCGTTTGAGGTGTTTGATAATTTCCCCATCCCACTCCTGCGGACGAAACACGTCGGTTTTTCCAGCCAGATAGATGTCGTCGAAAACGATGTCAAACTTCCGCTTGTTCCGCGCCAGCCACGTGTAGGCATCGCCGATCACCACCTCGATCCCGAGCGAGTCCAATTCCATGTGCTCGCGCGCCAGATCGATGATCCCGCCATCGATATCCACCGCTGTGAACCGACAATCCGGCAGCAAATGTCGCAGTGTGCGGAACGCCGTGCCGCCCGCCAGTCCGAGCATCAGAATCGAGCGTGGTTCGCCTTTCGGGCGCAACAAGGCGGCGGCGGCAATCAAATCCCACACCAGCCCGGTCATGAAGCGTTTCCGGTGAAACGACGCATGGATCGCCCCGGCGACGCGGAACTCCACCACCTGTGCCGATTTCCAGATTTCGACTCTCTGAAAATCCGTTTGTGCTATGTGCTCGCGCCGCATCTCAGGGATAAAAAAGTGCGGCGGCCATCGAGACCGCCGCTACCGTTCAAGATCAGCCCATGGCTTTTTCCATCAGCTTGTTCATGCGCGCCACGGTGTCGCGGGCGTCTTCGAGAAGACCGGCGGCGATCAGCGCGTTGTCGAACAACTGGAGGGAAACAAGCTTCGCCAGTTCCGGGTTCGCATCCTTCGCTTCGGAAAGCTTTTTCACCAGCGGGTGGCGCGGATTGATTTCCAGCTCAACCTTCACCTCGTCTTTGAAGTTCTCGTCCATCGCCTTCATCATCTGGCGCATCTGCGGGCTAAGGCCGTCGGTCGGCACCAGCGCGATCACCGGACTATCGACGAGGCGTTTTCCGCTGGAAACGGAAACGACGCGATCTCCCAACTCGGCTTTCAGAAATTCGCACAGCTCCGTGGTTTTCTCCTCGGAAAGCGCGTCGCCTTCCGCCGTGTGATCGTCGAGATCCACGCCGGCATTTCGGATGGAAACAAGCTTCTTGCCATCGAACGTGCCGAGCGCATCGACGACGTATTCGTCCACGGCGTCGTTGAAGTAAATCACCTCCAGTCCGCGCGCCTTGAACGCTTCGAGATACGGGCTGCTTTCGATCTGCTCACGGCTCGGGCCTACGAGGTAATAGATCGATTCCTGACCGTCCTTCAGGCGGGAAACGTAGTCGGTGAAACCGCAAACTGTTCCGGCATCGGTGAGCGAGGATTCGAAACGCAGCAGCTTCGCCAGTGCTTCACGGTTCGTGAAATCGGTGGCGACTCCTTCTTTGAAAAAGCGGTCGAATTTCTTGTAAAACGCGCGGTATTTCTCCGGATCGGACTCGGCTTCCTTTTCGAACATCCTGATCACGCGCTTGCTGATCACGTTGTTGAGTTTGCGGATCAGCGCGCTGTCCTGCATCGTTTCGCGGGAAATATTCAACGGCAGGTCCGCGCTGTCGACCACGCCTTTCATGAAGCGCATCCACTCCGGCAAGAGACCTTTCGGCTCGGCATCGATCAGCACCTTGCGGCAATACAGCGCGACCTGGCTCTCGGTTTTGCTGAAGCCCATGCGCTCGGGATTTTCCGAAGGAGCGAACAGCAGCGCGTTGATCGTGATCGGCGCATCGGCGCTGAAGTGCAGGCGGTAGGACGGCTCGTCGAACGACTTGCAAGCGAATTGATAGAACGCCTTGTATTCCTCGTCGGAAATCTCGGATTTGTTCTTCAGCCACAGCGCTTCCACTTCGTTGATGCGCACGCCGTTGAGATAAATCGGGAAGCCGACGAAGTTGCTGTAAGTCTGGATGAGGTGCTTCACGCGGGACTCGGTCGCGTATTCCGCGCTCTCTTCCTTCAAGTGCATCACCAGCTTCACGCCGCGCTCCGCATTTTCCGCGTCTTCGATTTCGTAGCCGCTCTTGCCATCGCTGGTCCAGGAAAGCGCCTCGCCTTCTTCGCGCCAACTGCGTGTCGTCACGGTGACTTTGTCCGCCACCATGAATGCCGAGTAAAATCCGACGCCGAACTGGCCGATCATGTTGCCCGCCTGGCCGCCGTTTTCCTTCACGGACTTGAGGAATGCCTTCGTGCCGGAATGGGCGATCGTGCCGAGGTTTTCGACCAGTTCCTCGCGGGTCATACCGATGCCGTGATCGGCGAGGGTCAGCGTTTTCGCTTCCTCATCGGTGGTGATGTGGATTTCCAGCGGCAAGGTCGGCGCGTGGATGTTTTTCTCGGTTCCTTCGAGGTGACGGAGTTTTTCCATCGAGTCCGAGGCATTGGAGATCAGCTCGCGCAGGAAAATTTCCTTATCGGTGTAAAGCGAGTGGACCACGAGATCGAGAAGCTGCTGGATCTCGGCTTGGAAGGTGTGTTTTTCTGGAGTAATCGTGCTCATTTCAGGAAAAAATCGTGTGAGTGGCGCGACCATAGCCATCTCCGCGTTCCTGTCAAATGGCGGAACCTGACAGCAAATTGCTAAAAATTCGCTCCATGACTTTCTTGTTTCTGGCCCGTCTGCACACTTCCTGCTTCATTCCGTCCCAAGATGACCCCGGAAAATGTCCGTCTTAACGAAGCAGCGAACCGAGAGAAGAACTGGCGCCGATGGGGCCCATACCTCAGCGAACGCCAATGGGGCACCGTGCGCGAGGATTACTCGGACCACGGAAACAGCTGGGCCGCCTTCCCGCACGACCACGCCCGCCGCCGCGCCTACCGCTGGGGCGAGGACGGCCTGATGGGCTGGAGCGACCGTCAATGCCGCCTGTGCTTCTCGCCCGCTCTTTGGAACGGCAAGGACACGATTTTGAAAGAGCGCCTTTTCGGCCTCGGCGGAAACGAAGGAAACCACGGCGAGGACGTGAAGGAATGCTACTACTACCTCGATTCCACGCCGACGCATTCCTACACGAAAGGCCTCTACAAATACCCGCACGCCGCGTTTCCCTACACCCAGATCCGGGTGGAAAACCAGCGCCTCGGCCGCACCGGCCCCGAGCTGGAGCTTGCGGACATGGGCATGTTCAAGGACGGCCGCTATTTTGACGTGATGCAGGAAGTCTGCAAGCGCTCGCCGGAAGACATTCTCTGGCGCATCACCGTGACCAACAACGGCCCGGTCGCCGCGCCGATCCACGTGCTTCCCACCGTGTGGTTCCGCAACATCTGGAGTTGGGGAAAAGACCGTGAAATGCCGCTCCGCAAGCCGGAGATCGAGCTCGATGGAAAATCCCTCGTCATCACCCACGAGACACTCGGAAAATTCCGTTTCCACACGGACTGCCCCGGCAACCGAAAATCCGCGCCATGGCTTTTCACGGAAAACGAAACCAACCGCCGCAGCGTCTTCGGCACGGATGATCCGCACCCTTACGTGAAGGACGCCTTCCACCGCTACCTGATCAAAGGGGAAAAAACCGCCATTTCCCCGGATGCACGCGGCACCAAGGCCGCCATCCATTACCAGTTCAACGTCCCTGCGGGAAAATCCATCGTCATCCGTTGTCGGCTCCACGCGGAACTGGAAACGAACAATCTCAAGGCGATGGAGCAGTTCGATGAAACCTTCGCCTCCCGCATCGCCGAGAGCGACGCGTTTTACGATGAAGTGATTCCTCAAAACATTTCCCACGGAGAACGCCTGATCTGCCGCCAGGGCTACGCCGGCCTGCTCTGGTCGAAGCAGTTTTTCTATTACTGCGTGGAAGACTGGCTCAAAGGCGACAGCAACGCGCCCACTCCGCCCGATTCGCGGAAACACGGACGGAATTCCGATTGGGGACATTTTTTCGCCCGCGACATCCTTTCCATGCCGGACAAATGGGAATACCCGTGGTTCGCCGCGTGGGACTCCGCTTTCCACATGATTCCGTTTTCGAACATCGATCCGGATTTCACCAAGCACCAGCTCCTCCTCCTGCTCCGCGAGTGGTACATGCACCCGAACGGCCAGCTCCCGGCCTACGAGTGGAACTTCTCCGACGTCAATCCACCCGTCCATGCCTGGGCGGTCTGGCGGGTTTACAAAATCACCGCGCCAAAAGGCCAGCGCGACCTTCTTTTCCTCGAACGCGCGTTCCAGAAACTCCTGCTCAATTTCACCTGGTGGGTAAACCGCAAGGACGTCGAAGGCCGCCACGTTTTCGGCGGCGGATTCCTCGGCCTCGATAACATCGGGGTCTTCGACCGCTCCCACGCCCTCCCCGGCGGCGGCTACCTGAACCAAGCCGACGGCACCGCGTGGATGGCTTCCTATTGCCTCACCATGCTCGCCATCGCGCTGGAGCTCGCATTGGAAAAACCCGCTTACGAGGACATCGCCTCGAAGTTTTTCGAACACTTCGTCAACATTTCAGACGCCATCAACACCATCGGCGGAAACGGACTGTGGGACAGCGAAGACGGTTTCTATTACGATCAACTCATCATCGATCACCAGGAGCCGATCCCGCTCCGCATCCGTTCGCTCGTCGGACTTCTGCCCATGTGCGCCGTCACCGTGCTCAAACAGAAAACCATCGACGCGCTCCCCGGTTTCAAAAAGCGCATGGACTGGTTCCTCGTCAACCGCCCGGACCTGCTGAAATACGTCACCTTCCGCCGCGTCCCCGGCAGCAAGAATCCCGGCCGCTGCCTGCTCGCCATTCCTACCGAATCCCGCCTCCGCCGCAGCCTTTCGCGGATGTTTGATCCAAACGAATTCCTCTCTGACTTCGGCATCCGCTCGCTCAGCAAGGCGCATTTGGAGAAACCCTTCATTTTCGAACACGGCGGCCAACGCCACGAAGTCCCCTACACCCCCGGCGAAGCCGTCACCGACATGTTCGGCGGAAATTCGAACTGGCGCGGCCCGATCTGGTTCCCCACGAACTTCCTCATCATCGAGGCGCTCGAACGCTACTACTATTTCTACGGAGATTCCTTCACCATCGAGTATCCGACCGGGTCCGGGAAAATGCACACGCTCCTTGAGATCGCCATCGATCTCTGCGACCGCCTCATTTCCCTCTTCCTGCCGGACAAGGACGGCTACCGCCCCTGCTTTGGGGAAGCCACCCGCTACTCCGACGAATCCCACTGGCAGGACCTGCTCCTTTTCCACGAGTATTTCCACGGAGAAACCGGCGAGGGACTCGGCGCCTCCCACCAAACCGGCTGGACCTCGCTCGTCGTGCGCCTCGTCCGCGAGCGCCGCGAAAAACTCAGCGCCACCTCGCTCGGCCAGCTCACGGAAGGCACCAACATCGATCACCTTCAGGAAACCCACGTCGCCCCAACCGCTTGCCCCTCAAGGCCATAGGACGCGTGGCCGAATTGAGTAATCCTTGAAAAACCAAAGAGATCCGGCACTCCGTCGCTGCTTTGAACGATTTTGCGACGGAAATGCCGGACGTGCTGTTTGAGCACGTAAAAAAATCAACCAAACTCCAAACAGAGCCGATCTAACTTTTTTAAAAAGCCCCCGGAAACCCGCTCAAAACATTAAGCGGAATTTGATGGATTTTCATTACCTGATGTCGGTGGAACCAGCTTCCACAACACTACGGCAAATGGAACAGCGTATATCGTTTTCACGCCCGATGGGCCAAGCGGGGAGTCTTCAAGGAAATGCTTGAAATGACGATCAAGACTTCCAAGAAGGATCGCTTCAAAGTCATTGACGCACCCCATATCAAAGTCCATCAGGACACCTGCCACTTTTCCCAAACGCCTGATCAACAAGGCTTCGGAAAAACGAAAGGCGGCAGAAATTCAAAACCCAAAGCAATCACCAACGGAAAAGGCAAGTTGCTCAACCTCAAGCTTGCGCCCGGCAATGAAGCCGACATCAACAGCGCGGTGGAAGTACTCGCAGAGGTCAAACATGCCACGGATGCGGATGCCGATGCCGCCCTATGGATTCGCTTCAGAGGACTCCTGCTGCACCGCGTTGAGGAGAATCCGCAAGGCCCCTCCGGAAATGCGGATCTCCACCACCAAACACACCAAAGATCCCGCCATCAGCAACAGCCCGGAAAAAAACGTGATGATCGCACCCGGTTGGGTTTCCGCTAGAATCAGGATCATCGAGAGCACGCACATCAGCAAACTCAACGCTCCCAAAAGCTGCATCAGCCGGATCAACTCCAATCTCGTCCGCAGATTGTTGATCTGAGAAACCAACAACCTATCCCCGCTCTGCAACCAATCCCGGTGAAGCTGCCGGATCAATGCCGAAAGATGAAGAAAACGGTTGGTGAACGCAAGAAACAGCAAGCTGATTGCGGGAAACAGCAAGGCCGGGGTGGAAATCGCAAGAGTCATCGCTCCCATTCATTCACGAATCCGCCCCGGAATCAAGGTTCGCCGGCAAAGCGCACTCCATGTCCAAGCTTGTGTGTTCACGAGGGATTCGCTGTCATGACATCCACATGAAACGCCTTCCCGCATGGATGATCGCTACGGCGGTGTTGCTGCTGTTCGCGGTGTTTTTTATGTATCCGGCGGGGATGATCGTGAAGCAGGCGTTCGAGGGCACGGATGCGGATGGCCACCGAGATTTCACGTTGGATTTCCTCGCGGCGGTGTTTCGGAATCCGATTTACCGGGAGGGTTTGTGGAATGCGTTCGTGCTGGGGATCAGCAGCACGCTGGCGACGTTGTCCATCGCCTTTCCCCTCGCCTTGCTAAGCCATCGGTATGGATTTTTCGGGAAGAAGGTGTTGGGCGGATTGATCCTCGCACCGATGATTTTGCCTCCGTTTGTCGGGGCGGTGGGTATCAAGCAAATGCTCGGAGTAAATGGTTCCCTGAATGCCTTGTTGATGAACGTTGGGCTGATGGATGTCGCGCGGCCATACGATTGGCTGGCGCATGGCCGCCTTGCGGGGATCGTGCTGATGAACGCGCTGCATCTCTATCCGATCCTTTATTTGAACATCGCTGCGTCCTTGTCGAATCTGGATCCGGCGATGGAGCAAGCGGCGGAAAACCTCGGCTGCCCGCCGTGGAGACGGTTTTTCAAAATCACTCTGCCACTGGCACTGCCGGGTGTGTTTGCCGGTTCGTCGATTGTCTTCATCTGGGCGTTCACCGAGTTGGGAGTGCCGTTGGTTTTCGATTACGCGCGGGTCGCGCCGGTGCAGATTTTCGATGGTTTGAAGGCGTTGGATCAAAACCCGGTGCCGTATGCGTTGACAGCGATCCTTCTGACGGTGGCGGCGGTGGTTTTTGCGGGATCAAAGCTGGTTCTGGGCCGCTCTCCTCCCGGCACCGCCCCAAGACCGAAAGGACGCTCTCAGACGCGTGAACTGCGCGGGGTGAAATCGTTCGCGTGTTCCGCGGTTTTCCTGAGTGTCTTTCTTCTGGCGGCCATCCCCCATCTCGGGGTGATCCTGCTTTCCTTCGCGGAACGCTGGTATGGCACGGTGGTACCGGATGCTTTCACGATGCGGCATTATCTGGAAGCGCTGGGAAATGGACTGGTGGTGCCATCGATCCAGAACAGCCTGCTCTATTCCGGAGCGGCGACGCTGTTAGCGCTAATCATCGGGCTGGGAGCGGCATGGGTGGTGGTGAGATCGGATTTGAAAATCCGCCATGCGCTGGATGCGCTGGTTATGCTGCCACTGGCGGTGCCGGGATTGGTGATGGCATTCGGCTACCTTGCAATGTCACAGGAAGGAAAGCCGTTTCATTTCCTCGTCGGCGCGAGTGGCGGCCCGTTTCTACTGTTGGTGATCGCCTATGCGATCCGGCGGCTCCCCTACATCGTTCGGGCGGCGGTGGCGGGTCTTCAGCAAAGCAATCCGGCACTGGAAGAAGCAGCACGTTCCCTCGGTGCGAGTCCGGCGCGGATGTTGAGGAAAATCTCCATCCCGCTCATCGGTGCGAATCTCGCCGCCGGCGCGATCCTTGCCTTTGCCTTCGCGATGCTGGAGGTGAGCGACAGCCTGATCCTCGCCCAGCAGGCGCAGCATTTTCCCATCACCAAGGCAATTTACGCGTTGCTGAGCACGCTTGGCAACGGCACCGAACTGGCAGCCGCTCTCGGCGTGTGGACGATGATTTTTCTCTCGGTGGCGCTGATCGGAGCCACGGCACTGGGAGGAAAACGGGGAGGATGGTTCAAGATTTAACCGGAAAACAGGATGGCTTCTTGAAACATTTCAGGCAAAATTTCCCGGCACTTCCACAAATAGCAATCTTAACAATGTTAGGATTGAAGTTTTTTCCCGTGGAATGCCTCATATTCGGACTATTGTAGCCGTGAAATCCAGCATCCATCCGCTTGTCGCTCTCTTCTTTCTTGTCCCGTTTACAGCCCATGCGGACTGGCAAACGGAAATCGGGCTGACCCGCCTGCAGACATTGAACAGCGACGAGCTGCCGACCAACGTCAGCGCGGGGTTGACACATGTCGAAGCGACAGAGTCCGGCAATTACGCGCCGGACACCACAAGCTCTGTTTTTTCCGGGAAAACATTCAATTTGAAATCAGGCACGAGTTCCACCAGCTCTCACGCCAATACCGTAGCAACGAACTTTTATGGCACCACGAGCTGCCTGCCGGGAACTTCCACCATCGATCTTTACACTGCAAGCGACTGGATCTCTTCAGGATTTCTGAACACAGGCACCACCAGCACACCGGCTACCGAAACACGCGCCGTGCAGAACCACAGTTGGATCGGTAGCAGCAGCTACGACAGTGAAATCTTGTCCCGGCTCGATTATGCGATCGATCGGGACGGTTTTGTCTGCGTCGTCGGTGTGAACAATGGAACGAGCACGACTTTACCCAACTTGCTGTGCCAAGCCTACAACACCATTTCCGTGGGGCTGGCCAATGGCGGACATAGCGCCGGACTCACGACTCTCACCGAGGCCGATCGCCAAAAACCGGAAATTGTCGCTCCAGCCACACTTACCAGCTATGCCACCCCGATGGTCTCGGGAGCCGCCGGACTTTTATATTCGAAACTCACCACGGCCTACTCCCTGACCGGAGCGGATCGCCCGCGGGTCATCAAGGCGCTGCTCATGGCCTCCGCCACGAAAAACACCCTCTCCAGTTGGTCACCCGGCAGCACATCCCCTCTCGATGCCGTCTATGGATCCGGTGAACTCAATGCTTACCACGCATACAGCACGCTGCGCTCGGGAAGGGCCGCCGCGTCTTCTTCCTCTTCCACCCAACCCCGTGGATGGGCTGCTGAATCGGTGACGGGAAATGGCTCGAACACCTATTACTTCTCCATTCCCGCCGGTTCATCGGAAACCCCGTTCAGCGCGGCCCTTGTTTGGCATCGGAAGGTAACCACCGGCAATGCCGGAAGCACCCGCACCTGGACCCCTTCGGTCAATCATCTCAACTTGAAACTTTACCAAGCGAGCGGTTTCACCTTGGGATCCCTGGTGAAGTCCAGCAAGAACACGGTGGACAACGTGCAGTTGATTTATCAATCCGCGCTGGCTTCCGGAGACTACGCTTTGGTCGTCGAGTCCGCTTCGACGACAGCGACAACTTACGGTTTGGCATGGCATAGTTTGCCTACCGTCAGCGTGATCGCATCCAGCCCTACCGCAAGCGAATCGACGGGCGAAGCCGGTGTTTTCACAGTCACTCGGACCGGCGATACCACCTTGCCTTTGTATGTTCCTCTCGTCACAGGCGGCACCGCCGTTTCAGGAACCCACTACACCGCGTTGCCGGAGAGCGTCACCATTCCCGCGGATGCCGCGAGCATCACGATTTCCGTAGTGCCCGTTGCGGACGACATCCCGCAGGGGGATCGATCGGTCACATTGGCCGTAGCGGATGATTTCGCCCTGGTGCATCCGGCGACCTCCGCGGAAGTTACCATTCAGGATCGTCCGGCGGACGCCTGGAAGTTCCTTAACTTCACGACAGAAGAGCTTGCCGATAGCGCCATCAGCGGAAACACGGCGGATCCGGATCACGATAGTTTATGCAATCTGCTCGAATATGCGTTGGGGCTTTCTCCGAAAACCACCAGTATCTCACCCGTGAGCCAAAGCATCGATAGCGGTTATCTGACGCTTGCGGTTTCAAAAAACACCGACGCCACCGATTTGATATGGAGCGCCGAGGTATCGGAAGATCTACAGAATTGGAGCGCCGCGACAATCATCACGAATACAGACAGCGATTTTGCAGCCCGCGATCCCATAGCGACGACCGAAGCCAGCAAACGCTTCATCCGGTTGAAAGTGACATCTCCTTAGAGACTGTCTGAAAAATCATAGAATCGCGCAAATTAATCTGTACTAAGTTGCTGACATATAAAATCATTCCGGGATGCGTGAGTATCCCAGCAGCTTAAATGATTCCGAGTGGGAAATTCTTGGACCACTTCTGCCACCAGAGCCTCTGACCCTACGCGGTCGTCCCCGGCTGCACACCAGACGAGACATTATGAATGGTATCCTGTATATCCTTCGCACGGGTGGAGCCTGGAGAATGATGCCTCACGATCTCCCGCACTGGAAAACCTGCTATCACTATTTTCGGCTGTGGGCAAAGCAAGGCTGGTGGAAACAAATCCACGACACTCCGCGCGACAAAGCTCGCCTCAAAAGCGGTAAAAAAAGCCCCCACGGCTGCGATTATTGACAGCCAAAGCGTTCGAACAGCTAGCCAATCCGGAGTTCGTGGTTATGATGCGGGTAAGAAAATTACAGGAAGAAAGCGACACATCCTGGTGGATACGCACGGGAACCTCCTGGCGCTTCAAGTAACGGCGGCAGATGTTCAGGATCGTGATGGAGCCAGGAGCCTGCTCAAGGACTTGCTGAAGACTGAGGAGCAATTGATATTTGGACCGTTTTTGGTTAATTGAGATTGAGGATTTCAGATTCGAATTGGAGCGGGGTTTTATAGCCCAATGAGGAGTGTTTCCGGTGGGTGTTGTAATAACATTCGATGTAGGCGAAGAGCTCGATGCGGGCGTCCTCTTCATTCTGAAAGCTGCCGCCTTGGAGCATTTCAGCTTTCAAGGTGCCCATGAAGGATTCCGTCCATGCATTGTGATAGGGATTGGCTCGGGCTGACATGCTTTGTCGCAAGCCTGCGTGACGCAGTTGTTCACGGTAGGCCTGACTGCCGTATTGGCTGCCACGGTCGCTATGGAAGATTGGCTTTTGAGCGGTGCTAGTGCGGGAGTCCAACGCTTGCTTGAGAGCATCTGAGACGAGAGAGGTGCGAAGGTGGTCGGCCAAGGCCCGGCCAACGATCTTACGGCTGCAAAGGTCGATGATCACGGCAAGGTAGAGCCAGCCTTTTTCCGTAGGGATGTAAGTGATGTCGCCCGCCCAAACCTCTGTGGTTTTGGTGGGAAGGGGTTGATCGAGCAGGAGATTGGGTGAGGGTTTGTCGGCACGGCCATCGCTGGTGCGGGGGATGTAAGTCTTGGGCTGGATGGCACGCAGTTTCCTTTCCGCCATGATTCGGCGGATCCGGGAGGGAGCGCAGGTGATGCCTTGATCGGAGAGTTCAGCCTGGATGCGGCGATAGCCGTAACGGCGGCGGTGACGTTTGAAGACGGCCTCGATGCGTTCACCGGCTTCCCCATCGGCCTTGCTGGAGGCGGTGGGAGTGGCGGCCTGATAGTAGCTGCTGCGCGGAAGCTCAAGAACCTGGCAGATGCGGCGGATGGAATGACCGGTGGCCTGACGGATGTCCTCAATTATTTGCCGAAGTTCGGCTGGGGATGAGTGCCGAGGATCACAGCGGCCTTTTTTAAAATGTCATTTTCCTGTTTGAGGAGGTTGTATTCGCGGCGGAGCTTGCGAAGTTCGTCTTCTTCGGGTCTTCGGGAGGAGGAGGCTTCGCTCGGGGATATGCCGGGTTGGGCGCTTTGGGCTCGCCAGCTGTAAAGAAGGTCACTGCTGATCCAGAGCTCCTCAGCAACTTGGGCAACGGGCTTTCCAGTGGAGAGCAGTTCGATGGCTTGGGCTTTGAACTCGGCGGTGTAAGCGTCTGCGGGATTTCATCTTTGGCTTATTCTGGTGGCTGCTGGTCCAAAAATCTAGCTCACCTCAATTGCGCAACTGGGCTTTTATCGTGTTATTGAGGTATTCATCCGGATTGAGATCCGGACTGTATGGTCGCAGGAAGAAGAGTTCGATTTGATGGGATCTTGCTCCGACCCATTCCCGCACTTTCATCGCCTTGTGCACCCGCAGGTTATCGACAATGAGGAAAATTTTGCGCTTCGCTGATTGAATCAAACGACCCAGGAAACGAATGAAGGTGTCTGCCTTGAGTCCCCCTTTGTAGATCATGAATCGCATGTCGCCGCGATTGCCTATGGCGGAGATCATGCTGGTGGTGGCTCGACGCGCTATTCCCCGGACTACCGGTGTCACCCCTACCGGGGAGTAACCGCGTCCGGAGTGGTCCTGATTGCTGATCCCTGTTTCATCTCCCCATAAAATATCGGCTTTTGCTGATTTTGCGCGTTTCGCCAGGGCGGGATAAGTTTCTTCCATCCACTTGCGCACTTCCCCCGGTGGGCGTTCGTAAGCGATTTTCTTCGGCCGTTGCGGGGTGAAGCCCCAACGCTTCAGATAAAGACGCAGAGTCCGAATGGGCAGCAGGATACCGAGGCGTTCGTGGATGAAGCGTTGGACGACCGGAGAGGTCCAGAGAACGAAGGGCAGCTTGAGCTGTTCAGGGGTTTTGTCCGTGATGGCTCGGATCACGATTTTTTCCTGTTTTTGGTCGAGAACCCGGCAGGCACCTGTGGGGCGCCCCCGCTGTCCAAGCGTCAATGAAGAGGAACCACCGTCTTGATATATTTTCCACCAGAGGCGTGACGCCGATACGGAAACATTGAGCATCCCGGCCACGGCGCCGTGAGTGAATCCTTGAGTCTTGAGTTCCACTGCCCGCTGGCGGAGTTCCTGAATCACTTCCGGGCGCTCTTTTCGAACATCACGTGTTGCCATGGAAAAGGTCATAGCATTTCATTCATTGATAGTATTTAAATGCCGAATTAATAACTTCCGACGAAATGGGCGCGCTTTATTACGAACGTTGGCGCGTCGAGCTGTTTCTCGATGATTTGAAAACCACTCTCAGCATGGCCATTCTCAAAACCCAAAGCCCTGCCATGATCCATCGCGAACTACTTTTCCATCAGTTGGCCTACAATTTAATGAGGGGCCTTATTCTCAGCAGTGGTGCTGTCAAAAACAGCAGCGTCAAAGGAACTCAAGATCGACTCAATCAATGGCTGCCGCTATTGCTGGCAGCGACTTCATCGAAAACGCACAAGCGTCTGGTCGATGATCTCATTGATTTGATAGGAGAAGATCTGGTTCCGGAACGCCCGTTTCGACGAGAACCAAGAGCGGTCAAACGAAGGCCGAAGCCCTTCCAGCACATGGAATCGGCCACGATCAGAAATGGTCGAAATCCCGCATCGTTCCAGTTACAAAAAGCCCTTAAGGAAACGCTGATTAATTCAGAATGGCGGCAAAGGGAAAAATCCGAAAGATTTGCGCATGGACCACCAGCTTGGATTTTCTGAAATGGAATTCGCCGGAAAGCGCAAGCAAACGCGCCGTGAGAAGTTTCTCCATGAAATGGAGTTGGTCGTGCCTTGGGACGAACTTCTCGAAGTCCTCAAGCCTTCCTATCCATCCGGTGAACGGGGCCGCCCTCCCATCGGGCTGGAGCGCATGCTGCGCCTCTATTTCCTCCAGCAGTGGTATGGCCTTGCCGATGAGGCCTTGGAAGATGCCGTTTATGACAGCCAGGCGATGCGCTCCTTCCTTGGCATCCAACTTGCCTCCGATCCGGTTCCCGATGCCACCACCCTGTTAAAGTTCCGGCATTTATTGGAGAGGAACGACCTTTGTGCCATCCTTTTTGAAACCATCAACCGGCACTTGGAGCAGCGCGGACCGCTCATGCGCGAGGGCACTTTGGTGGACGCCACGATCATTCACGCGCCGCCCTCGACAAAGAACAAGGACAAGACGCGTGATCCGGAAATGCACCAAACCCGCAAAGGCAACCAGTGGTATTTCGGCATGAAAGCGCCCATCGGGGCGGATCGCGATAGCGGGCTTGTGCACACGGTGGTTTCGACAGCGGCCAACGTTTCCGACATCTCGCAAGCAGCCGGCCTGCCGCACGGCGGCGAAGTGCAAGTGCATGCCGATGCGGGCTACATCGGGATCGAGAAGCGGGAGGAAGTGATCCGAGTGGATCCGGCAGGCCGGATCGACTGGCAGGTGGCCCGCAAACGCACCGTAGTCCACGGCATGGAAGAGGGCTCGGAAAAGGAGCGGCTTAAGGAAGAGGAGCACGGCAAATCGTCCCTGAGATCACGGGTCGAGCATCCTTTCCACATCATCAAGAATCTCTTCAAACACCGGAAAGTCCGCTACCGGGGACTGACCAAGAATCACCACCAGTTGCAGGTTCTATTCGGGCTGGCGAACTTGGTCATGGCGTCGCGCCGATCTGCGTAAGTCGCTGCGGGAAAGGGCGTTCGGATTGCTAACAGCCCGTCAACGGTCATGCAAACCAGCCCTATTCCGGCCCGGAAATTTGAAAAGGCGTTTTATTCAGGGCGGATTCAACCGGCTAGCGCAACCGGCAGGGTTGGTAAATAGGCCAGGGGCTGTAGAGGCTTCCGGTTCAACGACCAAGCCGAACTCGAAATGCCCTCCTACAGCCGCCTGACCTACGAAAAACGCTACACCATCGAAGCCATGATCCGCAAGGGTTCTTCTCCCCCGGAGATTGCGGCGGCCATTGGCGTCTGCCAAACGACAGTTTCCCGCGAACTGAATCGCAACGGCATGAACCGCGACACCTACTCCGCCATCGTCGCCGAACAACACGCACGGTCCTGCCGCCGAAGACCCGGTTCCCCCATTTCTCCGGAGCTCCGGGCCGAAGTGGAAACCCGTTTGCGCACGGAGCAATGGAGCCCGGAGCAGATCAGTGCGGTTTTGAAAAAAGAAGGCATCGGATCGGTCAGCCACGAAGCGATCTATCAGCACATCTACGCCGACAAGCGTACGGGCGGCAACCTCCACCGGCATCTTCGCCACAAGTGCAAATCTTACCGCAAACGCGGTTCCGGACGCGAACGGCGCGGGCGGATCCGTAACCAGGTCATGATCGACCAACGCCCTCCGGAGGCTGAAAACCGCTCCCGGATCGGCGATTGGGAAGCGGACACCATCATCGGCCGTCCGGGCGGAAAAGTGCTCGTCACCCTGGTGGAGCGCAAAAGCCGTTACACCCTGATCGAACTCGCTGAAAGCAAGGAGGCCCGGTCGGTCACCGAGCGGCTGCTCGAAGCGCTCTCCGGCCATCGGGAAAAGGTGGAGACACTGACCTTCGATAACGGGAAGGAATTTGCGTGGCACGAGCTGGTGGCGGAAGTGCTTGAGGCGTCCACCTACTTCGCCCATCCCTATCACTCATGGGAGCGGGGTCTGAATGAAAACACCAACGGCCTGATCCGGCAATATTTCCCGAAAGGGAGCAGCTTTGACAAGCTGACTCATCAGGACGTCAAACAGATCGAACACCGTCTCAATAGACGCCCCCGGAAATGTCTGTCCTATCAAACACCCCAAGATATCTTCCACTCAACCCCGCCGGTTGCGCTAGCCGGTTGAATCCGCCCAGCGTTTCCTTAGAGACTGTCTTAAAAATAGTTAAATTGCGATTTTTGCGAGCATCCGTCTGGTCATTGATAGATAGATCATGGCTTCAGAATGTTCTATTTTCACCTCGTAATCCCGGATCAACCGTCTTGATTGAATGAACCAGGCGAACGTGCGTTCAACGATCCACCGCTTGGGCAGGACTTTGAAGCCTTTCACATCGTCACTGCGTTTCACGATTTCGAGCTTCACTTTTCGGTGGCGGGCAATCCCACCTATATCCTCCTCCAGTTTTCCACTGTAACCGCCATCCGCCCAAATGAGCTTCAACCAACCATAAGAGGTCTTCAGCAAGTCCTTGAGCAGGCTCCTGGCTCCATCACGATCCTGAACATCTGCCGCCGTTACTTGAAGCGCCAGGAGGTTCCCGTGCGTATCCACCAGGATGTGTCGCTTTCTTCCTGTAATTTTCTTACCCGCATCATAACCACGAACTCCGGATTGGCTAGCTGTTCGAACGCTTTGGCTGTCAATAATCGCAGCCGTGGGGGCTTTTTTTACCGCTTTTGAGGCGAGCTTTGTCGCGCGGAGTGTCGTGGATTTGTTTCCACCAGCCTTGCTTTGCCCACAGCCGAAAATAGTGATAGCAGGTTTTCCAGTGCGGGAGATCGTGAGGCATCATTCTCCAGGCTCCACCCGTGCGAAGGATATACAGGATACCATTCATAATGTCTCGTCTGGTGTGCAGCCGGGGACGACCGCGTAGGGTCAGAGGCTCTGGTGGCAGAAGTGGTCCAAGAATTTCCCACTCGGAATCATTTAAGCTGCTGGGATACTCACGCATCCCGGAATGATTTTATATGTCAGCAACTTAGTACAGATTAATTTGCGCGATTCTATGATTTTTCAGACAGTCTCTTAGAGGAGAGCTTCCTTGCTCCGGCCTGCTACCACTGAAAGTCGTCTCCAAGGCGTCGCGGGGTATCCCGCTCAGGTGGTTTGCGGGCCGGATTGTTTTCTCTGGAGACTCTCGCAATCCTGAGCTAGGATGCCGCCAGTTGAATGAACCAACCCGCCTACCTCACCCGGATCAAGATCGCCCGCTCCTCGACGTTATCGCGGAGTTCGGAGAGCGCATACGCCCAGGTGGACCACATGGCGAAATCGACGAATGGGCGGTTTATGACGAAAGCTTCCGGCGGCTCGCCCTCTGGGCACAAGATGCCGGATGCCGCTTCGAAGGATTCCAGCCGCTGAGAGAAGGCGGACGGGAGCATGATTTGATTCACGATGCTTCCACGGATTCATGGTTGAAGTTCACCAAGCCTTCAGCGGCAGGATATGTCGTTTCGTTTGAGACGGGAGCGCCAGCTTTGGAACCTGCATTGCCCTTGGAATATCTGGAGCGGATGGTGCTTCAGAATGAGATTTTCGGCGATCAGGTGACGTTCGTCGGCATTGGCGGGGATGTCCATCAATGGCGGATTATCACACGACAACCGGACATTGCCGGAGAAGAAGCGTCCGTGGAAGAAATCCGATGGATGATGGGAGAGCTGGATTTTGATGCTCTTTCCAGCCGGTTTTCGGTGGGGTATGCCGATTCCATGGGATTCGTGCGCGGTGATGTTGCTGTGTTCGACCTCCGTCCGGCAAACGTCGTGCGCACCGAGAGCGGAGTGATTGTTCCCATCGATGCCATTCCGGTGCGGCTGGCCGCCGCCGCAAGGGCGATTCTGAAGGTTTGAGAGATTCCTGCTTGCCTTTTCCCGGTGCCGGGGTATCCGTCGGATGTCGGTGTTAGCGCACCGATCCGCAATCTCAACCTCGGACCACGAATCCGTGCGCGGCCAACCATCAGGGAATCAAGTCCCGGTTTCAGGATGCCTGTCTGCGAGTCGTGTCGTAGGGGGGATCCAAGGCATCACCTTCGAGCACAAGCACAACGCGAAGGGCGGCGGGACGGCCAAATGGCGGGCCAAGGTGGATGCGGTGCCGCTGGAGATTATCACGCCGGCGGTGGTGCTCTCGTGGAAGAACGCCCGGCTGCGTGCGGTGGAGAGCGATCCGCTGGCCAAGCGCCGTGCGACGATCACGGTGAACTCGACGCTGTGGAACGCGAAGTCGCTTTTCGGCAAGAAGCTGTTGCCGTTCATCGAGCAGGAACTCCCATTGCCTGTTCCTCTTCCGTTCGAGGGGGGAATCAGGAGAAATCCCCGTCGCTGCGCTACGGTCTCCAAAATCGACGCATTCGCCATCCTCGCCCGCGCCAAGGACGAACTGGCGGAAACCGACCCGGAGGGCTTCAAGGTGCTCAAGCCTCTCCTCACGATGCGCAAGGAGATCGGCAGCATCATCGCCAGCGAACACGGAATTTTCGAAGCCAGCCGCTATCTGCGGCACTCGGATAACAAAGCAGCTTATTGCAAGGCCCGGCTTCGCATCCCCATACGCCTGCTTATCACGATGCAGACGAGCTTTGCCCTCGCCGTGGTCCCCGCACCTTCGTCCTTGATGGCACGACATTGAGCATGCCGGATACAAATGCCAATCAACACCGCTGGCCGCAGTCCCGATCTCAAAAACCCGGATGCGGATTTTCGCGCTGATCACCAACGAAGCGATCCGGAGGGGCAATTTCCTGAGCGTGGAAAAACTCGTCACTTCGATCAGGGAATACCTTGATGCCCACAATGCTGAACCAAAGCCTTTCGTCTGGACTGCAAGCGCCGACAGAATTTTGGACAAGACCGCCAACTTCTGTAAATCAATAGTCTGACGGGACACTAGATTTGCATTCGTTCGAAACATTTCTTGCCAAAGAAAAAAAACCTGTTTAGGTCAGTGTGTTCGTCCGGCGTAAATGCGGGCAGAACACACTTTGTCCGGGCTCTACGCCATAGTCTCGGGAAGTGTCGATAAAAGATGGCGTTCCCAGAATTGACTAAAATGGACATCTACGTGGGCAACCTGCCCTACTCCGCCACCGAAGAAGAGGTTTCCGAGCTTTTTGCCGCTTATGGACCTGTTGACCGCGTGAAAATCATCACGGATCGTGAAACCGGTCGTTCGAAAGGCTTTGCCTTCGTGACCCTCGGTGATCAATCACAACTCAACGCTGCGATTGAAGCTCTCAATGGCTTCGATTATCAAGGCCGTGCCCTGCGTGTGAACGCTTCCGAACCAAAGGAATCCAAGCCATTCCGCCCAAGCGGTGGCGGCAGTTACGGCGGCGGTGATCGTCGTGGTGGCGGCGGCTACAAAGGTGGCGGCGGTGGCGGCTACAAAGGTGGCGGCGGTGGCGGCTACAAAGGTGGCGGCGGTGGCGGCTACAAAGGCGGCGGCGGTGGCGGCTACAACAAAGGCAGCCAAAAAGGCGGCTATAGCAAAGGCGGCTACGAAAGCGACTGGGATTAATCCTTGCCCTTTAAACAACCTTTCCCAAGAGCCGGAACTCAAGCAAGTTCCGGCTTTTTTGTATGAATGCGTGAAGCGCTCGCCATCGAAGTGGACACCTCGTTGCCGACGGAAAGGGTCATCCGGGTTCTCGAGCAACTTCGCGACGACCGGGGCCTCCCCCAGCAAATCCGGGTCGACAATGGCCCCGAGTTCCTCTCCGGCAAGCTCATCGCGTGGTGCGAAGAGCATCAGGTGAAGCTCCATCACATCCAACCCGGCAACTCGACAGCCTGCTCCCGGAAAACTGGCAACCTCCCGCCACGATCAAAACCCCGGCACTGGCAGCAGGATAAGTCGTGTCAACAGGTGCCCGGCGGAGCGCTTACGAACAAGACGCCGGAGCCAACCGCGCTGCGCGCGGTGCCTGATCCTTGACGTTCGGCAAAGGAGAAAATCGCCGCTTGACCCCCAAAAAAGCACCATTATTATACCGGTGTGAAGTTTGAGTTCGACGAGAAGAAGTCCCGAAGCAACCTTGAGAAGCACGGAATTGATTTTTCACAGGCTCAAATTCTCTGGCTCGACCCCAAACGGCTTGAAGTGACCGCCCGAAGCGAATCGGAACCAAGATTCGCCTTGATCGCGCTCTACGAAAGCCGGCTGTGGACGGCCATTTTCACACTACGCGAAGAGCGCATTCGCATCATATCCGTAAGGAGATCACGTCATGAAGAAGAACAAGGATACTATCAGTGCTGACGAACTTGATCGCAGGTTCGATGGAGGTGAGGATATCGGACGCTTTCTCGACTGGAGCACCGCACGCCGCCCCGGACTCGAACAACGCCGGGTGAATGTCGATTTGCCCCTGTGGATGATTGATTCCCTGGATGGCGAAGCCAAGCGAATTGGAGTCACCAGACAATCCATTGTCAAAGTGTGGCTCGCGGAACGCATCAAAGCCGAACAAGCGGGTGCAGGCAACCTCGCTCCGCTCGGTGCCTGACCCTTGACGTTCGGCAAAGATATGATTCCCGACGCATACGCACTTGAGACGTTAACTGCGCTGCTCCCCGAATTTGATTTCACCGACACCAAGAAGGTGGATCAGCAGATCAAGGAACGGCGGATTCAACCGGCTAGCGCAACCGGCGGGGTTGAGTGGAAGATATCTTGGGGTGTTTGATAGGACAGACATTTCCGGGGGCGTCTATTGAGACGGTGTTCGATCTGTTTGACGTCCTGATGAGTCAGCTTGTCAAAGCTGCTCCCTTTCGGGAAATATTGCCGGAGGTAAGCCGCCGCTGAACTTTAGAAAAGTGGCGGTTTGAGGGTGCGGGACGCGGGGTTTCGCGGGCGCTTTGCGGAAGGTTTGCGAGCGGCCCGCAGGTGCGTTTCAGAGGCCGAAAAAAGCCGAAAATCGGGGTGATTTTACTGGTGTTTTCGGTCGGTTTTTGCGATCTTTTGGCACTGAGTTCGGCGGCGATTTGTGTCCCGATTGCTCACTCGTAGTTGTCGTCTTTCGAGACGGTCAGACTGTCCATCAAGGACGTGATGTATTGCCGTGCCGGTGCGCCTGCGGTGGCGGTGACGGCTCCGGTATTGAGGTCCGTTTCCACGGTTGAAATGGCCGCTTCCGCTTTCTTCCACTCGGGATCGACGAGTGTGCCCTCGATCTGGAGGCGGTCCGCTGGAGCAGGAATCCACGCCGCGTCCGGAGCCATGGGAATCGCGCCGTCCATCGGCGTCCAGTTCTGCGCGTTGAAGAAGTTTTGAGCAAGGTCCGCTGGCGGGGTCACGAAGTTCGCTTGGTCCGCCAGCGTCGATTTCTTCGCGGCCACGGCGGCCACGACGGCTGCGGCCAGCGCGGTGGGACTCATGTTGATGAACGTGACTGAAATGGTGGACTCGACGAACCGCAGGTAATCCAGCGTCCCGTCATCCGGGGCCGTGCTGTAGCCGTTCATGCTGTAGGCGGCGATGGCCGTCAGACCCGAAGGCACTGATCCAGCGCCATTTCCCCAGAAAAGAAGCTCGGCATAGATGGAGCCGGTGCGGGAAGTCGCACCGGCCAGAGCGATTTGCTCGGACGTGAACGCATTGTCCTTGATCGGATACCAGGTGCCGCTCGCGCCGGGGATGAAGGCGACGGCGTCGGTGGCGTGCGTTTCGTAAATGGCCCCGGTCTGTGAAGCGGTTTGAGTGCTCCGGAGCGTGTAGCTTTCGCCATTGCAAATCGTCAGCCCGGAAAAGCTCGTCAACCGCGAATCCTTTGCTTGGAACGTCGCATAGGTGAGCGGGAGCGCCGCCGTGGAAGCAGCCGTGGTGGCAGCGAGACCGACCGCATCGAGCGCGGCCTGCGCATCGTGCAGCGAGGCGAGTGCGGTGGAGAGAGTTTCACGAGTGAGCGCGTCGGCATTTTCGAAGCCGGAGAGAACCAAGGCAATCTGGCGGCTCTTTTCCGCGTCGGGATCGCCCGCGCTTTGCGTGCTTTCGATGTAGGAATAAGCATCCTGCCTCAGCGCGTATTGAAATGAAACACCGAGCGCGCGGAGCCATGGTTTCGGTTCGAGCCGGGTGCTGGAGAGCAGCCCGTGGCCGCTGACATCGATGTCGATGCGTTTCGCCGGTGTGCTCGTGCGGCGGATGAATCTCAGCGTCGGCGGCGAGGTGGTGTAGTCCATCCGCGTGCCCACGTCGGGCGTATATTTCAAGACCGTGATCAGAGCCTCTCCGTAGCTCTTTTGCTTGAGCGCCATTTTCGGCACCACGTAGAGCGCCGGGAAGGTTTCGGGCGGCTGGATCGGCAGGCCGGATGCCTGGGCGCGGGTGAGGATATCGCGGAGCGTGATGGCCAGATCCTGCGTGGGGTAAACTTGATACGCCCGCCCGCCGCTGCCGATAAAGGGCGCGTTGAGCAGCTGCTTGAAGACGTTCTGAACCACGAAGTCCATGCGCCCCGTCAACGTGCTGGTGCGGTAGCATTTTCCGGTGAAGACGCGCGCGCCGTCATCGTCCCAGAGAGACAGCCATTGTTCCTGATCCGGGAGGATCGCGGTGCGCAGGCGGAAGCGGTTTTCAGCCTCCGGCGGGCGTTGGTCGATCATGACCTGGTTGCGGATGCGCCCGCGCCGTTCGCGTCCGGAGCCGCGTTTGCGATACGATTTGCACTTGTGGCGCAAATGCCGGTGGAGGCTGCCGCCGGAGCGCTTGTCGGCATAAATATACTGATCGATCGTTTCGTGGCTGACGCTTCCGGTGCCTTCCCGTTTCAAGACCGCGCTGATCTGCTCCGGGCTCCATTGCTCCGTGCGCAAGCGGCTTTCCACTTCGGCCCGGAGTTCGGGAGAAATAGGGGAACCGGATCTCCGGCGGCAGGACTCCGCGTGTTCTTCGGCGGCGGTGGCGGAGTAGGTGTCGCGGTTCATGCCGTTGCGATTCAGTTCGCGGGAAACTGTCGTTTGGCAGACGCCAATGGCCGCCGCAATCTCCGGGGGAGAAGAACCCTTGCGGATCATGGCTTCGATGGTGTAGCGTTTTTCGTAGGTCAGGCGGCTGTAAGCGGGCATTTTGAGTTCGGCTTGGTCGTTGAACCGGAAGCCTCTACAGCCCCTGGCCTATTGACAACCCCGCCGGATGCGCTAGCCGGTTGAATCCGCCGTTCCATGACGGTGGTATTCCGGCGTATGCCCTTCAGGTTTGCCGGGGCGCATCGGCGGCACGGGCTGCGAACGCTCAAGGGCC
Organism: Luteolibacter sp.; assembly: GCA_047605125.1. Taxonomy (GTDB): domain Bacteria; phylum Verrucomicrobiota; class Verrucomicrobiia; order Verrucomicrobiales; family Akkermansiaceae; genus Luteolibacter. Next base: position 24,792 of record JASGGK010000008.1, read on the forward strand.
TGGATCCGGCTTTTCTCCTCAACGCATGGCACGAGGGCGTTTTCGGGAGGACTCATGTAAAGGCCCGCCACATCCCGGACCTTGTCGACGTCATGGGGATCGGTGGAAATCTGGAAAGAGTCGGCCCGGTGCGGCTTGAGCCCGAAAGCCCGCCAGATGCGTGAGACGCTGTCAGGTGGGATGCCCGTCTTCTTCGCCATCTTGCGGGTGCTCCAGTGGGTGGCACCCTTGGGCTTGGAGTGAAGCGTCTTTTCGATCAACGCCTCGATCCGGTCATCTCCGATCCTCCGGGGCGGTCCGCTCCGCGGAAGGTCGCTGATCCCATCCAAACGAAGTTGGCCGAAGCGCGAGCGCAAGGAACCAATCGTGGCCGCACAGAAGCCGATCCGCTCGGAAATGACTTTGTTGGAAAACCCTTCTGCCATCAGCAAAACGGACTTCGCTCGTTTGACTTCAGCCGCTGGAGCGCTCCGTTTCGCGGAGAGCTTCTGAAGAAAATCCTTCCCGGTTTGACTGAGTGAAATCCGGATCACAGGGCGTCCTGTTCTTGCCATGAAAGGAGAATATCCTCCCTTTTACTTATTTAAAAAATTAATCAGACAGGACACTAGCGAGCCGGTGGCGACACCGGCGCACCATCACTCCCAAACCGCGATAAAACGCCTCGCCGTTTCAGGATCGTTCAACGCGAACTGATGGGGCTGCCACTGGTCTTTCCGCAAGATCCGGAACGTTCCATTCCGTTGCGGATGTGTCTTTGCCAACAGTTCCAACGCGATGCGGCCCATGGTCATGCGGACGTTCAGCTCCACAACAGGTTTGAGAGCCAACAAACCGTTTGCGCGCCGATACACCATCGCGTCCACGCCCAACGGGCCGATATATTCCGGCAGCAATTCACCCAGCGCCGTCGGAATTTTTGCCTGATACCAGCGCATCACGTCCGCCTCGCGGAAAAGAAACGCGGCGATCTCCGGCGGCGGCAGATTCGCCCATTTCGGGCCGACGCGCGTTCCCTGAAAACGCCCCGCCGCGTCGTTTTCCATCACCGTCATTCCGATCAACTCCACCCTGCCATCGGCATGTTTTTCATACAGCGCGGAGAAATCAGTCACACGCTCCAACCATGGCTCGACGATCACTCCGCCGTGATCCCGCAAGGTATTGCGCAGCCAGTTCCGAGTCGGAACTTCCGGACTTTCGGCATTGATCCGCCGATGCCCCCTCCCCGCGCAGGAAAACGCAGCCTTCACCAGCGACTGGCCTTGCGGAAGATGACGGCAAACCGCATCCCACGCTGATGTTTCATCGTCGCAAATGACGACGCCGCGATTTTCGACAAGCCCGAGCTTCTCTTCGAGCCGGATGCCGATTTTTTTCGAAAACCAATCCAAGGGAACATCGCCGCGCCATTGCCAATGGACTGCGGGTGAAACGTCATCCGTAAACGGTTTGAGAAGTTTCACGGCATCCGGCGTCCACGCCCACGGGCGCAGGCCGCCGAGTTTTCGATCCAGCGGAACATCGCATTTCACGAACTCCGGCAGCTCGAATCCCGCGCTCTTCAGCCTCGCGAGATGGGCGGCGGATGGCAGCTCGCGCATCAGGCAAACATCGTCACGCCGTGCCCACGCGAAAGCGAGAATTTCCAGATCGTGCTGGAGAGCCTGCGCGGTTTTGTCCGGCTGGTAACGCGCACCGGTCGCTGCCGCCATCGCATGCGCTTCGGCATCCGGATTGAACCAATGCACCACCGGGGTACGCCCGCGCGATTGTGCGGAAATTTCCAGATGACGGATGAAATCCTCATCCAGCCCCGCCAGACGCCTCCCCTCCGCATTGAACGGCGCGATTCCCTTCGCCCGCGCCGGAGTCAGCGGAAAGATCAGCCTTTTCCGGTATGCCTCCCAATCGCTGCATCCCCGTTCTTTCCACTCGCGAAACCACTTCACCCCATGGCCGACGTGGCCGATTTCATCCTGATAGATTTTCTCAAGAACCGCTGCCGTTCCTGTATCGCCGACTTGGCGGAAGAGCCGCGCGTAGTGTTTCGAGAAATCCAGATTCGCCTGCTCAAACGTGAGATTCAACCGCGTCACGAAATCCATCGGCGTTTCCATCGGCGCGACGATTTTCCAAAAGTAATCATTCACCGGCAGTTCGCCGAACTGCATGCCGCACTCACGCATCCGCCGGATATACATGAGCGTGTGCATTTGCTCCTCGCGCATCGCTTCATAAACACCACGACGGTATTCCGCCGGGGCATCGGGAAATTTCAGCAATACCAGCGCCATCAGCTCCGCCGCGAGCAATTCGTGGTTTGCCAGGAAATGCAGCATCACGCCGCGCTCGCGGTCTTTTTCCAGCTGATGCAGCGAAGGAAACCGGATCGCCATTTCATCACTGGCACGCATCCTCAATTCAGCCGGACGCCCCGGAGCATCCGGCATGACCATGGCAGATCCCCTCGCCTCATCGCACAAATCAGCGGGAGCGAGGAGGAGTTTTTCCTCCAGGCTCCTTCCGAGCAATACGCGCTCCGCCGCTTCCCGAATGGTCACACACGGGAAATATCCGTGGTGACACTAAAGGGAAAGAACGCTTTCAAGCTTCTTCCTCTTCAATATCTTCCAATGCTTCTTCCGAATCGCAGCAACGGTGTTTGCAAAGCGCGTAGATGCCGAGCCCGATCAGTCCGACAAGCACCGCGCCCGCGATAGCTCCCGTCGTGGGATCAATTTGGGGGCTGCGCCCGCGCAGCGAGCGGAGCTGCGATGTCGCGTAGTTTGTCCCGGCGCGAAGGCGAGTGCGGGCGGTGTCTGCCAGTTCACGCGCACCATCCGGCAGCGTGTGGCGTGTCGTATGACCCAGCAAACTGGAAACATCGTGCCGGAGTTGTTGCAAATCCTCGCTCACGCGCGAAAGCAACGTGGAGGCTCGTTTATCGCTGAATAATGAATGGCTCATGAGAATTAGGGGTTGGTTTCAATGCACGCTACCTTACGGTGTATTTCCTCTCACTGCTCGGGAAATCGCAGAAATTACCAACAAAATGAGGAAAATGAAAAACAGAATCTTTGCGATTCCCGCCGCGGATGCCGCCAGCCCGGTAAAACCGAGCACTCCGGCAATCAGGGCAAGAATCAGGAATGTAATGGTCCAACTTATTGATACCCGCAAAAAAAAGTGACGCCGGAAACCCCACAACTACGGAGGAAAATTCGTCACTCTATTATGCGATTATCAATAACATATGTGTATCGTTTCTACCGACCTGTCAGGTTTTGAGGAGAAAGGCAGCCCGGTCGAAAAGCCACCTGCCGGGAAAAAGATTATTTCTTCAATGCTTGCTGAAAGGTCTCGATCGCCATTTCCACTTCAGCTCCCACCGTTGCGAGTAACTGATATTGCCCGGCTTTCAGATGACCGCTTTCATTTTCAAGAGTTTGATTGATCACGCGCAAAAGTTCGGTTTCCCCCCGCGCGCATTCTTCGAGCATCACGCGGAGTTCTTCATCGCTCATGGCTGCTTTTACGGTCATCCACCAGCGGTGCACCTGCGCTTCCATGCTGCCGGACCGGTCGGGAGCTTCATCTTCGCCAGCGATCATTTTGGAAACCGCGGCGATGATACTTTTTCGCCGGGCCGCGATTTCCACGAACGCCGTCGCATAGCCGGAATGATCGATCAGCTGGGCAGCACGCAAATAGCCATCAAAGGAGTCCACATAACGCGTCAAAACAGGTTGTAACTCACCTTGGCTGCGATCGAAATGCTCCAGAATGGGAGGAAATGTAATCATGTATTTCCCTTTCGCAAAACTCATACCAGCGAATTCCAAACATACACAACATTCTTAAAATCAGCAAATTAAAATCGAATTACCTTCACCTGCTTCGATGTGCACCGTTCCTTTTCAAGGATTCCGGCAATGTAATGGTGCAAAATGCAGTCTTCATTCAGAAAACGGAGTGGTTCGATGACGGAGGAAGATTTCTCCCATGGCGTCAAAACTGATGTTCAGCGACAAAAGAACTGAACCGGAATGGATTATAAAAATTTCAGCAAAAGGCCCTGAGAATCAAAAAAATGAAATTTCCTTAAAGGAAATTCTTGATTCGGATCGCGGAATCAACAAGGGTCCGCCCGTGCATCGCACGGGACGTAGCTCAGCCTGGTAGAGCGCCTGCTTTGGGAGCAGGATGTCGTGAGTTCGAATCTCGCCGTCCCGACCATGCCTTCCAATTTCTTTGGGAAATGGTCGCGAACACACACGGGACGTAGCTCAGCCTGGTAGAGCGCCTGCTTTGGGAGCAGGATGTCGTGAGTTCGAATCTCGCCGTCCCGACCATTTTCATTAAATTGCGAACCCTCGGTAGTATTTTTGCAAATCACTGAAAACAAGTCTGTTGCAAAAAAAGACCAAGTTAACCGAATACCGGTGAGTTCGTATTTTCGTGTCCCAACCGTGGGGACCAGCCGGAATCCGGTCCTTCGAGGGGTCCAAGCGGTTAACCCGGATCCGGCGCATCATCAGGTTCAAAGGTCGCGCTGGTCGTCGAACGGGAGGTCCCCTTCAAAGGCCAGCAAGGCGTCGGAAATGATCCGCTCGTCGGTCACGACGCGTTCGCGGCGCGCGATGTCGATCTTCACCTTCTCAATCCCCCGCTCCAGTTCGTGCTTCTGTTTGGCCAAGTCTTCGGCCGCAACGAGGTAGCGTTGAAGCTCCTCTCCCAGCTCCTTGTGGCGGCGCTGGAATTGGCCGAGCTTGGCTTTCAGCGGGCGGAGTGATTTGCGTTTTTCCTCGTTGGAGGCGGTGATGGCGTGGCGGATCACGTCGGGATGGCGACCGAGTTCGCCGATGATCAATAAGGATCGTGGACATTGTATAGACCAGGTACATCCTTCACAGGTGCACGGAGACATCGTTTACACTTTTCCGTATGGAAGAGCGATGCCTTGAAGCCCCGGTGACAAGATGCGATTAAAACGTGATTTTATTGAGTTGGCCGCTCGTGAGGGCGTGAATATCCGGGATCTTTGCCGACGGTTTGTCGTGAGTCCCCCGACCGGCTACAAGTGGTTGAACCGTCATCGCGAGCACGGGCTTGCCGGTCTTGATGAAGAGCGGTCCCGTCGTCCTCGCCACAGTCCGAAAAAGACCTCGGAAGAACTCGAAAAACACATCGTCGAGGCGCGTCATCGCCACCCGGCATGGGGTGGCCGGAAGATCAAACGCTGGCTGGAGAACCGCGGCATCTCAGCGGTACCCTCGGCCGGCACGGTGACCGAGGTCTTGCGCCGCCATGATCTGCTGGTTGCTCCCGCGCAAAGGATGGCAACGTTTCGAGCGGGAAGCGCCCAACGAACTTTGGCAGATGGATTTCAAGGAATGGATCAAAACGAGCGACGGCAGCCGATGCCACCCGCTCACGCTGCTGGACGATCACAGCCGTTTCAATTTGCTGCTGGAAGCAACTCGGCGTGCTGGATTTGGAGGAAGCACGGAGCGAGGCGGCATCCATTACGGCCTGCTGACGAATCGCGCCGTCCGCCTCACAAATTTGTCCGAACAAATGTAAACGATGTCTCCGGTCTTTACAGACACTCTTGTCCCTGAGAATCACCATAAACCTCTTCAAATGAAATCCCGCCATCTCATCCTGCTCTGGAGTCTGGCCCTCGTGCTCGCCCTCGCCGTGTTTCTCGTCAAACGCTCCCAACAGAAAACCTCCGGCAGCGCCACCCAACGCGCCGCCGGCCAGACTCTGTTCGAGGAATTTCCCGGCGACCCAATTTCCACCATCGAGATCAAAGGCGTCAACCGCACCACCACCCTCGTCAAATCACCGGACGGCTGGACCGTCGCCGAGCGCGATGGCTACCCGGCGAAATCCGCCGTCGCCAACCAATTTCTCCGCACGCTGGCCGATCTGAAAATCACCCGCGCGCTCGAAGCGGCACCGTCGCTCGCGCCGCGCTTCGGCATGGATGAAAACGCGCCGAAAATCGCCGAACACGGCATCACCGCCACTTTCAAGGATTCATCCGGCAAGCAACTCGCCGAAATCACCCTTGGCAAAAATGTCGATAACGGCTCCAAGGCAGATCCGCTCACCGGCAACGGCGGCATCAGCGGCCGCTTCATCCGCAACAGCGCCGATTCATCCGGTTTCTACGCCGTCAGCGAGTTGTTCTCCGAAATTTCCGACCTCCCAACGGAATGGCTCGCTCCCGGATTTTTCTCGCTGCAAAAGATCAAAACCATCCGCGTTTCCCAACCCGGAAAAACCGATCCCGATTGGTCCGTCAGCCGCGATGACGAGGACAAGCCGCTCGCCCTCGATTCCCCCGCTCCCGGCGAAGCCATTTCCCCGGAAAAAGCCAAAGCCCTCGCCTCGCTCTTCGCCTATCCCAGCTTTGAAGACGTCGTTCCCGCCAGCGTCACCGCCGCACGCGGACAACCGGAAACCACCCGCCGGGTGACCATCGAAACCATCGAAGGCTTCACCTACCAAATCACTCTCACCCTCGCGAAACCCTTGCCCGCCGCCGAAGGCAAACTGCCGAAACTCTCCGTTTTTCTTACCGTCGATGTCTCCGCGACCTTGCCGAAAGAGCGCAAGAAACAACCGAACGAATCGGCGGAAGAGGCGAAGGCAAAAGACCACGCCTTCGCCTCCCGTCTCGCCGTTCTCACGGCCAAACTCACCGGCGAACAAAAACTTCACGGCCACACCTACGAAATCGATTCCGCCGCCGTGGAAAATCTGCTCATTTCCCGCTCCGAACTCACCTCGCCGGATCAAAGAGGCAAATAGGTTGATGGTAAAAAACGCCCATACCGCCGCCCCTTCTTCCCTCTTCCATTCCGCACTCCCCACTCCGCAATTCTCCCATGACCCGCTTCCGCCCTTGCATCGACCTCCACCACGGCCAAGTCAAACAGATCGTCGGCGGAAGCTTGCGAGATCACGGACCGGGGCCGAAAGAGAACTACGTTTCCGAAAAGCCGCCCGGCTGGTTTGCCAAAAAATTCGCCGAAGACAACCTCACCGGCGGCCACCTGATCAAACTCGGCCCCGGCAATGACGAAGCCGCCCGAGAAGCGCTTTCCACCTGGCCCGGCGGTTTGCAAATCGGCGGCGGCATCCGTGCGGAAAACGCCGCCGAATGGCTCGCGGCGGGAGCCAGCCATGTCATTGTGACCTCCTCGCTTTTCAATGAGGAAGGCCGCTTCCGGCAAAACGCGCTCGAAGCCATCGTCGCTGAAACCGGCAAGGAAAAACTCGTCATCGATCTCTCCTGCCGACGCACCGCCACCGGCTGGACCGTCGCCATGAACCGCTGGCAAACCCTCACCGATCTCGACGTCACCCACGCCACGCTCGACGGCCTCGCGCCCTATTGCGCCGAGTTTCTCATCCACGCCGCCGATGTGGAAGGCCTGTGCGGAGGCATCGACGCCGAACTCGTCTCCCTTCTCGGCAACTGGGGGAAAATCCCCGTCACCTATGCCGGCGGAGCCGCCTCGATGGCGGACATTTTGCTCATCGAGCAAGCTGGCGGAGGCAAAGTCGATTTCACCATCGGCAGCGCCCTCGATCTCTTCGGCGGCAGCGGCGTAAAATACCACGATCTCGTCGCATGGAACCGGAGGTAAAGGCTGGAAGTCCGGGCCTCACCAATGCTGTAACGGCTTCTTACTGAGCCTCAGAGACTCCGAAATTCAAGAAAACCCCCATTGGACCACACTCCACGACCTCCTTTCAAAATACTGATAATCAGACACTTTTCGAAATAAATCCAGCAACCACCTCGCAATCCGCTCTTCCGGAAATGCAAGATGGCACGGCCTTGCCATCATCCGGTCTTGCGTCCGCGCTTGAGATGCCCGACGCTCCGCCATGCCCGCTGCTCTCGATCTCAAGGAGGAAATCCTCTCCCTCAAGAAAGCCCGCAATGCCGTCATTCTCGCCCACAATTATCAAACGGGCGACATTCAGGATGTCGCGGACTATGTGGGAGATTCCCTCGGGCTCGCCTACCATGCCAAAGCCACCGATGCCGATGTCATCGTGTTTTGCGGTGTCCATTTCATGGCTGAGACCGCGAAAATCGTGAACCCTGAAAAAATCGTCGTCCTGCCGGATGCGGACGCCGGTTGCTCGCTGGAACAATCCTGCCCCGCGCCCCAGCTCGAAGCATTCCTCAAAGCGAATGCGGAAAAAAACTATTACGTCATCGCCTACATCAACTGTTCCGGCGCGGTGAAAGCGCTCTGCGATGTGATCGTCACCTCCGGCAACGCGATCAAGATCGTCAATCAGGCGCCTCGGAACCGCCCGATCCTTTTCGTTCCGGACGCCAATCTCGGCGCGTGGGTGATGGAGCAAACCGGCCGCAAAATGGATCTGTGGCAGGGCGCGTGTTACGTCCACGTCGAGTTCACCCGTGAATCGATCAACCGCATCAAGACCGAGCATCCCGGCGCGCTCGTCGTCGCCCACCCGGAATGTACCCAGGCGGTTCGTCTGCTCGCCGATGAGGTGTGCTCGACGGAAAAAATGATCACCTATTGCAAGAACGCTCCCGTGAAAGACATCATCGTCGTCACCGAGAGCGGCATGCTGCATCGCCTGCGCAAGGAGTGTCCGGACAAAAACCTCATCGCTGGCCCTACGGATCGCTGCGCCTGCGCGGATTGCGTTTACATGAAAATGAACACGATGGAAAAACTCCGCGATTGCCTGGAGAAACTTTCGCCCCGCGTGGAAATGGAAGAATCCATCCGCTCCCGCGCCGAGCTTCCCCTGCTTCGCATGCTTGAGCAATCCAAGTGATTCTCATGGCATGGCTTTGCGAAAAAGCTCTCCCCAGCCCACAGGACAGACAGCCGGACCGTGAGGTGGAAACGATTCCGCGCCCGATCCTTTGATGGAGCGGGCGCTGCTTTTTTGGTTTCGAAGATTGGCCGGTGAGGACACCGGCTCTCCATTTAGCTTTTCACGAAAGCCACGTCTTCCAGCGTCGCTTCGACCAATTCGCGAAGTTCGTTTTGAAGCCGCTCAAGGCCATCCGGCGCGGTGCCGTGGACTTGGGTAACCGGCTTGGCTTCGTAGGAACCGACCCACTCGACGAGAGGAAGCTCGAAAGCGTTGCGCACGCGTTCTTCCGCAGCGCCGTGCAGGGATTCGGGAATGTAGTTTGAGTTCAGGAAAACCACCGGACGTTCCTGTTTCTTATCGTTCGGACGGGCTTCGAGAGTCACCGTGGTTTCGGAGGTTTTCGAATCGTAATCAACCTGCACCACGTTAGCGGATTCCGCATAGCCGGGGGTGTTTTTCCGCACGGTTTCATCAAGGGCGATGGTTTCGCCAATGGTCGGGAATTTTTCGATCGATTGCTTCCAGGCGGCAAGCGTGGCATGGCCGTCCTTGAGCTGGAATTGGATGGTCGTCGGGGAATTTGAAGCATTCATAATTTTTGTTAGCAAACTTGTGTGATTCAGACGAAATTGGCATGCGCAAGGCGTTAAAATCCGCCTCACGGAAACGCCGTGAACGATACCTTCACGCTTCAAACGGACGAAACGGAGAAAGCATCGATAGGAGCAGGCAATCCGGGGAACGCGTTCCGGAAGGTATTGCCCGCTTGCTCTCGGAAAGCGGCAAGGCGATGCGCGCACCAACCACGGGCGAAACCAGCCGCGTATGCGGAAGGTTCAGGTATGGATTTGGGAAGAAGCGGCATCATATGTCCCACATCCATGAAACCATATCTCGAAATGTCAAATGAGGGTCTCGCCTGTTATCGACATCAAATCTGGTCGTGAACGAGTTACGCCCGAAACTTTTTTACGCTTCCGAACGTTTCCCCAAGCCGAACCACCACAGCCACACAAAGGCCAGCAAGACGGCCGCCAAACCGACGTGCACGACCTGCACCCATGCGTAAATGTGGATTTGCGACATGATCAGGCCGAGCACCATCTGGGCGGTCACGATGCCCAGCGCGGCTTTTTCCACCACCGTGGTCCCACCCGCCCGGAAACGTCGGCTCGTATGGCATGCCGCCACCGCCATTCCCATCACCGCCCAGGAAAAACTCCGGTGCACGATGTAAACCCACGTGTGTTCCAGCTCGCCGATCCATTCGGAACGCGGTGAGTTGATATGTGCCTTTGCCATTTCATCGGTCATTTCACGGATTTGCGAACCCATGATTCCCTCAAGAACGATCACCAGCAGAAAACCGAAAACCACCCGCCGGGCGAGAGTACGTTTCCCTTCGGAAATTTCCATCACCCACGGCGTATCAGTCCCCCGAACCGCACAGTAAACCAGCAAGCCGATCAAACTCATCGCCAGCGCCAGATGGGTCGTCAGCACGCCGGGTTTCAAACCGCTGTAAACGACCTTCGCGCCCATCCACGCGTTCAGCAAAACGACAAACAGCGACGCGAACGCCATCCAGAAAACCAGCGGCCGTTTTTCACGTTGCCGGAACGCGGCGATAAACGTCGCGAGTGAGAAAAATCCGACCGGCAGGCTGCTGAGACGGTTGAAGTATTCCGTCCATACATGGCGCGGATTGAACTCTTTTTTCAACTCCTCCACCGTGATTTCATCCGGATTCCGCCCCATCCGTTCGGCCTTCGCCTTGAAGCGCTCGATGGGCAGTTTGTCGAAATTCACATCCTCCACCTTCGTCGGAGGGACCAGACAGCCCCAGCACGTCGGCCAATCGGGACAGCCCATGCCCGCGCCCGTCACCCGGACCACCGCTCCCACGAACATCAGGAAAAGCACGGAAACCAGAGCCCCGGTGGCCAGTTTTTGGAAGCGCGTCATCGGCATGAGCCGACGATGCCGGGAGATTCCGAATCGGGAAAAGGGAAATCGCGTTATTTCGCAAGTTCCTTAAGCAAAGCCTGATTCATGCGGATTCCGGCCTCGAAGTTTTCGACGGGGAAATTTTCGTTGGGAGCGTGGATCTGCGCGTCCGGCAGAGCCAAACCGAGCAACAAGGTATCCGCGCCGAGAATGTCGCGGAACGTCTGGACAATCGGGATGCTGCCACCTTCGCGGATGAGCACGGGCTCGGCGTTGAACGCCACCCGAAGAGCTTCCTGCGCGGCGAGGCCGTATTTCGAATGCGGATCGGTGACGTAAGGCTTTCCGTCATGGCCGACGGTGATTTCCATTTCCACACCGGGTGGAACGACCCATTCGAGATGGGAAACCACTTTGTCCATGATCTCCTTCGGCGTTTGATCCGGGACGAGGCGGAAGGAAAGTTTCACGAACGCTTCGGCGGGAAGAACGGTTTTCGAGCCTTCGCCCTGATAGCCGCCGCCGATGCCGTTGACTTCGGCGGTCGGACGCGCCCAGGTGCGTTCGGCGGACGTGTAACCGGGTTCGCCGAACAGCCAGTGGGAACCGGTGACGTTGAGGAAATCCGCATCGCTCACGCCGGGCACGGTCGCCCACATTTTCCGCTCCCAATCTTCCAGCGGGCGGACGTTGTCGTAAAATCCGGGAATCGTCACACGGCCATCGTCGCCGTGCAGGCTGTTCACCAAACGCGCGATGGCGGCGGCTGGATTGGCAACCGCGCCGCCGAAGAGGCCGGAGTGAAGATCGCCTTTCGGGCCGCGCAGTTTCACCTCGCAGCAGGCGATGCCGCGCAGGCCGTAACCGAGCGTCGGAACGCCGGGCGCGACCATTCCGGTGTCGGAAATGGCGATGACATCGCAGCGGAGTTCGTCGCAATGATGGAGGAGGAATTGGGCGAGATTCGGACTGCCGATTTCTTCTTCGCCTTCGAAAAGGAAAATCAGGTTCACGGGCAGTTCGCCTTCTTCCTTCAGCGTTTTTTCCACGCCGAGCACATGGGCGAGCATCTGGCCTTTGTTATCGGTCGCGCCGCGCGCCCAGATTTTACCTTCGCGGATCTGAGGTTCGAAGGGCGGCGTGGTCCAGAGATCGAGCGGATCGACCGGTTGCACGTCGTAATGCCCGTAGATCAGCACCGTTCTGCGGCCGGGAACGTGGGCGTTTCTCGCAACGACGATCGGATGTTTCGGCGTTTCGTGAAGCTCCGCGGACAGGCCCATGGCGGTCAGTTTTTCGATCAACCATCCGGCGCAGCCACGCACATCAGCAGCATGCCGGGAATCGGTGGAGATACTGGGAAATCGGAGAAAGGCGAACAGATCCTCAAGTTCGGCGGTCATTGGGTAATGTTTTGGCTTTCTTTACTATTCGGAGCAAGCTGTTTCAGCCACCAAATGCGGCCATTCGATGGAGTAATGGTGTTCACGTCGGCTTGTATCGTTGGGAGTTGGAGCCGGTGAGAACACCGTTACTCCACTTTCCGCAACGCCGCTGCGTAGAATCCATCAAAGCCCGTTTCCGCAGGAGAAACCGGACGCTCTTCGAGCAATTCGAACCCACCTTTTTTCAACAGGCAATCCACCGCCGCGCGGTTTTCCGACGGCAAGATCGAGCACGTCGCATACACCAAGAGACCTCCCGGTTTCAGCATTTCGGAATACTCGACCAGCAGTTGCTTCTGGATGCTGCGCACGCGTTCGAGCGCCGCTGGCTTCAAACGCCACTTGAGATCCGGCTGGCGTTTCAAAGTCCCCAAGCCCGAGCATGGGGAATCGATCAACAAGCGATCCGCGATGCCGGAGAAATCCTGAGGCGTGGTCTGCGTGATGAGCCGCGTTTTGATACACGTCGCATTCGCCCGCTTCGCCCGGCGCTCCAGTTCGGTGAGCTTTTTCTGCTCCACATCCATCGCGAAAATGCGGCCGTCGTTTTTCATCAAGGCGGCAAGGTGCAGCGATTTTCCGCCCGCACCGGAACACGCGTCGATCACCCGCTCGCCCGCTTGGGGATCGAGCAACGGCGAAATCAACTGCGAGCCCGCGTCCTGGATTTCCACACGTCCATCGAGACGCAGCGGCTTGGGCAAAGCCTTGCCCGGCGCGAGCACGAGTGCATCCGGCAAGCCATCCACCGGCGTAGCCACGACGTTATTTTCCGCCAGCCACGCGATCGCCTTTTCGCGGCTCCCGCGCAGCGTGTTTACGCGGAGGAAAACCGATGCCCGCTGATTCAGAGCGGAAATTTCCGCGTCCCACGCATCGCCCAACTCCGCTGCGCCGAGTTCATCGATCCAATCCGGAATCGATTCCCGCACCGCGCGCGGTTGGGACGCGAGATCCGCCTCGCGAGCTTGGATTTCCGCCGCACCCGCGCCGTTGTATTTCCACCAATCCGGCAGCTCGTAGCCCATCCGCACCCATTGCGCGGCGCAAAGTGCTGTCGTTTCCTCGCTATCGACGAGAAATCCCAGCGCCCGCCGCCAGCGTGCGGCCTCAAACACCGTTTCCGCGATGAAACCGCGATCCCGCTTGCCCCACTTCGGGTTTTCCTCGAATGCCGCCGCCAATTCGTGATCCAGCACCTTGTGCTCGCGAAAAACGGACTTCGCGATATCGGAAGCGGCCTCGGCCAGGATGCGGTGCATTTTCATGAAGATAAGTCGTAAGTTTTCAGTGTTCAGTTTTCAGATCAGGGAAAACCGGAGGCCTTGTGAGGTATTTCCTGAAAACTGAACACTGAAAACTCAGCACTCTTTCGCTAAACATTCGACATTTCCCGCCGGATGCGGCGTATTCCGCGCCGTGCCTACCGTCCAACTCAAATACCGAAGTTTCCACCCCTCCATCTGGCCGAAGATGATCGGCGAGGTGTCCCGCGATGCGACTCCGGGATCTTTGGTGCAGGTTTTGGGCAAGGAAGGCACCCCTTTCGGCTGGGGACTCTGGAATCCGAAGGCCCGCATGCCGCTCCGAGTGATCAGCCATTCGCTCGATGATCTCGACGAAACGTTTTTCGAACGCGCCATCGTCCGCGCCGCCGAGCTGCGCCGGGAAATGCTGAAGCTGGACGCGGAAACCGACAGCTACCGTGTGATCCACGGCGACGCCGATTTCCTGCCGGGCATGGTTGCGGATAAATTCGCCGACGTTCTCTCCATCGAGCTCACCAGTCTCGCCGCATGGCAGCGCCTGCCGCAGTGGCTGCCGCTGATGCACGAAGTGTTCGGCACGAAGCGCACCATCGTCCGCGTTGATGCCGATCTCGCCCGCGTCGAAGGTATCCCGCGTTTCGGCGGCGTGGAATCGGATAAAATCCGCTCCGTCAAAATCACCGAGCACGGCATCCGCTACGAAGTGAATTTCGAGAACGGCCACAAAACCGGCTTCTTCTGCGACCAACGCGACAACCGCAAACGCTTCGGAGAACTCGCCGCCGGGAAATCCGTGCTCGATCTCTGCTGTTACACCGGCGGTTTCTCCATCTCCGCCGCCCTCGCCGGCGCCTCCGATGTCACCGCCGTCGATCTCGATGAAAACGCCATCGAAATGGCCAAGCGCAACGCGAACCTGAACAACGCCCGCATCAAGTTCACCCACGCCGACGCCTTCACCTGGCTGCGCACCATGATCGAAAACGGCCGCAAGTGGGATCTCGTCATCGCCGATCCACCGAAGTTCATCTTTGGCAAAGAAGACGAAACCGGCGTCGCCAAATACGCGGACCTCAACAAGCTCGCGCTGCAACTCGTCAAACCGGAAGGCCTCTACGTCACCTGCTCCTGCTCCGGCCAACTCGGCTCCGGTGCCTTCGAGCAAATCGTCACCGGCTCCGCGCACCGCCAGAACAAGCGCCTGCAAATCTTCAACCGCACCGGCGCGGGCCCGGACCATCCGACGCTTTCGAACTACCCGGAATCCCGCTACCTCAAGCTGCTCTGGGCGCGGGTGATTTGAGATCAGCAGCAAGATTGATAGAAAGCCGCGATCCGCCAGGTTGGAGCGATGCTTCGAGTGCATCCTGAGTCAGCCTTGCGGCTGGGTATCACATGGATCGCATCACCGTTTTCTCTTATGACACAAAAAAACCTTCCGAAAGGAAGGTTGAAAAGTGGTGGCCCGAGCCGGATTCGAACCAGCGACACGCGGATTTTCAATCCGCTGCTCTACCAACTGAGCTATCGGGCCTTTGGGGAAGGCTGCCACCCTCGCGGGCGGGCCGGAAGTAAGCGTGGAGGGCGGGAGTTTGACAACCTGAAAATGAAACAAAAGTGAGTTTTTTTCAGATCGGCTGAATCTCTTTACTTCACGAAGACTTCACGGGCTTTCGCACCATCACCGGGGCCGACGACTCCACGGGCTTCGAGGATATCGACCATCCGCGCGGCACGGGTGTATCCGAGACGGAGACGGCGCTGGAGCAAGGAGGTGCTGCATTTCTGCTCTTGCCGGGCGACTTCGATGCACTTGACGATAAGTTCTTCATCGGCGTCGGAAAGTTCCTCTTCGTCTTCTTCATCATTATCGAGCGATGCCTGGATGTCCGTTTCGAATCGTGGTTCGCCCTGCGCGGCACAGTGCTCGATGATGCGTTCGACTTCGGCATCGGTGACGAAGGCGCCTTGCGAACGTTCGAGTTTCGCGGAGCCGGGCGGAAGATAAAGCATGTCGCCTTTGCCGACGAGCTTGTCCGCGCCCTTGGTGTCAAGAATGACGCGGGAATCCAGCGCCGATGAAACCTGGAACGCGATGCGGCTGGGGATGTTCGCTTTGATGATGCCCGTCACGACATCCGCACGCGGTGTCTGCGTCGCGATGATCAGGTGAATGCCGGCGGCGCGGGCTTTTTGAGCGATGCGGGCGATGCACATTTCCACATCGGCGGGCGCGGTTTGCATGAGGTCCGCAAGCTCGTCGATGAGGACGACGATATAAGGGAAACGATCCGGGATGCGGTCTTCGTCCGGTTCGAAATCCGGGTCGTCTTCGTCCGCTTCGGGCCCGAGTTCGCCGGATGCGAGCGAGGCGGCGATGGAATCCATCTGCTCGTCCGGAATATCGTCCAGAGCCCATGGCGGAGCCTGATGGCTGGCGGGAATCGCAGATTCTTCGGATTCGGTGAGTTCTGCGGTGGGAGCCGGTGTTTCCGCGAAAGGTGTTTCCTCTTCAGGCTCTGGCGCGGGAGTTGCCACTGGGGCTGGCTTTTCCTTGCGCGGGCGGTTGTTGAAACTATCGAAATTCCGGACGCTTTCCTTCGCGAAAATGCGGTAGCGTTTTTCCATTTCGTTCACCACCCACTTCAGCGCGGCGACGGTTTTCTTCGGATCGGTGACGACCGGGACCACAAGGTGCGGCAGCTTGTTATACATCTGCATTTCCACCACCTTCGGGTCCACCATGATGAAGCGGAGCTCATCCGGGCCGAATTTGAAGAGCATCGAGGCGATGATCGAGTTGATGCAAACCGATTTACCGGAACCGGTGGCCCCGGCGACGAGCAGGTGAGGCATCGCGGCGAGGTCTCCGATCACGGTCTTGCCGTAAACGTCCTTGCCGAGAGCGAGCGGGATTTTCTTTTTCGCGGAGCTGAATTCCGGGTCGTGCAGCAGTTCGTGCAAGGGAACCGCGACTTTCTGCGAGTTCGCCAGCTCGATGCCCACGGTGTCTTTGCCGGGGATCGGCGCGAGGATGTTGATCCGCTCTGCACGCGTGGCGCGGGCGAGGTCCGCTTCGAGCTGGGAAATCCGGGAAACGCGCAGGCCGATGGACGGATAGATTTCGTAACGCGTGATCGTCGGGCCGCGCGTGATATCGCCCGGTGTGACGTCGATGCCGAAGGCTTTCAGGGTTTCAATGATCGTGCGCTGGGTGGAGATGAGTTCCTCGTGATTGGCCTCCGGCGCTTCGGAAACTTCCGGCGCGTCCAGCAAATCGAAGCCCGGCAATTCGTAATCCTCGTAACCCGTGACGGAAAGAAACTGATGCCCGGCGGCTTTCTTGCGCTCAAAGGGCTTCGCGCCCGGCGCGTGTTCTTCGGAAATCCGGCGCTGCGAGCCATCGATGATCTTCGGCATCGGAGTTTCGCGCAGCGGCAGAAGCGTTTGCGAATCATCTTTTTTCTCAACAGCGGAAGGGACAGGCGCCGTTTTTTTCACCGGAGAAAGTGTGGTTGGCTCGGATTTCGACGAATCTCGTTCAACACGGCGCTGCTCGCGCTGGCGTTCGCGTTCCGCCGTGATCGCTGCTTCACGGGCTGCTGACTGGTGATTGGCGGACTGTTTCTCGCGCCATTCGTGGAATTTCAATCGCACCAAACGGTAGCACGCCTTGCAAAACCGGACCGGCTCCTGACCTGTCAAATAAATCAGGGAAACCAGATAAACCACGCTGGAAAGAAGGATCGTGCCGGGCCGGGCCACGATGTTCATCAGAATCATCCCGCCGAACAACGCTCCGAAAACACCACCCGGACTGTTGATTTTACACTGACGCGCCCAATCGACGAAAAAGAAATCCGCCGCGTGCAGGCAAGTGGAGGCGGAAATCAGCAAAGCGCCAAATCCGATCCAGAAACGGGGCCAAAGCCGGACGTTCATCGCCATTTTCACGATGCCGAACCAGATCAACGCCACCGGCACCAAGCACCCGGCGGCACCGAATAAAACGATCAAGATAAAAGAGAGCAATCCGCCCGCCGGGCCGAGAAAATTCCCACCCGGCTCGCCGGATTTGTCCGTAAACGCCTCGAAAATCCCCCACTTCGGCAAATCCGCCGGGCTGTAGGACATGAACGCAAGCAAAAGCATCAAGCCCACGGCGATCAGGACGATTCCGTTGATTTCATTCGACCACTTGCCCGGTTCTGGCAATTCGCCGCGTTTTTTATTATCCTTATAAGCCATGATCTTGCGAACACCGGTAGCATCTCCTGAGACGGGAAAATCAGCAAGATCGTTTTCAGGATCGTAAAATCAAGCTTTCCTAAGCAAAACCGGGCACTCGCTTCGGCGGCGGCTCTCTTCCTACATTCCACACATGAACCTGCTCACCTTTCACCTTCACGAAGCGCTTCCCGGCCACGTATTGCCGGAAATGGCGGCGGAAACCTCGCCGGAAGAAGCCGCGCGGCGGTATCGGGCGATTGTTTGGACGACCCTGCAACAGATGAAAGGCCTCGTGAATACGCGCATCCGCCTGAAAATCACGCCGGACGATGCCGAAGAAGCCGTGCGTTTCTGGATTTTACCCCGTCTGGCAGATCACTGGCAGCACGATGGCGGCGTTTTCCGGGCCGATGGCTGGGAAATTGATTTCTCCGATGAGCCCGGCGATTTCGAAATCCGGTCGGCAGCGGAGATTCTCTGCCCCGAACTCAGCGCCCGCTGGGTGCACGCCGGTTTATTGGGGATCGGCCGCACCGTTTCCAAAGTTCGGGGAATTCCCCCTAACGGCCCCGGATATTTCCATGCGGAGCTGCCGGGAAATTTACCCGAGCGCATCCTGCCGCCGCTTCCCGTGATCCGCACCGCTGCCGATTGGCAAGCCGCTCTCGATAGCGCGATCGGCGCGGCGTTGAAGAAGGCTTGGGAACAGGAATTTTAACCTCAAGACATCAAACCGACGCCACTTTTTTCCTTCCGTTCCAAGCGTAGATCAGGAATCCCGCCGAGAATGCGAACATGAAGAAGGAGAAAAACTGCCCTTTCGTCAGCGCTCCGACCATTGCCGCATCCGGTTCGCGGAATTGCTCACCGATAATCCGAAAAACCGGATAAAGCCCGAAAAATAATCCCGTTAGCAGACCATTCGGCGCTTTCGGGAAACGAATTCGCACGGTCCACAGAATCGCGAAAAGCAGCAATCCTTCCAAGGCACCTTCATAAAGCTGCGATGGATGGCGCGGCTCCAAAAACGGCGCGATGGCTTGGTTCACCGCTTCCGAGTGGCGGTTCGCTTCCAGCATTTGTTCGAAAAACGCGCCCTTCACATACGGGTAATCCCGCGCGCTGGCGGATTCCATCATTTCATATGCGGCACGAAGCTTCGGCTCGACTTGCGCGGCTGCATACGCGGCTTCGTCGAATTTTTGAAACTCGGGCGCCGTGTGATCCATCAGCGCGAGCGGGAATTTCATCACCCACGCCGCGGTTTGCGAAACACGGCCGTAAAGCTCGCCGTTGATGAAATTCGCCATCCGCCCGAAAAACAACCCGAGCGGCGCGACTACGCAAAGGCCGTCGCCCAATCCGGTCCAGGAAACCTTCTGCTTCCGCGAATAGAACCAGGTGAAAATCACCAAGCCTAAAATCCCGCCGTGGCTGGCCATGCCACCCTCCCACACGCGGTAGATCACCCCCGGATCATGCCAGAACTTCGCCCAACCTTCGCGCGGGATATAATAAAAGAAGATATATCCCAGCCGGCCGCCAAGAAACACGCCAAACAATGCCGCCGCAGCGATGAAATCCCCCGCTTTTTCCGGTTTAAGCACCCACAACTGACGCCGCCCGAGGTATTTCAACAGGAGAAACCCGCAGACGAACCCCATCAGGTAAGCCAATCCATACCAGCGCAACGCCAGACCTTTGAACAACGGCAGCGCGATCGGATCCAAGTGATGAACGTAAGTGGCAAACACGCCCGCACCTCACACCATCTCCCCTGCGCCCGCAAGTCTCGCGTCCAAATCCCGATGGATGCTTGCCCGACGGAAAATCCCCGTGTTTCCTTGCCCACCATGTCCGATATCAAAATCACGCTCCATACCACCGCTGGCAACATCGACGCCACCCTGTATGCGGAAAAAGCACCGCTCACCGTCGCGAACTTCCTGAATCTCGCCCGCCGCGGATATTACAACAACATCGCCTTCCACCGCGTCATCGCAGACTTCATGCTGCAAGGCGGCGATCCGACCGAAACCGGCCGTGGCGGCCCCGGCTACAAGTTCGCCGATGAATTCCACCCGCTGCTCCGCCACCGCGCTCCGGGCACTTTCTCCATGGCAAACGCCGGCCCGAACACCAATGGATCGCAGTTCTTCATCACCACCACGCCCACTCCTTTCCTCGATAACCGCCACTCCGTCTTCGGCCAGGTCACCAACGGCCTCGATGTGCTCGGTAAAATCACCGGCAAGAACAACACCGGCGAGCGCGGCTGCAAATACAACGGCGTAGGCGACAAGATCACTTCCATCACCATCCACGATGATCCCGGCGACCTTTTCGAGTCCAAAAAAGATCACGTCGAACACTGGAATTCGATCCTCGATAAGAACGCAAAATAACGGGTTACACCCGCTTTTGAAAATTTGATTAAGTTTTCTTAAGTAATGAAAAATCCCGCTTTGAACCGTTAAGGTTTGACGCGGGATTTTTTTATTTAACCATAAAACACTCACTAATAGCAACTTATAATAATTAAAAGCCGGACTAAAAACCCACCCCGCTGCCTACGCAATCACGTAGGAAAGCCCGACACCGCTTGAATTGCCTATTCCCGCGTGACTTGATTGCGCCGTCAGCCACCCCCCTCACCCGCGCTGGCAATATCCCCCCACCCCCCTGCACCCATGCAATTCCACATGATCCGTGGCAGCAAGCTCATCAAAAGCATCCTCGCTTGCGCTACCTTGCTCGCCCCCTCCTTCGCTGCAGCCGCTGACGACAGCATCCCGACCGGTTCGCTCACGATTGATAGTTCCCTCGTCCGCGCCGGTGTCAACTCCACGCTCGGCTGGAGCATCAGTTACCCAAGTGCGGTGACCTCTCTCATCACCAAGAATTCCAACGGCACCTGCACCACCAAGACAAAGGTCCGCGTGCAGGTCCGGCTGCTCGCCGCCGCCTTCGGAGACAGTACCAGTTACTGCAACGTGATCGGCTACGCGGTGGTCAATGGCAGCAGCACACAGATCTTCTCGGGCACCCAGAACAACGTCAACACCTCCACCATCGTTTACAACAAAGTGCTCAGCTCGGGGACCACCTTCGATGTCAAAGCCACCACCTCATGCTACACGGATGGCAAGGGCAACCTCTATCTGAGCCAGGCAGCCGGACTCACAAAATGCACCCCGACATGCGCCACCGCCTTGGGGGACTACTCCTTTGTCGCCCTCTACAACGGGGAAGCCCTTCCGGCACACCAAGCCTCTTCCTATCCGAACATGCAGTTGAACGCTCTCGATTACATCGCGAACTACATGAACAGCGACAACACCGCCAACATCGGTGACAACCAGGTCATCTTCCTCGGAGACTTCAACGGCTTCGGCTCCTCCGGTTACGACCTCAACGACTTCGTGCTTCTGGTGACCTTCACCGCAGTCTGATCCAACACCCCAACCTCGGTTCCGAGATGAAATCCACCGTCCTCCTGCTAACATTCGCCAGTCATCTGATGGCCGCCCCGCCGGCAATCTCACCGGAAGCTCTGGCCGAGATCAAACGCACCTCGCCGATGGCCCAACTGACGAAGATCGCGGAGGACGATCCCCACGCGAACACTCCCCCTCCGGCACCACCATCCCTCTTGAACGAATCCGTGATCCTCACCGACGGCACTCATTGGACGCTCGTGCCGAAGGGAGCGGTGATTCATATCCCGAAAAGCAAACAGGAAAAAATCAGCACGAAGCCCGTGGGAAGCCTCCTCGGTTGGGCTGACTTTTTTACCAAAAACCGGGGATGGCTCACCACCCAGGAAGTGGACTTTGATCAGGCCCGTGGCAAAACCCCTCTCGACTCCAAACAAGTCGAATTCTGGCAAACCCAGGAAAACATCGTCGTCGCCGTCCATCAAAGCGGCCCCATCTCGGTAACCTCCGCTTCCGGAAGCTCCCCAACTTCAGCACCCGCACAAAAATGAAACGGATCCTTCTCCTGCTTTCCCTGCTTGCTCCACAGGTGTTCGGCCAAGCCTCCAACTACACCAGCTTCATCCGCCAGATCCAGGATGGCGTGACCTGGCAGACGAGCAGTCTCACCTCTACCGGGACGAACGCTTCCAGCGGGACAACCTCTTCGCCAACCGCCATCACCGAAGGCGGCTCGGTTTTCTATCTTTGGGCCGTGAACAACACTTCCGGCACCTCTTATCTACTCGATACAAAAGTCGTCAGCGCGTATCTCCCCGCAGGCACCCTCGTCATTTCCACCGAAGACAGCACCGGAGACAAATGGGGAGTCAAACGCACCCGCATCGACCAGCCTTATACCGTAACGACCACCGTTTCAAACCTCCTCACCGCAGCCACCGGGGTGCCGGACGCCGCGACCAAGGTGCTCATGGAACAACATCTGGGACTCTACACCGATAACGACCCGAATCTCGATTCAGCGACCGTATTGGCGAATGATCCCTCCTACTCGGCCTACATCACGGCAAACGGAACCCAGACCCTGCCTTACGAAAAACCCTCCCTCTACTCCGTCGACCCCTACACCACCAGCGGCGAAGAACATTTCGTATTGCGGATTCTGGCCGATGGCACTTTGCCACAAACCCAGCTCGCCACCGACAAAGTGCAAATCTGGCCGCTTTCCTCAGCCACCGTGACCGGTCTGGAAGACGGCCAGATCATCAAAGGCGTCGCTCCCACCCTCTCCGTCACCTACACCAACCTTTACCCTTCCAGCACGACAAAAATCATCGCCTATCCGGTTTCCGATCCGACGAGCGCCATCGAACTGCCAAAATCCGAAGTCACCCGGGACGACCAGACCCCCCTCACCACTTCATTTACCCTCAGCAGCTACGATAGCGCCCTGCCATCGGATGGTAATTACAAGATCGATGTCGTGACCATTACCCCCTTCGGCACCGAAACACTCCGCAGCTACAGCGTCACGGTCACCAAGACTCTCAAAGTCCGCGCCATGCAAGTCGGGGCCAACGACTGAACCTTTCAAAAAAGCTTCCCCCAAAAATATAGCCGACCGGGTGTCGGAACAGGCGAATTCCCCCCTTTGCCGTTCCGAAAAATCGCCCGGTCGGCTTTTTTTCGCACCAAGACCAGCTTCCCACGGCGTTCTTCATTCCCGGAAACCTCAAAAAACAACTTTTTGCACGATTTCCTGCAAAGTCTTTAAGATCGGCTTCGGAAAGCGGTTGCAGCGGCCCGCCGGGCTGTCTTAGCCTCGCCGCCGTGCCTGAATTGGAAATGCAACCGAGTACGCATGGAGTGACATTGGACCGCAATTACCTGCGGTCGGTTTTCCGCTCGATGTTGAAAGCGCGGATTCTCGAAAACAAACTGTCCAGCCTCTACAAGGCGGGGAAAATCGTCGGCGGCGTCTATCTCGGACGCGGACAGGAAGCCGTCAGCGCCTCGCTCGGCACGGCCCTGATCCAAGGCCGCGATTGCTTCGCCCCTCTCATCCGCGATCAAGCCGGACGCACGGCCTTCGGCGAACCGCTCATCGACTGCACCCGCACCTATCTCGGCTCCGCCCAGGGTCCGATGCGTGGCCGTGACGGCAATATCCACCGTGGCCGCCCGGAAAAAGGCATGCCCGCCATGATTTCCCATCTCGGCGCGCAGGTCCCCGTCATCGCCGGGATGCTCTTTGCCAAACGCCTTCAAGGAAAACTCGACGGAGTCGTCGGCGCCACCTGCATCGGTGACGGTGCCACCTCCACCGGTGCATTCCACGAAGGACTGAACCTCGCCGCCGTGGAAAAACTGCCGATGGTCGTCGTCGTCGGAAACAACCAGTTCGCCTATTCCACCCCGAACCACCGCCAGTTCGCCTGCGCCGATCTCGTGGACCGCGCCAAAGGCTACGGCATCGGAGGCTTCGCCGTCGATGGCACCGACCTTTTCGCCACCGCCCAGGTCATCACCGAAGCCGTCCGCCGCGCCCGCACCGGACAAGGCCCGCAACTCGTCGTCGCCCGCCTGCTCCGCCTTTCCGGCCACGGCGAACACGATGACGCCTCCTACGTGCCAAGCAACATCCGGCAAGGCCACTACGGCCGGGATTGCATCGAAGTCGCCATGCGCCAATTCATTGAAAACGGCATCGCCACCATCGAAGAACTCAGTACCTGGCAGGACGAGCTCGCGGAAGAAGTCCAGCGCGCCGTTACCCAGGCCCAGCAGGAAGCCGTGCCGGACCCCTACAAGGAAGATTGGACCGCCCTCTCCACACGATTCCCTCTCTCCTAAGCTTTTCCAGTCTCAATCTCCCATCTGCCAGTGAGTGTTACTTACATTGATGCCATCCGCGAAGCTCAGGAAAAACTCCTGAGGGAAGACGACCGCGTTTTCCTCTACGGGCAGGACATCGCCACCTTCGGCGGTGCGTTCAAAGCCACCAAGGGATTGGCCGAACAATTTCCCAACCGCGTTTTCGACGCCCCGATTTCCGAGGATGCCATGATCGGCCTCGCCGTCGGTGCCGCCATCGAAGGCATGCGCCCGATCGTGGAAATGCAGTTCGCGGACTTCTCGTCCATCGCTTTCAACCAGATCGTCAACCAGGCCGCCACGCATTATTACCGCACCGGCATGCCGATCCCGATCACCGTGCGCCTGCCCTCCGGCGGCACACCCGGCTCCGGCCCCTTCCACAGCCAGAGCATGGAAGGCATCTACGCCCAATATCCGGGCCTCATCGTGGTCACACCCGCCACCGTTTCGGACGCCTACCACATGCTGCTGGACTCCGTGGCGCTGGAAGATCCCGTCATTTTCTGCGAGCACAAGTTCCTCTACCGCTGGCTGAAGGCGAAATCCATCAACGGCGATCACCTCCCCATCGGACAAGCCCGCATCACCCGTCCGGGAAAACACGCGACCGTCGTCGCCTACAGCGCCATGGTTCACGAAGCCGTGCGCGCGGCGGACCGCCTCAGCGAAGATGGCTGGGAAATCGAAGTCGTCGATCTACGCTCCATCAAACCACTCGATATGGACACCGTGCTCGCCTCCGTCGCCCGCACCGGGCGTTTGCTTGCAGTGGGTGAAGCTTTCCCGTGGGGCGGCGTCACCGCCGAAGTCGTTTCCCGCGTGACCGAAGAAGGTTTCCACCTGCTTGACGCGCCTCCGCTGCGCCTCAATTCCCGCGACACGCCGGTCCCGTATCATCCGAAACTCTGGGCCGCCCACCGCCCGACGCCCGAGTCCATCTGCGACGCCCTCCGCCGCCTGCTCGCCTTCTGATTTTTCCGCTTTTCAGGTTTTCATCTTTCAGCATTTACCAATTCGATGCCAACAGTCCCCATTCTCATGCCCCAACTCGGCGAATCCATCGCCGAAGCCACCGTCATCCGTCTGGGAGTCGCCGTGGGAGACACCGTCCGCACCGATCAGGAGATCATCGAAGTCGAGACCAACAAGGCAGTCATGGGCGTGACCACCTTGTGCGATGGCATCGTCGCGGAAATCCGCGCGGAAGAAGGGGTTTCCTACACCGTCGGCAGCCTGCTCGGGCTGCTCACCGTCACGGAGGAAGAAGTCGCCCGCACCGGTGTGGACACGCTGGAAGCCGCTGAAGAGAAACGCGCATCCCAAGCCGCCGCCGTGGAAAGCGGCAAAGAAGAAGCGAACCTCCACTTCGCCCTCGATGGCGATGATTACGAGGAAG
This sequence comes from Luteolibacter sp., assembly GCA_047605125.1. Classification (GTDB taxonomy): domain Bacteria; phylum Verrucomicrobiota; class Verrucomicrobiia; order Verrucomicrobiales; family Akkermansiaceae; genus Luteolibacter. The sequence goes on from JASGGK010000008.1 coordinate 50,284, forward strand.
CACCCGCCGTCGTTCCCAGCGTCAAAGGCCTGCCCGTCCCGACCGGCACCATGGGCGCCCACTACATTTCCCCGCGCATGCGCGCCCGCATGGACGATCTCGGCCTGCGCGAAGCGGACATTTCCGCCATCGTCGGCACCGGTGCCGGTGGCCGCGTCACCGTGGAAGACCTTGAGCGGTTCCTCGATTACCTCCAGGCGTGGCCAAGTTCCTCCGCCTCGCCGATGCGCCTCGCGGTGGCAGATGCCATGCGCCGGAGCTGGACCCGCCCATTGGCCACGGTCGGCCTTCCAGTCCTGATGGACCGCTTGCTCAATCACCGCCGCGAGCAATCGCCGAAACCCGGCCTCACCCTCTATCTCCTCCGCGCTTTCGCCCTCGCGCTGAAGGAAAGCCCCACCACCGCCGGCTATCTCATCGGTGATAAAGTCGTACATCCCCGCTCCTTCGACATCGGCGTCGCCGTGCAAGTCGAAGACGGCGTCGTCGTGCCCGTCGTGCGCGCTGTTGACCAAAAACCGCTCAAGGAACTCGTCGCGGAATATGACGATCTCGTGGATCGCGCGCGCCGCCGCCGCTTGACGGAAAAAGATTGCAGCGGCGGCATCGCCACCGTGACGAACTTCGGCACCTTCGGCCTCACCATCGGCACGCCGATCCCGCTGCCGAACGAAACACTCATCCTCGGCATCGGCGCCGGAGTGAAAAAGCCGGTCTGGAGCAAGCAAGTGGAAGCGTTTCTTCCCGCCACCGAAGCCGATCTGCTGCTGACCTTCGATCACCGCGTGGTGGATGGCGGCGGTGCCGGGTTCCTTCTCAATAAAGTCGCCGCGCTCTTGCAGGATCCGAATTCCTTCTGATATCTTCACGCTGTGGACCTTCCCGAAAAAATCGGCAAGGTGGATATCCCCAAAAAGGCGATCTACCGGCTCTCGATTTATTACCGTTGCCTCCAAAAACTGGAAAGCAACGGCGTGGAAACCGTCAGCTCCACCACCCTCGCCCGCGCGGCGGGAGTGAAACCCGCCCAACTCCGCAAGGATCTCGCCTACTTCGGCCAGTTCGGCACCCGCGGCCTCGGCTATCCGGTCACGCAGCTTGCCTCCATCATCCGTGAAACCCTCGGGCGGGAACACCTCCAGCCCGTCGTACTTGTCGGTGCGGGTAATCTCGGAGCCGCGCTGATCCGCTACCAGGGTTTCGAAAAAGAAGGCTACGAAGTCGTCGCCGCGTTCGACGCCCATCCGGAAGAAGCGAAAACCCGCGGCATCGCCATCCCGGTTTTATCGGCCGGAGAACTGGAAAATTTCATCACCGAACGCGCCGTCAAACTGGCCATCCTCTGCGTGCCCGTCGAGTTCGCGCAATCCGTAGTGAACCGCCTCGTTTCCGCCGGAATCCAAGGCATTCTGAATTTCTCGCCGATCGTGCTGGAAGTCCCGGCGGATGTCACCGTGAACAACGTTGATCTCGCGCTGGAATTGGAGCACCTCGGATATTACATTCGCTGAGAAATGTCCGCCTCTCCCCAGCCAGAAGACCCTTCGAACGAACCGCTTTTCGATAAAAACGCGGCCTCCCCGCGTGAACCGAAAAACGTCCGCCGCCACTCCGGCCCACCGGTCAAACTGATCCTCGGCAGCCTCGCCCTGCTCATTGCGATCGTTGTTTTTCTCGGCTTCAACCAGCCGCAGCCACCACCAGCGGCTCCAGCTCCCGGCCCGCTCGCTCCGGTCACGCCTCCGCCCGCCGGAACCGCCGTCAAAGTCACGCCTCGCACGCTCCCGGCACTGCCGGACCGTCTTCCGATCAATCCGCAACCGGATGCCTTCGAACTGCCAATTTATACGGAAACCGGCAGCATGGACCGCATTTCCAAAAGCATCCAACTCCACCAGCGCCTTCCCGATCCCAGCCTGATCCGCACCGAGGAATTGCTCAATTTCTTCTCCCTGCGTCCGAGCGGACCCACCGGCGTTTCACGAGGCGTCACGCTTTCCACCGAAGCGATCGCCTGCCCGTGGAAACCTTCGTCGATTCTTTTCCTCATCTCCTTCAAAGGTGCCGCGGATGAAAACCACCTCGTCAGCGCCACCTTCCTCCCGAACCGCGCGAACGTCGCCCGCTACCGCGTATTGGGCTTTCAGCACAACCCCGCCCCGGCTGCCGCCGGAGGGAAAACCGCGACACAGCTCCCCGCGAAAACCATCGCCACCGTCGCGTTGGAAATCGATCCCCTCATTCCCGCCAGCGAGCTCGGCGGCATCCAGTGGTCGGTGGACAACCAACCGGTTCCACCGGTTCCCGTGTCTTATCGTTCCGATCAGGAACCTTCCGAAGACGCCCGCTTCGCCGCCTTGGTTTGCGCCTATAGCCAATGGCTGGCCCGCGAACGTCCCGATCTCGTCGATGAACAAGTCGTCGCCGCCCTCGCCCGTGAATCGGCGAACAAAGAGCAATCCCCGGAACGCACCGCATTACTCAACCTGATCGACCGATCCCTGAATTTCTGATTTCCGCCCCTGCGGAATCCCTCTTGCGCCGGGAGCGGCAAACCCGTAGTTTCCCGACCCGATGCTTCTCCGGTTTGTGAAAACCCTCCGCCGCCCGGCGGTCACATTCGCTGGCACAGCCTTCATGCTGTTGCCGATCTCCATCCATGCCCAGGAGCTGGATGCTCCGCAACAACCCGCGCAATTCGATCCTTCGGATGTTTATTTCCAAGGCTATCTCGCCGCCCGCGCCGCCGAGCAGCTAGAGCGCGATGGAGATTACACCGGTGCCTGGGAAAAACTCAACCAGGCCAACAAGCTCTTTCAATCCGTCCGCCAGTATTATCCGAACTGGAAACCCGAAATGGTCAAAGGCCGCGCGGAAAAAACCGCCGAAGGCCTCACCTCGGTAAAACCCAAAGCCGAAGAACAACAGCGGAAACAATCCGGTGCCATCGCCGAACTCGAAGGCGGCGCCCGCACCAAAGGCCGGGACATCGATCCGAAACAAGGCGTGCAGCCGCTCACTCCGGGCATCCTTGAAGTCGATCCCCTCACCTCCCGCCGCCTCGGCGAAGCGGAAGCGGAAGTGAAACGGCTCCGTCAGGCTCTTTCCGATTCCCAATCCTCCCAATCCGACGCCTCGCGCGGTGCCTCGCGCATGCGGGACATGGAGCGCCAGCGCGATCTTGCCGAAGCGCAACTCAAAGCCGCCGAGGCCACCGTTCAGCAGCTTCGTTCGAAACTCGCCGGTTCCCCCGTCGAAAGCGAAATGAAAGCGCTCAACGGCCGCATCGAGAAACTCGAACAGGAAAAGTCCGCCATGGCCATGGCCCTCAGCCAGAGCCGCAGCGAAAAAATCGATCAGGAAGCCAAAATCGCGCTGTTGGAAACCGATCTCAAACTGATGAAGCAAAAAGTCGGCGAGCTCCGCCAACAAAACGCCAATCAGGACCGTGATCTCAAAACCCAGCAGGACGTCGCCAACAAAGTCGTCGCCGGCCAGCGCCGCCAGATCGAGCAGCTCGAAAAACAACTCGACCTCAAAAACACCGAGCTTGCCACCGCCCACCAGCAGATTTCCGGTCTCAAGCGCCAGCTCGAGGAAAGCCAGGACACTTTTACCCAACTCCGAACCGAACGTGACGCTCTCGTTCAGGAGCGCGACCAGATGTCCGCCCTGCTCAAGCTGAACGAGGGCGGGCGCATCCAGCAACTCGTCGAGCAAAACATGGCTCTAGCGAAAAACCTCCGCGAAGCGAACGAGAAGGTGGATCGCCTGAACCTCGATAACAACGCCACCAAGGACGACATGACCGACGCCCTGCGCGATCTGGCCATGGCGAAGTCCCAGATCAACCGGCTTTTCCAGGAAAAGCGAGATCAGGAAAAACGCCTCGCCGAGCTGGAATCCCGCCTCAAAGGTGAGGAAACCGCCCTTGCTTCCGGTGCCGCCTCCGCCGATCCCGCCGAAATCGAAACCCTACGCGAAATCATCCGCCGCCAGCTTCGCTCCCAGGAACGCCGCAAGCAGGCGCGCGATCTCCTCGTCGAAGCCGCCAAGCAAATGGGCGGCAAGGACGAGCGCATCGCCCAAGCCGTCGAATTGTTTGATGGCCAGGAAATCCAGCTCAGCCCCGAGGAGCAGAAACTCATCGCCAGCCAACAGGTCAACGGCGAGTTCGTTTCCCCCGTCGTGCGGGATCGCGGTTTCGTGAACCGCGCCACCGCCGCGCTCAACACCGAGCTCGAAGGCTATGACCGCGCCGCCGAAAAGGCTTTCTTGTCCGGCCGCCTCCTGCCGACCCGCGAACTCTATCAGATGATCATCGACGCCAACCCCGGCAACACCTCCGCGCTTTGCAAACTCGGCGTCGTCAACCTCCGGCTGAAAGACACGCAGGCAGCCATCGATACCTTCCGCCGCGCGGTCGAGATGGATGATAAAAACGCCTACGCCCAGCGCATGCTCGGCTTTGCTCTCGATAGTGCGGGAGATACCCAAGCTGCGGAGGAACACATCCGCAAAGCGGTTGAAATCGCCCCGGAAGACGCCAAAAGCCAAATGCTCATGGGTTCCCTCTGCTACCGCGGCGGGCGCGTCAAGGAAGCGGAATCCCATTTCAAAGCCGCCATCACCGCCGATCCCGTCTTGAGCGAACCCTACTTCAACCTCGCATGGATCTACGCTCGCGGCAATCGCGTGGAAGAAGCCCGCAGCTACTATCAACAAGCTCTCGAGCGCGGTGCCGTGCCTGATCCCGCACTCGAACAATGGCTGGATTCCGCGCCATGAAACGATTTCTCGCCATTCCCCTGCTCGCCTGTCTGGCATCCTGCGGCACGGAATCGAAACCTTCGGCACCGGAGCGGCAGGGACTGGAAGCCCGCATGAATCAAAAAAACGGCTACACTCAGGACAGCAACGGCCAATGGGTGCCGCAGAATGACAAACGCAGCTCATTCGACCAAAAAGGCGAATCCCCTTATTTCAAAGGCGAATACGCCAAGAAAGAATACAAAGCGGGCGACTACGCCAAGAAATCCTGGTGGGGCAGCGAAACCAGTTACGACAAAAAAGCCTACGCCGGAAATACCGACGGCAGTCGATTCCAAACGGAAAACCGCAACAGCAAGAAATCCTCGCGTGAATCGGCGCAAAGCGCACGTGAATCAGGGAATTCCTACGCCACGTCCGATTACAAAACCGGCTCCGCCCGCGAGACGAAAAAATCCGGTATCCCCAATACCTCGGATGCCGAAACCGACGTCCGCCGCAAGGTTTTCAACCCGCCTGCCGTCGTCGATTGGCAGTCGCAGCGCGAAATGTCGATTCAGGAATCCCGCAGTATTTTGGGAAGGTAATTTCCCCAATGCAGCGACCGCCCGCTACAACAAATCCGGCCTCATCGCTTTCGTCCGCTCGAACGCTTGTTCCTTTTTCCATGCTTCGATCTTCGCGTGATACCCTGATAGAAAAGCACCCATCATATCTATGCCGTTTGCCAAAAGCCTGCTCGTAAAAAACGGGATTTCCCTTTGAAGCAGGCGCGATCTCTCTCGGATACATGCACTGACTTCCGGCAAACGGTCTATCTCACATTGATTTTGATCCCCACATCTTTGCCATACTTTCTCCGAAGAATATCTTCCAAAGATTCGAAATGAAGGCTCTTCACATAAGAAGACGCCGCTTCTCGGGATGATTTGTAAGCAGGATTTCTGTATTCGATAAAATCCGACATCATTTTCAAAAACACATTCTCTCTCGAAGAATCGATCCTTCTGCTCCCTTCTCGAAGGAGCATCAATGCAATCCCCGGATCACCCGGATCAACCTTGGTTAAATCCACCGAAATACCAATCGTATGCACCACTCCGTAAGCATACCGCATCCTTGCATAAATCGATCCCAGCCAAAACGACAGAATCATCAGAAGAAAAATATACACTATCAGATATTTTTTCATAATTGGATCCGAAATCAGGATTCCTGCTACAACAAATCCGGCCTCATCGCTTTCGTCCGCTCGAACGCTTGTTCCTTTTTCCATGCTTCGATTTTCGCGTGATGGCCGGACAACAAAACATCCGGTACTTTCATGCCGCGAAACTCGATTGGCCGCGTGTAGGATGGAGCTTCGAGCAGATTCGGATCGGAAAACGATTCATCCACATGCGAGCGTTCGTCGCCCAAGGCACCGGGCAACAGGCGGATCACCGCATCACTCACCACGGCGGCGGCGATGGCTCCATTGGTGAGAACGTAATCACCGATGGAAATTTCCAGATCCACCAGAGCTTCGATCACTCGATGATCCACGCCTTCATAGTGGCCGCAGAGAATCAACAGATGGTTTTTCTCCGAAAGCTCCTGTGCCACCGATTGCTTGAACGGACGGCCTTGCGGCGTCATCAGGACGACCAGCGTGTCGTCGCGCTTCAAGGCTTCCACCACGGCGAACAACGGCTCGGGTTTCAGCAGCATGCCCTGCCCGCCGCCGCACAAGGTATCGTCCACCCGGCGGTGTTTGTCTTCCGACCAATCGCGGAGCTGATGCGCGTGGATTTCCACGATTCCGGCGGCACGGGCACGCTGGATGATCGAGTCGCTCAAGGGCGCGAGCGCCACTTCGGGAAACAGCGTGACGATGTCGATGCGCATGGAATCAAGCCACGGCTTCCTGTTCTTCCGGTTCGCTGGGAACCAGACGGCGGAAATGCACCTGCCCCACGCGGCGGCCGTCGGTGCTGGTGACTTTCGCCTCGTAGCCAAGCACTTCCAGCGTTTCTCCGGCTTCCGGGAAACGACCGAGTTGCTGGGTCAAATAGCCGCCGACGGTGGTCACTTCGCCGCTTTCGAGGAAAAGCTCCGGCACGTAGCCCGCGAGATCGTTCAACGTCATGGTGCCTTCGATCACAAATTCCGCATCGGAAATGCGGGTGAACGGCGAGCGCTCGTTATCGAATTCATCCTGAATGTCGCCGACGAGTTCCTCCATGATGTTATCGAGGAAAACGATGCCCGCCGGGGTGCCGAATTCATCGACGGCCATGGCAAGGTGCGCGTGCTCTTTGAGGAAGAACTGCAAAAGAGAATCAAGCGGCATCGTGTCCGGCACGATTTTCAGCTCGCGCTTGATGCGCATCAGATCCGGGTCCGGATCGTTGATGAGCTTGAAAAGGTCTTTGATGTGGATCAGGCCGATCGCGTGATCAAGGTGGCCTTTCACCAGCGGGAAACGCGTGTGCTTGCTGCGCATCGCGATATCCAGTGATTTCTCGAACGGTTGATCGACATCGAGCACGATCACCTTGTTGCGCGGCGTCATCACATCGCGCACCCACAGTTCGTTGAGGCCGAGCGCGTTGATAAGAATTTCACGCTCGGTTTCCGTCACTTCCTGTTGCTCTCCGCTCTGGTTGACGAGCACGGCGATTTCCTCAGCCGAATGGATGTGTTCGGCCTCGCTGACGGGTTCGATGCGGAAAAACACGCGCAATACCCAATTCGCGGCACCGTTGAGCAAGGAAATCGCCCAATGCGCGGAAACATAGAACCAATGCAGCGGCCCGGCAACCGCCATGGTCACGGCCAGCGAACGGCGGATGGCGAGGGATTTCGGAACCAGTTCACCCACCACCACATGGAGGAAGGTGAAGGAAAGAATCGCGATGGTGAAGGAAATCGCCTTCACCCACCACACGGACAGGCCGGTTTTGATGAGAAGAGGTGAAATAATCGCGGCGACGAACGGTTCTCCGAGGAAACCCAAGGCCAGCGAGGCGATGGTGATGCCGAGCTGGTTGGCTGAGAGATAGCCGTCGAGGTTCGTGACCACGCGCAAGGCGGTGGCGCGGCGGGGATCGGATGGTTCCAGTTCGGATTCGATCTGGCTTTGCCGGACTTTGACGATGGCGAATTCCGCCGCCACGAAGAACGCGTTGAGCAGCAGAAAGAAGACGATCCCCAGAATATAAAGCGCGGCTTTTCCTCCACTCGGAAACTCGGTCGGAAGATCCGGCGACAAGCTGGCCAGAAGGGAAGGCAGGACAAACAAGTCGGTCATGGCTCAGAGTTTTTCGTAAACACCGGTGTCCCGTTTTTCCAGGATGGTGAAGCCTGCCTTCTTGGCATCGACTACGGAGAGAGGCTTGGTGATTTTCGGTGTATTGATCCGGGAAATCACCTTTTTGACCGGATTTTTGCAAAGCGGGCACACTTCAAGTGCCGGACGGTCAATCGGACGTCTGAGTTCAAATCCACGCGCGCACACGCGGCACGAGTGCTCGGGGTCGTCGGGGGCTTCGGAAACGTATTCGTAGATCGGCATAAAAATGACGTGAGACGGGTAGTTTCCGTCCCACGCCAGAAAATTTAGCGCATTTTATGCCAGCTTACCAACTGGACTTGGTCACGCCTGGGATCAGACCGGCGGAAGCAAGTTCGCGGAAGCTGATACGGGAAAGACGGAAGCGGCGAAGGAATGCGCGACGGCGGCCGCTGAATTCGCAACGGTTCACGAGGCGGGTCGGGCTGGCATCGCGGGGAAGCATGGTGAGACCGATGTAGTCTTTCTCAGCTTTCAGCTGAGCGCGGAGAGCTGCGTATTTCTCGACAGTGCGTTTTTTGCGCTCGTTGCGCGCGATCCAACTTTTCTTAGCCATAATTCGGGGCGCAGGTCTTAAGGAATGGAGCCAGCGATGCAAGCGCAAAGTTGCTTTTTTCGGGAATTATCCCGTTTTTTGGAGTTTTGCAGAGCCGACGCGAACGTCGGCGCTTGTATTTTTCTTTTGACGCCGAATCGCGCTTCATTGCGTATCAGCGATCAAGTGGGTGATCGGGCCTAAATCCTTCCCGATCACCCGGCTCACGGCGGGTTCCTGTCGGCGCTCGAGCCGCTTCACGCGAGCTCATATGGAGTTGGAACCGTCTTGAGCATCTTGGTCACTCAGTTCGAACCGTTACATGAGCCGACGGCTTGCCGGCGAGCTCCCATCACAAGCATGAACGAACCAATATGAAGACATTACCTCATTCCCAATCCGTCGTCCACCTCGGCGTTGATGTCGCCAAAACCGAACTCGTCATCGACTTCAACGGCTCCATCAAACGCTTCCCCAATCACCCCAAAGGCATCGCCGGACTTCTCTCCGCCGCTTCCGCCATGCCCTCCGCCCACCTCGTCTGTGAGGCGACTGGAGGCTACGAACAACCTCTCGTCCAAGCCGCCATGCACGCGGCCATCCCCATCAGCATCGTCCCCGGACAACGCATCCGCAACTTCGCCAAATCCCTCGGATGCATGGCAAAAAGCGACCCCATCGACGCCAAAATCATCTCCCGCTTCGCCGCCGTCTCTTCCCCCAAACCCATGCAAGCCAAGGACTCCGCCACCCTTGCCCTCGCCGATCTCATGCGCGCCCGTGCCGAACTCATCGACTCACGGCTCCGCGAAACCAACCGCCTCGAACATCACACCGACCCCCTCGTCAAACGGCTCTTCCAACGCCTCATCCGCACCCTGGAAAAACAAATCGAGACCATCGACCAACAAGCCGCCAAACTCATCGCCGGCCAACCCGCCCTCGCCGCCGCCGATCAACTCTTGCGCCAAACCTCCGGCGTCGGCCCCCAAACCAGCCGCATCCTGCTTGCCGCCATGCCCGAGCTCGGCTGCGTCGGACGGCGCTCCATCGCCTCACTCGCCGGACTCGCCCCCTTTGACCGGGACAGCGGGAAAATCCAAGGCCGCCGCTTCATCCAAGGCGGCCGCCGCCAGGTTCGCAGCGTCCTCTTCATGGCCGCCATTTCCGCCAGCCAACACAATCCCGTCCTCAAAAGCTTTTACCAACGGCTGCGAACCGCCGGAAAACCCGGCAAGTCCGCCATCGTGGCTGTCGCCCGAAAACTCCTCATCCACCTCAATACCCAAATGGCAAAATTCCTCGGAAATCCTCTTGCCACTTAACACCGTTACTCCAGCAGCCCCTCTTCACCCCACAAAATCCACCTTCGGGAAATCCGTGATCTGCTCCAGCTTCACTCCGTAAATGCTCGCGATCTCCGGCGCGTCCGAGGCGTGATAGATCTCTCCGAAATAAATTTCCCGGATACCGTAGGCGCACAATGTTTGCATGCAGGAGGTGCAGGGCATGGTGGTGGTGGCGATCAATTTCGCCTCGCCGCGGCGGAACAGGCTGCAGAGGTTGATTTCCGCGTGGAGCATGAATTTCTGGCGCGCGTCGCGGTCGTCCCAGAATCCGGCCGGAGCATTGAAACCGGGAGCGAGGCCGTTGTAAGCGGTGCCGATCACCCGGTTGTCGAAATCCAGCGCGGCGGCCCCGACTTTTCGATACGGGTCTTCCGAGCGCAGGCTGGCCACGTAGGCGAGAGCCATGGCGTATTGGGGGATCGACAGGCGGGACATGCGCCCAATGAAGCGGAACGCGGGACACTTGGAAATTCGGAAATTGGAAATTGGCAGGCCCGCGCCGGGCTTCTAAGCATGGGCATGCTTGATGATGTTCGTGCCCTGCTGATCCTCCAGGATCGTGACCGCCGCCTTTTGTCCATCGATAAAGACCTGGCGAAACTCCCGCAGGACGAAGCACGCGCGAAAACCAAGCTCTCCGGCGATCAGGCCGCCGTCGCCAAGGCCCACGACGCCGTGCGCGAGGCTGAACTGAAGGTGAAAAAAATCGAGCTGGATGCCCAAACCCGCCGCACCACCATCAACCGCCTGAAAAACCAACAGTTCGAGACCCGCAAGAACGAAGAATTCCAGGCTCTCGGCCACGAAATCACCCGCTACGAGAAGGAACTCGACGATTTCGAAACCAAAGAGCTGGAAGCCATGGAGGAAATCGACGGCTTCCGCGCCATCTTGAAAACGGCCGAGGACGCACTGGCGAAAACGTCCGGCTTCGTCGATGAAGACCTCGCCCAGCTCCGCAAACGCCACGAGCAGCTCACCGCGGACCGCGCCGAAATTTCCACCGAACGCGCCCGCCTCGCGGAATCCGCTCCACAGGCCGTTCTCCCGCTGTATGCCCGTCTCATGAAAACCAAGGACGGCCTCGCCATCGCCCCGCTGCGCGAAGGAAAATGCCACGGCTGCCACATGAAGCTGATCCCCTCCACCGTCGTGAAAGTCCAGTCCGGCAAGGAAATCGCCCAATGTGAAAACTGCGGCCGCATCCTTTACTGGGACGAGTGAAAAAATGGAGCGCCGGTGTCCCCACCGGCTCTTCCGGGAGCACACGCGCCCCCGCGCTCTGTTGGCTACAGCGATATCCTGAAAGGAACCGGAACTCTCACGAGATCCCCCAAGAGCCGGTGGGGACACCGGCGCTCCATTTTCCCTACGTCATTGCGTGAAGCGCTGAAATTGACCCTGCTCCCGGATCTTTTTAGGATGGCTCCGAAGCTTCTCCCCTACCCGGGAAGCAACTCCATCCTTTCTTCCCCATGCCCCCCTCCCACCGGAGTAATAACTTCGACCTCATCCGGCTGCTTGCCGCCGCCCAGGTCGTGCTCTCGCACGCGATCGGCCACACCGGCCTCCGCGCGCAGCTTCCCGCGTGGCAGCAGCGGATTTTCGATCTTCTGGTCTGGCTGCCGGGAGTGCCGATCTTTTTCGTGATCAGCGGTTTCCTGATCGCCCGTTCCTACGAGCGCAACAGTGACAATCTCAAAGGCTATTTCAAAAACCGCGCTCTGCGGATTTTCCCCGCACTCTGGGTTTGTCTCGCCGTTACGCTGGTCCTGCTCGCCAGCTTCGGCTATCTGCCACTCCCGTTTCTCACCTCCGGCACCTTCATCGGCTGGCTGGCCGGACAAGTAAGTTTCGTTCAGTTTTTCAATCCGGAGCAATTCCGGACATTCGGCATCGGCGTGGCGAACGGCGCGCTGTGGACCATCACGGTGGAACTCCAGTTCTATCTCTTCCTGCCTGTTTTTTACGCCATCCTCCGCCGCTCCATCGGGAAGGCTTTTGTCGTCCTGCTCTTCGCCGTTTCCTACATCGCCTTCTGCGTGATGAACGTGAAACTCAACGGTCCCGGAGGTTTCACCGGAGCGCCGATCGCGTTCAAACTGCTGCACAACACGCTGCTGCCGCACCTGTGGATGTTCATGATCGGAATCGGCATCCACCGTTATTTTTCAAAACTGCGCCCATTTCTCGAAGGCAAGTGCTTCATCCATCTTCTCGTCTATCTTGGAGTTGCCACGACGATACAGCTCTGGCTGCGTGAATTTTCGATTTCTTTTTACGCCGCCTTGCTTCCGGCACGCGTCCTGCTAGGGCTGCTCACGATTTCCGCCGCCTACACGGCGAAATCCCTATCCGCCACCTTGCTGCGCGGCACGGATTGTTCCTACGGAATCTACATTTATCATTCCTTGGCAATCAATCTCTTCGTTCAAATGCACTGGCTTCAATCCCTTGCCGCCGTGCCTCTCATTTTTCTCGTTACCATCATCCTCGCCCTGATGAGCTGGCATGGAATCGAAAAACCAGCGCTCTCACGAAAATCTCACTCCCCCCTTGTATGAGAATCGTCATCCACGACTACGCAGGCCATGCCTTTCCCACCTCTCTCAGCCGCGCCCTCGCCGCCCGTGGTCATGAAGTGGTCCATGCATTCGCCAGTTCCCTGCAAACTCCCCGCGGTGAACTGACGAAAAAATCCGGCGACCCGGATTCCCTCGAATTCCGTGAAATCGCGATGGACGCCGATTATCCGCGCTACAAGTATTCCTTCATCCGCCGCCGCCAGATGGAAATCCATTACGGCCGCGCCGTCGCCGATTTCCTCAAACAATGGAAACCGGATGCCGTGCTTTCCGGCAACACTCCGACGGAGGCGCAGGAGCCGATTTCCCGAGCCGCCGTGGCCCATGGAGGACGCTTTTACCCATGGGTGCAGGATTTTTACAGCCTCGCCGTCGAGAAGCTGGTGCGAAAAAAAATCCCGGTCGCCGGACGCTTCATCGGCGCTTGGTACCGGTATCTCGACCGCCGGCAATTCGCCCGCAGTTCGAAAATCGTCACCATCACCGAAGATTTCAGCCCGATTCTCACCAACGAGTTTTCCGTCGGCCAAGGCAAGATCCAGGTCGTGCCGAACTGGGCGGAAATCGAACAAATCCCGTGCCTAGGCAAAGACAACGAGTGGGCGCGCCGCCACAGCCTCGATGACAAATTCGTTTTCCTCTACTCGGGCACGATCGGCATGAAACACAACCCGGCGCTTCTTCTCGAACTCGCCCGCCGCTACTCGCACAATCCCTGGGTGAAAATCGTCGTCGTTTCCGAAGGCATCGGAGCCGATTGGTTGAAAAAAGAAGCCCTCCACGCCAGCCTGACCAATCTCATCCTGTTGCCTTACCAACCTTTCGCCGATCTGCCCCAGGTGCTGGCCACCGGAGATGTCCTCATCGGCATTCTGGAAAAAGAAGCGAGTACCTTCTCCGTGCCATCGAAGACGCTCAGCTACCTCTGTGCGGGCCGTCCGTTGCTCCTCGCCATTCCGCCGGAAAATCTCGCCGCCCGCATCACCCGCGATCATCAAGCGGGGTTGATCGTCGCACCGGACGACATTCAAGGATTCCTCACTGCGGCGGCAAAGCTTCACTCCTCCGTCACCCTGCGGCAGGAAACTTCCGCCCGCGCCCGCGCCTACGCCGAAGCCACCTTCCCGATCAACCGCACGAGCGAGCTTTTCGAACAGGTTCTTTCCAGCTAAGACCCATCCCCAGTGCTCCGCCATTTCCGAGAAGATCCCGATCCCATTTCCGTGCCAATGGCTCCGCAGGCCATCCGGGTGGAGCGCTTGCTGTGGGTCTTCATGCTTTCGTTCGCGTTCGATTACCTCGCGGCGGAATCCCGTGAAGGCGGCGGCGGAGCGGGACTCGACCAGTTGCTTTTTCTCGTGCTCTGCGTGTTTTCCTCGCTTGGAATTTTCGCCATCGGCTGGCGCACCTTGATCGTGAGACCCGGCGCATGGCTGGTGCTCATCTGGGGATCCTTCATCGGTTATTTATTGCTGAACTCGCTCGCGCAGGGCGTTCCACCCGGTCGGTCGCTGCGCGTATTGCTGCCTTTCCTTTTCTGCTTTTTCGGTTTGGTCAACGCGCACATCGCCGGGTGCATGGGCATCCGTCCATCACGCATCGTCCTCCCGGTTTTCGCCGCCGCGTGCATCAACGTGCCCTGGCGGATTTTCCAGGGTTTGTTCATCCAAGGGCTTTCTCTGGAAACCGTGCGTTTCGAGATCCAAAGCCCCGCCGCGAGCTGGCTCGCCACCTTTATTCCGTGCAGCCTTTTGCTGCGTGGAAAACTGCGGCCCAGCCTGCTTGTCGCGTGCATCATTTTATTTTCCGGAATCTTCATCACCGTTTCGCGCTCGATGCTTTTCCCGGTGTTCGCCTCGGGCGTCGCGGCATTCATTTGCTACATCTGCGGCGTGAAATGGCGGCTCTACCGCTGGCGCGATTTCATCCGTCGCATGATGCCGGTGATTCTCGCCGGAGTTTTCATGTCATTCGTCGTCGCCTTCGCCGCGGTTGCCTTGCCGAATGTCATGCAACGCTGGGTGGACCGCTTGTTTCACGATGGCGCGAGCCGCAACGTAAGCGTCGATGTTTCCTACCTCACCCGCAAGGCCGAGGCGGACGGTATCTGGAAAAGCCTTCAGGAAAACCCGCTCCACTTCATCAACGGCAAAGGAATCGGCGCCTCCTACAATTGGGACATGGCGTATCTGCCGGAAATCAACATGGTCATCCCCAGTGATGAGCCTCTAGGCACCGATGTCTGGTTCGCCGGCCACTCGACGTGGACCTACGCGTTGTTTTCCGGCGGGATCATCGGCGAACTCTTCATCATCACCTTCCTCGTGAGCATCATGGCGCTCAGTCTGAAAGCCGCGAAAATCAATGCCACCGACCCCGGACCGGACCAATGGCTCGCGTTCCTGCCGTTCATCGTGATTTTCAGTTTCTTCAGTGAAACGCTCACGTCCAACCCTCTGCACGAGCGTCTTTCCGGAATGATGCTTGGCATGATGGCCGGTTTGGCCCAGGCATACTTCGTGCGTGCTTCGTGGATCCACACCACGGAAAGAACCGCTATCCCCCCCCCTCCATGACTCCGGAATCCGGCAAAACCGTCGCTCTGATCGATCCCTTGTGGATTGGCCACCATCCGCTTTACTTCGGGCTGTTCGCCGCCGCTTTCCTGAGAGCCGGAGCCCATGTCATCGGTCTCTGTCCCGAACCGGAATCCGCGCGCCGCGAAACCGCCGCGATGCTGCCCAGCGATTTCCCGGATTTGGAAAAACGTCTTCACACCTCCAGACTGCCCTCCGGAAAACGCAGCTTTTTCAACGGCCGTTTCGAAGGCGATCCCCTCCGCACCTTCCAACGCTGGCAGCGCGCGGCGGATCAGCTCGCCCTTGCCGAAGCCGCCTTCAACCGCACCGCCGATCTGGTTTTTTTTCCGTATCTCGATAGCTACCTGCGCTTTCTCCCGCTATCGGTCATTCCCGATCATTTCCTGAACCGCCCGTGGAGCGGCCTCTATCTCCGCAATCACCATCTCGCGGAAAAACGCTCTCTCTGGTTCATTTTCAAAAGCCTGCTCAAAGGCGACGCGCTTCTGCGCAGCCGCTTCTGCACAAGTCTCGGCGTACTGGACGAACGCCTCATTCCCCAACTTTCCGCCGCCACCGGAAAGAGCGTCGAACTCTACCCGGACGTCACGTTTTCCGGCCTGCCTGCCGAACCCAGCGAACTCGCGAAAACCGTCCGCCAAAAAGCCGCAGGGCGTCCCATCGTTGGCATGATCGGTCTCGAACGCCGCAAGGGAATCGTCACGCTTCTGCAAACCGCCGAGCTCGCACACCGGAAAAAACTCCCCTTCTATTTCGTCTGCGGCGGCACGATTCATCCCGGCGAATTTTCCTCCGAAGAACAAGAATGGCTCGCGAAACTCTCCGCCGCCAGCGCGGATGGCACGATGGACAATCTCCACTTCCAGCTCGATGCGAAGCGCATTCCCACCGAAGCGGATTTCAACTCGCTTTTCGAAACTTTCGATATCGCGTGGGTTGCCTATCAGAATTTCCAAGGCAGCAGCGGCGCGCTCGGGAAAGCCGCCGCGTTTGAAATCCCGTGCATCGCCACCCAAGGCGAATGCATCGGCCACCGCGTGGAAACCTACCGCAGCGGCCTGACGCTGGATGCCCTCACGCCGGAAAAAGCCCTCGCCGCCATCGAATGCCTCGCAGCCGGAGAAAACCGGGAAAAACTCCCGCTTTCCCCGGACTACGCAGGCTATCGAGCCATGCATTCACAGACACGGCTCGATGAGCTGATTTCAGAGTTATTGAGGTAATGGAGCGCTGGTGTCCACACCGGCTCTTTCCTCTCAAGGCAATGGAAACGCCTTGTTGAACGCGTAAACCCGCTCGCGGATCGCGTGGAGTTTTTCCACGTTCGTGTGATCCGCCAAGGCTTCGGCGATGAAATCCGCGACTTGTTCCACATCCGCTTCCTTCATCCCGCGCGTGGTCACCGCCGGCGTGCCGATGCGGATGCCGCTCGGTTTCATCGGGCTGCCGGTGTCGAACGGAATGCCGTTCTTGTTCACCGTGATGCCCGCTTCATCCAGCGCGTGCGAGGCTTCGGTGCCGTTGAGGCCCTTGTTGCGCAAATCGACGAGCATCACGTGGTTGTCCGTGCCGCCGGAAACGATCCGGAATCCGTGCTCGGCCAGACGTTTCGAGATCGCTTGGGCGTTTTTGATGATCTGTGCCGAGTAATCCTTGAACTCCGGCTTGAGCGCTTCGCCGAAACACACGGCCTTCGCCGCGATGACGTGCATGAGCGGACCGCCCTGGATGCCGGGGAAAACCTGGGCGTCGATTTTCTTGGCGAACTCTTCCTTGCAAAGGATCAGCCCCCCGCGCGGACCACGCAGCGACTTGTGCGTGGTGGACGTCACGAAGTCCGCGTGCGGCACCGGATTCGGGTGCAGACCGGCAGCGACGAGACCGGCGATGTGCGCCATATCGACGAAAAGATACGCGCCGATTTCGCGGGCGAGCTTGCCCATGCGTTCGAAATCGATGGTGCGGGAGTAAGCGGAAGCGCCGACGGTGATGAGCGCGGGCTTGAGTTCGCGCGCGGTTTTTTCGAGTTCATCGTAGTTGATGTGCTCGTCGTCCGGAGAAACCCCGTAGTGGGTCACGTCGTAGAAACGGCCGGAGAAATTCGCCTTGTGGCCGTGGGTGAGGTGGCCGCCGTGGGCGAGGTCCATGGTGAAAATCTTGTCGCCGGGTTTCAGCACGGAGAAGTAAACGGCGGTGTTCGCCTGCGAGCCGGAGTGCGGCTGGACGTTGGCGTGCTCGGCGCCGAAGAGCTGCTTGGCGCGGTCGATGGCGAGTTGCTCGACGACATCGACGTTTTCACACCCCCCATACCAGCGGCGGCCGGGATAGCCCTCGGCATACTTGTTGGTCAGCAAAGAACCCTGCGCCTGCATCACTGCGGGCGAGGTGAAATTTTCCGAAGCGATCAGCTCGATGTTGTTGCGCTGGCGGTCTTCTTCGGCAGCAATGGCGGAGAAAATTTCAGGATCGGTCTGGGCAAGTTGGCACTCGGGAGAAAGGAAAGACTGGCTCATGTGCGGGCAGTATGCACAGGTCCCTTACTGCGGGCGAACGAATCATTTCAATGATCTTCATTCAAATTTCGAATCTTCAACTTCCGCGCCAACCTCATCAGATCGTCCTCGGAAATATCCACGAATGAATCAATTTCCCGCATCGCGGCAAGGATTCGCTGGTGTGTAACCTCATCCAGAGGCTTCTCCGCCGGTTTCCCGAGCCACGCCGCCGGGTATCTGCGCCAGCCGAAACCGAAATTAAACGCCACGGCCACCGCCACCATCACCACCGCATTCAGCAGCACCGGGCAAACCACGAAGCCAAATCCCAACTTCTGAATCGCCGGCCCGCCGAACACCGCCGTCAACGCCGTCGCCCCACCCGGTGGATGAATGCAGCGCAACTGGTGCATCACCCCGATGGAAACGCCAACCGCCAGTGCGGCGGACATCATCGAAATTCCGAAAAATTTCGCGCAGCAAACGCCGATCAACGCCGAAAAACCATGCCCGGCGATCACCGGCCAAGGTTGGGCAAGCGGACCGTGAGGTACTCCGAAAAGTAAAACCGCACTCGCTCCCATCGAGCCGATCAAGGCCACCGAGTGCTCCAGTTTCAGTATTTTTTCGCAAATCACGATCAGCACCAGTAGCGACACCAAACCGCCGATCGCGGAAATCACTTTTTCCCGCACGCTCACCGCGCCGAGCTCTACTCCCAGCCATTTGATCACATGATTCATACCCGGCATTCAAAGAATTCACTTCACCCGCCGCCACCTGTATCGCCTCACGATATATTTCAAGCACAGATCTCAAATATTCAAAAAAATCCGCATTTCGCATAGCATCAGCACTTTGCTCATGAAATTCCTCCCCCACTTGGGTGAACCCGGCTCCCACAAGTTTACGTCTTCCTCCATTTCCTTCATCGGCTGAAATCCGGCTTTCTCACAATCGATCTTGCCAGTTCTTGGTTTAAAACCATAAATCCCTGAGCCGTCAAAAAGCACAAAGGGCCTGTAGCTCAGGGGTTAGAGCAGGGGACTCATA
Organism: Luteolibacter sp.; assembly: GCA_047605125.1. Lineage (GTDB taxonomy): Bacteria > Verrucomicrobiota > Verrucomicrobiia > Verrucomicrobiales > Akkermansiaceae > Luteolibacter. The sequence goes on from JASGGK010000008.1 coordinate 69,005, forward strand.
ATCCTTTGGTCGTGGGTTCGAACCCCACCGGGCCTACCATTTGACCAGTTGCGCCAAGACGCGACAAAATGAGACTAACCAACTCATTCATAGCAACTTGAGAAGATTGTTCCAACAATCCACATGCGACACGTTGCGACCGTTCAGGACTCAAAACGCCTATATCAGGTGAGTCTATGAGTGAGAGTTCCCGCGAACGCATGCCGGGGATTTTCGCTATGGAGGCCGCCATCGGCAAGTCAGAAGCATCCACATATGCCTTCGCTGTCAGCCGAGGGTCACTATGACGCATGATTCTCATTGAGATAGGCAAAGGCACATCAGCCGACGCCAAGCGAGTTGCGCAGCTATGACGGAAAGAATGAAAATCCAAAATCTTCCCTCGGTGGTCTTTCTTTTCAATTCCAGCGGCCTTGAGATCCTTATCAAAAGCATAAAGCCTCTGAGGCACAGAAAACACCTTCACCGACGCATCGGGGCATCCAGAGCGGTTGAAATGCTCCCGAAGCATCTCACGAAGATCGAGATGCAGAGGCAATCCCCCATCCATTCTGTTCTTCGTATCGCTGGCATGAAATTTCACTTTTCCGGCCTCCAAATCAAGATCGCCCCAATGCATTGCCACCAAATCCCCACGCCGGAATCCGGTATAATAGGCCGCAGCATAAACGACCTTTCTAGCTTCCGAGGCAACCTCGATCATCCGGAGAAACTCGTCATGGGTAAAGGCCCGGCGATTCCTAACTGTTCTCCCGCGAGCCTCGACCTTCTGAACGGATACAAGCGGATCAGCAGGAATCCGCCCCGACCTTGCCAGCCAATTCAGCAAAGCACGAATGGCCCCCAGATATTCATTGAGCGTTTTTGCCGACTTGGAAACATTCGCGCCACGCCAGCCGATGAAGGAATCAGGGGTAATGTCACGGACCCGCTGCCATCCACAATCCCGGATTAAAATGCCGGTTCTCTTCTCCATGAGTCCCACGTGATGGGGAGTTCGCCCTCTGGCTCGGAGGTCTGCCAGCCAGTCTTGAACAATCGCCACTATCGACATTCCCGCCGTCTTGGTTTGACGAATCGGAGCCGCTAGCCCCTGACGCTCCATCTCCGCCTGTTTGACAATCTCCGCCAACTTCGAACGAGCAACCTGCTTGTCAGTCACTCCCAAAGCAATCTGAGTATCCTTAAAATCCCCCGCTAAGCGATACCTGCCCGAATAAGTTCTCGATACCACGGACCTACCATTTACCACCCTGCGAGGCTTAAAAACGTGCTGTTTCATGCGGTTACGCTGTTGAGATTGATACCACGCTCCACAATACGAAGAATCTCGGAATACCTCAGACCAACGCGGCGCGGTGAAAGAGGGATTTTCGTCAAAAGCCCGGAGGCGCACAGTCTATCAAGCGTCCTAATAGAAACGCTCAACAACACTGCCGCCTCGGATTTTTTCACGATCCGCTCATGCCCCGAAGTCTCCACGAGACTCCCTATCTTGATTCTGTTTTTACCATTCATTCCACAAAAATCACTCCGGATTTTCTACCTCATCCAGCAACACCAATGCTGCCTAGATACGCCTCTACTAGACCGAATTTATTGGTATTGCAAACCAGAATTGCGAAATCGAACGCTATCTCCTTTTCACGCTGCCGCGCATCCGGGAATTCCCGAACAACGGCAGCGACAGACCGAGGCTTTACGCGCCGCCCTTGGCAGGGGCTTTGCTTGCCTCTCTTCTTTCCGACGCTTCCAGCCCGCCTTGGGCAAAGTGGGCCGTTCACCGCTCCGCGCCGATTCATACGCCGAAGGTGGCTACAACCCTTCCGTCGCGAAGAAGAGCAATCAGCATCGCGTCCTCATCCATCGCCAGTTCAAGCCCAGCGAGGGAGAGCTTCCCTTGCAGATGCGCCAGCAATACGTCTTGCCGTTTTCGGGATGAAGTCATCGCCAAAACGAGCGTTTCCGCGACTTCCTGACAGATCACCGAGTCCTCGGATGAAATCGGATTGTCGCCCAGGCGCGGGGGCTTTGAACGGGTTTGGAATGTAGGTTTCCGGGCGTTGGTTCGACGTTTCATAGAGTGATAAATCCAGTTGCAAAGCCTTCATCACAAAATCGTGACCGATTGAGCTGATATCGCCGCCGGGGAGCGTGAGGGCCATTGTGAAAGCAATTTCCGCCCGTTTGATCGTGCTGAGAACGCGGATAAACCGACGCCGGGACTTGTTGGAGAATTCCGTTACCTCCCCGCGCATGGGAACGTCAGGGCTTAAAAATCGCGGCGTTTGGTCCCGGTTAGGGTTCAAATCGGGAATGGCTGGAATATCGGCTCTCGATCCTTCCAGCCAGACCTTCGCTCTCATGGAGAGGCTGGAGTTATGGCCCATAGACAAGAGGGCCGCCGCATGCGCGGCGCGGCGCGCGCTTCGCGCGCATCCATCGCCCGCGTATGCGGCCGGGGCCAAGTGTGGTTCAAGGGGCACAAAACGTGTCTCGCAATTCAGAGCGTAACCTCTCACGGCTTGCCCCCTTCCCCGTTTGCAGCATCGGCGATGGAAAGAATCGCAAGCTTAAGACCGCCACTCAATCGCGGCCATGACTCGACCACTTTTGCCAGCATTCGGGCATCGGGTGAGCCTATGAGTGAGATAGGATCGACGCAGCCCTTACCATTTATAGGATTCTCGGTGGGTTCGAACCCCACCGGGCCTACTGAATCAACCATCCGAGCATATGCATGAACCACCCTTCCGCTCGCCTCGCTCCCAAGTCGGAGGCCTTTATCACTTCGGACGGATGATCGATAAAATCCGCTGCCACCTCAATGGCCCGTTACCCGAAGAATATCATCCGAATCTGGGGTTCAAGTTCGGTCTCGATGGCCATTTGCGCGGGTTTATCCGATGAGGAAATTCTGGAATGGTGCTATCAAAACGGCCATCGCCCGAATGACGTCCAAAAAGCGGTCTGGAATGCGTTTGCGGGAAAATTCGGCTGGCGGGATTTCGCATCGAGTTTCCTCGCCAAGGTGAAAGCGGAAGACGGCATGAGTGATCGCGATGACACTCAAACGGCTTTCGATTCCATTGATGCCCGTGAAGGGCGCGCATCAGTTGCAGAGTAGGTGCATCTGCACACGGAAACCCGTCGGGCCATCCACCAGCGTGATGTCGCCGCCGTGGCTGCGCAGGATGGAGCGCGCGATGGAAAGCCCGAGACCAACACCACCGGTATTGCGGTTGCGCGATGCCTCAAGCCGCACGAACGGCGAGAAAACCTTCTCCCGCAAGGCTTCCGGAATACCGGAACCATCGTCCTCGATCCAGATGTCCACGCCTTCACTCGATGACTGCAAGCTCACGCGTGCCTGATCGCCGTAGCGCACGGCGTTTTCAATCACATTGCTCACCGCGCGGCGCAGCGCGTCAGGGCGGCAATTGCACGTCACGCGTTTTCCTTCGGTGAAAACCACATTCCAGCCGAGCTCGACCAAATCATCGCACAGGCTTTCCAACAACGCGGTCAGATCCACCCTGCGCGTCTGTTCCGCTGCCGCTTCCGAACGGGCGAACGCGAGCGCGGATTCCGTCATCGCTTGCATTTCATCGATGGTCGAAAGCAGTTTTTCTCTTATTTCCGGATCACTAACAAATTCCGAACGCAGGCGCAGCGAGGTCAGCGGCGTGCGCAAATCGTGCCCGATGGCTGCCAGCATGCGCGTGCGGTCTTCCACGAAACGATGGATCCGGATCTGCATGCGGTTGAAGGCGGCGACGGTGCAGCGGATGTCATCCGGTCCGGTTTCCGGAAGAAGATCCACCTCCTCGCCACGCCCGAGCTTTTCCGCAGCGGAGCTCAAATGCCGCAGCGGCCGGGAAATACGGCGTGAGACGTAAAAAGCGGCGAATAGGAAAACGAGAACCGTAAATCCGAGCGCGATGTAATAGCCGGGAGTGAACGTGGCGGAAACGAGGTAATCCGGCTTTGCCGCCACCGTGTTCAGCCACGTGCCATCACTGAGCTGCACGGCAAAGCCAAAACCATTCCATTCCGGCAGCGGCAACATTTTCACCGGCAAGCCCAGCAGCCAGGAATCCGGAGGCAGCGATTGCCATTCGGTGGATGAAACACGGGTGAGCGCGGGATCTTTGTGAAAGCGGTTTACCAGCCCGCTGCTGGAGAGATTTTGCTGCAATTTGCTTTTCGCCACCTGTTGCCATTCCTTCGCCGATTCCGGGACCGCCGGGGAAATCCAATAACGGGTCAACGGCGTGCCGATGCGGTCGAGATTGCTTTCACGCAAATCCGGCGGCGTTTCCGCCATCAAACGGTAGCCCAAGGCCACACGCCCGAGGCATTCATCACGCAAGACGCAACGCAACGCATGGTCGCGCTCAAAGTGGTGGACCAACAAAGAAACCCCTTGCGAAAGCCCCACGGCGAGAAGCATCACACAGATCAACTGCCCCGCGAGGGTCCGTGTGAGAAAACGTTTCATAGCGCAACCACCTCGGCGGTGAATTGGTAGCCGTCACCCCAGCAGGTTTTGATCAACGTGGGCCTCGCCGGATCGCTTTCGATTTTCCGGCGCAAGCGGCTCACCTGGTTGTCGATGGTGCGGTCCCACACATCGGCGGTTCTGCCGCTGGTGAGATCGAGCAGTTGGTCGCGGGAAAGCACCACGCCGGGGTGTTTGAGAAAAACATTCAGCAGGCGGAACTCCGCGTTGCTCAGCGTGATCGCCACACCGTCGTTGCCAATGATTTCGTGGCGGATGGAATCCAGCACCTTGTCATCGAAGCGCACGCGCTTGCCCAGCTCTTGCCCCTTGAGAGCGGGCTGACCCTGGCTCGACGCCCGGCGAAGCACCGCTTTCACTCGGGCGAAAAGCTCCCGCGGATTGAAAGGCTTCGTTAGATAATCATCGCCACCAATTTCCAAGCCAATGATACAATCGGTATCTTCCGCCATCGCGGTGAGGAAAATCACCGGCGTTTGGCTAGTGGCACGGAGCTCCCGGCAGAGCACCAATCCATCATCACCGGGCATCATGACATCGAGGATGATCAAATCCGGCGGATCGATTTCCAGCAAACGCCGCAGCGCCTCGCCGCCATCGGCCACGCTCACCCGGAAGCCACGCTCACCCAGATAGCGCGCCACGAGTTCGCGGATGTCCTGGTGATCGTCAACAACAGCAATGTGAGGCAGTTGGTCCATGAGTTATCCGCCGCCGAGCATACCAGAAAATCGGCGGATGCCTTACGGAAAAATGTAACAAGGTGTGGCAAATCTCCGTCAAGGGTCAGCGGATTCCTTACAATTTCCACGCCCGCTTGGCGTACTTTCGGACGCACCTCATGCTAGTCTAGCCACTTCGTCTCACCATGTGGATCGTTCTCTTTGCCTTGCGTTACAAGTACACCATCGGGGTGCTTGCCATTTTGATTTTACTGTTCGGCATCATGTCCGGTCGCCGCATGTCCACGGACATTCTCCCTCGGGTCGAAAGCCCGGAGTTGACGGTCGTATGGAGTTACAACGGCCTGAACGCGGCGGAAATGGCGTCGAAGATCACCTCGTTTTCCGAAATCGCGATTCTCAACAACGTCGATGACATCCTTGAAGTCCGGTCGGAAACTTCGAACGGCACTGGCTTGGTGAAAGTAAAATTCCAACCCTACGCCGATATCAACGCCGCGCTCGTGCAAGCCACCGGTGTTTCGCAGACGATCCTGCGCCGCATGCCATCAGGCACCACGCCGCCATTGATCGTGCGCACCAGCCCGTCGAGCGTGCCGATTCTCCAGCTCGTTCTTTCATCGGACACGATGAATAGCGGGCAGCTTTACGACTATGCGCGCCTCACGCTCCGCGCGCAGCTCCAGAGCGTTCCCGGCATGCGCATTTCCCTGCCCTATGGCGGTGCCGCACGGCAAGTCATGGTCGATCTCGATCCTGAAGCTCTCAACGCTTACGGGCTTTCCGCGAACGAAGTGAGCGCCGCGATCAGCCGCCAGAACCTCACGCTTCCGTCCGGCACGATCCGTGAAGGCGGCCGTGAATTGCCCGTCGAAGTCAACGCCAGCCCGGAGACCATCCAGGCGTTCCTCGACCTGCCGTTACGTGTGGTCGATGGAAAAATGTTGCTGCTGCGCGACGTCGCCAATGTTCGCGATGGTGAAGCGGTGATGACGAACATCGCCCGCCTCAACGGCCAGAATGCGGTGATGATTTCCATCCTCAAACTCGGCAACGCCTCCACCGTTGACATCATCGACGGCATTCTCAACCGCATGCCGGAAATCAAAAGCTCGGCACCCGATGGCATGAACATCGAGCCGATTTTCGATCAATCCATCTTCGTCCGTGCGGCGGTCTTCGCCGTGCAACACGAGATCCTGCTCGTGGGCGGTCTGGTGGCGGCGGTGGTGCTGTTGTTCCTCGGTTCCTGGCGCTCCACGCTGATCGTGCTCACTTCGATTCCTCTCGCGCTGTTGTGTTCGATCATCGGCCTCAACCTCGTCGGCGCGACGTTCAACCTGATGACACTTGGCGGTCTCTCGCTGGCGATCGGCATTCTGGTGGACAACGCGCTCGTTGAAATCGAAAACATCAAACGCCAGATTTCGTTAGGAAAAAGCGTGCAACAATCGATCATCGACGGTGCGCGGCAAGTCGCCTTCCCCGAGTTCGTTTCCACGCTTTCGATCTGCATCGTCTTCCTGCCGATCTTCCTGCTCAGCGGCACGGCATCCTATGTTTTCCGGCCGCTCGCGCTCGCGGTGGTATTCGCGATGATTTCCAGCTACTTCCTCGCACGGACACTCGTCCCGACGCTCGCATCCCTGATTCTGCCCGCGGAAGTCCGCGCCGAAAGCAAACGCGCCGGAAAACCGCCGCGCGGACTCGCAAAAATCCATCACGGCATCGAACTCGCGATGGACTCCGCATCCGTGCGCCAAGGGAAAGTGCTGGAGTTTCTCTTGAAACGGAAATGGCTGATTCTGATTCCGATCTGCATTGCCCTGGCCCTCGGCGTGAGTGGCGGACTTTTCTCCGGACGTGAGTTTTTCCCGAAAACCGATGCCGGCTTGATCCGCTTGTTCGTGCGGATTCCAAGCGGCGTCCGCATCGATGACACCTCGCGCAAGCTCGCCGATATCCAGCGTGAAATCCGCGCCATCATTCCGGCGGACGAATTGCAATTCATCGTCGAAAACATCGGCACCCCCAGTTCGGTGAACCAAGCGTGGGTGGAAACCACGGCGATCAGTTCATCCGATGGAGAAATCCTCGTGCAGCTCGCCAAGGAACACGGGCCGAGCGAATTCTACATGGGCGAAATCCGCTCGATGCTCGCGAAAAAATTCCCGGATGTGCAATCGTTCTTCCGCCCTGCGGATGCCACCAGCCAGACGCTTGCCTCCGGCGCGCCGACAACATTTGAAGTCCGTTTCATGGGTCGCGATGTACCGGGCAATCTCGCGTTGGCAAAAGAACTGCGCGAACGTTTCCAGAAACTTCCCGGCGCAGTGGATGTGACCTTGCGCGAAGTGCTCGATCAACCTTCCTACGCCATCCGCGTGGACCGCGCGCGCGCCGCGACCTTCGGCATCACGCAACAAGACGCGACCAACGCGCTGCTCGCAGCACTCGGCAGCGGCGGCTCGGTGAGTCCGAATTTTTGGTCAGATCCATCGACCGGCACGGCTTACGACGTTCAGATTCTCGCACCTCCCGCGAATCTCACTTCGGCGGAACAACTGCTGAATTTACCGATCCGCCCGTCATCCGGCACAGGACAAGTCGTCCCTCTGCGGGCATTTGCCAACGTGCTGGAAAAACGCGGTCCCGCCAGCGTTTCCCGCACCACCATGCAGCCGACGTTTACCATCGTCGCGAACGTGGCAGGCCGTGACCTCGGCAGCGTCACCCGCGACCTGGAATCCATCCTCGGCGATCTCCGCAAAAAGCTGAAACCTGCTAACAAAATCGAACTCGCCGGACAAGCCGCGCTGATGGAAACCGCCTACGCGGAATTAATCGGCGGCCTCGGTCTCGCAGCCGTACTCGTGTTCCTCGTGATGGTCGTGAATTTCCAATCGTGGTCGTTGCCATTCGTCGCGATCAGCGGACTGCCCGTCGCGGTTTCAGGCGCGTTGTTTTCCCTGTGGGTCACTCAAACTCCGGTCAGCGTCCCCGCGCTGATGGGCATCATCATGGTGGTCGGCGTTTCCACCGCAAACAGCGTGCTCGTCAGCAGCTTCGCGCGGGATCGCTACGACGAGGGTCTCAGCGCTTCGGAAGCAGCCGTGGAAGCCGCCACCACGCGTCTGCGCCCCGTCGTGATGACCGCATTGGCGATGATTCTCGGCGTGATTCCGATGGCGCTCGGACATGCCGAAGGCGGCGAGCAAAACGCTCCGTTAGGCCGCGCCGTGATTGGCGGACTGCTCTTCGGCACCTGCGCCTCGTTGTTCCTCGTGCCTCTCGTGTTCTCAATCGTCCGGGGCCGCCACAAGCGGCCTGAAACCACTCCGCCCCCCGCAGAAGCATAACTCTTCACCATCTTTCGTGATGACCATTTATTTCCTTTCCCGCACTTCCGCCCTTTTCCTGATTTTTTCGCCCGTCGTGCTTTTCGCCCAGGAAAAACGCGAGGTGAAAACCGTCCGCCCCCAACCCGCCACCGCAGGCCGCGCGTATGACTTGCCCGGTCGCACCGAACCTCTCGAATCCGCCACGCTTTTCAGCCGCGCCACCGGCATCATCCGAGAACGGAAATTCGATATCGGTGATGTCGTGAAAGAAGGCGAAACCCTCGCCATCGTGGACGCACCGGATCTCGATCGCTCGGTGCAAGCATCCGAAGCGTCCATCACTCAGGCTAAAGCCCGCGCCATGAGCGCCCGCAGCTTGGCGAACCGCTCTCGCTCGCTGCTGGAATCCCAAGCCGTTTCCCAGGAGGAAGCCGATCAGCGCGAAGCGTCCGCCCTGGAACTGGAAGCCGCCGTGCTCGTCGCGGAAGCCGATCACGCGCGCCTCGTCGAATTGCAAAAATTCTCCACGATCCGCGCACCGTTCGATGCGATCATCACCTCACGGAATTTTGATCGCGGGGACCGCGTGAGAGGCGATGCCAGCACATCGGAAAACTGGCTCTATCAAATTTCCCGCACGGACCAGCTGCGGTTCGTCGTGAACGCCACTCCGGATCTCGCGCTTCGGTTGACCTCCGAAAACCCCGCGACGATCCGTTTCAACGAACTTCCCGGAAAAAACTTCGAGGCCCGCGTTTCCCGCGCCAGCCGTGTTTTCGACAAAAACTCCGGGACCATGCGGCTGGAACTGCTGATGGATAACAAGGATCTCACCCTGCCTGTCGGCCTCACCGGCACCGCCTCATTTCCTTTGAAAGTGGCGCAGGAGACTTATCTCGTTCCGACCAACACCCTCACCATCCGCGAAGGAAAACCCGTGCTTCTCACCGTGAACGGCGGCACGGTGGAGCTACAGGAAGTCATCCCCGGAAGAAACTTCGGCCCTTCCGTAGAAGTCACCTCTTCCGCACTCAATCCGAACACCGCGATCATCATCAATCCGAATGCATTGATCCGCCCCGGCGACGCCGTCACCGCATCGACCACAAAGTAAAGGTCAGCGGTTCATCCGGGAAACGCGCAACCGCTCCGCCACCACTGTGGATTTGAACTGCGCGTAGTCCGCTTCTTTCGTCGAGGAAAGCAGGCAATACGTGTAGGTCTGCCAATGCGTCATCTCCTCAAGAGCGTTCCTCATCCGCAAGGAGATCACGTCGTCACTGTCCGTCCCACGTCCTGATAGACGATCGAACAATTCCTTTTCGCCCGGCGGCATCACGAAAACATCCACCACCGCGGGAAGAATTTCCCGATCTTCGCAAGCACGGATCTGCGCGGCACCCTGCACATCGATGTCCATCACCACATCCGTGCCACGGGCGAGAAATCCCGCGACTTCGGATTTCAAGGTGCCGTAAAGGTTTCCGTGAACCGTGGCATATTCCAGAAAATCGCCGTTCGCCAAACGCTGTTCGAAATTTTCCCGCGTCAGAAAATGATAGTCGCGCCCGTTGATTTCGCCCGGCCTCGGCGCGCGCGTCGTGCAGGAAATCGAGTAATGCGCTTCCCCTTCCGCCGCAAGACGACGGCAGAGCGTGGTTTTTCCGGAACCCGATGGGCCTGATACAACGAGAAGAATGCCTGTGCGCGCGGACATGGGAAAGAATTCAGCGGAGCCAGCATGCCGAATGGAATCGGCGGAAAGAGCAAGGAATATCCGACGAAAGCGTCACCGGATTGTAACAGACACTTACAAAATTTGATTCAATTTCCTATTTGCGCCCGGAAGGTTTCACGCGTAGAAAAGGGATGTCCAAAGAGCTTTTCCAGCTCTTTCCGGAATATCCAATAAGACTATGAAAATCATCCGTAAAACCCCAGACGGACAACGCCGCGAAACCCTCCTCAAGGAGTATTTCATCACCGCATCTCTCATCGCTCTTCTGAAGCGGGCTGGTGAACAAGCGGCCCGCGCAACGATGCAACAGCCGGAAATGAAGCCCGCTGTCGCGCGCGTCCGTCGCTGAAGCGACTTCATTCGAATTTAAAAAACACATCGCCGTGCCTCGTTTTCGGGGCACGGCTTTTTAGCTCTCTTGGGATCCTCCATGCTTCCGGAAAATGATTTGCAGATGCGTCAAACCTGCGACATATAAAGCAGTTAAAGATGTTTCTTCCGGGATTTCGAGAGTTGGTGAAGCCACAGTGGGTCGAGACCATCGAGCAGCTCAAACTCTCTGGCGGCCTGCCCGTCAGCGAGTTGGCGAGGAGGCTCGGTGCCAGCTACATGGCGGTGAAACAATACTGCGAAGATCTCAAAGACCTCGGCTACCTCGAACGCACCCGCCTCCCTCGCACGGAAGTCGGACGCCCGGAAATCCTCTATCGCCTCACCGCCAAGGCGGATGCGCTGTTTCCTCAAGCCGGAGCTCAATTTTCCCTCGATCTTCTGGAGCAAGTGCGCGCGCTTTTCGGCGAAAACGCCCCCGAACGCCTGATTTTCCAATATTTCCAGAGCCAGCAGGAACAATGGAAGCCCAAGCTCACCAAAGCGAAATCCCTCGTTGAAAAAGCCACCTTGCTCGCCGCTCTGCGTGAAAAGGCCGGCTCCTTCGGCCGTTGTCGTTACGATGCGGAAAAAGGATTCCGCATCGAAGAATATCATCATCCGCTCGAAGCGGTTTTCATCAAATACCCGCGCGCCATCCTCATGGAAGTGCGCATGCTGGAACAACTGCTCGGCACGCGGGTGAACCGTGTCGAAATCCCCGGCGGAAAGCACGGCCCCGCACGCGTGGACTACGAAGTCGCAACCCTCGGCCACTGATTCGGGGAAAATCACGAATTTTCTCCTGAATGATTCAACCGGCGCTACCGTCATAAAACCCGACTCCCGATTTCTTATGAAACCCAAAACCCTCCTGCCGTTCGCCGCATTGGCCGTGCTCGCCACCACTTCCTGTGATCGGCAAAGCAACGGCCGCGTCGCCGAACTCGAACGCAAAGCGAACCAAGCCGTGCAAAAGCAGCGCGAGCTCGAGCAACAAATGGAAAACCAGCGGCTCGCCGCCGAGCGCGACGCATTGGAACGCGAGCGCATGGACGTGGAAAACGCCCGGCTTGATTTGGAAAAATCCAAATCCGAAGCCACCGCCGCGCAACAGGAAGCACTCCGCAAACGCGAAGCCGATCTCGCCGCACGACAGCAAAAGCTCGACCGCACTTCCGAACAACAAGACAGCCGGAAAGACGCTCTCGATGACTACGATGACGAGCTGAGCGCCCGTGAACAAGAACTCGCCGGGCGTGAATCCGTCGATTTCTATCCGGGCGTGGTTTCCCAACCGGTAGGCGACTACGGGATATTCTACGACTCCCTCTCCTCTTACGGATCGTGGTTTCAAAGTCCCGATTACGGCTACGTCTGGCAACCCGCCGTCGTGCGAGAGTCCGGTTGGCGTCCATACACGCGCGGCCGCTGGGTTTGCAGTGACCGTGGCTGGACCTGGGTTTCCGACGAACCTTTCGGCTGGGCCACTTACCACTACGGTCGCTGGGCGCTCATTCATGGTCGCGGCTGGGTCTGGGTTCCCGGCGACGAATGGGCACCCGCTTGGGTGACTTGGCGGGAAAATGACGACTGCGTCGGCTGGGCACCACTCCCTCCCGAAACCCTCGCCTATCGTGGCAGAAGCTGGGACTCCTCCGTGGAAGTCACCTTCGCCATTACCAACACTTGGTTCACCTTCGTGGAAAACCGCCATTTCCGCGAACCGATCCAGCGCTATTGCCTGCCCGTGGATCGCAACCGCGGCCTGCGTGACAGCACCCGCAACGTCACCAACATCCAGTTCACCAATAACAACTTTTTCATCGGCGGTCCGAGCTATCAGGACATGTCCCGCCGTTCCGGTGGCCGCATTCCCTACTATCGCCTGGCTGTCGATCAAAACCGCCGCCCCGGTTCCAATGCCGCCGCCATGCATCCATCCGCCTCCCGTGGCATCTTGAGCATGGCCGCGCCAAACATCGCGGTAAAATGGAACGACGCCCTGCGTCCGCAAAACGTCCGCGGCCAATGGAATGATGCCCGTATTGAACGCGATCAGCAACTCACCCGCGAAGTCAGAGATCGTTTCGAATCCTCCCAACAAAATCGCCGTCAGCAAGCGACGCAAACCGTTCAGTCAATGGGAGGACCAGAGCAGTTCAACCAACGTCGCCGGGAAGAATTCCAAACCAATCGCCGCGAAGCCGATTCCCAAGCGCAACAAATTCTCCGTGAGCGGGAGCAACGCCAACGTTCCGATCAACAAGCACAGGAACAACGCCGTCGTAATCAGGAGCAACAACGCGAAGCTCAGGAACAGGCACGTCGCCAGCAGCAGGAGCAGCAACGCGAAGCCCAGGAACAAGCACGCCAACAACAGCAGGAACAGCAACGCGAAGCTCAGGAACAGGCACGTCGTCAACAGCAGGAACAGCAACGAGAAGCCCAGGAACAAGCACGTCGCCAACAGCAGGAACAGCAACGAGAAGCCCAGGAACAAGCACGTCGCCAGCAGCAGGAACAGCAACGAGAAGCTCAAGAACAAGCACGCCGCCAGCAGCAAGAGCAGCAACGCGAAGCCCAGGAACAGGCACGTCGTCAACAGCAAGAGCAACAACGCGAAGCCCAGGAACAGGCACGCCAACAACGGCAGGAGCAACAACGCGAAGCTCAGGAACAGGCACGTCGCCAACAGCAGGAGCAGCAACGCGAAGCTCAGGAACAGGCACGTCGCCAACAGCAGGAGCAGCAACGCGAAGCTCAAGAACAAGCACGCCAACAACAGCAGGAGCAACAACGCGAAGCCCAGGAACAGGCACGTCGCCAGCAGCAGGAGCAGCAACGTGCCGTCCAAGAACAATCCCGCCAGCAGCAAGATCAACTCCGGGAGCAAACCGACAAAGCCCGCGAGCAATTCGACAATCTGCGACGCCAACGGGATTAAATTGACCGTTTTTCATCGCTGAAAGCACACATTGGGATTACTGACTTCCGGGAAGATTTCCAGAAGTCAGTTTTCTTTCCTACCGTGACCTCGCACACTTCCCCACTCACCACCGCTCAAGTCACCTTGCTCCGTCAGGCGCTCGAAGATCAGGGGTTCGATTTCGAAACGAAGCCCTACGCCATCTTCTCGGCGAAAAAGGGCAAGCTGAACGTCACCGTTTACGAAAAAGGCCCCAAAGTTCTCATTCAAGGCAAGGAAACCGAAGATTTCATCCGCTTCACGCTCGAACCCTTTGTCACCGGAGAAGCCCGGCTCGATTACGAAGCGGTTCTCGATCCTGAAAAATTTTCACCCCACTTCGGCATCGATGAAAGCGGCAAGGGCGATTTCTTCGGCCCGCTCGTCATCGCCGGAGTTTATACGGACGGAAAAATCACCCGACATCTCATCGATGCCGGAATTATGGATTCGAAACGAATCACCAGCGCGGCCCGCATTCGCAAGCTCTCCTCCATCATTCGTGAAACCCCCGGCTGCCTTTCGGAAATCGTCTCCATCGGCCCGGAACGATACAACGAAATGCACGAATCATTCGGCAATTTGAACCGCCTCCTCGCCTGGGGCCACGCCCGCGTGATCGAAAAACTCAAGGAAGCACGCCCCGAGTGCCCGCGCGCACTGAGCGACCAATTCGCCCGGCCCGAAGTCCTCGCCCGCGCCCTGCGGGACAAAGGCGTGGAAATTCACCTCGATCAACGGACCAAAGGTGAATCGGACACCGCCGTGGCCGCCGCATCCATTCTCGCCCGTGAACGCTTTCTCGACTGGATGGATAAGACGTCCGCCTCCGGTGGAGTCAAACTGCCGTTGGGCGCATCCGAGAGCGTCATATCCGCCGGTCGTGAAATCGTAGCGCGCCATGGAACAGATGCTTTAAAGAAGGTCGCAAAGCTCCATTTTCGCACAACTTCCGCTGTCTTAGGCAATTCCTGATACGTTTCGTTACACTTTTTCCTTCTCATGGCACGAAATCCGCATCAGGAAAGTTTAGTTTTCTGACACAATTTCAACGTTGCACCGTCTTAAGGAATCAGTGCACATCTCATTTACACCCTTTCTCATAACTTCCATGGCTACCATTACGAAACGCGAACTCGTCATTCAAATCACCGATAAACTCGGTGCAAAGGGCATCGAGATCACCCAGCAGGATGTTTTTGAAGTGGTCCAGACCCTGATTGACGAAATCACCGAGGCGCTCGCCCAAGGCGACACCGTCGTAATGCGTAACTTCGGAGCTTTCCAAGTCCGTGAAATGAAGGCAAAAATCGGTCGTAACCCGAAAGACCCGAGCAAGGACGTCCCGATTCCTGCCCGCGCCGCGGTGAAATTCAAGCCCGGCAAGGAAATGAAGGAAAAGGTGGCGACTACGCTCCAACTCATCCGCGAGCGCCAGTGATCCACACCATTTTCCACCTCACCCATCGTTTTTCAAAACGCCTCACCCTTCCTCTGGGTGCGGCTTTTTGTTGTACCCTCCTCGTTTCCTGCTTCGCCTATCCCGGCGGCTACAATGGCTACCAAAAAAGCGGCTACACCGTGCGCGGCCAGCACTACCAGCCAATGGATGTCTCCACCGCGCTGGATTACCAGGAAACCGGTATCTGCTCGTGGTATAACGAATCGTCATGGCTCGGACTGAAACGCGGCACCACTTCCCTCGGGGAAAAAGTCATGCCCTGGCATATCATCGGGGCTCACAAAACCCTGCCACTGCCATGCATGGTCAAGGTCACCAACCTGAGAAACGGCAAAACCCTGAAAGTGCGCATCAATGATCGCGGCCCATTCATTCCCAACCGCATTCTCGACGTCAGCCCGCGCGCCGCGAAAAAACTCGGCTTCTACGACCAAGGACTCACCACCGTGCAGGTCGAAGTCATTTCCGTCGGAGACGGCTCCTATAAACGAAAGAAAAAGCGCTTCTTTCTCTTCTGATCCGCGCAAGGCTTGAATCCGCAAGCCAATCCATTACACAGAGCGCCCCCGCGCGGTGTTTCATGCTCATTCGCATGTCCATTCCGCGTCCGGTAAACGCATTTGTCCCATGTCCGCCTCTTCTGAAATCCGTGTTTTCGCCCCGGCCACCGTGGCGAACGTCGCTTGTGGCTATGATGTCCTTGGTTTCGCCATCGACTCCCCCGGCGATGAAATTGTGGTCCGTTTCGGTGAAAAACCCGGCCTCCACATCACCAAAATTACAGGCGACAATGGCAAACTGCCGAAAAATCCCGCCCAAAACACCGCAGGCGTCGCCGCCCTCGATCTGCTCAAGCACCTCGGCATGACCGATCGCGGCATCGAGATGGAAATTCACAAGAAAATGCCCTTCGGCTCCGGCCTCGGCTCATCCTCCGCCTCCGCCGTCGCCGGTGCTTTCGCCGTCAACAAACTCATCGGCGAGCCGCTCAGCAAAAAGCAGCTCCTTCCCTTCGCCATGGCCGGTGAAGCCTCCGCCGATGGAGCCTGGCACGCCGACAACGTCGCACCCTGCCTTTTCGGTGGCATCGTTTTCATCCGCTCCAATGACGAACTCGATTTCGCGCAGATCCCTGCCCCGAAAAACCTCTGGGCCGCCGTCGTGCATCCCGACATCGAGATTCTCACCAAAGTCGCCCGCGAAATCCTGCCGAAGGAAATCCCGCTCGAAAACGCCACCCAGCAGATCGGCAATCTCGGCGGTCTGATCTGCGGACTCATTCAGGAAGATTACGGCCTCATTTCCCGCTCCATCCACGATGTGATCGCCGAGCCACGCCGCCAGAAACTCATCCCGGATTTCTACAAAGCCAAACGCGCCGCTCTTGCCGCCGGTGCCCTCGGTTTCTCCATCTCCGGCGCGGGTCCATCCGTTTTCGCCCTCTGCGAAGGCGAAGAAACCGCGAAGAAAGTCGCCGACGCCATCAGCAAGGTCTTCTCCGCCATTCCGATCAACAGCCAAGCCTACGTATCCCGCATCAACCCGCGCGGTGTCCATGTCCTCGAAAGCTGATATCTGACAACTCGCAAATTTTCCCGCCGTGCTTTACCACTCCACGACCACCCCGTCCCACCGCGTCGATCTCAAGGAAGCGATTCTCCGCTCCCTTCCGCCCGACAACGGCCTCTACATGCCGGACCAGCTCCCGGTGCTCGGTGAAGACTTCTGGAAAATCTGGCGCTATCTCAGTTTTCAGGAAATCGGATTCGCCGTCGCGGAAGCATTCTTCAAAGAAGATGTCCCCGCAAACGCCCTGCGCGAGATCGTCGAAGGCACCGTCAATTTCGAAGCACCGCTCGTCACCCTCGCACCGGGCGACCATATTCTCGAACTCTTCCACGGCCCCACCCTCGCCTTCAAAGACTTCGGCGCGCGCTTCATGGCCCGGCTCATGGCTTGGCTCACCAGAGGCGAAGACCGTGAACTCACCGTTCTCGTCGCCACCTCCGGAGACACCGGCGGAGCCGTTGCATCCGCCTTCCACAACGTCCCCGGCACCCGCGTCATCATTCTTTACCCAAAGGGCAAAGTCTCCGGCCTTCAGGAAAAACAACTCACCGCGCTCGGAGGAAACATCACCGCTCTGGAAATCGACGGCTCGTTCGACGACTGCCAATCCCTCGTCAAATCCGCCTTTCTGGATCGCGAATTGGCCGAAAAGCTCAACCTGACTTCCGCCAACTCCATCAACCTTTCGCGCCTCGTTCCGCAGAGCTTCTACTACATCCACGCCGCCCAACAGCTTCCTGAAGGCGTAAAACCTGTCTTCGTGGTTCCTTCCGGCAATTTCGGAAACATCACCGCAGGCCTCCTCGCCGCACACATCGGTCTCCCAGTCGAGCATTTCGTCGCCGCCACCAATCGCAACGACGTCGTGCCATCGTATTTGAAAACCGGCGACTACCAGCCCCGCCCCAGCGTCCCCACCATTTCCAATGCCATGGACGTCGGCGCGCCATCGAACTTCGTGCGGATGCAAGCGCTCTTCGGCGGATCATGGGAAACCATGAAAAACCGCATCTCCGGTGCAACCTACACCGACGATCAAACCCGCGCCGCCATTCGTGAAGTAAAGTCCCTTTACGATTACTCCATCGATCCCCACGGAGCCGTCGGCTGGCTCGCCGCCCGCCAATGGCGTGCCGATCACCCCGGCACCGCAACCGTCGTTCTGGAAACCGCCCATCCCACCAAATTCCCGGATGTCATGGAAGCCGAGCTCGGCAAGGATTTCGAAGAAATCCCCGATCGCCTCGCCATCCTCGCGGACCAACTGAAAGTCGCCATCCCCCTCACCACCGACAAAGCCGCTTTCCACGAATGGCTTCGCTCGCTCTGAACCGGATCTGATTTATCTCATTTATCAAAACCACCGGGTTTCCCGGTGGCTTTTTAGATGGATACAGCGAACCGGATAACAACCGAAACGCTGAAATCAAATGGCGGCGAGTTTGATACGAGTGGTCATGTAGGTGCGCGGGTCGTCGACCCATGCTCAACATGGGGGAACGGATCACAGATCCAGCCGGACGTGGAGGCGGAAGAAACGGCGGGGTTCAGCGGGGTCGGCTTCGGGATCTCCAAGAATGACGGATTCGCGGAACTCTTCCAAGGGAGTGATTTCGATGTTGGCGTTTTCCACCCGCGCCCAGTTTTTCAGATCACCGCTGGCCCAGAGTTCGTAGGAAACATCGTCGCGGCCCGTGGGACGGGTGAAGGCCAGCGCGGGATTGCCTCCCTGCCATGCAAATTTCACATCGGAGACAGACGGTTCCTTCGGTTGCAGGCCCAAAGCGTATTCAAGAAGATTGCCCTGACCATCGTTGTCGGGATCGGCGGAAGGGCCGCTGATGACGGCCTGGATCCATTCGGAGGCGGTGAATTTCTGTTGCCTCCAGAGGTGGAAACCAGCGAGTTCGTTGTTTTCCAGCGGCAGGCCGGAGACGGAGAAGTCGTCGAAGCGGTTGTTGCCGGAGGTGCCTCCACCACCTTGGCTGAAGGTGACTTTGAGAGTGAGAAAGGGGTTGTTGCTGGTGCCGGGTTTGTCGCTGAGATCAAGCTGGAGAAGCTGGGGCACGGTGGTGACCTGATGCTCGGCGAGAGGGAGGAAATTCAGACCGTCCACGGAGTAGCTCCAGTGCTGGGTACCCGCGCCGGAACCGGAGCGGGCGGTGAGCAAGCTGGCCTGAATGGCTTCGTAGCCCCACGAGGGGATGTGGAAGATGATTTCTCCGCCGATGGGCATGTTCAGGCGCAGGTGGTTGTTTCCGGAGGGGAAATCGGAGCCGGTGGCTGCGAGCAGTTTGGCATCGGCATGAGCCGCCAGCGTGTAGCGGATGAGGCCGTTTCCTTGCTGCGGGGAAATGAGATCGGGAAGGGTAGCGGCGGTGAATTGCCAGAGATGGATGGTTTCCGGGTAGGTGCTGCCGATGCCGGGCGAGCCTCCCGCGGCGGTGCTGGCATACCAGTTCGAGGAGGTCTGGTAGGATTCGTCCTCAGAATCCGGGCCGACGTATTCCATGGCGTGATGCGCGGTGGAGGCTTCACCGATCCATGAGGTGTGGTATTCGAAATCCGCAATGGAGGTGGCTTGATCGCGTTCCAGCAAGAGAATGTCTGCTGATGTGTTGTCAAGTTCGTGGCCAGTGGTCCATTCGCCGGTGACGAGCGCGGCGGATCCGGCCCCGTGTCGAAGGATGAAAGCAGAGGGATTTTTCGCGATGACGACCCTCTCTCCGGGGAAAAGCGTGCGTGCGGGAAGGATGACGCGACCGACAGGGCTGCGGGCAACAAGTGTAACGCCATCAAGATTCACAGGGGAAGCGGAAGAGTTTTTCAATTCGATCCACTCGAAATGGGAAGAATCGGCTTCGGGAAACGCGGTGGTTTCCTCGGAGGAAAGCGGTTGAGGAGAGAAGTGAATGGCACTGACTCGGAGGTTTTCACGAGTGGCGTGGGTTTCCCCGACGAGGTAGTTCTGTTCTTCCAGGCCGCTCCAATTAGTGACGGGGGCTGTGAAGGTGCCGGATTTCCACGCGCGGGCGCGGAGACGGACGGTGGAGGAAATGGTGATGTTCTCGCCTCCGTAGGTGATGGCGGTGGGGGAAACGCCGCCGCCAACAGAGCGAGGATCGCTGCCGTCCATGGTGTAATGCACGGTGGTGCCGGAGGGGATGGTGAGGGTGAAGGTTGTTTCCCCGGAGGAAACGACGGAGGAGGCGAGGGAGCTTTGGGGTGCGGCGGTGAATTGGGAGTCGATCCACTCGCCGCGATTGGTCAGCCAAGTCTGGAGATCGGAAACATAGGTGTCGAAATTTCCCTCACTGCTGTACCAACGGGCGTAATCGCGTTTTGCAGGGTGATCGGCATCGGTGGATTTGAACTCGGCTTTAAAGGTGGCAAGAAGATTGGCAATGTTGGCGTTACCGAGCGGACCACGACGCAATCTCGTGTAGTGGTCGATGTATAGCTGGCGGAATTCGGTATCTTTGAAGAGTTCTCTCCACCAAGAGTAGGTAAAATAGTCTGTGCTGCCAACCGTGCCCAGCCAAGTGTCGTAGGCGGCATCGCGGTTGTCACTAGGCTGGGTGTTGTCCGCGCTACGGTCAAAATCCCACAGAATACCGCCTTCGAGACGGCGGCCGCGGTCTTTGTGGAAATAGGCACTGAGCCGGAGGGCGTCCACGTTTTTGGGGAACATGTTGAAGATGTTGTGGAGCACCCAACTGTCCGGATCGATGTGGTTGGTGTAGTGGCGGGTGGGAAATCCTGCGGCAGCTTCGGTGTAGAGGGTGTTCTCGAAGGTCTGGATGTAGTTTTCGAGATAGTCGGTCTGCGGCTGGACAAGTTTGTCGGCCTTGGGACGGTGGATGACGAGGAAGTCGTTGGGAGGCTGGTTACGATTGGTTTTCCAAGCGAATTCATCGGAATCCCCGCGGTCGAATTTGAAAATATAGCCGCCGCTGACTCCAGGCTGGTCGGTTTCGGAACCGAGGGAGTTGAGATCGACGATATTTTTCCCAACGCGGATGGATTGAACTAGTATATAGACGCCTCGGTAGTCGGCGGCGGTGGCGGTTGAGTAGTCGAGATTGTTGTTGTTCTGGTTGAAGAACACTTCGACAAAACGAAATTGCGGAGAAATGAATCCGGCCTGACGGGCAGCTTCGTATATCCAAGCGTTGCGCATGAAAGGGCGGTCAAAACCGTAGCAGGAAATAAGAGCGAAGTCCTCTCCGGCGGGAAGCCCCAAGGGGGAAAGATCGCGGGAGGTTCCGGCTTCGGTGGTGAACTCGATGGAGTATGATTTTTTCGCGAAGCCGGCGGAGGATGAGCCTCGGATTTTCCCGTTGGCGGGAGTGGTAAGGGCAGGAAGGTTTCCGAGGCTGGCGTAACCGGAAGAATCGCGGTCAAAAAGCTGGAGGCGGACCGGACGCTTCACATCATCATTGGGAAACTCGCCACTGTGATTGAGGTTGTTGAGAACGAGGATGGGCAGGGCGGATTTGAAGGGCTGTCCAGAACCGTTGTAGTTGGCGAGGGAGGGTGCGAGTTTTTCGTAATGGACGGAGGAGGAAAGACTGGTGCTACCGGTGGCGGGATCACGATAAATCGCCGTGAGAACGGAAGAAGCATCAATAGCGATAGGGCCGGTATATAGAGTGGATGCATCGGTGGGTACGGTGCTATCTAGAGTATAGGGAAACGCTGATTAATTCAGAATGGCGGCAAAGGGAAAAATCCGAAAGATTTGCGCATGGACCACCAGCTTGGATTTTCTGAAATGGAATTCGCCGGAAAGCGCAAGCAAACGCGCCGTGAGAAGTTTCTCCATGAAATGGAGTTGGTCGTGCCTTGGGACGAACTTCTCGAAGTCCTCAAGCCTTCCTATCCATCCGGTGAACGGGGCCGCCCTCCCATCGGGCTGGAGCGCATGCTGCGCCTCTATTTCCTCCAGCAGTGGTATGGCCTTGCCGATGAGGCCTTGGAAGATGCCGTTTATGACAGCCAGGCGATGCGCTCCTTCCTTGGCATCCAACTTGCCTCCGATCCGGTTCCCGATGCCACCACCCTGTTAAAGTTCCGGCATTTATTGGAGAGGAACGACCTTTGTGCCATCCTTTTTGAAACCATCAACCGGCACTTGGAGCAGCGCGGACCGCTCATGCGCGAGGGCACTTTGGTGGACGCCACGATCATTCACGCGCCGCCCTCGACAAAGAACAAGGACAAGACGCGTGATCCGGAAATGCACCAAACCCGCAAAGGCAACCAGTGGTATTTCGGCATGAAAGCGCCCATCGGGGCGGATCGCGATAGCGGGCTTGTGCACACGGTGGTTTCGACAGCGGCCAACGTTTCCGACATCTCGCAAGCAGCCGGCCTGCCGCACGGCGGCGAAGTGCAAGTGCATGCCGATGCGGGCTACATCGGGATCGAGAAGCGGGAGGAAGTGATCCGAGTGGATCCGGCAGGCCGGATCGACTGGCAGGTGGCCCGCAAACGCACCGTAGTCCACGGCATGGAAGAGGGCTCGGAAAAGGAGCGGCTTAAGGAAGAGGAGCACGGCAAATCGTCCCTGAGATCACGGGTCGAGCATCCTTTCCACATCATCAAGAATCTCTTCAAACACCGGAAAGTCCGCTACCGGGGACTGACCAAGAATCACCACCAGTTGCAGGTTCTATTCGGGCTGGCGAACTTGGTCATGGCGTCGCGCCGATCTGCGTAAGTCGCTGCGGGAAAGGGCGTTCGGATTGCTAACAGCCCGTCAACGGTCATGCAAACCAGCCCTATTCCGGCCCGGAAATTTGAAAAGGCGTTTTATTCAGCGTTTCCTTAAGTTAGTGCCATTCTGGTCCGACCCCTTTAATGCTCCACCTCCCGAGGCCCTTGGGAGGTTTGCGGCAAACGGTGTGGACGATTTTCCGCTTCAGAGCGGCGGTGATCGTGGGGGGCCTGCCGCAGCGTTCCGCGTCGCGAAGCCCTGCGACTCCCTCCAGCTCGAAGCGTTTCCTCCACATCCCAACGGCATGAGGTTTGACGCCGAAGCCCGATGCAATTCGGCGGTTGGACTGGCCGTCGGCGCAGCAAAGCATCATTTTCGCACGCAAGGCAAGACTGGCCGCTCCGGTTCGCGAGCGAGCCAAGCCCTCCAGTTCGGCTTTTTGAACGGCAGTCAGTGTGAGGGAGGCAAGGGTTTTGGGCATGGGAAATATCAAGCATTAAACGTGCCTTTTGTTTATCTGACGATGCAGTAGGAAATAATTTCTACTTCGGCTTACTGCCAGCAGGTTCCTTTGACACCACGGTCTTTCCATTCACCCACGTGCTGCCGATCAAGGTGGCACGGGGGAATGCAGGAACGCCGCATTCGTTGTTGTGGAGCATGCTGATGAGCATATCCACCGCAGCTTCGCCGACTTTATCATTGTGCTGATCCATTCCCGACCAATCCGGGTGGTCCTTGCGATGCTCAAGTTGGATCAAGCCGATGTCATCAGGCACCTTGTATCCGGCATCCTTCAACCAGCGTTCGACGCCATGATACAGCGTTAGAATGACATCCGGTTTTTCTTGTTTCAACCATTGCCGGAAACGCTCGGGATTTTTTTGTGAAGCGATCACATCGTAGAATGGCGTGACGCGCCGGGCTTCCGGCAAAGCCATTTGCGCAATCATGATGCCTGCGGAAAACCGCCTCTGCACCAGATAATCGATCACGTCATCCAGCACTAGCGCCGGGCGTGAATAACCGAGCTGGATCGCCTTTTCAAAAGCACGCATCGCCAGCATGTGGTGATCCACGCAGCTGAATGAGAGGGCGGGTGCGCGGGTGCGCACGCCTGTCACCACGCAGGGAAAGGTTTCCCAAAGTTCCTTGAAGCGCTCGGGAAGCTGATTGTGATTCATGAGTCCGGTGATGATCGCACCGCGGATGCGCCGAGCGCGCATGATTCTCACCAGACGCTGGCCATCCAATTCAGGATCGTGCAGCCAGAATTCATCCAGGCTGTATCCCTGGCGCGACGACGAGTGATAACAACCTGCTATGTAGTTAGGGATTGTCGGGTGATTTTTGAAGGCTTCAGGATCCGTATTCGCATTGATCAACGCCAAGGTTGCCTGATGGCCCGTGGCCACACCCGTGCGCAATTCCGCCATTAGTTGGCCGACGGTGGGATTTCGGGTGTATCCGAGACGATCCGCGATTTCCGAAATCCGCTGACGCGTGGAAGCCGGAATTTGGGGGTCGTTTCTCAGCGCGAGGGAAACCGTGTTTTTGGAAACACCGGCTTCCCTTGCCACATCAAGCATTGAAATCTTGCGCATAACTTGGGTTCTTAAGTTGGGTTCAAAGGACACTCCTCCAAGATATTACTGTCAAGTTTCAGGAAAGTTTACAGTAACATAAAATCCCCGTCAGTTTCGTGTTTTCAAAAACCTTATGCCATTTTCTCTTGGAATCGATTACGGGACGAACTCCGTCCGCGCACTAATTGTGGATGTTGCCAACGGCAGTGAACTGGGTGTCGGCGTGATCGACTACCCCAGCGGCAAGCAAGGAATTTTGCTGGACCCGCGCGATCACCATCTCGCCCGCCAGCATCCGGGGGATTATCTCTTCGGTCTGGAAGGTTCGGTACGTCAGGCACTTGCGGAAGCTGGAAAAATCCCAGGATTTTCCGCCGATCAAATCGTCGGCATCGGCGTGGATTCCACCGGCTCCAGCCCGATTCCCGTTGATGAAAACAACGTGCCGCTCGCATCGCACGAAAAGTGGAGAAATCATCTCGCCGCCCAATGCTGGCTGTGGAAGGACCACACCAGCCACGAAGAAGCCGCTCGCATCACGGAGCTGGCCGCAGCGCACCGCCCTCAGTACATCGCGAAATGTGGAAACACCTATTCCTCCGAGTGGTGGTGGAGCAAAATCTGGAAGTGTTCAAAAGTCGCTCCCGATGTTTTCGATGCTGCCTACAGCTGGGTGGAACTTTGCGATTTCGTCCCCGCCGTGCTCGCGGGTATTTCCGATCCGAAAGCCGTGAAACGCGGTATCTGCGCTGCGGGTCACAAGGCGTTCTATAGCGACGAATGGAATGGCCTGCCGGATAAAGAATTCCTCTCGCTGCTCGATCCGAAGCTCGCCGATCTCCTTGATCGCCTCTACGATCAAGCGCACGACGCCACCGTTTCCGCAGGAAGTCTCTGCGCCGAATGGGCAGGAAAACTCGGCCTACCACAAGGTATTCCCATCGCCATCGGTGAATTCGACGTCCACTACGGAGCCATCGGCTGCGGGGTGGACGAAGGCACGCTCGTGAAAGTCATCGGCACCTCCACCTGCGATTGCGCGGTGGTGCCAGCGAGTAAAACCGTCGCCGATATTCCCGGAATCTGCGGCATCGTCCCCGGAGCGATTTTGCCCGGCTATTATGGAATCGAGGCCGGACAAAGTGCCGTCGGCGATATTTTCAAATGGTGGGTCGAGCATGTTTGCGGAGGCGATGGAGCCACCCACATTGCGCTCACCGAGGAAGCCTCACACCTCGCACCGGGTGAAAGCGGTTTGCTCGCGCTGGATTGGAATAATGGAAACCGCACGATCCTCGTTGATCCGATGCTCACCGGTCTACTACTCGGCCAGACACTCCACACCACCCAAGCGGAAATTTACCGTGCCCTCATCGAGGCCACCGCCTTCGGTGCCCGCGCCATCATCGAGCGCATCCGCGAATACGGCGTGCCTGTCGAGCGCGTGGTGTGCGCCGGTGGCATTGCGGAAAAAAACCCGATGCTCATGCAGATTTACGCAGACATCACCGGCTGCGCCATGCTCGTCAGCGGCTCCAGCCAAGCCTGCGCCCTCGGCAGCGCGGTATCCGCCGCCGTGATCGCCGGAGCACATCCAGATTTCGCCAGCGCTCAGGCAGCCATGACTTCCTTAAAACCCATCAGTTATTCACCACTGCCTGAGCGTCAGGCGATCTATCATGAGCTCTATGCGCTCTACCGCAACCTGCACGATGCCTTCGGCGGCGTCACAAAATCCGCAGATCTCTCCAGCGTGATGAAGGCCCTCATCACCCTAAAACAGCGCACTCATCAATAAGACGATGACCTGGAAAAACCCACTTCTCGTTTCAGCCTTCGCGCTCACCTATCAGCTCCTCCACGCGGGAAATCCGATCATCACCAATGTTTTCACGGCGGATCCCGCTCCACTTGTCGTCGGTGACACCGTTTACATTTATGCCGGACAGGACGAAGGCAGCGAAAAGCAAGCGGGCTACCGCATGCCGCGCTGGCTCTGCTACTCGTCCAAGGACATGAAGACCTGGAAATCCGAGGGCTCCCCTCTCACGCCGAAGGCATTTGCCTGGAGCAAAGGCGATGCCTGGGCGTCCCAAGTCATCGAGCGCAATGGAAAATACTACTGGTATGCCTCATTGACCCATGATGAAACCCACCACGGCAAGGCCATCGGCGTCGGTGTTTCTGCTAGCCCGACCGGCCCGTTCGTCGATGCACGCGGCACCGCGCTCGTCACCAATGACATGACCACCGCCACCCAGATTTCCTGGGACGACATCGATCCCACGGTGTTCATCGATGGCGAACAGGCATGGCTGTTTTGGGGAAATCAAAAATGCTACTACGCGAAGCTGAAATCCAACATGACCGAGTTCGATGGACCGATCCAAATCGTGCCGGACGATCAGGTGAAAAACTTCACCGAAGCTCCGTGGATTCATAAACGCGGTGATCTTTTCTACCTCAGCTACGCCACCGGATTTCCAGAAAAAATGGCCTACTCCACCGCCACCCAGCTCTCAGGACCGTGGACTTATCGCGGCCTGCTTTCCGAAGGCGCGTCGAACAGCAACACCATCCACCAAGGCATCATCCACTTCAAAGGCGTCGATTACTTCGTCTATCACAATGGTATGTCACCAACCCCGAATGGCGGTGGCAGTTTCCGCCGCTCGGTCTGCGTGGATTACCTCTACTACAATGCCGACGGCACGATGAGACGCGTGCTGCAAACCACCGAAGGAACCGATCTTCCACCGGAAAAATAAGCGCATTTTCACCATGAAATTTTCCGTTTTCATCGCCATCGCCCTCACTTCCTTCGCCTCCGCAGATGATGAAATGAAGTGGACGAATCCCATCGTCCCGCAACGCGCGGACCCGCAAGTCCTGCTGCAATCCGATGGCAATTACTACCTCGCCGCCACGGTGCCGAATTACGACGCTATCGAGCTGCGCCGGGCAAAAACTATCGACGGGCTTTCCTCCGCCACTCCCGCCGTCGTCTGGAAACGTCCGGCCAGCGGCCTGATGAGCGGCTACATCTGGGCACCCGAGCTGCACCACATCGATGGTAAGTGGTACGTTTATTTCGCCGCTGGTGATGCGAAAAACATCTGGAACATCCGCATGTTTGTGCTGGAAAACGCCTCGCCGGATCCCTTCACCGGCACCTGGACGGAAAAAGGCCAGATCAAGATGAACTGGGAATCGTTCACACTCGATGCCACCGTTTTCAAAGTCAATGGCACCCGCTATCTCTCATGGGCGCAGGGCGGCGGAGACGTAAAAAAAGGCACCGCCATTTACATCGCGAAGATGGACACACCTTGGTCCATTTCCGGGAAACAAGTGCTCATCACCCGCCCCGAATATCCGTGGGAAAAAGTGCGTTTCGAGGTCAATGAAGCACCATCCGCTCTTGTCAAAAACGGCCGAGTTTTTCTCACCTATTCCGCCGCTGGGACAGGAGCCGAATATTGCCTCGGCATGCTCACAGCGGATGAAAAATCCGATTTGCTAGATCCGGCGAGTTGGAAGAAATCACCGACGCCTGTTTTCAAAAGCGATCCATCCTCCAGCCAATACGGCCCCGGCCACAATTCCTTCACCACCTCACCGGACGGAAAAACCGACATTCTGGTCTATCACAGCCGGAACTACGAAAAAATCGAAGGAGATCCCCTGAAAAACCACGACCGCGCCACCCGTGCACAGATCCTCCAATGGAATGCAGACGGCACTCCGAATTTCGGCACGCCCGTCGCCGATGGACCGCTCAAATAACACACCCTTACGCCACCGCTTTAATCTAAAATGAAAAACCTCCCTCAAGTCGAAATCTGGTTCGTCACTGGCACACAACACCTCTACGGCGAAGGCCCGTTGCGCCAGGTCGCGGCGAATTCCCAGAAGATCGTCGAAGAACTCAACGCCTCCGGCGGCCTGCCGCTGAAGCTCGTTTTCCAACCGATCCTCACCCGCCCGGAAGAAATCCGCGCGCTTTGTCTGGAAGCCAACAGTAACCCGAATTGCGCTGGTCTCGCCATCTGGTGCCACACGTTTTCCCCATCGAAAATGTGGATCAACGGCCTGCTGCAACTGCGCAAACCCGTGCTCCACCTTGCGACCCAATTCAATCGCGATCTGCCATGGGCGGATATCGACATGGATTTCATGAACCTGAACCAAGCCGCTCACGGCGACCGCGAGCACGGCTACATCCACACCCGCCTGCGCCTCGGCCGCAAGGTCGTCGTCGGTCACTGGAGTGATTCGGAAGTGCAGGATCGCATCGGCGCGTGGATGCGCGTCACCCGCGCCTGGGCGGATTGGCAAGGCGGAAAAATCGTCCGCTTCGGAGATAACATGCGCTACGTCGCCGTGACCGATGGAGACAAGGTCGCCGCAGAAGCGAAGTTCGGATTTTCCGTAAACACCCACGGCATCGGTGATCTCGTCGCCGCCATGAAAAACGTGAGCGACGATGCCGTTGCGAAACTCTGCGCCGAATACGAAGAACTCTATTCCGTTTCCGCCATCCTGCGCAAAGGCGGCGAGCGCCACGATGCGCTGCGCTACAATGCCCGCCAGGAACTCGGCCTCCGCGCATTCCTCGAAGAAGGAAATTTCATCGGCTTCAGCGATACCTTCGAAGACCTCCACGGCCTCAGCCAGCTGCCCGGTCTCGCCGTGCAACGCCTGATGGCGGATGGCTACGGCTTCGCTGGTGAAGGCGATTGGAAAACAGCGGCCATCGTCCGCGCCATGAAAGTCATCGCAGATGACCTGCCGGGCGGCACTTCGTTCATGGAAGATTACACCTATGAGCTGAATCCGAACGGACAACTCGTCCTCGGCTCGCACATGCTGGAAATCTGTCCGTCCATTTCTGAAAACAAGCCTGCGATCGAAATCCACCCGCTCGGCATCGGCGGCAAGGACGATCCTGCCCGTTTCGTTTTCGATGCCCACGCAGGCGCCGCGATCAACGTCGCCATGATGGATCTCGGCAACCGCTTCCGCCTTCTCGTGAATGAAGTGGACGTCATCAAGCCACCGCATGATTTGCCGAAACTTCCCGTCGCCCGTGCCGTGTGGAAATGCCGTCCGGATCTGAAAACCGCCGTCAGCGCATGGATCTACGCCGGTGGCGCGCACCACACCGGCTTCAGCTATTCCGTCACCACCGAGCACATCGAAGACCTCGCGGAAATCGCAGGCGTCGAAGTCGCCATCATCGATGCGGACACCAAGATCCGGGAGTTCAAACAGGAACTCCGCAACAACGAAATCTACTACCACATCGCACCGGGCCTCGGCCGCCTGTAATTTCCATGAGCAGCTATCGCGAAATCAAGGAAGAGTGCTACGAGGCAAATCTTCTGTTACCTGAGTTCAAGCTCATCGATCTCACCTTCGGAAACGTCAGCGTCGCCGATCGCGAGCGCGGCGTTTTCGCCATCAAACCGAGCGGCGTCGATTACACCACGATGAAGCCGGAAGACATGGTCGTCGTCGCCATTGAAGACGGGAAAACACTTGAAGGAAACCTGCGCTACTCCTCGGACACACCGACGCATCGTCGTTTATTCCAGGCATTCGCAGGTATTCGCTCCGTCGTTCATACGCATTCGAGAAATGCCGTGGCCTTCGCCCAGGCAGGCCGTGAAATCCCCTGCCTCGGCACCACCCATTGCGATTACTTCTACGGCGGCGTCCCCGTAACCCGCCCGATGACGCAGGAAGAAATCCAAAGCGCCTACGAATGGGAAACCGGCAACGTCATTGTCGAGCGATTCGAGAAAGCCGTTCCCGCACTCAGCCCGGAAGAAATCTGCGCCGTGCTCGTTTACAGCCACGGTCCATTCGTCTGGGGACCGAGCGGCAAGAAGGCGGTTGAAAATTCCTTTGCCCTCGAGATCGTCGCCGAGATGGCCATGAAAGCGATTCAGCTCAATCCCGCCATCGCCCCCGTGCAACAGCCGCTTCTCGATAAGCACTTCCTGCGCAAACACGGTGCCACCGCCTACTATGGCCAACCGTAAACTTCCTATCCATTCCAGAAAGATTCCTTTAGAACTCCACGTTTCCATCACCAAATCATACTTATTATGAAAAACCCATTTCGCATTCTCACTCCACTGGCATTGTCCGGTTTGCTCCTCACCAGCTGCGGCCAGAAAAAAGAAGATGCCAGCGGCAACCTCAGCGTCGGCTTCTCACAAATCGGTGCCGAAAGCGCCTGGCGCACCGCAAACACGGATTCCGTCAAAGGCGAAGCTGAAAAACGCGGCGTCAAACTCGTCTTCTCCGACGCCCAGCAAAAACAGGAAAACCAAATCAAAGCCCTCCGTTCCTTCATCGCTCAAGGTGTGGATGTGATCGCATTTTCCCCGGTCGTCGAAACCGGATGGGAACCCGTCCTTCAGGAAATCAAGCAAGCGGGCATCCCGGTCATCCTCACCGACCGCGCCGTAGACGTCAGCGATGACTCGCTCTTTGCTACTTTCATTGGCTCTGACTTCACCGAAGAAGGCCGCCGCGCGGGCATTTGGCTCGCTGAAAAAACCGGCGGCACCGCCGTGATCGCCGAGCTCACCGGCACTCCGGGATCTGCTCCAGCCATCGACCGCAAAAAAGGCTTCGAGGAAATCATCGCGAAACATCCGAACATGAAAATCGTGAAATCCCAGAGCGGTGATTTCACCCGTGCCAAGGGCAAGGAAGTGATGGAATCCTTCCTCAAAGCTCCCGATGCGAAAAACATCACCGTGCTTTACGCCCATAATGACGACATGGCACTCGGTGCGATCCAGGCCGTCGAAGCCGCCGGCCTGAAACCCGGAAAAGACATCACCATCGTTTCCATCGACGGTGTGAAAGCCGCCTTCGAAGCGATGAAAGAAGGCAAGCTCAACTGCACCGTCGAGTGCAATCCACTCATCGGCCCGCAGCTCTTCGATGCCGTGGATGCCGTCGTCGCAGGCAAATCACTTCCGAAGCGCATCGTCGTGGAGGAAGGCGTCTTCGATGAATCCAAAGCAGCTGCTGAACTCCCAAAACGCCAATATTGAATCATGGAAAAGGAAGCGATTCTCGAGATCCGGGGTTTGGTAAAATCCTTTCCCGGTGTGCGTGCCCTTGATGGCGTGGACTTCACCGTCCGCCGTGGCGAGGTGCATGCACTGATGGGAGAAAATGGAGCCGGGAAAAGCACGCTCATCAAGGTACTCACCGGCGTCTATGAACGTGATGGCGGCACCGCTATTCTCGATTCCAAGGAAATCCATCCCCACAGCCCCACGGAAGCGGAAGCCGCCGGCATCAGCACCGTCTATCAGGAAGTAAATCTCATCCCTCACCTCTCTGTCGCTGAAAACATCTGCCTCGGCAGACAGCCGACGTCCTTCGGCATGATCCGCTGGGGAGCGATCCACCGCCGCTCGAAAGCCGCGCTGGAGCGCCTCGGACTCGATCTCGATCCTTCCCGCCAGCTCTCGTCCTATTCCATCGCAAACCAGCAAATGGTCGCCCTCGCCCGCGCCATGGATGTGGATGCGAAGTTGCTCATTCTCGATGAACCGACATCCAGCCTCGATGAAAGCGAGTGCGAAGACCTCTTCCGCATCATCCGCAAGCTGCGCGATGATGGGATGGGCATCGTTTTCGTCACCCACTTCATGGATCAGGTTTACTCCGTCACGGATCGCATCACGGTTTTAAGAAACGGCAAGCTCGTCGGCGAATACCAAACCGCTTCCCTTCCCCGTCTTGAACTGGTCGCCAAAATGATCGGTAAAGATGTGAAGGAAGTCGAATCCATGGAGCACCAGCATGTCACACCGCTGGAGACTTCCCACACCACGCCATTCCTCGAAATGAAAAACGTGGGCAGTCGTGGAATGATCGCGCCATTCAATCTGAAAATCCACCCCGGCGAAGTCGTCGGTCTGGCAGGTTTGCTCGGTTCCGGTCGTTCGGAAACCGCACGCCTCGCCTTCGCAGCAGACCGCGCGGACTCCGGTGAATTTTGGATCGATGCTAAAAAAGTCGATTTCAAATCTCCCCGCGATGCCATTCGCCATCGTCTCGCTTTCACCTCCGAAAGCCGGAAAGAAGACGGCATCATTCCGAATCTATCCATTCGCGAAAACATCGCGCTCGCCCTGCAAGCCAGTCGCGGCCCGTGGCGCAAGCTTTCCCGCGAAAAGCAAAACGAACTCGCGGATCGCTTCATCAAGGCGCTCAACATCAAAACCCCGCACGCCGAACAACTCATCAAAAACCTCAGCGGCGGAAACCAGCAAAAGGTGCTCCTCGCCCGCTGGCTGGCCACCGAGCCGAAGCTCTTCATCCTCGATGAACCTACCCGGGGCATCGACGTCGGAGCCAAGGCCGAGATTGAAAAACTCATTTCCTCACTGCGGAAAGAAGGCCTCGCCGTTCTCTTCATCAGTTCGGAGCTGGAAGAAATCGTCCGCAGCAGCCAGCGCGTCTCCGTCCTGCGGGATCGCCGCCACCTTGCCGAACTCGTCGGCGAACAAATCACCGAAGATGCCATCATGAGCCGCATCGCAACGGCAGAAGGAACTTCCCAACCATGATCGAAACACTTTTTCCCATCCTCTTCTGGCTCGCCATGTCTGGCCTGCTTGTCGTTTTCCGCAAGGAGCGCATCTTCTGGCCCTTGCTGGCCTTGGCGTTGCTGCTTCTCTTCAATCACCTCTTCACTCCCGGCTTCTTCCATGTGGAAATCCGTGACGGCCGCCTTTATGGCACGCTCATCGATATCCTGAACTACGGCGGACCGATCATGCTGCTCTCGCTCGGCATGACGCTGATCATCGCCACCGGTGGCGTGGACCTATCCGTCGGAGCCATCATGGCCGTCGCCGGTGGAGTCATGGCGCAAGTCGCCGTTTCTCACGGACCGTGGGCCGCCTTCGCCGCAGCCATCGCGATCGCCACCTGCCTCGGAGCCTGGAACGGCGTACTCGTTTCCACCATTCGCATCCAGCCCATCGTCGCCACGCTCATCCTGATGGTCGCCGGGCGCGGAGCGGCTCAGCTCATCACCGGCGGGCAAATTCTGAACTTCAATGACCCCACGCTGGTTTATATCGGAAACGGTTCCTTCGCTGGTCTTCCGTTCACCTGCTGGCTCGTCGCGATCATGCTCTTCATCACCCTCGCGCTGACGCGGAAAGGCGCACTCGGACTTTTCATCGAAGCCGTCGGCGACAATGAAGCCGCCAGCCGCCTCGCAGGTATCAATGCCCGCTGGGTGAAATTCGCCACCTACGTTTTCGGTGGCCTGTGCGCCGGATTCGCCGGTCTCATCGCCGCTTCGAACATCCGCAGTGCGGATGCGAACCACGCCGGACTTTACGCGGAACTCGATGCCATCCTCGCCGTCGTCATCGGCGGCACCGCCCTCACCGGTGGCCGTTTCTATCTCGTCGGCTCACTCGTCGGAGCCGTGCTGATGCAAACCCTGACCACCACCATGTATGCACGAAATGTCAGCTCGGACATCGCCCCCGTGCCGAAAGCCCTCGTTATTATCACCGTCTGCCTGCTGCAAAGCGAGCCTGCCCGCGCATGGATCGCCCGCCTCCGCAAGCCCGCCACCCGAAAGGAGGCCGCATGAACCGCATCAATCCTAAATTCATTCCACTCATCGCCACCTCCGCCGTGTTGCTGGCCCTCTACATCGCAGGCTGTGTTCTCTATCCGAACTTCGCCTCCCTGCGGGTGCTGATCAATCTCTTCGGGGACAATGCCTTCATCGGCGTGGCGGCCATCGGCACGACGTTCGTCATCCTTTCCGGCGGCATTGATCTCTCGGTGGGTTCGGTGATTTCCTTCACCACCATCCTGATCGCCGTGCTCATCGGCAGCGGCACGCCACCGTTGCCGGCTATCGGCATCGCGCTGGTGGTCGGCACGGCCTTCGGCGTGCTGCAAGGTTGGCTCATCCGCACCTTCAAGCTCCCGCCGTTCCTCGTCACCCTAGCAGGCATGTTCTTCATGCGCGGCCTCGCCTTTGTGGTGCGTGAAGAATCCCTGGCCATCAAGCATCCGTTTTTCAGCCAGACGATTCGGGAAATGACGATCCAGATCGCGCCGAAGGCGAGCATTCCATTCACCGCCACTTGCTTGGTCCTCGCCGTCGTCATCGCCACCATCATCGCCGATTACACGAAATTCGGCCGCAATGTTTACGCGATCGGCTCGAACGAACAATCCGCCTTACTGATGGGCATTCCGGTAGGCCGCACGACGCTCGGCGTTTATGGCCTCGCCGGATTTTTCGCAGCACTCGGAGGAGTGGTTGCCACGTTCTACATGCAATCTGGAAACCCGGCCTCATTCGCAGGGCTGGAGCTGGATGCCATCGCAGCCGTCGTCATCGGCGGCACGCTGCTCACCGGCGGAGTCGGCTTCATTCCCGGCACCTTGATGGGCGTGCTCATCCTCGGAGTCATCCAGACGCTCATCATGTTCCAGGGCGATCTGAACACGTGGTGGACCCGCATCGCCATCGGCGTGCTGCTGCTTCTTTTCATCGTGCTGCAAAAAGCCATCACGCGTACCCGACAGACGGCGGCTCACTAGCGAGACGTTTCCACCATCAGCCTGCTTTTTACCATGATTTGGAAAACCCTGCTTCCACTGCTCGCCATCGTGCCTGCGTATGCCGCAGCGCCGGAACCCGCAGTCCGCACCTTCCCGCTCGCAGACGTGCAGCTCCTCGAAAGTCCGTTCAAGGACGCGATGGAGCTGAATGTGAAATACCTGCTCAGCCTTGAGCCGGATCGGCTGCTTCATAACACCCGCCTCTACGCCGGGCTGAAACCCAAAGGCGAAATCTACGGCGGCTGGGAAATGAAAGGCATCGCCGGGCATTCGCTCGGCCATTACCTGACGGCCATTTCCCAGCAATACTCGACCACCGGCGATCCGCGATTCAAGCAGCGCATCGACACCATCATCGCCGAAATGGCCGAGTGCCAGAAAGCCTACGGTGACGGCTACATCGGTGCATTGCCACCGACCGAGCTAGCCACCCTGCGCAGCTTTGAAACCGGAAAAGTGAACCTCAGCGGGAAGTTCAACTTCGCCGGTGGATCGTGGGTGCCTTGGTACACCGAGCACAAGATCCTCGCGGGATTGATCGATGCCTGGACGCTTGGCAAAAACGATCAAGCAAAGGAAGTCACTCTCGGCCTCGCCGCTTTCACCGATAAAGTGACGAAAAATCTCTCGCCGGAAGAGCTTCAGAAAATGCTCGGCGTCGAGTTCGGCGGCATGCCGGAATCGCTCGTTCAAATCTATCAACTCAACGGAGACAAGCGTTGGCTCGCTGTTTCCGAACGCTTTTACCACAAGCAAATCCTCGATCCACTCGCGGAAGGCCGGGATGATCTGAGCAATCACCACGCCAATACCCAGATCCCGAAAATCATCGGTGAGGCCCGCCATTACGAAGCCACCGGCGACGAACGCGGAAAGAAAATTTCGGAAAATTTCTGGAACTTCGTCGTCAAAAATCGCTCCTGGGTGATCGGCGGCAATAGCGATCGCGAAAATTTCTTCCCGGTCGGTAAAGCTCATCAGCACCTCGGCCCCGCCACTGCGGAGACCTGCAATACTTACAACATGCTCAAGCTCACCGAGCATTTGTTCGAATGGCAGCCATCCGTCGAAAAAGCGGATTACTACGAGCGCGCGCTCTACAATCACATCCTGGGTTCACAGGAACCGAAGACCGGGATGTTCACCTACTTCGTCTCGCTCGCGCCGGGGCTTTATAAAGTCTTCAGCACCCCTCACGATTCCTTCTGGTGCTGTGTCGGCAGCGGCATGGAAAACCACACGAAATACGGTGAAGCGATCTACTTTCACAACGCCGATTCCCTTTACATCAATCTCTTCATTCCCTCCGTTCTCAACTGGCAGGACAAAGGCTTGAAACTCCGTCAGCAAACCCAATTCCCTTTGGAAGCGGCCACCGAATTCATCATCGATGCCGCTCCTGACAGCCCGCTGATCCTTCATCTCCGCTGCCCCGCCTGGCTTTCTGCTCCACCGGTTTTCACCTTGAATGGCCAGCCACTTACCGTAGATGCCAAGGCCGGAAGTTTCGCCACCGTCACCCGCACTTGGAAAAAAGGCGACACCCTGCGCATGACTCTGCCGATGGCACTCCATGCGGAAACCCTGGAAGGCAATGAACGGAAAATCGCATTCCTCTACGGCCCCTTGGTCCTCGCGGGAGATCTCGGCGCTGCGCCCGAGGCATTTCTCAAAGACCAACTCTCGCGCGTCAATGACCGCCCGGTGGAAGTCCCGGCTTTGATCGGCGCAAAAGGCGATGACATCCTGCCTTCGATCAAGCTGATTCCTAACGAAAAACTTTCCTTCCGTATCGCTGGGACCGCCCGCCCTCAAGACATCACCTTGCGGCCGTTTCATTCGCTCACGGATCGCTATTACAATGTCTATTGGGATGTGGTTTCCGAAGGGGATTGGGAAAAACTGCAAGCCTCCCGCAAAGCAGCGGAAGAGAAACGCCAGGCGGAAGCAGCCCGGACCGTCGATTCCATCATCTTCGGCGAGCAACAACCGGAAGCCGATCATTCTCTCACGGCGGAACGTTCCCAAACCGGTGAAATGCGTGACCGCAAATGGCGGGACGCAGAGGCCGATGGTTTCATCGAGTTCCGCATGAAAGTTCTGCCGGATGTTCCGCAGCTTCTCGCCTGCACCTATTGGGGAAATGACGAGAACCGCGAGTTCGATATCCTCGCCAATGGCCAAGTCATCGCCACCCAGAAACTCAATCGTAATGCGCGCAGTAAATTCTTCACGGAGGAATATCCCATCCCAGCGGAGATCATCGGTGGAAAATCCGAAATCACCATCCGCTTCGTCGCAAAACCCGGCAGCCGCGCAGGTGGATTTTTCCAATCCGCCATTTTGAAATCACCCGCTTCCACCCCGAAGTAGTCTGCTATACCTTATTTCAATGCACCTTACGAAAGCCAACTTCCTCGTCTTCTTGACCGCGATCTGCGGCATGGCTTCCGCGAACGCGCAAAAGCCGATCCAGCCTGACTTTTTCGCAGATCTATCGACCCGCTTCATCCAGGGAAAACTCTACCTCTACCCTTCCCACGACGGCGCAGGTGCCCGCGATTGGAAGCAGATGAAAAACTGGCACGTGTTTTCATCGGATGACCTGAAAACCTGGCAAGATCACGGCGTCGCTTTCAGTTTGGAAAATATCTTCTGGGCTAAGGAAGAAGCGTGGGCACCCGATTGCATCGAACGGAATGGAAAATACTACTTCCACTTCACCGCTGGCGGACAGATTGGCGTCGCCGTTTCAGACTCACCGACGGATCCGTTCAAAGATGCGCTCGATCAACCGCTCGTGAAAAAAAACGAAGCGGGCATTAAATACATGATAGATCCGAACGTCTTCATCGATGACGACGGCCAAGCCTACCTCTACGTCGGCGGCGGACGTCAGCTCGGCGTCGTGAAACTCAAGCAAGACATGATCACTCGCGATGGTCCGTTACAGATCATCGACATGCCGAAATTCTATGAAGGCATGTGGCTCCACAAACACAACGGACTCTACTACGCCAGCTACCCGACTCGCCCTAAAGGCAAGAAATCGCAGGCAAACGTCATGCTTTACAGCACTTCCAAAAGCCCGCTCGGCCCGTTCGAACTCAAAGGTGAGATCATCGATAACAAATCCGGCAACGTCCACGGCTCGATCACCGAATTCAAAGGCCAGCCGTATCTTTTCTATCATGTCGCCGGCCCGAGCACATGGGAACGCCGCGTCTGCGTCGAGCCGCTCACTTACAACGAAGACGGCACCATCAAACCGATCCAAATGAGTCCGCCGTAAGAGTGTTCGGCACTTCATCGTAACCATCCTGAATCTTTAGTTTTATCAAAACTCCATGAAACGATTTCTTTCACTCCTCTTCCCGCTCATCGCCAGCACCGCGCTGGCTGCCGAAAACGGCGGCTATCTCTTCGTCACCTTCGACAGCGAAGGTAGCCAAAAAGGCGAGCAGATTTACTTCGGTCTCAGCCAGGACGGCAGCAAGTGGGAAGCTCTCAATGAGAAGCAGCCGGTTCTTGAAAGCAACATCGGAGAAAAGGGCGCGCGCGATCCTTACATCCTCCGTGCGGAAGACGGAAAGTTTTACATCATCGCCACCGATCTCTCGATTTTCCTGAATCATGGTTGGAAACGCGCCGCGGAAAAAGGCAGCCGCTCGATTCTCATCTGGGAATCCACCGACTTGGTAAAATGGTCCGAGCCGCGCCTCGTCGAAGTCGCCCCCGCCGAAGCCGGTTGCACCTGGGCTCCGGAGGCGATCTATGATTCCGCCAGCAAGCGCTATCTCGTTTACTGGGCATCCACCTCGAAGGCCGACAACTTCGCCAAACAGCGCATCTACGGTGCATGGACGACGGATTTTAAAACCTTCAGCCCGCCCTTCGTTTACATCGAGAAACCCACCACCATCATCGATACCGACATCGTCCATGCCGAAAACGGAAAATACTACCGCTTCACCAAGGATGAGAAATTCAAAGCCATCACCATGGAGGTGAGCGACAGCGTCACCGGTACTTGGAATGAAGTGCCGAACTTCACCCTCACCCAGCTCAAAGGCTACGAAGGCCCCACCTGCTTCATGCTGAAGCCTGCTGAAAACGGCAAGCCCGCCACCTGGTGCCTCATGCTCGATGCTTACGCGAAACGCGGCGGCTATCATCCCTTCGTCACCGATGATCTCTCCAGCGGAAATTTCACCGCCGCACCCGATATTACCCTGCCTTTCCGCTTCCGCCACGGCTCCGCACTCTCACTCAGCAGCGAGGAATACCAGCGCGTGAAAAAGGCCTACGGCAAACCGTAATTCCGCCAGCCCCATGAAACCGCTCGCCGCGCTCTGCGCTCTCGGCCTGACCTTGCTCACCTGCTTCGCATCGCACGCCGCCACGCCTGCGCAGCACACGTTTGGGATCGGAGCGGACGATTTCCTCGTCGATGGAAAGCCGTTCGTCATCCGCTGCGGAGAAATCCACGCGGCCCGTGTCCCGCGAGAATACTGGCGTCATCGCCTGCAAATGGCCCGCGCCATGGGGCTCAACACCGTGTGCGCCTATCTTTTCTGGAATCAAATCGAGCCGCGCGAAGGCACCTTCGACTGGTCCGGCCAAGCGGACATTGCGGAGTTCTGTAAAATCGCTCAGGAAGAAGGCCTGTGGGTCGTTCTCCGGCCCGGTCCCTACGCCTGCGCCGAGTGGGAAATGGGCGGCCTGCCATGGTGGTTGTTGAAACATGACGACATCCAGCTCCGCACCCGCGATCCTCGTTTCCTGGAAGCCGCACGCCGGTATTTGAAGGAAGTCGGCCGCGTCCTCACCCCGCTGCAAGTCACCCATGGCGGTCCCATCCTGATGGTACAGGCGGAAAATGAATACGGCTTTTTCGGCGATGACACCGCCTACATGGGCGAAATCCGCAAGACCTTGCTCGATGCCGGATTCGACGTTCCACTCTTCGCGTGCAACCCTGTTAGCAAACTCAAGAACGGATTCCGCGACGATCTTTTCCCCGTGGTGAATTTCGGCTCGAATCCCGAAGGCGCTTTCAAGGCGCTCCGCGAAGTGCTGCCGAAGGGCCCGCTCATGAGCGGCGAATTCTATCCCGGCTGGTTCGATACCTGGGGCACGGCCCACCGCCGGGGAGATACGGGCCGCTACCTGCGCGATCTGGAAACGATGCTGAAAATGAAAGCGTCTTTCTCGATTTACATGGCGCATGGCGGCACCTCGTTCGGCTTCAGCCCGGGCGCGGATCGCCCGTTCAAGCCGGATACCAGCTCCTACGACTACGATGCGCCGATCACCGAAGCAGGCTGGACGACCGACAAGTTTTTCAAAACCCGCGAGCTGTTTTCCCGTTACCTGAATCCCGGAGAAACCATTCCCGAGCCACCCGCCGCGCTGCCCGTTATTTCATTCTCCGACGTGAAATCCTCAGGCTTTTCCCCTCTGCTCGATCACCAGCCGGAAGCCGTGCGTTCGCCGCAGCCGCTGAATTTTGAAAAGCTCGATCAACCTTACGGCCTCGTCCTTTACCGCACGACCGTCCCCGCTGGTCCAGCCGCTGACTTGCGGACGGATGCCGTGAATGACATCGGCCTCGCGTATCTCGATGGCCAGCGCATCGGTGCATTCGATCGCCGCTCCCGCGCCTTTTCGGTGAAACTCCCGGCTCGTAAAAAAAACGCAGTTCTCGAAATCCTCGTCGAAGCCATGGGGCGCGTGAATTTCGGCAAGGAAGTCCACGACCGCAAAGGCCTGCGCGGCCCCGTGAAACTCGGCGGCCAGGAACTGCGCGATTGGGAAATGGTTTCCCTTCCGCTCGATGGCGCGCAACTCGGTCATCTCACTTACGGCTCTCCAGCGACTCCCCTTGCCAAAGACGCGGCCCCCACTCACACCACACCGGGTTTCCATCGCTTTGAAATCAATCTCGCAAAAACCGGTGACACCTTCCTCGACATGCGCCCCTTCGGCAAAGGCATGGTCTGGATCAATGGCCATAACCTCGGGCGCTTCTGGAACATCGGACCGCAACAAACCCTGTTCATGCCCGGCGCGTGGCTGAAATCCGGGAAAAACGAATGCATCGTCCTCGATCTCATCCGCCCCACGGAAATCACCCTTTCCGGGTTGGAAAAACCGATCCTCGACCAGCTTCGGCCGGAACTCGATACGCTCGTTAAAAACACCACCATCCCGCGCCTTCGCGTTGTGGGTGAGCCTGTTTCCAAAGGCACATTCCCGCAAGGCGATGCCACCCGCAAAGTACACCCCAACGCTCCTGTCCGTGCCCGTTATTTCATGATCGAAGCGCTGAATTCCCAAGACGGAAAGCCGATCGCTTCCATCGCCGATCTTTCTCTACTCGGTGAAAACGGCGCTCCCTTGAGTTCCCAAAACTGGACCATCGTCGGCGTCAGCAATGAGGAAACTTCCGACGCAGCAGGCGACGCCGGAAATGCCATCGACGGCCAAACCGCAAACTTCTGGCAATCACGATCCAAAGGCGGATCTCACCCACACTGGCTCACGCTCGATCTGGGTCGCGCCGAAAACATCTCCGGTTTCATCTACACTCCGCGTCAAGGCTCGGATCAGGACGCCACCGGCCGCATTAAGGACTATCAGATCTATTTGGGAGACCGGATCGCCGCAGCGCCGAAATGATGAACCATCAGTGCTCTCTTTTCAGCGCCTGGCAGGCAGAT
The DNA here is from genome assembly GCA_047605125.1 of Luteolibacter sp. Taxonomy (GTDB): domain Bacteria; phylum Verrucomicrobiota; class Verrucomicrobiia; order Verrucomicrobiales; family Akkermansiaceae; genus Luteolibacter. Next base: position 110,325 of record JASGGK010000008.1, read on the forward strand.
CGATCCCTCTCCACGCCTTATCCCACGCCTTATCCCACGCCTTATCCCACGCGGTAGAAACCGCCGGATCCGCCAAAAATGGATCCTACTCGGGAATACCCAACAACAGCAGCGACATTATCGTTAGATTTTTTTTAAGTTAATACATATCAGTTATTTTAACAACTGATTTCACAGATCTGCTAATTTTTTAACCAGGTGGATTTCCACTCCTAGTGTCCTGTTTGATTAATTCTTTAATAAGTAAAAGGGAGGATATTCTCCTTTCATGGCAAGAACAGGACGCCCTGTGATCCGGATTTCACTCAGTCAAACCGGGAAGGATTTTCTTCAGAAGCTCTCCGCGAAACGGAGCGCTCCAGCGGCTGAAGTCAAACGAGCGAAGTCCGTTTTGCTGATGGCAGAAGGGTTTTCCAACAAAGTCATTTCCGAGCGGATCGGCTTCTGTGCGGCCACGATTGGTTCCTTGCGCTCGCGCTTCGGCCAACTTCGTTTGGATGGGATCAGCGACCTTCCGCGGAGCGGACCGCCCCGGAGGATCGGAGATGACCGGATCGAGGCGTTGATCGAAAAGACGCTTCACTCCAAGCCCAAGGGTGCCACCCACTGGAGCACCCGCAAGATGGCGAAGAAGACGGGCATCCCACCTGACAGCGTCTCACGCATCTGGCGGGCCTTTACATGAGTCCTCCCGAAAACGCCCTCGTGCCATGCGTTGAGGAGAAAAGCCGGATCCAGGCCCTTGAGCGTTCGCAGCCCGTGCCGCCGATGCGCCCCGGCAAACCTGAAGGGCATACGCCGGAATACCACCGTCATGGAACCACCTCGTTATTCGCCGCGCTGGATGTGAAGACCGGCAAAGTTCTCGGAAAGTGCTATCCCCGGCATCGGGCCAAGGAGTTCATCACTTTTCTCAAAAGCATCGAAACCCATATTGCGGAGGAAGTCGCAGCAGGCAAGGAAGTGCATCTGGTTCTGGACAACTACGCCACCCACAAGTCCGCGACAGTGATGAAGTGGTTGGTCAAGCGCCCCCGCAGGCATCTTCACTTCACGCCGACGCATGCATCCTGGCTCAACCAGGTGGAAAGGTTTTTCGCCCTGATCACCAACGAAGCAATCCGGCGTGGCAACTTCCTGAGCGTGGAAAAGCTCGTCACATCGATCAAAGAATACCTCGATGCCCACAATGCCGAATCAAAGCCGTTTGTCTGGACTGCAAGCGCCGACAGGATTTTGGAAAAGACTGCCAACTTCTGCAAAACAATAGCCTGACAGGACACTAGAACGAAAATGGCAACAGAACTTGCGATGAGCCACCACGGGAAAGGCGCTGATTTCTCCGTGGTGCCATCGGTTAGCTTGCTCACAATCTCAGTCCGAGGTTTCTCGGCTCGCTCAGTTGTGGCTTCCTGTTTGGCTTCGTCATATACTCGCCTCTTTTCGCGGGACTCGCCGATGTCCACGCCTTGCGAACGCAGAATGTCATCCATGCTATCGGGGCCGAAGTTTTCCGGTGCCTCCATCGAGACGTGTTCGTAGCCGGGTGGCGGCGGAATGGGGACTCGGTATGATCTGGCCTCTTTACTTGGACGATTCAACCTCCATGAAAAGGAAAAATAAAGCTTCAACGGATGCGTCTCACTCAACGATTTACGGAACCATACGCTGCAATCAGGTCCGCCTCCTTTGGTTTCCCTGCCAGGCTCTCTCCATCCGATTCCACACCCACTTGGATCCCCGCGATAAGGATCATCAAAGTCGATGTCGTCGGCCTCTACTTTCTTCAGATACGCGGTCAGATCTGCTTCGGTTCTTCCATTTGCGGAAAAGGGTAGCCACTTCATCATCTCCGCGCGAGCCTCTGTAACCGTCAATCTGGGGGTAAATCCGTCAAAAGTTGAAATATTTCCATCTGAAAACATCTTGATGTTATTAATCTGGCATTTAAATACTATCTAATTCATTACGCGGCGTAAGCCACTCTGGGGCGCCTAAACAGGCTGCGGATTAAATCGGGTCTGCACTGGTTGGATTTCATCTTCGATCCCAAGCGTGCTTTCAACTCGGTGTGCGTTGCCGCTACGGGGTGATTGCGCAACTGGGCTTTTATCGTGTTATTGAGGTATTCATCCGGATTGAGATCCGGACTGTATGGTCGCAGGAAGAAGAGTTCGATTTGATGGGATCTTGCTCCGACCCATTCCCGCACTTTCATCGCCTTGTGCACCCGCAGGTTATCGACAATGAGGAAAATTTTGCGCTTCGCTGATTGAATCAAACGACCCAGGAAACGAATGAAGGTGTCTGCCTTGAGTCCCCCTTTGTAGATCATGAATCGCATGTCGCCGCGATTGCCTATGGCGGAGATCATGCTGGTGGTGGCTCGACGCGCTATTCCCCGGACTACCGGTGTCACCCCTACCGGGGAGTAACCGCGTCCGGAGTGGTCCTGATTGCTGATCCCTGTTTCATCTCCCCATAAAATATCGGCTTTTGCTGATTTTGCGCGTTTCGCCAGGGCGGGATAAGTTTCTTCCATCCACTTGCGCACTTCCCCCGGTGGGCGTTCGTAAGCGATTTTCTTCGGCCGTTGCGGGGTGAAGCCCCAACGCTTCAGATAAAGACGCAGAGTCCGAATGGGCAGCAGGATACCGAGGCGTTCGTGGATGAAGCGTTGGACGACCGGAGAGGTCCAGAGAACGAAGGGCAGCTTGAGCTGTTCAGGGGTTTTGTCCGTGATGGCTCGGATCACGATTTTTTCCTGTTTTTGGTCGAGAACCCGGCAGGCACCTGTGGGGCGCCCCCGCTGTCCAAGCGTCAATGAAGAGGAACCACCGTCTTGATATATTTTCCACCAGAGGCGTGACGCCGATACGGAAACATTGAGCATCCCGGCCACGGCGCCGTGAGTGAATCCTTGAGTCTTGAGTTCCACTGCCCGCTGGCGGAGTTCCTGAATCACTTCCGGGCGCTCTTTTCGAACATCACGTGTTGCCATGGAAAAGGTCATAGCATTTCATTCATTGATACTATTTAAATGCCGAATTAATAAGCATGACAAACGGGTAACACAATGGCGGCGACAATCAAGACCGAACTCTCCATGCTGGACGGCAGCTTCAGCCGTGGCTTCCAGGCGGCGGCGGATGCGGTGCGGAAATGGCGGAAGGAAGTTTCCGGCTCCATGGACCGGGTGAAGCAATCCGTTTCCAATGCGAAAGTCGGGCTGGTGGGTGCCGACGCGGCAGGGCTGGGGCTCAAGAAGGCTCTCGATGAAGCGGGAAGGTTCGAGACTTTCGAGGCGCAGATGAAAGTGCTGCTAGGCTCCACCGAGGCGGCTCAAAAGCGGATGGAGGAGCTTTCCGCTTTCGGGGCGAGCACGCCGTTTGATCTGCCCGGAGTGGTGCAGGCGTCGATCACGCTCGAAACGCTAACGAAAGGGGCGCTTTCCACCGGGAAGGGGCTGAAAATGACCGGTGACATCGCAGCTGCCACCAATCAGCCGATCGAGGAACTGGCGGTGCATGTGGGGCGGCTCTATGACGGCCTGATGAGCGGACGGGCGGAGGGGGAAAGCATGGCTCGGCGGGTGGTTGCCTCTATTTGTGACGAAGAGCCAAAGTGAATAATTATTTTCAAAACACCCCATATCAAAGTCCGATTTTGAGACGGAAAACTTACAATACAGCATACATTTGAAATAAAAGTGACTTTTATTTCAAAAAATCTTTACCTTTGAAATTTACTATGTATGTTTCGAACCCATGATCTCCCCCGCCAAAAGATGCTCATGCGGCGCTGCCTTTGTTTTTTCCGCAATCGCCGTTCTTTCTTCACTCACGTCCTGCTCAACGTCATCAGTGCCGACGAAAGTGACGAGCATGCCGGTTTCCTCCTCCTTCAGAGGAGGCTCCCCCGGTCTCTCAAGCCAAATTTTCAATGAGGTAAATACGTATCGCCGCTCCCAAGGCACCACCAATCTCGTGCGCCATGCGGGTCTCGATCAACTCGCCCAGCAACATTGCGAATATCTATTGAAACATCGCGGGGAATTCAGCCTTTACGGTAAAACCGTCAGCCACATGGGCTTCGAAAGCCGCTGCTTGGTAGCTCGGGAAAAATACAACATGCCGTATCTTTCCGAAAACGTCGCCTCCTCCAATGGTGGCGGCCCGAATCCCGCCTCCGTCGTCACCCGACTTTGGGTGAACTCCAAAGGACACCAACAAAATATGGTGAACTCTTGGGATTACACCGGCGTCGGCTCGGTCACCGCAGCCGATGGAACCGTGATCTCCACCCAACTTTTTGGCAGCATGGGCAATTCCATGTTCGACAGCCGCGACCGTTATCGCATGCACTGAGCCGCATGCCTGACATGACTTTTGAAAAAGCCCTGCGCAAGCGCGGTCTACTTTTGATCGCAGGCGTGGATGAAGCCGGACGAGGCCCTTTGGCAGGTCCGGTTTCCGCTGCGGCAGTGATTTTACCCAACTCGTTTCATTGCGAAGGACTGGATGATTCCAAGAAAATCTCTAAAACAAAACGAGATATCCTTTTTCAGCAAATCACGGAAAACAAACACGTTTCATGGCATCAGGCATTTGCCACCGTCGAGGAAATCCACGAATTGAACATCCTCCGTGCGACCCATCTGGCCATGCGGCGGGCCTTGGACGGCCTCCGGGAAAAACCGGATCACTGCCTGATCGACGGCTTGCCGATCAAAAATTTCCATTATCCTCATGACGGCATCGTCAAGGGCGATGGAAAATCGCTCTCCATCGCCGCCGCCAGTATCATCGCCAAGGTGAGCCGGGATCGCCACATGGAGCGGTTGGACCGCGAGTTTCCGCAATATGGCTTTGCCCGCCATCAGGGATATGGCACGAAGGAACACCTTGAAAATCTTCGGATTCACGGCGCTTGTCGCCACCATCGTCAGACGTTTCAGCCGGTCGCTCAACTCACCCTGTCATCTGGCGACGCCTGATGGAAAACCGCAAACCCGCCGGTGGCTGGGAAATTACGGGGAAAAAGTCGCCGAAATGTATCTTCGTGGCCAAGGGCTACGCATTCTCGCGAAAAACTTCCGCGGGCCGCATCAAGGCGAAGTCGATCTGATCGCTCAGGACGGAAAACTGCTGCTTTTCATCGAAGTGAAAACCCGGACGGAAGGCGCAAAAATCCGTGGTTACGATGCCGTGAACCGCAGCAAACAAGCACTCATCGAACGTGGCGCGAACGCCTGGCTGAAAAGACTCCGCACGCGCGAGATCCCGTGGCGTTTCGATATCATTGAAATCACGGTGTCCGATGGCGAAAAACCACGGCTCAATCACATCCGGGACGCGTTTTGACCCCCCTTTACGGGCTTCCGCACTTGCTGCCCGCTCATCCCTCACCCACCGTTGCCCGGAAACATGGATGTGATTTCAGAATCAATGGCTTGGTTAAGCCTCCGCGATGGCTCGATCGCCGTAGGATACGGCCCATTTGAAGAATCCAGCGCACCACCTGCGGACGGAATCGCCTTTTACGTTCAGGATTTCGCCCTGAAACAAGCTCGTCCGTGGAAAATCCCAGCCCGCTCGGAAATCTTCAGCCGGGAATGTTTCATCGAACAGCTACCCACCCCCGAATTCCACTCCTGGCAGTGGCACTCCATGGATGCGGTGCCCTTTTCCCATGTTTTCCAGGAAATCATGGCCGCCATCCGCAGCGGCCTCTTTGAAAAAACCGTGCCGGTCGTGACCGAATTCGCCGAAAGCGATGAAAACCCGCGCTCCCTCCTGATCGCCGCCATGGCCCGTCAACAACCGCCGCTTCATTCCTACGGCTGGATCCAGAAAAATCAAGGATTCTGCGGAGCCACCCCCGAGCTCCTATTCTCCCTTCACGGGAAAAACCTCCAAACCATGGCCCTCGCCGGCACCGCCCGTACCGAGGATCGCCATGTTTTCGAAGTGGATGAAAAAGAAATCCGCGAGCACGAATACGTCGCCCAAACCCTCGTCTCAAAGCTGCTGGACTACGGCCACCTCACCCGCCGATCCAGGGAAATCCTCGATCTCGGCTCCATCGTCCACTTTCTCACCCTCATCGAAGTCGAGCTCAGCTCCGCCCGCAGTCCCGATGAGATCATCGAACGCCTCCACCCCACTCCCGCGCTCGGCCCCCTTCCCCGTACGGACGTCACCCTCGGCATGCTTTTGAAATGGAGGGAAAGACTCCACTGCCCCGCCGAATTCGGCGCACCCTTCGGCCTGTGGGATCGTGGGAACTTCGATGCCATCGTCGCCATTCGCGGGATTTGGTGGCACGGGAACCAAATCCAGCTCCCCGCAGGCTGCGGAATCATCGAAGCCAGCCGCCTCGTCAACGAGTGGCGGGAACTTCGCTTGAAACGTGAATCCGTGAAACGTTTCTTGAAAGCTCCGAAGTAAAAATCAACCCATTTACAATCAATAATTTATTAAAACACCAAACACTCTTTTAAAATATCAATCAAAGTTAATTATTAATTTATTGATAAATTTCACACTCCCAATACACTCACGCCAGATGCGTTGCATTTCCACGAAAATGGACTGCCGGCCGGTGCCTTGCTGACATCGTTGCTGGTTTACCTTCTTCCCGCGAACCCATCTTCACTCCCTGCCCGAGATGAGCACCAAAGCCGACGTTACCAATATCTGGATTCTCGAAGATCACGAAATCTTCGCGAAGCAAATCCGCCGTCTGCTCAAAGCGGAAACCGATCTCGAGTGCTCCCACCATTTCAACCACCCGGACGAACTTTTCGATAAGCTCAAATTCACCAACGAGCGCCCCGGCCTCCTGCTTCTTGATCTCGGTTTACCTCGTCGTGACGGTCTCGATGTCCTCGCGGATCTCCGCCAGATTCTGCCGAATCTGAAAATCGTGATCCTTTCTTCCTACGATGACCGCGA